>JBEKMB010000122.1:0-13522 GCA_050008735.1 Syntrophobacteraceae bacterium
CTCCCGCGGCTACAGCTCCTCCGTAGTATCCTCCTCCATGGTAGCTGTCCCAATTATTGGAGTAGGCATTCTGGCGGTTCTGCTGGTTGCCGCTCATGCTTTGCTGGCGCTGAGCCTGGTTGCCGCTCATGCTTTGCTGGCGCTGAGCCTGGTTCTGGGACATACTTCCCCGCTGCTGCCCGGCCGACCCTGACGCCACGCCACCGGCACCACCCGAGACGCCGCCTCCACCAACTCGTCCGCCGGCACCACCCGAGACGCCGCCCCCACCAACTCGTCCGCCGGCACCGCCCGAGAAGCCGCCTCCACCAGCTCGTCCGCCGGCACCGCCCGAGAAGCCGCCTCCACCAGCTCGTCCACCGGCACCGCCCGAGAAGCCGCCTCCACCAGCTCGTCCGCCGGCACCACCCGAGAAGCCGCCTCCACTGGCAGTTCCCCCACGGCTGAACCCTCCGCCACCTCCGCCTCCGCCACCTCGTCCGCCGCCACCTCCTGAGAAGCCGCCTCCTCCGCCACCTCGTCCTCCTCCTCCGCCACCTCGTCCTCCTCCTCCGCCACCTCGTCCGCCCCCGCCACGGGCATCGACGTCAATCGCAAGAAACAGGACAAAAATCATAATGGTCGCAACGGAAATCATGATTTTCGATAAGTCGCGTTTCATTTCTTGCCTCCCTTCTTTGTTGCCGGCTTCTTTTTTGCCGGTTCAGGCATGGACAACTTCAGCTGTGCGAGGAAAGGAATCTGCCGGGCGTCTTCAGGCGCTGCAAAAATGAAGAGTGAATCCGAAGGGTTTGGGGACAGGTTCCAGTCTGACAAATTCGCCCAGAACTGAGGTTGTCCTTTTTCATTTTTATAGGTAAGCACGATGCGGCGTGGGAGTGGGTCACCTTTTGATGGAACCCAGATCTGGAAATCCACGTCATCGGTCCGGGCCGCAAGGTGGACACACGGGACATCCATTATGGCGGTCTGTTCGACAGTTTCGACTGAACGAACCCTGTTTTCCATCTCCGAAGGCAGCCTTGACAGGTACATCATGGCCAAAGGCAAACGCATCCCGAGATCCTTCAGGAGATAGGTCACAGCGCCGTCCAGGTCGCCCGGCCTGGAGGCTTTCGCATATACCTTGTCTTTTTCGTTGAAGATAATGATATCTTTTCCATCGAAGATCACCAGTCCCTTTTCGCCATCACTTCGCTCGATATCTGACCGAAACCGGTCGGGGCGAAGAAGAGTGACTTTCCGGATCTCCCCGAACTCAATTTTCTGACCGGATTTCTGTACCGCGTCGTATCCCGATCGAATAGTGACGCTGAACTGTCCGGCCCTGGAGAGGAAATCGGCAGTTTTATTGAGCAGGGCCGTGGCATCCTCGGCGGAAGCAGAAGATTCCGGGGCCTTCTCCTGAGCCCTGGCCTGCCAGGTCGCAAACACGAGGAGGCTAACTGCCAAACACAATCCGCTGAAGAGTTTATTCCTAATCATGTGTCCTCCTTTATCATTCCGTTGAATGTTGTCTTTCGTTGAACGCGCCCGTCTCCACGCTCCATCGTTTTTGAGAAGCAGCGACTGAGCCCGGTGCGCTTTAAAACGATGCCATGACCGGAATGCGGTTCTGTACGATGTGCATAAACAGACGTATTCGATTCGCTTATCCACCTTCTCGACCACATCGATGCCGAGTCTTTGCAGTTCCTCCCCTGCGACCTTTCACACCCTTCCGGCAACCAACATCTCAAAACAGCAACGGTCTTCCGGGGACTTTGGGTTGTAAAACATTGTCGATCACAGAGCTTTTCTTTCTGCTTGAAAGTAATATCGATTTTCACTGCTGTCGAAGGTCCAGGAGCAACCGCTGGAATTCCTTGGACTCCGCGAGGATCCGGCGAGCAGCTCCCCGCAGTTCGTCAACCTCTTCCGGCTTGAGAACGAATGAAGTGGGAAGCTGTTTCAAGTGTGTGCGCTCCGCTTCGTCGTCCAGAGCGTCGAATCTCACCTGCACCAGGTAGAATTCGATATCGCCGCAGGAGCCGGGTTCCTTGGAGACAGCTCCCGAGCCGCAGCGGCCCCTGCGGATTTCGTCAGCCCAGCGGGGGAAGCTTTCCTGCAACAGGGCAACTGTCTCCACGTTGTATCGGGCGATGGCTATGGAAGAATACGAACTGAGCATGGCGCCAAAGGTTGGGACTTTCTCAATCCGGTCCCACTTGGGGTCGCTTTCCGTCTCTGCATTCACCACCACGAACACGATTTTGCGCGCGTTCTGCAAACCAACGTATTGCAGAGTGGTCCAGGGGCTGCCAACGATCGTGACGCGCTCCAGGGCGGCGCGAAGGCCCAGGTTGTCGGCAACCCCTCCATCCACAAGGTGGATGAAAGGCTTTTTCTCAGAATCCAGGAAAGGCATCATGTTGTTGGCAAGGTCGAAGCGGCGCGATGAAACGTCCCTCGGGGGACGCATCGCGTCCTCGAGTACTTTTGGCATCTTATAACCGCACGTACCGGCATGATTTCGCAAAGTTATGGGGCTCAGCACAACAGGCACCGCCGATGAAGCGGCGCATGCCCTGGCAACGGGGAAGGTGGAGAGATCCGAGCAGATTACATCGAAGGTCTCCTGGTTAAAGGAAAAACGAGTCCCATGGACCATATCCGTGGCATTGATGACGATTATCGGCTTCTTTTTTGCGAGGATGTCACCAAACGTTCCCCCGTCGAAGACATTCTTGTCGTAGTATTCCGCCGCTATGTCACTGCGGTCGTAATAAGGGGAAGAAAGTTTTCCCCAGTTCAAAGGGTTAAAAAGCATGGCGCGTGTAAGCTCGCCCTGGATGTTTTTCTTCAGGAAACGGCCCTCGAAGTCTTCGAAGATGCGATCCCGAAAAAGCCCGTAATATGCCGCCGTAAAGCTCCCACCGGAGACACCGGATATCCAGTCCACTTCGTCCAGCAGGCGCCTGTTCCGTCCGCCGATGGAAACCGGGGTATCCCTGAAGGCTTCCAGCACACCGTAGGAAAAAGCGGCAGCCCTGGTTCCGCCTCCGGAAAAGCTGAGCATTATGAGCAATTGGTCATCTTCCCCCGGGACATGGAAGTTCCTGCCCCGATAGCCAGCCTGGGGATCGTACTGTTTCAGAGTTTGGTTGACCGGATAGTGAGCGCACCCGAACATGGAAGCGACAAAAGCCACCGCGAAAATGCAGAGACCAGACCGCCCGAGGAGCCAATACGGGACCTCTCTGGGATGTTTCCCCCGACGTAGCGCTTTCACAAACAGACCTCCTGCTTCGTTGTGCACGATCCAAGGCTGAAATGGACCACGAGATTTGGACAATAGTGCAAGCTCCGGAACACTCATTAAGGGAACTGATTGTGAGCAAGAATAAGGAGATACGTTACAATGCAAAGTTCAAAGCGAAGGTGGCACCGGCCGCCCTGCGCGAGGAATCAACCTTTAGGGGGCTGAGATTTATTGTCTTTTTCGAGCACGCCGATCAAGTGGAGCTTTATGAGCGCAGGGCAGTCCGGGAAGTTCCAACATCACCCGCGAGACTTAATGACAGGAAAATAGATACGACTGAAGAACTGTCAATACATGCGGTGGCGGTTTGGGGCTCCCAGGCTCAAGCTTCTTCATTGGAGACAATCGAATATCGGCTTCCTGACTTCACCTTGGTCAAGTACGTTTTGTGAAGGACCATTGATTGTCTGAGACCGTTAAAGTTGAGTCGAGAAATCATCCCCGCCCGGCCATGGTGTAGACCTGAGGGAGTAAACCGTTGTCTTTGCAAAGGGAGTTCAACAAACCCAAGGTTCGTGATGCCTTGCGCCGCCGATTAACCCTAACGTTGGGACTGTCCGGCAAGTATTTCGAAATTCCTGCGAGCATCTCAAGAATATGCATCGAATCAAACATCTCCCGATTGACGCCATTGCGTCATAGTCTTATCTCACGAACTTAGGGCAAAGAAATGTTTCTCGAACCGGTCCCACTGCAGGAAGCCACCAGAGATGGGGTCACGAAGGCAAGATTTGAGAAACGGACTATCTGCCAGGCCTTCGAGCATTCCTTTGCCACACATCCGCTGAGGCGGGCTACGACATCCGCACTATCATGGAACTTCCAGCGCACAAAGATGTGCGAACCACTGTGATCTATACACCTGTCTGAACCGGGGAGAACTTCACCGCCCTGGTAGCACCTCTTTCATCGATCTTCCTAATTTTGGAGATGGACCGGCCGTTCGAGACTGTGTCGCAAAGGGACTATTTTCCATATTTGCCCTCTTTTCTTAAAAGGGGCAGGGGAGATTTTGAGTCTCCAATGCTATGTAAGCCTTTAAAATCCCCCTCGATCCCCCTTTAAAAATTTCCAGCACTCCGTTGGGCTACACGCTCTCCCATCTCGGTCAGTAGCCCTCCATCTCCCGAGGAAAGGGTATGCGCTCCATGAAAAAGGCTCGAATACTTGTTTTTCTATTTGCCGGCATGCTGGCCATGTCGCACATTCACTCCCCCGCGGAAGCCGGGGACACTCTTACTCGCATCAAAACAAGGGCAAAAGTCCGTTGCGGCGTCAGTGACGGTGTTCCAGGATTCTCAGTCAAGGAACCTGACGGGCGCTGGTCCGGGATGGATACGGACTTCTGTAGTGCGCTGGCCGCCGCCGTCCTGGGGGATGCCGGGAAGGTGGAATTCATCTCGCTGGCTCCCTCTGCGAGATTCCCCTCCCTGAAAGCCGGCGAGATCGACGTGTTGGTCCGAAACACTACGTGGACCCTTGAACGCGAGGCTACCATGGAAGTGATGTTTGCCGGCGTACTCTACTATGACGGGCAGAGTTTGCTGGTTTCGGCCAAAAACAATGTTCACGACCTTTCCCAACTGAACGGAGCCACCATCTGCGTCATCAAGGGAACGACGCACGAAACGAACCTGGCGGATCATTTCCGTGCGCGGAACTGGAGCTACCAACCCATAATCGTCGAATCACAGGGGAAAGCGGCCGAAGCCCTGTTTTCCGGCCAATGCCAGGCCTTCACCTCGGAGCGGCCCCAGTTGACGGCCATGCGGTTGAAAGCGCCGGGAGGACCGGAAGAGTACCTCATTCTACCCGATCAGATTTCCAAGGAGCCCATGGGCCCCGTCGTGCGGCGTGGCGATGACGAATGGTTCACCGTCGTGAGATGGGTCCTCTTTACACTTATCAGGGCCGAAGAAACAGGCATCACCCAGTCCAACGTGCACTCCAGGCTGGAGACCAAAACGGACCCGGCTGTGCAGCGGTGGCTCGAACTGGACGGGATCATTTCCAAGGCATTGACTGTTCCGCCCGGATGGGCAACACGCGTAGTGGAGAGTGTCGGCAACTACGGAGAGATGTTCGAACGCAACTTTGGCTCTCAGAGCGGCCTCAAGCTCGAACGTGGCCTCAATGGCCTTTGGAACCACGGGGGGTTGATGTACTCTCCCCCATTTCAATGATTGCCCCGGGACGCCATGTCCAACCCTGGTGCATGCCCCATGTGCTAAACGGAGCCTGTCACCGGAACAAACCGTGAACCCATTTCCTCCCAAGGATAACCATGAGT
The DNA here is from genome assembly GCA_050008735.1 of Syntrophobacteraceae bacterium. GTDB lineage: Bacteria > Desulfobacterota > Syntrophobacteria > Syntrophobacterales > Syntrophobacteraceae > SbD1. Next base: position 5,592 of record JBEKMB010000122.1, read on the forward strand.
GATCTACAGGTTGCCGTAACACTTCTGGTGTTTGCCGGAGTCATCCTGGCGATTGCATTCAACGTCATAGACATGGCGGTTGCCGCCCTCCTGGGAGTGAGCACTCTTCTCCTCTTTGGAGTCTTTACCCGGCAGGAGTTTCTGAACACGGCGCAAACCGCCGGCGGATCTATCTCCCTGCTGTTCGGCGGGATGGTCGTGGCACGCACTCTGGTGCCGACGGGGATTTTTGAGCTGGTGGGCACCCGATTCCTTCGGGCTACAGGGGGAAGCGGTAAACGTTTCCTGTTGGGGTTGATTGTCCTGGTGGCCCCGCTTTGTGCGTTTCTTCCCAATGCAACCACTGTGATCCTGCTTGCCCCTATAATCATTCGCGTTGCTAAGGCCCTCGAGGTAGATTTCGTCGGCCCCCTCGTTTTGACCGCCATCATCAGCAACTCAGCCGGCCTGCTCACACTGGTCGGCGACCCTGCCACATTTCTGGTCGGCAGCTCCATCAACATGAGCTTTGGCCAATATTTACAGAAGGTGAGCATCGGTGGCCTGCTGTCCGTACTGGTGCTTGTTCCGCTTCTCCCCCTGGTCATGCGTGATGTCTGGCGAGTAAAGCGCACCCTCCCAGCCGATCTCCCCCAGCAGCGTCTTGAACGTCCCGTTTTCTGCATCTTTTCGTTTGTCGTCCTGATGTTGATGGTCCTGCTTTTCCTTTTTGGTGAATCCCTGCCTTCTCATCTCGTCCCCCCTTCGGCGGCCATCATCGGGGCATCCCTGGCACTTCTCATCATATACCGTACAAGGGTGGAGCCGGTGGACAAGGTGCTGAGGGACGTGGATTGGAAAACGCTCCTCTTCATCACCTGCATGTTTCTCATGGTGGAGGCTTTCACCCGTACAGGGATCATCCACAGCCTCTCCAGGAATATGGTCGCCTGGTTCGGCACGAATCTGCTCCTTGTGTCGATTGTCATGCTCGTGGGAGTCGCGGCGGCATCCAGCGTACTGGCGAACATTCCAGTGGTCGCGGCCATGATCCTGTTGGTCAAAGGCTATTGCGTGGCGGCAGAGCTGGTGCCGGAAATGGCGCTGGGACCGGCATTCACAGCTTGGCCCGCTTTGACGCTGCCCATTTTCGTCGCCATGATGTTCGGAGGGACCCTGGGGGGGAATGCGACCCTCATCGGGGCATCCGCCAATATAGTGAGTTCAGGTATTTCCGCTGCACACGGCAAGCCGATTTCCTTCATAACCTTCGCCCGATACGGAGTCCCGTTGACTCTTTGTCAGCTCGTTTTGTCGGCCTTCTACGTACTGGCCCTGCACTGGATTCTTGTGGCAAACATCGAGGTCTTTCCCGGCACGGGAGATGTGTGCAGGCGCCTGAAGCTAACGGACCTCAATTTTTGTTTGCACGAGGGCGTTATGAAGCTGCCGGCAACGAATCTTCATTGTGCTGCAGTGTGGGAAAATTGAACGTTGAAAAAGTCGACGGACTTTAGTCTTGGGGCACGTTCCCTTTCTTGCCAAGGTCTTGGAAGATCGTCTAGCAGCACAGGGCCCTGACCTCCGCGCTCATTTCTTTTGCGATGCTTAAAATATATTGATAAACATTGCAGAATTAAGGAAGGGGGGTCCCATGAGCCGAGAAGATACTCAAGGCCGCGACAGACAGGCGGGCAACTCAGCCGGCGCCTACTGTTTCATGGATATCGTGGCCAGGGAGGCCGAAGAGTATGCCGCCGATCATACAACGCCCATGTCGGCACTCCTCGAGGAGGTCGAGCACTTTACACTGACGATGACATCCCATCCCAGTATGCTGACCGGACGGGTCGAAGGCCGGTTCCTGCAGCTAATGGCTCAACTGTCCGGTGCGCGGCACGTTGTCGAAATCGGCACCTTTACAGGCTATTCGGCCCTCGCCATGGCCGAGGCACTTCCACATGACGGGGAAATCCTGACCATCGAGCATAATCCCCATTACGCAAAGATCGCGCAGGATTTTTTCGACCGGAGCCCCAGCGGCCACAAGATCACGCTTCGCACAGGCGAGGCGCCCGATATCCTGAAAACCCTGCCGGATGAAAAGACGGACCTCGTCTTCATCGACGCCGACAAACAAAACTACATTGCATATTACAAAGAATCGATGAGGATTTTGCGAAAGCTCGGCTTGATACTTGCCGATAACGCCCTGTGGTACGGCAGGATCTTCGATCCGAAAGACGATGAAAGCCGAGCGATGTCGGATTTCAACAAATTGGTGAAATCCGACGACCGGGCCGAAAAGCTGTTCCTTACCATCCGCGACGGCATTTACTTAATCAGGAAACGTGGAAATGCCGGCCGATAAAGCCCCGCATGGTTGATCCTCAGCTTGAACGCGATGTTCAGTGTGTACTCAAAGCGTTGCGCCGCCGGGAAAACCGGACCTGCCGGGTAGATTCTCATTCTCAGGCACTCCTCAGCAATTCAAGCCACGTGAAATAAGTTGCAAATGTTGGGCATACGATTAAACTGCTTAAACTTATCACCTGTGTTTCCCCAGCAATCCATTTCAACATCTCTATGAGAGGGAGGTATGCCTGGCGCATGAACCTCGTGCTTTAAATCCCGCTTCTGCCTGGACCCGGCTTTGGAGAGAGGACTCCTTATGGGAAACACTTCGATTAATGGAAACGGTGGTGAGGTGCCGGCTGCCCGCAAATCTTTTGTTATTAAGGCCCTGCTTCCTCTGGTAGTTGGTATTGCCATTGCCTTGGCTCCTCACCCTTCCGGGCTTACCCCCAATGCATGGTATTTCTTCTCGCTATTTTCAGCGGTTGTCGCCGTGCTGATCCTCGAGCCGATTCCGGCTGCCGCAATTGGGTTTATCGGCGTTAGTCTGGCGGCTGCTTTCATGATGGTGGAAGCAACACCGGCAAAATCCGTCGCATGGGCACTGGGAGGTTTTTCCAACTCGACTGTGTGGTTGATTTTCGCTGCTTTCATGCTCGCTCTGGGCTACGAAAAAACCGGCCTGGGACGAAGGCTGGGCTTATTACTGGTAAGGTCGCTGGGTAAGAACACCATCGGTCTGGGTTACGCCATTGTCCTAACGGACCTTATCCTGGCTCCTTTTATGCCCTCGAACACTGCCAGAAGCGGCGGAACGATTTTTCCCATCATTCGGCACATTCCTGGTCTGTATGGTTCGGAGCCAGGCGAAACGGCTCGCAAAATCGGCTCCTATGTCATGTGGACCGCGCTGGCAGCCACATGCGTTACCAGTTCGATGTTTTCGACCGCTCTTGCACCAAACCTATTAGCGCTCGAACTGATCAAGAAAACGGTTCACCTTGAATTTTCGTGGACGACATGGTTTGTGGGGTTCCTGCCCGTCGGGGTTATCCTGGTCGCTGTCTTGCCCGCACTGGTCTATAAAATATACCCGCCGGAAATCAAATCCAGCCCGGAAGTCCCAAAGTGGGCGGCTGAAGAGCTAAATAAGATGGGCAAGGTTAGCCACAAGGAAATGTTAATGGCAGTACTGGCCCTTCTGGCCCTGGGACTGTGGATATTTGCGCAAAAACTAGTCAATCCAACGACTGTGGCCCTCATTGTGATCAGCCTGATGATCATTTCCGGCATCGTAAGCTGGGATGACATCATGTCGAATAAGAAAGCCTGGAGCGTACTGGCCTGGTTTGCCACACTGGTTGCCCTTGCTGACGGTCTGGCGATTGTCGGGTTTACCGCATGGCTTGGCAAAGGCGCGGCGACACTATTGACGGGGATCTCTCCGGCTTTGATCATGGTCTTTATGGTGGCGGTCTTTTTCATAACCCATTACATGTTTGCCAGCACCACAGCGCATACGACAGCCATGCTGCCGGTATTTCTCTCGGCCGGCGCCGCGGTCCCGGGGATGAATGTCAGCATATTGGCCCTGTTACTGGCTTACTCTCTCGGTATAATGGGTATCATTACACCCTATGCAACCGGTCCTTCTCCCGTTTACTTTGGCAGCGGCTATATTGGAAGAAAGGATTTCTGGACGCTGGGGCTGGTATTTGGAGCGATCTTCCTGGCCGTCTTTCTGGTTGTGAATACTCCATTTTTGTTCCTGATTGGTTTACAATAATTACGGTCAAAATTTGCCCCTTTCCTCAGAAGAGATACAATGGCCAAAAAACTCATCGAGATCGCATCGGAAATCGTCCAGACTCAGGTATCTTCAACACATATGTCGGATGCCGATATCGAAGGGGACTACCGGAGAAGCTGCGCAAATTCAGTGAGACGAAAAGGCAGACTAAGGCCAGGGCGGCGGCCAAATCGAATGGTCTCAGCAGCTGAGACCGGGAAGAAAGTCAAAAGTCGAGTCGGTTTGATTTGCCGTGTCAGGAGAAAATCCCTTTGGCCGATCAGCTGTACACTCCTTATCTGAAGCTGTTCCGGTGCCGGATTGATGACTGACACACTTAATCGCTTCACAGACTTCCGTCTATCCTGGAGAGAAAATGATGACCCGGATCGAACGATTCTTGGGCAAGGCGTGTGATGGATGCCGTTTATGTCGATACGCAAGAGATAATCCCGCAACGACGATAGGGAAGATTATGGCCTGGCACGGAAAATGGTGCCCGGCCTGGAAAGCCCAGCGGGAGGTTGAACTTGAACGGCAGCAGGAGGCAAAGCGGAAGAGTAACTCACGGAAGAAGTTAAGGAAGAAAAAGTGAATGTTTGTTTTGCCTGACCGCTTTTCTCGGCTTGTCGAATGTCTTGGTGCAAAGGCAAAACACGAGATTTTCTCTCCATGCGATCAATCTGTAAGGCAGGTCGCCGGTTATCTTCGCACCGGCGGCCTCAGGATAAAAGAGCTCTCCACTTATCACTATCAATGACCGGTCACATTACTTTGTCGCCTTCGCGTTACCCCAGCCAGGCACATCGAGTTGACTTACCCCAAATATCTCCATATTGAGAAACGCATCCCTGAACTTGCCGCTTCTAAAGATATTGTTGAGGTAATCCAGAACGTTTGGCAGTTCTTGGGTGACATTTTTGGCGAGATTCCCAGACAATACGGCGGCGCCCTTGCAGACCGGGCTCGTTTTCTTCGCTACGTCAAAACTGGCACTTTTATTGCGTAGCATTTCCCCTCTCTACAAATACTAAAAAACAACTGCCACAATGCGATCTTATGCGGCAAGAGCACGATTATGCGCAGGGCCACGGCAACACAAGGAGATGTCTTTGTCTAACAATCGTTTTTCGTTTTTATAGGTCACCTATCTTTTGTAGCTGAGCATGAAACAGCCCAAGGAGGACATCAGTGAGAAAATTCGTTTGTATCTTGTTCGGGATTTTTTTCCTTATCGCTGCATCGGCCGCGGGAACTTGGGCCACAGAGACGTTTTCCGTCTATAACATTCCCTCAGACCAGACCGCGACCGCAGCGAAATATTGGACTGCGGAGAGAATGCAGAAAGCAACACCGCGTCCCATTCCCAAGAACAAGACAAATCTGCAACGATCTCTGACCGAGACTCTACAACCCGCGGACACACCCGGCTATGATCCGAGTTACGACCCGAGCCGGAAGGCATGCCAGGCTTCGGTTCTTACCGATAATGAGGCCGGCGCTCCGAGCACGGAGATACTGGACCCGTCCATCGGATACAGCTACCCTCCGCCCCATACCACTTTCTTTGTATTGACTCCTCTTTACGGAACCACTTCCACACCGTTCCCCTACAAGGCCATCGGAAAGGTATTCTACACGGGGACCGACGGCCGGGATTATGTTTGTTCGGGCTCTGCCATCGGTGGGCGGGCCGTTTTGACGGCGGGACATTGCGTATCGAACGAGGCGGGAAGCTACTACACCAACTGGATCTTCGTTCCTGCCTATCGTGGTGGGAAAGAGCCTTTCGGTAAGTGGACGGCATCCTCTTTCTTAACGTTCGACTCGTATCACGAAGGCGGCAATATGGCGCGCGATGTTGCTTTCGCCGTAGTCAAAAAGCATTTGGGTGGAGTGAAACTCTCCCAGGAGGTTGGACATCTGGGCTTTGCTTACAACCTTTCGCTGGTGCAGCACTGGAGCATGTTCGGATACCCGGCTGCAAGTCCCTGGAATGGTCAGTCCATGGTAGACACTGAAGCATCCTACGCCTCAGCAGATACCTCCAAGACCCCCAACACCCCGGGGATCGGCACCACTCAGCTTGGGGGCTGCAGCGGCGGTCCATGGATCCGGTATTTCGTTCCCGGCGGCACCAATGAGTACAACTTGGCCAATGGGGTGAACAGTTATAGTTTAGAGGACAAAGATTATGAGATTTTTGCGCCCTATTTTGACAGCAGCGTGAAGGCGCTCAAGGACGAGGCCGTCGCCCAATAGCACGTGCATTCTCACGATTTCCCATTTTGGCGGGCGATTGGCAGCTTCAAAGCATGATAAGATTAGACAAAATGGATCATCCCGTGTCATGTCGGAAAGGGCTGGTGAGGCGAGGACGTGGGTTTGCGCGAGGGTCGCACCCGATGAAACCGGACAAAACGATGATGGCCCAGGCCCCCGCCTGGCGCATGAGTTACCTTCAAAGCCTTTCAAACCGTGCCGGATTTGTCGCCGTGTAAATGACGGTGTGCCGGATTTATCGCCATTTAAATGACGGAGTGCCCGATGTCGCGGTGTCCTTGACAGCGCCCATCCGGAAACCCCGGGTGGGCATCCGGCAGTTTCCGACAGCCAACTGCGCAGTGATATCTCTTGCATGTCCGATTTGAAAATCGTATGCTTTTTACAGGTTTCAGGGTCAGAGCGGAAGTTTTTCGGGCAAAAATCCGATCTCAACATGCGGTTTGGATGCATAGCGCAGAAGATGATGCATTATTCCGGCTTAATCGTTGGGTATACACAACTATGCGTCGATGGATTTTCTTCTTTTTGGGTTTGAGCTTCGTTCTGGTTCAGGTTTCTCATGCTGCCCCGCTTGTTTCCGCAAGCACAGAAACCCCTACTCCAGGGGAGAGAGTTCCATCGGTGGCGGTGGTTCAAGCCATAGTCAGTTCAGCAGACCAAGATGACCTTGATAACCTTACAGCATGCATGGCTGATATGAAGATCCGAAAGGGTGCCTTCCAGCGACTCTTTCGATCTGTCGCACTTCCAATCATGAACAATGGCGAGGAGCTTTACTTCGTACGCCCTGCACTTAAACCTTACTGCCACACCTTCTACGGGGCTCACCTGTTTCGATTCTGGTTAATTACAGGGGATAAGGGCGCGACTCCAAAGACTTACAAGGTTCGATATGCCGGCGCTGGCGACAATTTTCAAGTGTTGCCTTCCACAAGCAACGGCAACTACGACATTGCAGAAACAAATTGCAGTGCATGGAGGTGTCTTACAGTTTTCATGAAATTTGACGGCGAAAAATATGTGCCATTCCGCTGTATCGAGAAGACCGACCGAGAGAATGGAGGTGAGGTTGAGAGGGAGGTTCAGTGCAGTCGCTGATTTCGCCTAATTGGGTCTGAAAAGGGTTGGATGAAAATGTGGCCTGCCAACGGGCTGCGCCCATTACATGCCGTTGCTTCTTCTTCACGAACCATTCTGTTGTTTTTAAGTATACACCGGATTCATTAAGCGCGTCACCTTGTAAAAGATGACCGCTCACATCAGTCCGTTGATGATAGACAAGGTTTTAGCAAAACGGCGATCAACGCTTGCCAGATCCTTGAGTCTGACCTGGCCAAAGGTGAACAAAACATATGATTCAGGAAGGCTGCGTTTTTCCGGTGCTCTATTTCTCAAGTTCCAGGAGAGGAAGGTTGAATTTGCATTTTCCAACCTTGCTATTTATCGCTGACTGCATATCCACCAAAATTGATAAACCCATCCATGCAAAAAACTCTTTTTTGGGAGGCGCTACACGGCAGGC
>JBEKMB010000123.1:0-6579 GCA_050008735.1 Syntrophobacteraceae bacterium
ACTGGAAATATTCAATGGGGCCTCGCAGAACCGCCTCCGACGAGTCATGGGGTAGACCCATTCTCGGCGGTTCTACTCGGCCAGTCTATACGCCATTAACATGTTCCAAACATACAAGGATTAACAGGATTGACAGGAAGCAGGAAACGAGGAGCAATGAGAGGTGAATCTCTAAATTCTGTCCAGGAAATAGCGGTATTTTTTTAAATCCTGTTAATCCTGTTAATCCTGTCAAGTCTTTTTCCGGACGGTGACTATAATGGATGCTGGACTCAACAGCATTTTTTAAATCCTATTAATCCTTGTCAAGTCTCTTCGTGTTCTTACGGAAATCAGAGGGAAATATGAAAAGCCCGCTTATAAAGACGCCTCTGCCGGGGCCGAAGGCTTCGGAATTTATCCGCGCCGATACCGGGTTCGTTTCTCCATCCTATACCAGGGTCTATCCGCTGGTCGCCGACAACGCGCGGGGACTGTGGGTCCGGGACGTCGACGGCAATCGGTTCCTGGATTTCACGGCGGGTATAGCCGTAAATACGACCGGACATTGTCATCCGGAGGTCGTTGAGGCAATCAGGGACCAGGCCGGCAAATTGATTCACATGTCGGGGACCGATTTCTACTATGTTCCCCAGATAGCCCTTGCCGAAAGATTGGCGGGAATTGCCAATATCAGAGGCCGCCCCAAGGTATTCTTCGCCAACTCCGGCACCGAGGCCGTGGAAGCCTCATTCAAGCTGGCTCGCTATCACACGAGACGAGACCAGACGATAGCTTTTTTCGGAGCGTTCCACGGCAGAACCATGGGTGCCCTTTCGCTCAGCGCAAGCAAAGCCTACCAGAGAAAATACTACACCCCGTTCGTGCCCGGCATTACCCATGTGCCTTACCCGAACTGCTACCATTGCCCTTTCGGGGCTTGTTATCCCACTTGCGGCTCAGCCTGCGTGCGGTGGATAGAAGATCCGCTTTTCCGCACGAGCATTTCACCCGAAGAAGTCGCGGCCATTTTCGTGGAACCGATTCAGGGGGAGGGCGGATATATCGTGCCCCCGCCCGAGTTTCACGTGGAACTGAGCAAACTGGCAGAAAAATACGGTATCCTTCTTGTTGCCGACGAGATCCAGACGGGAATGGGAAGGACCGGAAAAATGTTTGCCATGGAACACTTCGGCGTTGAACCGGACATAATGGCGCTCGCCAAGGGAATTGCTTCCGGCATGCCTCTGGGGGCCATGATCGCAGGCTCGGAAATTATGGACTGGCATGCGGGGTCGCACGCGTCGACGTTCGGAGGCAACCCCATTTCCTGCCGGGCCGCCCTGGTAACCATCGATCTTCTCCAAAAGGGCCTGATCGAGAATGCGAAACTCAGGGGGCGCCAGCTGATGGCCGGACTGAGTGAGATGCAGAAGACCATCGAGTGCATGGGAGACGTGCGAGGAATGGGGCTGATGGTGGGTGTCGAACTCGTGAAAGACCGCATCACCAAAGAGAGCGCACCCGATTTGCGTGACAGGGTCGTTCAGGGCGCATTTCAGAACGGTTTGCTCCTGCTTGGCTGCGGCGAAAGCACCATCCGCTTCTGTCCCGCTCTGATCGTCAGCGCGGAGGAAGTGGATACCGGGCTTTCCATTTTTGAGGAAACCCTGAGGGAGCTTGCCGGTTGACGGCAGGGCGGATAGCTTACCCGGAAGGCAAAAAATGACACAAGACCTGCTCGAAAGGCTGGGTATCGAAAAGCTGAACCAGGGCGCTTTCAGCGGACTGGACCACGTGGACTGCCGGGGTGAGGCCCTGGATTCCATATCACCCCCGGATGGGAAAGTCCTCGCGACAATCAGGCAGGCAGATCCCTCGAGTTATGAAAAAATCGCACAGGCGGCCCAAGCGGCCTTCATGCTGTGGCGGGACGTGCCGGCCCCGAAGCGGGGCGAAGTGGTCCGGCGGATCGGCGACGCCTTCCGCGAGCGAAAAAGTGACCTCAGCGTGTTGATCTCTCTGGAGACGGGAAAAATACTTACGGAGGCGCAGGGTGAGGTCCAGGAACTGATAGACCTCTGTGACTTTGCCGTCGGACAGTCGCGGATGCTCTACGGTTTTTCCATGCACAGCGAAAGACCGGGACATCGTATGTTCGAACAGTACCATCCGCTTGGCCCCGTTGGAGTCATCACGGCATTCAACTTTCCGGTTGCCGTCTGGTCATGGAACGCCATGCTCGCGCTCATTGCCGGCGACACCGTTGTCTGGAAGCCTTCGAGCAAAGTCCCGCTCTGCGCCGTTGCCGCTAACAGGATAGCCGCTCGCGCCATAAGGGATTGCGGTTTTCCGGAAGGGATTTTGAACGTGGTGATCGGTACGGGTGAAGATATCGGGGAGCGGTTGGTCTCGGACGCAAGGCTGCCGCTGATCTCGGCAACCGGAAGCGTGCCCGTGGGCAGGCGTATCGGCGGGATTGTCGCGGCTCGGCTCGGCAAGTCGCTGCTGGAGCTTGGAGGCAACAACGCCGTTATCGTTACCCGGGGCGCGGACCTCAACCTTGCTGTCCGGGCAATTCTTTTCGGCGCACTCGGGACGGCCGGGCAGAGATGCACGACCATCAGGCGGCTGATCGTACAGAACTCGATCTTCGACAAACTAAAGGAACTTTTGGTTGCCGCCTACGCGCAGGTCAGGATCGGAAACCCCCTGGAAGAGGGCGTCCTGATGGGGCCGCTCATCGACACAAAAGCCGTCGAAGAAATGATCAGGGCGCTGGGCGAGATCGAAAAAGAAGGCGGAAAGCTGCTCTGTGGAGGCAAAGTCCTGAGCGGCGGCATATATGAGGCCGGGACATACGTTTCGCCCTGCATCTGCGAGGTGGAAAACCACTATCGGATCGTAAAAAAGGAAACTTTCGCGCCCATACTCTACATGATCCGCTACGAAACCCTCGAACAGGCCATTGGGTTCCACAACGACGTTTCGCAGGGACTCGCTTCGGCGATCTTTACAGACGATCTGCGCGAATCCGAATTGTTCCTCGGCAGCCGGGGGAGCGACTGCGGCATTGCAAACGTTAATATCAGCACTTCAGGGGCCGAGATCGGCGGGGCCTTCGGAGGTGAAAAGGAAACCGGCGGCGGCCGGGAGTCCGGAGCGGATGCCTGGAAAGCCTACATGCGTCGCCAAACCTGCACGATCAACTGGTCCGGGCAGATGCCTCTTTCCCAGGGGATAAAATTCGGCGAGCCTTGACCGCAAAGGTGCAGAAGCAGGAAGCGGGGAGCTTTGCCCACCACACCCCCGAGCGCGCGGCCGAAACCCTACGGAAGCGCGGGGGAATGCTTCCCATAGGCGCTAACTTGTCTGTTTTCCCCCCTTTTTTAAAGGGGGGCATGTCTGTTTCCCCCCCTTTTTTAAAGGGGGGCAGGGGGGATTTTGGATATTAGCTACTGCGCAAGTTATTGAAAGCCCCTAAATCCCCCTTTAGAAAAGGGGGACTTGCACAGCCTGCTCCGCAAGCTTAACGGAACCGAAAGGTGCCTTTTGGTTCATTAAGTTAGCGCTTATGGGAATGCTTCCCCCGCACCCCAGCAAGATTTCGGCTGCGCGCGCGGCCGAGCGCCCTCGGCGCCACACTGAGCCGCGCAGCGGCGATGGGGGGGGCAAAGCTCCCCACGCTTTTTATCTTTATAGCTCCGCGTCCTCTACCGTCCGCGGCGAATTATTGCCAAGAGAGGAAAGCCCGAATGTCGACCTCACGAAAACGAGATCCCTCCCAAAAATCCTGGGCCGAACCCTGGAAAGTGAAGATGGTCGAACCCGTTCGCCGGACGGGCCGCCAATATCGCCTGGAGCGCATGAAAGAGGCCGGGTACAACACTTTCCTGCTTAAATCCGAAGACGTCTACATCGATCTGCTAACCGACTCGGGCACGTCCGCGATGAGCGACTACCAGTGGGCGGGGCTCATGCTCGGAGACGAGGCTTACGCGGGGAGCCGCAACTTCTACCGCCTGGAGGAAAATATCCGGAAGTTCTATGGATACAAATTCATGGTGCCCACGCACCAGGGGCGGGGCGCGGAGCATCTGGTCTCCAGGATCTATATAAATAAGGGGGATTTCGTACCGGGGAACATGTACTTCACGACCACGAGGGTCCACCAGGAACTTGCGGGCGGGACTTTCACGGATGTAATCGTCGACGTGGCGCACGACCCTGCGGGCGAGGGCCCCTTTAAGGGAAACGTCGATCTGGGAAAGCTCGAAGATTTGATCGAAAAAGTCGGACGGGACAGAATTCCTTATGTGAGCCTTGCCGCAACGGTGAACATGGCGGGGGGGCAGCCCGTTTCGATGCAAAACGTTCGCGAGCTGCGGGCCCTGTGCGATAGATACGGCATTCCGGTCCTGCTCGATGCGACGCGGGCAATTGAAAACGCATACTTCATCCAGCAAAGGGAGGAAGGATACCGGAATAAAAAGGTCGCTGAAATCCTCCTGGAATTCTGCTCGCATACGGATGGATCGTGGATGAGCGCAAAGAAGGACAGCCTCGTAAACATCGGTGGCTGGCTTGCCCTGAACGACCGCGAAAAGTTCGAGGAAGCGCGAAATCTCGTCGTGGTCTATGAAGGGCTGCACACCTATGGCGGGCTGGCCGGACGGGACATGGAGGCGATGGCCCGGGGGATAGAAGAATCGGTCGATGACGACCACATCCGGGCAAGAGTCGGGCAGGTGGAGTACCTGGGCAGAAAACTGCTCGACTGGGGCGTGCCGATAGTTCTTCCCGTTGGCGGCCATGCCGTTTTTCTCGATGCCAGGCGCTTTTATCCCCATGTCCCGCAGGACCGGTTTCCGGCCCAGACCCTTGCCGCCGAAATCTACATCGAGGCCGGGGTGCGAACGATGGAAAGAGGCATCCTTTCGGCCGGGCGGGACCCGGCAACGGGGCTTCACCGCTATCCCAGGCTCGAGCTTGTAAGGGTCGCCATTCCCCGCCGGGTCTATACGCAGGCGCACATGGACGTTACCGCCGAAGCAATCGAGGAGGTTTTTTGGAACCGCGACAGCGCAAAAGGTCTGAAGCTCGTCTACGAACCCCAATACCTGCGCTTTTTCCAGGCGCGTCTTGAGCCGGTCTGATCGAATCAATCTCTTTTTGAAGCGCGGTTATAAGCAGCTCTCATATTGAGCTTTTTGCGGCAGCGTAAATCCTGTGAAGCGATGGGATCAACTCTTCGAGTGAAAAAACCTCCAATGAGACGCCTCCGGTGAAAGATTGCTCGAGTGCTCGATAAATCGGGTCCCACGTTTGTTCGGGAATCCAATGGATCCCTAAATGGTCCCTTCCTTCTCTCACCCCGTGCAGGTGGACCATGGAACACCTCGAAAGCAAAAGCTGAATTTGATCCAGGGGGCTGTGACCGCGGCGAAGCAGGTGGCCTATATCCATGCACAGGCTCATGCCGAAGTGTTCTGCAAGGGGCAGAAGCACCTCCGGCACATACTCGAGGTTTTCCAGGGCGATTCGATGTGGATCGACCCCATCATGTACCAGCTTTTCGAGCGATTCGGCGGTCCGGTTTATCCATGCATTCAGGTCCGTGCTCCTTTGGCCCACTGCGTTCGCGCCCTCGCAATGCAGGATGAAAACCGTGGGATCGAGAGGGGAAGTCCCATGGATAAATCGGAGGGTCCTTTGCTGAAAACGATCGCGCAACAGGGGGTCTTCATCCCCTGGGAAAACGTCCGTAGGCAGATGAACGTTGTAGACCAGGTCAAACTCCGCGGCGAGATGCCTCATCTCCTCGATCTCGGCCGGTGAGGGGAGGCTGTATTCGCCCTCGGATTCGAACAATACCAGCTCGACTTCGTCCACGTACGGACCGAGAAACCGGATGTTGGGAATAATGGCCGCTGGAATAATGTAGGAAGTGGTGCCAAGCCGGAAGGGGAACATCCCTTTCATCGCAGGAAGTTTCCGTGTCTTTTCGCAATTCAGGATGGATCTTACCGAAGCCTCGAGCTGCCGGGTTTGCCTCACTGTCATGATGTCCCTGACCATAGTGGCGTATAATCCTTGCTTGCGGTCGTGGGCCATGTCCGCGATTTACTACCGTCAACATTTTCCACGTTCTGCGGTTGCACGGGGTTCATCGCGCCCGTGGCGCGCCCCTACAGTAAACGCAACTTGCGAAACAAAGACCTGAGACAGGATTCAAAGGATGAAAAGCCTTTAACTGCCAAAAAGCTTAGACAGGATTAACAGGATTAATACGGCTCCTATTTTGCCTTTGGTCTGCTGTTTTCCTGTAAATCCTGTCAAAGATCTTTTTGCTTTGCGTAGTATTTAGACAGGATTAATACGACTCCTGCTTTGCCTTTGGTCTGCTGTTTTCCTGTAAATCCTGTCAAAAATCTTTTTGCTTTGCGTAGTATTTAGACAGGATTAATACGGCTCCTGCTTTGCCTTTGGTCTGCTGTTTTCCTGTCAATCCTGTAAATCCTGTCAAAGATCTTTTTGCTTTGCGTAGTATTTAGACAGGATTAATACGGCTCCTATTTTGCCTTTGGTCTGCTGTTTTCC
>JBEKMB010000124.1:0-6463 GCA_050008735.1 Syntrophobacteraceae bacterium
TGGTGGCAACTTAGGTTTAAGTTTCAAGTTGGACTAATGTCTCAGGGAGGCAAGGCAGGCCCCGAGGGGATTAAGAAGGGCATGCGTTAGGAGAGCCGGGTTGCGTGGGAATCCAGGCTAGTAACGTCCCTTAATGTTCGTCTACGGCTTCCGGTACGAAACATGATAGTCTGTGGAAAATCTATTGCGAAAGTTAATTCGATCAAAGCCGAATTTGAAACTTTTGATTTGTTTGGAGGAAAATGGAGGATTCCGCAGAAAGAATTTTCACTACTCACAAAACTAATTGGTACAATGAAATATTGACCGGAATAATGCATCAACTTTTGCGCTCTTCGTCCAAACTGCATGTTGAGATCGGATTGTTGTCCGAAAGGCTTCTGCTGCACTCGGAAACCCTGAGAGTGTACATTTTCCGTAGAATGATGCATGATTCCAAACAGGAAACTGATGTCTTTCAGCTCCTCCGTTAGTGGTTACATGCCTGTGATTACGATTGCACCAGGATCTCAGGGCTGCCAAATAAAGGCATGACTGTACTGGGAGTCGTCATAAGAGATGCCTACAACCTGCCCCGCGGAGTTGATGGCAGACACCTGGCTGTAAGTATCCCCAGGGGGCGTTCCCAGGTCCCGCATGCCGTGTTTCTTGCCCTGCGGAGCAGATGAAAAAGGACTTGCCATGTCTAAAGCTGCTGCCTGCGAACCAAGAAACAACATGCCGCACAAGAAAACAATTCCTACTGGAAAGAGTGCTTTTTTCATGTTGTTACCCCCCTCCTCGTCCACTGAATTTCAACCGGAATAATGCATCAGCTTCCACCCTCCGCACTCAAGCTCCATGAAGGGATCGTATTTTTGCCTGAAAAACCATCTGCTGATTCTTTCATCAACGGAAGTATTCAGCCGGAATAATGCACCAACTTTAGTGCCAAGCATCCCAACCGCATTTTCGGGTCGGGTCTTTGCCCGAAAAAACTTCACTTGCGCGCCTGAGACTGGAAAAAGCATACAATCTCCGGTTGGAATACGCAAGTTATACGTCGGTGGGACCGGTTTTTGCGTTTTCAGGACGTACCTCCATTCCCGGAGTTTTGTATAGCCTGCTTCCCGCCTGTCCGACTTGAGGGGTTCAGGCGAATAGGATGCGATAGTACCTGGCGAGTGAAAAACCCGTTGCTACATGTACATACCATCTTCGGGCATGGTAGACCACCCTGGCCCCAACCTTTACCAACCGCCTGATGATCGAGTCTATGGACGGCTTGACTCTCTCGCCCCAGAATGCGCTGTCCCGGATCATGTGGAGCAGATTGTAAGCAAGGCATCCTACGAGAAGCCTTGCCTGATTTGCTGCGAAGCGCCGGCAGCTCGTCTTGTCCCATCTGAGGGTGTTCTTCCCCTCTTTTATCCGGTTTTCAATTTCACCCCGACCATTGTAGAGCGTGATTGCTTGTTCCGCTTCAAGATTCGAGTTGGTCACGATAAATCCGACACGAGGGAAGATCTCACCAACATGCCATTCGATCTTGCAGACAACCCTCCGGGGCTTATTCCATTTCTCTGCCTGGTAGTGGAACTCGATTACCCTAACTTGTACGCCGCTCTTTGGGGGACGACCGGCTGGGCGCCTCAAATGAGGCTGGATGAGCTTCTTCAGGTTGTTGTTGCTGGGAAGCCGAATGAAGTAAGTGATCCGCTTCTTTTCGCAAAACTCGTACAGGTCTGGACCGGCAAAGGCCGCATCCCCCCGGAGCCAAAACTGCTTGAACCAAGACCTATAGCGGTCAACCAGAGCGGAGATAAGGTCCAAGACGCCATCGGCTGAATGCGCGTTTCCAGGTCTAAGTTTTGCGCCCAAAAGATCTCCGTTGCCGGTGAAGCAAAACAAGGGATGGTAGCAGAGCTGCTCGAAGTAACCATTGAAGGCCGCACCCTCTTGCTTTCCGTGAACGGGGTCTTCGGTGGAATCGACATCGATGATGAGCCGCCGCTTGTTCCTGCGCCGAAGGAGGGTATCGGCGGACTGGCTGAGCGCGTTTTCGAGGGCGTTTAAACCCTGACGTGTCGCGAGAATCTTATTTTCGAACCGGCAGAGCGCGGATTGCCCGGCTCCGCTATCGAGCTCTTTCCCCAAGGCCAACCGGAGCGCCGGGTCTACCCTCAGCTGATCGGCGTCATTGCAATCCTCATAGCCTGCCGCAACCTGATAGACTCTCTGCCGCAGGAGTTCGAGCAAGGAATGATCCGTATGACGAGGCGATCTCGGGTCATTAATTTGCGACGCAGCAGCATTTAGGATGTTGAAGCGCTGATCGATCTCCCTCATGATAAGAAAGCCCGTATCGGAAGTGATCTTTGCGCCCTGAAAATCAATGCTGATGGAGCGGTCAAATTCGGGCTTAATGGCTTCTCTCTGTTTGTCACCAACCGCGCGCATAAGCTTTTCCCCCTCCCCTTACGAATTTAGCGCATAATATCAGATAGTTGGGACAAACGCAGTATAATTCTCAGGTGTGTTCATGCATAATCCCGGTCACTATGGCGCCTTCACCCTCCCCTGCCCGCCGGAAATCAGTCTTGACACCGATGATTTTCTGTTCGGGGCGATCTTTTTGAGAAGAAATAGCCGATTTCCCATGTAGTGCCATCGTCAACCCGTGGACCATCCAGAAGGGCAATCAGGATATGCGAATCTTCGATGTTTCCTCGGCTTTTCCTCTCAACCGTTACTATCCCATCATTTTCGCTTTAGTCCCACCCAACACGATGGGGCGGGGGAGCGAGGCTATCAGGTGTGGGGGCGGAAGTGTGTCCCACAAAGGCAAGAACTATTCTTATTGACATATCACTTGCATGTTCGATTGGAAAATCGTATGTTTTTGAATCGTGCCGGAAGTTTTTTTGGGGCGGAATTCGCCCCTAAACTCCAGTTCGGCGTCCGCGGAGAGCCACTTTGATGCATTATTCCGGCTAGAAGATAAGGGGTCAAAATGTACCTCGACTTCTTTAAATTCAGAAAGAATCCTTTCCACATCACTCCTGATCCGGACTTTCTTTTTTTGAGTCCGAGTCACCAGGATGCCTTCACCTCGATCTTTTATGGCGTCGAACAGCGGAAGGGATTCGTCGCCGTTACCGGGGAGGTCGGGGTAGGGAAAACGACGATTCTGAGGTCATATCTGGAGGGAACCGACCCGGAAAGAATCAGGACCGCATATATATTCAATGCGGCGCTTTCCTTCCACAAGCTGTTGAAGCAAATTGTTTCGGAGCTTGGCATTCCGGCTGACGATGAGGGCCCTCCGGAACTCGTTGACAGCATCCTCCGTTATGTGATCGATGAATACAAAAACGGCCATAATGTCGTGCTGATAATCGATGAGGCACAGAACATGCCGGTGGAGACCCTCGACCGGCTCCTGATGCTGTCAAATAGGGAGACTTCGCAGGATAAGCTGCTGCAAATAATACTCGTCGGTCAACCGGAGTTCGAGAACAAGCTGAATCTGCCTGAATTGAAAGAGCTCAAGGATCGGATAGCGGTCCGGTGTCGCATTGATGCCCTGCGGCCTGCCGAGAGTCTTGCTTATATCGAGCACAGGCTGATGAAGGCATCCTTATGCCACAATCCGGTTTTTACTAAAAACGCCCTGAAGCTTGTTGTCAAAGAATCTAATGGGATTCCCCGGATAATTAATATCCTGTGCGACAATGCGCTTATCACTGCCTTTGGGTACCGGCGTAACCCCGTGGATGACAAAATCCTCAAAGAGGTGATCATAGATTTTCGGGGTGGACAACCGGGAGTTTCCTTCAGGTGGAGGCTTGTATTGGTTCCGGCCATGGTCGTGTTTTCGGGACTGGTCGTGCTCTCCTCGATGGCCCTTTTGAAGCCCAGAGAAATTCCACCCGTCAGGACAAAAATCCTCACTGCAAAAGTTCCAGCACCTCCGCCTGCGGCTGAGATGGTTAAGGAAGCCGAGGTCAAGCCTCCCGTTGAGAATGGGCCCAAAGCGGAACCAGAGCCATCCATTCCTGAGGCCCAGGCAACCGGCAGTGACAAAAGTGTTTCCGAAACAGTGCCGCCCGCCTCGGTCCAGTTGGAGATTCCAGGAGAAACTCAGGCTCCTGTGGTTAAAAAGGCGCCGGTCCCCTATAATGGAGGCGCCCCGGCTCAGGGAGGCATCGCCGCTGGTCCTAAATCGCAATACTATCGTTACACAGTCCAGTTTGGCTCATTTGTGGACGAGGAGACGGCCGAGGAGATAAAAACCAGTCTCGAGGGAAAAGGCTACGGCGCAGTCGTCAAAACCCTGAAGCACTCAGTGCTCGGAAAGGTTTTCGTCGTTCAGCTTGAACCTGTCAACAGCGTTTCCAGAGCTCGTAGATTGATGACCCAACTCAGTGGCGAAATCGCGGACGAACCGGTGATCATTAGAATGCCATCGCGATAGCCGGCAGCGGTAAGCAGGAATATTTTTGCCCCTGCTCCCCCTAGAAGTGCATTTTGAGCATTAAAAATGCTCGTCTAACCAAAGGCGAGTCGCTTTATCCATGGCCAGAGCGTTGCCGCCGGGAGAAGGGATTTTGTTCAGTTTATAAAGGGCCAACTCGGGGTGAGGACGAAGGGGCGCCGGATTTGCGGAACGGACGACGAATCCGTCCTCAACGAGCCCCGGGGCTGATTACAGCAGTGATCCCGAGACCCAAAATGAGCTTCCAAGCACTAATAATGATTACTTTTGGAATATTTGCCTTTAAAAATCGAGTCATTAACTTGGCCGCCCCCCTACCCCGTGCTTACCAGCGACGTACGGCGACGAGCCCCTGAGACAGATAAAATCCAGTCCTGATTTCCAAAGAATTATGGATACCATGTTGGCATATATTGGCCACCAGTAGTCCTATAGTGGCTATAAACTTCAATGGCCATCTCCAGGGCCACCCACCAATGGAGGCAATAGGTGGAAACGTGGTTCTAGGCCAGGGTGGTTTTGATCCACACAGGGCATCCTGAAGAGATTCCCAGAGTGAGCCAGGGAGTCTGCCTTGCTCACATGGGCATGGTATGTAATGGCAGAGCGGGGCGAAATCGAGGCCTCTTAAGGAGATATTAAATACCCCCATGGTTCTCCATGGGGTACCCCATGGGGGGACTTTGGGCCACACACTATGACGTTACCACTTGAGACTTTTGTGCCAAATTTTAACCCTGTGACTTCCCTGGGTTTCCTGGTACTATAAGACTCCCGCCAACCAAGGAGCGCAACATGAAGAAGATTGTCTTCCTGCTGATCTTGATTCTTTCCCTGTCGGTGTTTCCCCTTGCGTATGCTGGCTTTGATGAGGGTATGGCGGCCTATCAGAGAGGTGATTATGCCAAGGCTTATAAAGAGTTCAAGCCCTTGGCGGAGCAGGGGGATGCTGAAGCACAACGTGTTTTGGGAGGGATGTACGAACAAGGGAAAGGTGTGCCACAGGACGATGGAGAGGCCTTCAGATGGTATCGCAAAGCGGCAGAACAAGGGAATTCTCTTGTACAATGGAAAGTGGGATATATGTACGAACATGGTCTTGGTGTGCCACAGGACTATACCGAGGCGGTGAAGTGGTTTCGCAAAGCAGCAGGCCAGGGACATGTTGCCTCACAGTTTCATCTAGGAATGATGTGCCAACGTGGTGAAGGTGGGCCACAGGATTATGCTGAGGCCGTGAAGTGGTATCGTGAGGTAGCGGACCAGGGAGATGCTAACGGGCAGTTTTATCTGGGATGTATGTACGCACATGGCCTTGGAGTACCGCAGGATTATGTCGAGGCGCATATGTGGCTTAACCTATCAGCAGCTCAAGGCGATAGGGAAGCTAAAAAGTACAGAGACTGGTTAGCTGAGAAGATGACCCCATCCCAAATAGCCGAGGCACAGCGTCTAGCGAGGGAATGGAAGCCGAAAGGCCAAGACTAAGGCTTGCAGGCAATTGAGGAGAACCAAATGCTCGACAAAGTTTTCAAAGTTGCCGTGATCCTGGGTGTGGTGCTCCTGGCTATCATCGCAGTGAAAGTCTGGAGTGGTCCAGGGACCATAGGGCGTTATCAAGCGGCATGTGATAGCGACGGCCATTTGCGCGTTATTGACACAGCTACTGGAAAAGCCTTTCAACTTGATATGGGAACTGGTGACTTGTATGTATGGGAGCAGTACACAGAATCTGTAGAGGGGCCAAAGCAGAAGGTGCTGACTTACGATTTCTCCAAGTTGCCAGACCAACCGAAGGCGCAACCACCTATCAGTAAAGAGATAGGGAAGTAGAAAGCCACCCAGGAGCAACCCAGGTAGTTCCGATACCTCCGGCAAAGCCGGAGGCCTGGTAAAACATGGACCGCTCAAAGCGGTTGTAAACCATTAGCCACCTAAAGGTGGCGACCGTTAGAACATTTGCAGTTGGTCCAGGCGTTTGTCTTC
>JBEKMB010000125.1:0-6150 GCA_050008735.1 Syntrophobacteraceae bacterium
GCATGCGCAAACTGGTAGTTATTTTAAACGCAATGGTTAAGCAGCACCAACCATGGCAACCGGGTGCCGTATAAAAGATCAATGCTCAATGGCGCCCTTTTGAAAAACACAGTTGCTGTCAAGAAGCTTTTATCCGCATCTCTCCGCGTCTCCGGGTCTCCGCGTCTCACTTTCCCCGTGTCCCCGCGTCGCCGGTCAGGGGGCCGGTTTCCAGCTCCCGGCCTTTTGCCGCGCCGCTCTGAGTTCCTCCTGAGTCAACTCCGAAGTCATGAGCCTCAAAAAGTTGCTCGCCTCTCCGTTTCCACGGGATGCCGCAAGAATCATCCACATGCACGCGGTGACCCTGTCACGGCTTACCCCTTCTCCATTGAAGCACATCCTTCCAAAAAACCGCTGAGCCTCCGGATAGCCTCGCTCGGCCGCCGTTTGCAGCCATTTCGCCGCCTCGCCCAGGTTCTGGCCCATGCACTCGCCGCTGTAGTACATCCGCCCGACATTGTATTGCGCCTGCAAATATCCCTGATCGGCTGCCTTGCGATAGAATCTTAGCGCCTCAAAGCAGTTTTGGTACAGGTCCTGCCCCTGTTCGTATCTGAGCGCCAGTCTTACCTGGGCGGCCGGATCACCCGAGTCCGCCATTTGTATGTCTTTCTGAAGCGCATCCGGCAGGGCATTGGCCGCTTGGGTTGCCGCCGGGGCAGCCGTCTTTGCCGCCGGGGCCGTCTGAAGCTCCCGATAGTCGGGGCTTAGGCCGGAAAAGCGTTCCACGGGTATGGCGAAGTTGATATCCGGCTTGCCGGCCACCGCCGCGGTCTCGATGCCGACCACTTCTCCCTGGGCGTTCACCATAGGGCTCCCGCTCGATCCCGGGAATGAGTGGGCGCTGTGCACGATGCACCTTCCCAATTTCGATATCTCCAGGATCGCATGAACGTTGCCCTGGCTCGCCACTTTATCGATCCCCCAGGGACTGCCGATCACCATGACGGGATCGCCGACGCCGGGGGCGGCCGCGGCCGGAACAAGGTAGGGCACTGAACCGATCGAGACGTCCACAAAGGCTTCTATAAGATCGTCGGGCTCATCTTGGGCCTGGATGGATTTCACATTGAACTCCCTTCCATCAGGAGTTTTTACCCTTGCCATCGCCGCTTTTCCTAGAACGTGATAGTTGGTGATCAGGTGTCCATGGTATTTGAAGAAAAAACCGCTGCCCTGGGCCACCTGGTTGCCGGCTCGATCGAGAACATAGATTATGACGGTTGCGGGTTGAACTTTTTTGACCAAATCAGCTGAGCCGCTATCGGCCTTGGCCGGACAACTCCAGAAGAGCACAAAAAGAAGCACTGGGAAGGCGATGCATGTTGTGAGATTTTTCATACCCTTCACCCCGTGGTATTTGAACGGAACTGTTCCAGCTATTGATCCCCAATGAGATTCGCTCAATTTAGTATCGTCAAATCTCGGGTTTGCTATAAAGAAATAGATCGAGCGGAGAAGGGGCTAAGGGGTTGGGCCCGAAGACGTTATACGGATTCGCTCTCAAAGCGGCAAAAAACCCGTGAGAAAAGAGCGGGGGAATGTTTTCCCCTGGGCTTTCTGCCGGGTGCCCGGCGCCGTGCGTTGTGGTTGTCCCATTTGACCGATTGGGCTTGACATCTATCGGGTATTGTGCATAGATATTTATCAAATAACCGAGGCAGGCTCTTTGAAGCGACAGCTCTGTTTCAAGCAGGCTTTCGTGCCGACCGGATTATCAACCTGAACTGCCGAAGATTGCCTCACTTCCCTTCTCTTGTCGAAATTATCGACCACTCGTTCAGATCAGGCCTCACACGCCGTCAGCGGTACGCCATTGTCCCGCCCGTCTCGCTGCCTTGCGCTTACATGATGGGATCGAATCAGATCCAAGGCTGTGGACCTTAAGCTAATGGAGGCGCAAAATGGACCCGATAACCTGTGAGTTCGCAAGGGGATGGGTTGACGAAGCGAAGACCTTTTACGTGATCTCCGGCAAAAGGATTGCTCTGGCTGAATTTACAAACCCCTGCGGGAGGTTTTCTGAAGGCGCATTCTATGTTTTTGTTTTAAATTGCAAAGGCATCATGCTCGCCCATGGAGTCAATGAAAGGTTTGTCGGGGAGGACTTCATCGATCTCAAGGATTTTGAAGGCAAGCCTTTTATAAAGGAAATCGTCGACACCGCCATTGAAAAAGGTTCCGGGTGTGTGGACTACAAATGGTACCACCCGAAGACGAAAAGGGTCCTTCCCAAGAAGGCGTATTTCGAAAAAGTCGATAACCTGATTATTTGCTGCGGCGCCTACGACTCGTGAACCTGCGGCGGCGGCTTATTGCCTGTCTGCCGGTCAGCATCCCTCGGTCAGAAAGTTGATGCATCACTCACAATGCTAATGGGAAAGGTCTGGCAGCCGGCTCGAAATTGTTGCTCGGACTGCGCTGTTGCCTGGAATTGCATTATGTCGAAAGGATTTCAATAAATGACGGGACAAGAGAAAATCGAAGAAATAAAACAGCGGGCCAGGAAGAATTTCTCTCTTGGGTACAATTGCGCCGAGTGTGTTACCGAAGCGGTTTTATCCCTGATCGAGACCGGGCTGCCCTCCGAGGTAAAAAAACTTGCAACGGGCTTCGGCGGTGGAATCGGGCTTTACGGCGACACGTGCGGAGCGCTTGTCGGGGCGGTCATGGCGGTCAGCGCAGTCCATGGAAGAAGCTCTCTTCCCGAGGGTGAGGGCAAAGAGGCCATGATGAAATCCAAGGAGCAACTCTACGGCAAGCCCGGCCTCTACAGGCTGTTTAACCAGGTCCCGAATAGGTTCAAGGCGCGCAACGGTCACACCCTGTGCAGGGAATTGACATCCAAGTGGCAGTCAAACTGGCTCTGCCGGGACCATGCCCTGTTTTGTCGCGAAGTCATCACGGGCTCGGCGGAAATCGCGGCGGAGCTGATATTGTCGGACAAAACCGACAGCGCGTCGAAGCCGTTTGGCGAAAACGTGGAAAATCTCGGGGAATAGCGGGCTCGTGTTGCCGTGCGCGCGTTACCATAACTAATGAATAAACGAGGTGTGGGGAGAGTACCCGGTGCCTCCCCACACCCCGGGGATAACATAGCCTCAAATGAATCAGCCCCGCTTGCACGAGAAGGCCTCCGGCTACCTCAGGCAAGCCCCAACCGCTTTCAGGCAAGCCTCGTAGTCGGGTTCCTTCGTAATTTCGCTTACGATCTCTATATGCCTGATCGCCATGTCTTTGTCGATCACGAAAACGGACCTCGCCAGCAGGCGGAGGTCCTTTATCAGTACTCCATAGGCCATACCGAAATTTGCGTCCATGTAGTCGGACAAGGTCGTCACATGAGAGACCCCCGCGGCGCCGCACCACCTTTTCTGGGCAAAGGGAAGATCCATGCTGATGGTGAGCACGGCTACATCATCCCCCAGTTTCCCCGCTTCCACGTTGAATCGGCGCGTTTCGACATCGCAGACCGGAGTGTCCAGAGAGGGCACCGCCGAAATGACCACCACCTTGCCCTTATAGGAAGAAAGTCCGGTCTTGGCGAGACCGTTGTCCACCACATTGAAATCCGGGGCTTTATCTCCTACCTTCAATGCGTTTCCCGCCAGCGCCAGCGGGTTTCCGTGCATAGTCACCATTCTTTCCATGATTTATCTCCTTGTGGTTGAGCAATTTTGCAGATCTGCAGCGTGAATTGTTCAGCAAGTCGATTTAAGGAGCTGTGGACCCGGAGTCAAGACCGCGCCGCTCAGTTTGCCGGCGCCGCGTCGAAAAGTCGAGCAGGGCGACTGCACAGCTTCTGGTCCAAAGAGCAAAAAAAGGGCGGGGCCGTTGCCGACTCCACCCTGAAACTTTACCAGATGTGAAACCACCCGACGGTCCTCTTTTTTTGAAGCCGATCAAACCGGCAAGGTCGGAGCCGAAAATATGGACCGTGGAGCATTAATGGACCGGCGTCATGAGGAAGGCGTGGTATTGCCCGTTGATAGTCCCATACCCTGTGATTTGCCCCAGGTCATTGATCCCCCACCCTTGCATGAGCGTCCATCCCGACGAGCTGGGGAGGAGGTCATTCAAGTCCCTCATATGTCCCGCGCTGTAGAGGAAGGCGTGGTAGGTGGCGTTTCCGGCAATATCTGAGTATCCCGTGACCTGTCCGAAGCTGTTGATGCCGTAACCACCGCTCGTACTGCCGCCGAGGGTCCCGAGATCTTTCATCCCTTTCCTCGCGCTGTAGAGGAAGGCGTGCCAGGTGGTGTCTCCTGTAATACTGGATTCTCCGGTGACCTGCTTTGAGTCGCTGATGCTAAAACCACGGCTCCAACTGCCGCCGAGGGTCCCGAGATCTTTCATCCCTTGCTTCGCGCTGTAAAGGAAGGCATGGTAGGCGGCGTTTCCGGTAGTTTCGGATTCTCCCGTGACCTGTCCGGGATTGTTGATGCCGTAACCATAGCTGCCATAGCCGCCGAGGGTCCCAAGATCTTTCATCCCTTTTTTCGCTCTGTATAAGAAGGCGTGATCGCCGTCGACAGTCTCGGAGGTTCCCGTGACCTGTCCGAAGTTGTTGATGCCGCTACCCTCGCTGTGATTGCCGCCGAGGGTCCCAAGATCCAGCATCCCCGTCCTAGCGCTGTAAAAGAAGGCGTGTTCCTCGCCGTCGATGACAGTCTCGGAGGTCCCCGCGATCTGTTTGAAGTCGTTGATGCTAAAACCCTGGCTGTTATTGCCGCCCAGGGTCCCGAGATCCAGCATCCCCGACCTCGCGCCGTAGAGGAAGGCGTGCCCCTCGCCTGCGGCAGTAGTGGACGATCCCGCGACCTGTCTGAGGTTATTGATGCTATAA
Source organism: Syntrophobacteraceae bacterium (assembly GCA_050008735.1). Classification (GTDB taxonomy): domain Bacteria; phylum Desulfobacterota; class Syntrophobacteria; order Syntrophobacterales; family Syntrophobacteraceae; genus SbD1. The sequence continues at coordinate 4,886 of JBEKMB010000125.1, forward strand.
CCCCAGCTGCTGAGGCCGCCGAGGGTCCCGAGATCGATGATGGCGTAATGAGCCATGGCACTGGTAGCCAGGGCCGGGACCAGTATGACCGTTGTCATGAAAACTTTGAACATCCAGCCAAAAGTCCCGGTGAACTGTTTCATTGTCCCACCTCCTGCAAGCATGTAAGAGCTGTAAAGACCTTTTCGTGAACTCTTTCTGTCACCTATTGTCCTTTATAACGTTTCTTCAATACGTTAAGGGACCGGCTCGCCATTCCTGACCCGCGTTATTAAGCCTCGCCGTGCTTCGTCGTCTGATTTTTATTGAACTTGCTCCTGAACTCGGTGCGGCCATTTTTGAGGTAAAGAGAATCCAATGGATAATCAACAAAGAAAAACGCAAAATGTGTGCAATTGCAATATCGTATAGTTAGTCGCCACACACAAAAAGGCAAAACAAAGCTTTATGAGACATGGTGAGTGAATACTTTGAGCCTCACCTTACCGCTCCATTCGCTCAAATTTCACGCACGCATTGAAATAATCGAGATGCCTTTTCAATATGGCGCCACATTACTGGTTCAGTAATAACTTACTGTATAATATCCGGTAGTTGAGAGGCATGCAGTATGAATTATACGCTAACCTGCCTGATCAAATAATTGCAAAACATTGCCTCGTCAATGGTGAATTTAGTGGGTAGATAATAGGCATTTAACATACTCGTTAATCAATAATGAAGCGATAAAACGGTTACGTGCAGTGTCCAGGATAATGAGCATTTGATTCGCTCTGATATCTGCCTGAATGCGGCACGGCGGGCAGGGCCGGTCGTACCCGGTTCCTGCTCCGGTTCCCGGACTTTGCGGCTTTGTTACCGGCGACCGCCTTATTTAATTTGGCGCTAAAACCACAAGCAACGCCGTGACAGTGATACCAGGCAGCGTTAATGAGAGTACAGTCTTTTCTGGAAAAGCCAAAAGAGCGGGGGGTACAGGGCACAGCCACCCGCCATTGTCGTTGACTCTAAGTCCTGTGCTCACGATGCTGAGCCCTGTTCGTCATTCCGGCGGCGCTTTTTAGCCGGAATCCAGTCCCGCGCTTCGCGGGATTTCAAGGTTTTCTGGACTCCGGCTTTCGCCAGGGTGACGGCGTCCGAAATTCGTAACCGTTCACCGGGGTGTGTCATCTGAGAAGTGAGGGCAACGGCTCCTGCCGGAAGAACGCGGTCATGAGGTGAGTGAGAAACCGAAACGCATTCTTCTGCTGCATCCGGCAGGTTCG
>JBEKMB010000126.1:0-14087 GCA_050008735.1 Syntrophobacteraceae bacterium
ATACCAATCGGTGCGCTCAATCAGCCCATATAAATGTAACTTCCCTCTCAACTTTCCAGATCCCGTGGGATGTGTGCACTCCTCGCTTTCTCGAACGCCTTCGGAGTAACACGGATCGGGTCACTTGCCTTAGGGATCCAATCTAGAAATGCGGTTCGGATCCTTTAAAGTGAAGACGGAGTGCGAGATGGAAAATGTTGTTTGCGATGTTCTGGTGTTGGGCAGCGGGGCAGCTGGGCTAAGGGCTGCGATATCTGCCCGGGAAGCGGGACTCGATGTTCTTGTACTCTCCAAGTCAGGGACCGGCAAGTCCACCTGCACCGGGTTGGCCGCCGGTGTCATGCGAGGTTCCGACAGTTCGGGCGCTCCCGCACATCTGGAGGGCACCCTTCAGGCAGGCCGCGGAATAAATCAGCCAGGTCTTGCCGAAATTCTCTCCGAGCAGGCCCCTGCCCGGCTGGGCGAACTTATGAAGTGGGGCCTCAAGGGTGAAGTCCGACATGGATGTATGTTCGCCCAAGGCCGCCCTCCGATTATGGGCGAGGAGCTAGTGCGCTGTCTCATCAGAAAAAACAGGGAGATGGAGACGCGGTTCATGGAAAACCTGACCGCTACCAGCCTGGTGATAGAAAACGGGGTGGCGGGGCTTACCGCCTTTGAGCGAAAATCGGGTGAACAGATCGCGTTCAGTTCCGGGGCGGTGGTGCTGGCAACCGGCGGGGCGGCCGCGCTCTTCTTTCGCCACAACAACCCCAAACGGATGCTGGGCGATGGGTGGACATTAGCTATCGAGGCCGGAGCGCTCCTCCAGGATATTGAATTCGTGCAGTTTTACCCGGTATGTCTGGCTGAACCTGGACATGCGCCCCTGGTGATTCCGCCAATCCTCGCCGACAACGGTTTTTTGGCAAATGAGCAAGGCGAGGATATTCTCAAGAAATACGGAATAGTTGAACGCCCAGCAGCGATGATCGCTCGGGACCGGCTTTCTCAAGCACTTTTTCAGGAAATTTATCGAAACGGCCAAGGGATTTTCCTGGATCTACGGGACGTCACCGAAGAACAATGGCAAAGCGACCCCTTTTCGGCCATTCTGCGGTACACACTTGGAGATCGCGTAGGTGCGGTCAGTCGTCCCCTTCGCGTAGCCCCGGCGGCCCACCATACCATGGGTGGAGTAAAAATCGACGACAGGGGAGCGACCTCCGTTCCGGGACTTTTCGCGGCCGGGGAGGTCACTGGTGGTTTGCACGGCGCCAACAGGATGGGAGGCAATGCGCTTAGCGAAACGCAGGTATTCGGAGCAATAGCCGGTAATTCGGCGGCCGATTGGGCGAAGGGGAGCGGCGCAAAAGAGCGGCGATCTGTCTTGAAGCGGCTGGATGAACGTTTCCGGGCACAGCAGAGTATCCCGTATGGTGAAACCGATTTTATGGAGAGAATCCGGAAGATTATGTGGGAAGACGGGGGAGTGGTGAGAAACGAGGCAGGGTTGTCCCGAGCTTTGGGCAATCTGCGGGGAATTCTCGGTGAATTCTCATTTTCCGGACCGGGAAGCGAGAAGACGCTGACCCCGGCCCAAGCCGGCGCTATTGAGCTGCGTTCGGCTGCTAGAGCAGCCTCCCTTATTCTCGAAGCAGCGATCAGGAGGACCGAGAGCCGGGGCTCCCATTTCAGGGAGGATCACCCGAAGCAGAATGACGAGCAATGGCTGGGTCACCTCCAAGTTAGAACGAGCCCGGACGGAGATGTGTGGGAGTTTATTTCGCAGATGGATGTCGCTTCGGAGATCCGTCAAACCAGAATTGTTCGAGAGTAAGGAACGTATTTTTAAGTCACAAAGAACCTGACGGTTTTGTGATGACTGGTGCTCGAGATCGTGATGGGATTGGGCCTTCCTATACTGGTCCGGTGAGAGTTTGCTACATATCTTGACCGAAGATGTCGATACAGGTGGGCATTCCCAGAATATTTAAACTTTGCCCGAAGAAGCCGAGCAACTTGTCTCCTCACTTACAGGCCTGGTTTCTCCTGAAATGAGGAGACCCAAGGGATACCCCCTGGGGAGGGGTTTTCCAGCTGGGGGGATTAACACTCCCCGCGAGTGCCCGCGTCTTCGAATTTTGATTTCGCGGGGGGGGCAGTGACTGCTGATAAGCGCATGGCATGGATTAGGGATCAAGCTTGAACAACCCCCGACATCTGCTGAGGCCATACCGGCGGCTAAGCTTAATTGGGAAGTAGACAAATTTCCATTACTCGTGAGGTTCGGGAATGTCGTCACTCCAGATAAAGCTCACTCCGGTACGTGTTCTGCAACAACACTCTTACCATGGCGCTGACTTTCGGGGACTCTCTCTAGATCCCTCATTTTCCGGACGTGAAAAAGCGTTTGACATACGCCAGTGAGCTCATTATCCAATATCCTGAAGAACTATGAGGCTGTGGAGAAATCTTTTCCCGCAACGGCAGACATTACAATGAACGGAAATTAATTCATTGCTTACCTGGATCAGGTGATGCCGGTGCCCGAGCTTCCACCGAAACCGAACGCGGCACAGCTAGCAAGAAAAGAGAGGATCGAAAAGTACAGGGGGTGAGAAACTGGCAATGGCGCATGGTTCCCGCTTGGCCGTCCCGGGCGGCCGCGAACTCCCGTTTTCCTCCTGCGCAACGGTTTTCAGGAGGGCGCATTGAAACCGGAAATTTCCGACCTGCAGCGTCAGGTTCAGAAAAACTGCGATATATCGGACGCCCGGCACGCCGGGGTGTACTCGCTCTGCGGCCTTCTGCTGAGGATGCGGGACCTGTACAAATGGGAGCACCGGATGGTCCCCTGGCAGGAGCCCGAACCGGCCGATCTTATGGGGTGGATAGAAGACAGGGAGCAATACTGGGAGGAAATCATAGAGGGAGAAATCGCGCCGGTTGTCCTGGGCGGAGAGCGGTTCGATCCTTACGACATGGCCGGACTAAACGTCCGCCTGCGCCCGCTGGGTCTGGTCTACGGGGCGGGCTACGGTATCGGCATGAAACCTACTTTTTTCCTGGCTGAATGCGCCGAATCGAGCTCGGTGGGCGGGCTGAGAATCGACGTGGTAAACCGGGAGCTTGCCCGCGACATCTTCATGACCCCGGCAATGCGGCAGGGAGAGCAGATATTCGCCAGGCGGTCTTGCATGCTCTTTTTCCTGTGGGACCATATTCTTGAGGCGCCCCCCTCTGCGCGGGAAGCCGCGGAGTTCGGTCTTGCCCGGTACGGGGTGGGTCTCGATGAGATCCGCCGCAACGCGGCGCGCCTCGGGGACCTACTGGAGCGGATCGCCGAGCGGGAACTCGAAATCTGGGTCTACCACGAAATCGGAGAAGTGTTAGAGACCGGCTTCGACGGCGGCCTCTGGCAGGAAATGGTCTCTGCCTATGCGAACACCCCGGTCGAAATCTTTGCCCGGGTGCTGAAAGACGTTCTTGCGGACACCCACTCGGAAGGGCTGCTCGGCCACATTGTGCAAAACCGCGTCGAATCCTCCCTCGGGTTCTACGTCGCTTTCCAGCGCGCCATCTCGCGGGCGGTTTTCCCGGAAATCCGGGAAGCCTTCTTCCGATTCCGGCAAACCGGCGACTGGAGCCTGATCGAGGCGGCCCGAGAATCTGGGCGGCGGAACATGTACCGGCACGCGGCCTCCCTGGCGCGGCTCCACCGGGAAGCGGAGGCCTCAGGGACCGACAGGGCGAGGGTTCGTATCGTATCGGAAATCCTCAAACCCCTGGGCATCGCCAGAGGCGGCGGCGAGTAAGACCGGCTGGAGGGCTGATACGTGAATCGGTGGATCGGTGAGAAGGGGAACGAAGCATCCCGGCCTTAATCGAATTACGCCTTGCACTCGCCGCATATCTTCTTGGGCTCAGTTATAAAGAGCCCCGGATTGTCCTTTTCAAACCCCGCAAGATATTGTCGCGGATCGCCTTCGCTCGGTCACACCATCAGCACCGAAATAAAACGCTTTGGACTTGGCCAGGAACCTGACCAAAGAGGAACAGCAAGCATTTGGCTTAGCGTTCAAATCATGTTGCACTTCTGATATTACCGGCAATTCGCCTGAAAGGAGGCGGGAGATCAGAAAGTTCGCGAGATATACTGCAAATTATCTGACCACCGTCTTGTGCCGTGTGCCCTCCTCATACTTGAGAAATTGGAAGTCAAAATCCTCAGGGAGTCCATTTCATATTTGCAGGAAAACCCGGCCGACAGAACGTTCAAAGTTCTGCCAAGCTGGGTTGAATTTTAACAGTGATTTTGGAGACCTAATTCGTAACAGATTATATGCATAGACTCGATCGTCAGGCGGCCAGGAAAGGTAGGGGCTAGGGTGGTCTACCATACCTCGCATGGCGTGCGGTATTTCCATGTTGCATCGGCTTTTCCTCTGGCCCGTTAGCATCGCATCCTATTCGCCTGAACACCTTCCAACGCGGAGAGGTGGGAGTTGAGGCCATCAACTTCGAAGCCGGTGGTGTGTCCTGAAATTACCAAAACCGGCCTAATTGGAGTACCAGAATGGGCCTCCCGGCGGTTCCAAGAGGTTTTTCGGGTGAAATCCCGGTTCAAAATATGCCTCAGCATCTGTTGATGATTAAGTTAATGCACAATTCAGGATAACAGCAAAATCAAGCTGCTTTTAACGCATAGAAACGGAGAGTGTTGACAAAGGCCCAAAACAGGCCCATTCATAAGGCGCATGAAAACCCCATTCCAGCTTTCCGTTTCTTTGATGGTTAACTAAAAATTATCCCGAAACTTGAGCGGGGCCCCAATGTCATTCCTGCGGCACAGGACCTCCAAAGGAGTACTTAACCATGGCGGAAAAATGGGTCTATTTGTTCGACGAACTTGATCAGGCAACGGCTTACGTTGGTGGTGACTGGGAAAATGTTCGAGGACTACTCGGCGGAAAGGGTGCCAATTTAGCGGAAATGACCAGAATCGGCTTGCCGGTACCTGCTGGTTTTACTGTGACCACCGAGGCTTGTAACTCATACCTTGACTCACACATGAGATTTCCAAAACAGATGTGGGAGCAGGAGCTGGCAGCTTTAGCCGAAGTTGAAAAGAAGACCGGCAAGAAATTCGGGGACCCCAAGAATCCGCTGCTCGTCTCATGCCGTTCCGGCGCGAAGTTTTCCATGCCTGGGATGATGGATACGGTACTCAATATCGGACTCAACGACAATACGGTCAGGGGTATGATCGAGGCGACAGGGAACCCACGCTTCGTTTATGACTCTTATCGGCGTCTCATCCAGATGTTCGGTGCGGTAGTGATGGGTGTGCCCGACGAGCCTTTCGAGGAGGTCATCGCCGAGTTCCGGAAAGCCCGCGGGGCAAAGAGTGATGCCGAGCTTACCCCCGATGACTGGAAGGCCATTGTAGAGCGCTTCAGGGATATATTCCGGCGCTACAACCGTATCGATTTTCCTACTGACCCTTATGAGCAGCTCCGGCTGGCAACGGAGGCTGTGTTCAAATCCTGGAACGGCAAGCGTGCAATCGATTACCGAAATGCGGCCAAAATTGCTCACAACCTCGGCACCGCCGTGAACATTCAGGCAATGGTGTTTGGCAACATGGGCGATAACAGCGCCACCGGCGTGGCGATGACCCGCAATGCAACAACCGGTGAGAAAAGGATCGAGGGCGACTACCTCATTAACGCTCAAGGTGAAGACGTGGTTGCAGGCATCCGAACAACCGATCCGGTGGAGCGAATGGCTGAGACGATACCCCATGCCTGGAAACAATTTGTCGAGATCACCTCTAAACTGGAGGAGCATTACCGTGACATGCAGGATGTCGAATTCACGGTCGAGCGGGGCGTCCTGTGGATGCTGCAGACGCGCGCGGGCAAGCGGACCGCTCAGGCCGCGGTTCGCATTGCCGTGCAAATGGCGGAAGAAAAATCAATCACCAGGGAGGAAGCTGTTATGCGGGTGACGCCCGAGCAGGTGGATTTTTTCCTGCACCCACAGTTCGATGCCTCTTCCAAAAGGGCCGCAATGGCTGAAGGCAGATTGCTCGCCGGCGGTTTGAATGTCTCTCCCGGCGCAGCTGTGGGTATGGTGGCTTTCAATGCAGACCTTGCCGAAAGCTGGGCCAAAAAGGAAGGCAAGAAGGTGATCATGGTCCGGCCGGAGACTAAGCCGGATGACGTGCATGGCATGCTTGCGGCCGAAGGAATTCTTACCAGCCGAGGCGGCCGCACCAGTCATGCGGCGCTTGTTGCCCGCCAGTTCGGCAAGCCTGCCGTCGTCGGCGTTGCTGCACTGGAGATTGATATCGGACAACATCTAATGACGGTTGGCGACCAGGTCATCAATGAAGGGGAATGGATTTCAATCGACGGCTCGACGGGCGAGGTCTTCCTTGGGCAACTAGACACAATGGTGCCGGACATATCCGATCTGTGGCTGATGAAACTGCTCCAATGGGCTGATGGATTCCGGAGGCTAAGTGTGTGGGCTAACGCGGACTACGCTCAAGACGCAAAACGCGCCCGCGAGCATGGCGCCAGTGGTATCGGCCTTTGCCGTACCGAGCACATGTTCTTCCAAGCCGAACGCCTGCCTCTGGTGCAGAAGTTGATCATGACAAATGTACCTGCTGAACGGCGGGAGGCTCTGGATGCGCTGCTGCCTTTCCAACGAGAGGATTTCATCGCTCTTTTCAAAGTCATGGACGGATTACCCGTAATCATTCGCCTGATCGACCCCCCGCTCCATGAATTCCTGCCCGGCTTCGAACAGCTGATGAGTGAGCTTACGGATGGCAAGATCCGCCTGTTGAACGCCAAAAATTTGCAGGAAATCGATGAACTCCTGCGAAAAATCCAAGAAGACGAGCGCATTCTCAGGCGTGTGGAGGCACTGCGGGAGGCGAACCCAATGCTCGGTCTGCGGGGCGTACGCCTTGGAATAACAATGCCTGAGTTGACACAAATGCAGGTCAGGGCAATCTTCGAGGCCGCCTGTCAGTGCGCGAAACTCGGGGTGGATGTCCACCCTGAGATAATGATCCCGCTTATAGCCCACGTCAACGAACTGGTGACGCAAAGAAACGCTCTCGAGGCGGTTGCAAAAGAGGTCATGGCTGAACGTGGAATTACGATTGATTATAAGTTCGGCACCATGATCGAAATCCCGCGCGCTGCGCTAACCGCTGATGAAATTGCGGAGCATGCGGAGTTCTTCTCTTTCGGTACAAACGATCTTACTCAGACCACTTACGGAATAAGCAGGGACGATGCCGAAAAGGGATTCCTGATCGACTACATACAACGCGGAATCTTGCCGGAAAATCCTTTTGTCAGCATTGACGAGAACGGGTTGGCGAAATTGATGCGCATGGCAGTGGACCTGGGTCGAAAGGTGCGCCCTGGCTTGGAAGTGGGTATTTGCGGAGAACACGGCGGTGACCCAAAATCCATTGCAGTCTGCCACAAGCTGGGACTCAACTACGTCAGCTGCTCGCCGTTGCGCGTTCCCATCGCCAGGCTGGCAGCCGCCCAGGCCGCCCTGAAAAATAGCGGTTAATGAGGCTCCGACGTCCAAACTGTCCGGATACTGGTCTCAGGATAGCTGATAAGAACAGCATTATTAGTGTTAAAATCTCTTCGCAAATGGAGGCGCAAAATGGACCCGATGACCTGTGAGTCAGCGAGGGGGTGGGTTGATGAAGCGAAAACCTTTTACCTGCGCGTCGGTAAAAGGATCGCTTTGGCTGAATTTACGAACCCTGGCGGCATGTTTTCAGAAGGAGAATTGTACATTTTTGTTTTAAGTTTCAAAGGGATCATGCTTGCACATGGAGTCAATGAAAGATTTGTCGGAGAAGACTTCATTGACATCGAGGATTTCGATGGTAAGCATTTTATAAAGGAAATCATCGACACCGCCGTTGAAAAAGGTTCCGGCTGCGTGGAATACAAATGGTACCATCCGAAGACCAAACAGATTCTTCCCAAAGTCGTGTATTTCGAGAAAGTCGATAACCTGATTATTTGTGGCGGCGCCTATGATGTAGCCATATTGGGCCACTCGCTCCCTTAAAAAAATCTTTGAATTCCGCGCCTTTTTCCCTGCCCGCTTGTCGGCAACCCAGGCGCATCCAAAATAGCCTTCGTTACAAAACTTTAAATTTTAGCCGTATTTTCAGAACCTTGGTGGACAGAGAAATACCGAGCACTCCCGTTATGGCTCCGATCTCTTCTTTAACTCCATTGGCAACTGTAACAGCTTGGCCGGCCTGCCGTGTAGCGCCTCCCAAAAAAGAGTTTTTTGCATGGATGGGTTTATCAATTTTGGTGGATATGCAGTCAGCGATAAATAGCAAGGTTGGAAAATGCAAATTCAACCTTCCTCTCCTGTTGTGGAGGGGGGCCGGTTACCTGATTAACATATTAGTATCATTGTCGTTATGCACCTCGGTCTGAACAGGGTTCTGCACATAGGAGGAGGGTTGAGTCTGTAGTAATCCACTTTCGAACCGTTCAGTTGCTCTGGCGAGTGCGGAGATGATGCCCGATCATGGATTTACAAAAAAAATCAGAAAACTGAGACTTGCAAATATGTTGGGGCTTGGGACGCGCTTCCGACGAGTAACGGTTGGCCCCATTCCTCGGCGGTCCCTTGCGCTAGGGTAGATTATGATTAAGGTTTATGTCAATTTTACCATTGGTGGATTAATTCAGTTGGTTCTTAAGTGACTTCCTCTCCAACAAAACGGAAGGAGTCCATTTACCTGCGTGATGCTTCGCGAAGAAAGAACTACCGCCTGCCAACCCATTCGGATCAGATCATCACCACGCATGACAAAGACGGATTCCATGTTGCGAATCCGCTCAACCGCTTCGCCATAGGCGACCGTGAGGGCGTTCGTCGGGCAGTTCCCAGGGGACCTCACAAGAAAGGACTTAGACATGGCCAAGGCAGCTAAGAAATTCAGCACGGTACCGTTGGATTGGAAAGAGGTGTACTACACCAATTGTCCCCTGGTGTCCGCCAGCAATATCGACCAAGAACTGGGTTGGACCAGAGAGGAGTTCAAGAAGATCGGCGTGAAGTACGCCTTCCTCCGCTCCGTCCGCGAGAACGACTACTATCCCCACTACATCCACAACCTCGACAACCTCATCCGCTTCGGCGGTTTATTTCCCCCCATCCACGTTCACGCGGACATCCGCAGGACCAGGCTCCTGGGGGCGACGCACGTATACGAAGGCGGCTGCATGATGGTGCGCGCCAGGGACAACATCTACCTGATGACCGATCTGAAAGGCAAGAAGATCGGCCTCTCGAAGAGCCTGAACACCATCAAGTGCGACTGGTGGCGCATCCAAGAGGAACAAGGCATCGAGCTAATGCTCATGCTGAACAGCATGACCCGCGACGACGTCAAGATCGTCGAATTCCCCTACCCGGATGACTGGTACGACGATCCCAAGATGCTGGAGCCCATGGAAAACCCATCCGACTTGTGGCTTCAGCGTGACCACAAGCACGACCTGGCCTTCCGTCCGCTGGAGTCAGCGCTGGAAAAGGGCGTCGTCGATGCGATCTATACCCAAAGCGTCGTCTTCCAGAAACTCCAGGAGGCGACGGGCAAGTTCAAGGCGATCGAGGACCTGTCCAGGTATCCGGACTGGACCTTGCAGGTGGCCAACGTCCCGGCCGTCATCACGTGCACCGAGGAGATGGCCGAGAAGCACCCCGAGCTCGTCGTCCCGTTTATGAAAGGCATGATCAAGGTGGGGCGCTGGGGCAACGAGAACAAGCACGCCGCCGCGACGATCCTCGACAAGCAGACGTACTACCTGGACGTCGAGCATACGTATAAAAACATCATGGACATCGACCTCGTGCCCAACCTGTCGCTCCAGAACCTGGCCTCCATTGAGATCGGGAAGGACTTCATGCTGAGCCACGGCTACATCAAGAACGACTTTGACGTTAGCAAGTGGGCCGCGCCGGAATTCCTCGAAGCTGCAGCCAATGAACTGATCGAGGAACGCTGGAAAAAGGTAACCGGGGATAAGCTTCCCACGTCTTCGGCCCGGCTCGGGTAGTCTGGAGAAAGCGCAGTTAAAGGCGTGCCGCTGCGCCGTAGGGAAATTGCGGGCGCTTCCACGCCGCGTTAGCAGTTGATGGAAGGGATTGGGGAAATTGTGAGCTGTTCGCAGCGAAGCTCGCTGAAGCGGAAAATTGAGCCGTGAATTGAGTGGTTCGGTACAAAGGCTACCGAAGGAAAAAAATAAAGCGCCGCAACCCAACCTGGAGGGCTCCCCGTGGTCCGAAGAAAGATGGGAAAAAGACTCGAATGCTAGTTCTTCTTGCCTGGCTTTAAAGCCCTTACCGGTTGGTTCCCCACACGCCAAGGATAGGAGATCATTATGGAAAAAGAGCAAGAGAGAGCATCATCACTGTCAAGGCGTAATTTCATGACAAAAGCGGGCATTTTCGTGGCAGGAGGAATGGCGGGGTACGGTACCAGCCTTGCACTGCCTCCAACCCCAAAGGTGACTGAACCACCGCCCCTGCCATGGAAATGGGTCAAGCTCGATCCGCTTGAGGCCGGCCGGCGCGCCTATCGCTTCTATTTAGAGAAGAAAGGCTGAGGTAATGGCACTTGGCTGGGGTACTCCAGCCTTTTGAAAGAGAAAGTCGGTTATCCCTGGACAACCCTGCCGGACTACATGTTCGCTCATGCAGGGCAAGGGTACGCCGGACATGGTACGCTTTGCGGTGCCCTGGGTGTCAGCTCGTGCCTAATCAACCTCGTTATCTACGATAAGGATGACAGCTATCGGGCAGTGATAGACCGGATGATGTGGTGGTACGCAGGAATGAAATTCCCGACAGAAAGATTCGACGATATCTCTGCTTGTCCCAAGCAGATCCAGGTTCAGGCGATGACTCCGCTTTGCCACACGTCGGTGTCGAAGTGGACGATGGCCGCCGGCAAAGAGGTCACTTCCAAAGAGAAATACGAGCGTTGCGCAAAGGTAGCAGGGGAGGTCGTATATACCGTGGTGTACTATCTCAATGAGTACTTTGACGGAAAATGGACGCCTGCGAAATGGACGCCGTCGAAAGAAACCGAACACTGTATCGAGTGCCATGGTCCGGAAGATAAGTTTCCGCGATACGCAGATGGAATGAACCACCAGCAAGGGCATATGGAGTGCCTTCTCTGCCACCAGGACCACACCAAATGACACCATGGGGAAACGGAATCGACTTTGCAGCAATACCAGTAAAGATTCAAAACAGATCCCGTCTCGCTGAACCTGTTGATATCTAACACCTTGTCGTTACGATTCAGCCAAAAGATCGATGGCGAGAAGAGCTGGCATATGGGTCAGGGATCCCATAGTACCTATTGCTTTAAGACTGCTTAGCCAGTCTGAAAAGTCCGCCAGGAAAAAAGGCGAAAGTCAAGGCATCTCTCCTTGTATATTAAATATCAACTATAACGAGTTGTACCAAGGCTATGGTAGACCGTTCTCTCCTTGGGCTACGAGCCCGTCATATAGCGCTGGTCGCCATAGCCTCTCCAGTAAGCCCGAACAGTTACCTGGGCCTCGAGCCCGCATCAGCAAGGCCGGGATAAAAGGAGAAAATCAATGCCACCATCGCTGTTTGCTGGGATAGATGTCTCCAAGTCACGCCTGGATGTTGCACTTGGCGATCAGTTCTTCTCCGTCGAGCATACCGAAGAAAAGCTATCGGAACTCGTGGAGAAACTGGAAGCCGGTTCGCCGCAGTTAATCGTTCTCGAAGCCAGCGGAGGTTTAGAAAGCGCTCTGGTTGCCTACCTAGCCGAGGCCGGCCTCCCTGTCGTAGTGGTAAATCCGCGCCAGGTCCGTGACTTTGCTAAAGCAACCGGGAAACTGGCCAAAACCGACAAAATCGATGCGAAGACCCTCTCCCGCTTCGCCGAAGCAATCAAACCACAACGGCGTCCGGTCAAAGATGCCGAGCGCCGGCAACTCTCAGATCAGGTGACCAGGCGACGCCAGATCGTGGGTATGATTTCCCAGGAAAAAAACCGCCTTTCCCGAGCCTCCGTCCAAGTGCGGAGCGATATTGAACATCATATTGCCTATCTCAAAGAGCGGCTTGACCGATCAGATAAGGACATAGAGAAAATCATAAAATCGAGTCCTCTATATCAGGATACGGCCGAGCTTTTGTGTACTGTGCCCGGGGTTGGCCCTGTTACGATTGCCAGCTTCATTGCTTTTTGTCCCGAGTTAGGCAGTCTTGACCGTCGCCAAATAGCTGCCCTGGTCGGCACAGCGCCTCTTAATCGAGACAGTGGCTCCAGAAGCGCAACACGCTGCGTGTGGGGAGGCCGCAAAGCAGTTCGCAATCAGTTATACATGGCCACAGTCTCAGCAATACGCTGCAATTGCAAAATAAGAGAGTTCTACCTGCGCCTGAGCGCGGCCGGGAAACCCAAGGTTGCAATCACAGCCTGGATGCGCAAGTTACTGACAATTTTAAATGCTATGGTAAGACAGCGAAAATATTGGCAGTTCAATGCCGTCTAAAAAACTTCGCTCAAAAACGGCTCCTTGGAGAAACACAGTTGCTATTTGGTGTTATGAAGGGACACGGTCTCTCCGGTTAACAAATTCAGATCATAGTTGTTATGCCGCTCCGGCCGGAGCGGGATTTCCACAGTGGCAAGCTGCGTTTAAGATTGTTCGATTCGCCTGATAAGAGGTTCTTGGTGGCAAGTTATGGTTACACCTGAACTGCTTAAGCTAGTATAGTGTTTTAATATCTGGTTTCTCCTCATCCGGGACTACGTCTTTTTGCTTTGAGGCTGGTCGGTTGGTTATTTCGCCGGGCGTTCCAATTTGTGTCCAATTGTACACGAAAACGGCATTTTCGTAGATCATCCGGACGCATCCATGGGAAGCTGCATAGCTCGGCAGAATGCCGCCGTGGATGAAATAGTCCCCAAAGAGTCTCAATGAATACGGCATCCAGGCATTGTCGTATTTCGTCGAGTAGTGGTCATGTTCTTTGGATGAGATGACGAACTTTCTCGCCGGTGTTCCGTTTCTGCCCGATGAAATTGGAAACTGGTAAATCAATCTTCCGTAGGCATAAAGTCCAAGGCACTGCTGGCCTACATCGATCAGCATGAATTGCGGCAATTGAGAAATACTGCTGATCCGTTCCGGCAGGATCTGTGGGCGTATGGAAAAATTGAGCGGGACATAGATGAATTTTACGTCCGTGCTCAATTCATCGGTGCCGTCAATCACCGCCATCGGTTCAAGGCGGTTTATGAGAGCGATTCGCTGGCGATAAAAGTCAAAGTTGCTGTCAAAGTATGGCACGAAACGACAGAAGTAGCTGAGTGACTGCCCCGGCGGTAGAAATATCTTCAGACAGGGCACGCCATCCACTTCGACGATTTTTTTGTCGGTTGGAAATTTAAGAAGCTCGGAATAAAGCCTGCGGTCAATCGGCGCAGTGCCCGCAGTCGCCACTGGGGAGAAAAAAACCAGTATCGCCCAGACTGCCCAGAATAGAAGCCCTCTGTTTAAAACATATGTCATGGTTGCCGACCCCATTACAACACTGAACAAGCCAAATCTCTAAATGATTCCAAAAACCATGCCAGCCCGCAGAAGTATAAGGTTCCCAATCCAGTCTGCACAATGTTTACGAGTAATTCAGGCTTGTTTAATTTAATAATCTCTCCTGGTAGCCGAAATCCGGATTTCCCGAAAATCAACCCCACATGCGACCGAAACGGACGCTATCTGACTTTAATCTATGAAATCCATCTTCTGCCAGCAATTTTTCGGTGGGGTCCTTATTCTCGAGGCTGTTGCGCGTTAACTCATCGTCGTGGCTATCCAGTATTACTTTGCAAAATGTTTGCAAGCCCCCTGATACTGAGTTGCGTTCAAGATAGTATTTCTCAAGCTTGAAAAGAGCGGGGGAATGATTCCCCCGCACCCCCCAGGATTTCGGCCACACGCGCAAGCGCGTGAGGCCGAGCGCTCGGCGCT
>JBEKMB010000127.1:0-6100 GCA_050008735.1 Syntrophobacteraceae bacterium
TAACTCGCGATTGCTGCAAGAACAGTAAGATGCCGCGCTTCCTGTTAATGCCGCTTACAATTTTCGCATTAATTTTGAAATGCGCAGTTTACCACATGCCAATCTGTAAAATTGTGCAATAATAGCTACTTAGTTTATTTGGACAGAAGGAATGGCATCAATCCCCCGCTTTCGAGGCAGTTTTGTCATTTTCTGCGACCACCCGCTCAAGCGGACGTCCGATCAACCAGATCGCAAGCCCTCCGCAGAGGCCCAGTCCTATCAGCATCAGGAAAAAGGCTTCCCTGGGCATTCGCTCCCAGAATGTGCCGAGGAACCCGGAGAAGTAGTTCCCGAAAAAGCTCGACAGGAACCACACACCCATCATCATTGAAACTATCCGCGCGGGCGCCGCCTTCGTCACCAACGACAGGCCGATCGGCGAGAGATAGAGCTCGCCAATAGTAAGAATTAAGACAGTCCCGACGAGCCAGGCTACGCTGCCGCGCTCTTCCGGCCCGGTCCCCTGCGCCGCGAGGATCATGACCAGGTAGGAAGCGCCCGCCAGGAAACACCCCCAAGCCATCTTTCTGATGCTCGAAGGTTCAGAGGCACGCTTGGACTGCCAAGACCAGAACATGTTCAGGAGGGGGGCGAAGAGGAAAATCATGAGCGGATTGAATGCCTGAAACCAGGTCGATGGGATATCCAGGCCAAATAAGTTCCAGTTCGTGTTACGGTCGGCCCAGAACTGTAATGTGTTGCCTTGCTGCTCGTAGATCCCCCAGAAGATGTTAACTACACTAACTATTTTGAATTGGCATTTGCAATAGCGTCATGAAGATGTGACCCCGCTTTCTCATGCATAGATGAAAATGAGTTCGGTAGACGGAATTCTTATGCATCAACTCCCGTCCTTCGCAACCGTCCTATCCTTCCCCTCTACGATCCCGATCCGCTCCAGCGGACGGCCAATCGACCGGATTGCCCCACCGCCGCCAATACCTAACAGCATTAGGAGTAGGAAAAAAGCCTCGTGGGGCAGACTCTCCCAGAATGTGCCGAGGAACCCTGATAAGTAGTTGCCGAAAAAGCTCGAAAGAAACCAGACGCCCACCCAAATAACTATTTCCGGCTGATATTCGAACTAAGTCAGGTACAGTTACGCGGGATGCGCCGCAAGGATCATCACCAGATAGGAAACGCCTGCCAGGAAGCAGGCAAGGGCCATCTTAATGCTGCTTACTACTTCCGATTTCATTTTGAAATGCGCGGTTTATCGGAATGCTGACCAAAAAACTCTGCCACCAGCAATGTGGCAGGAAGCTTAGCTCCTCCCATCGGCGTACAATCTATAGAGCTCCTGAGAGAGCGCATGCAGCGCCTGATCTGCTTTCTCGCCACCTGCATTTGTCATGAGCACCATTGCAAAATCACGCTTCGGCTCGACCCAGATGAAGGCGAGGTTTCTTTCATTCGAGCCGCCATGATATATAAGCGGCTCCGGTGCCCAGTCCACTTGAACTTCACCCCAGCCTAACGCATATTTTCCATGTGCAGGCGTGCCGGGCCGAGCATCCTGTTTTAGTGGCATCGAAACAACCGGTGTATGCAGCTTTTTCAGCGTTTCTGCCTGGACCAGCTTTGGTCCGCGTTTTCCCTCGCCGGCGTTCCACCCAGCCCAGCGTGCAAAATCGAGAACGCTCATGTGAGCGTTGCCTGCAGGTCCTATAATCGGGGGGTTATCACCATTGGGGCCGGAAAGGAATGCTTTCAGCTTACCATCAATATAGGTATGGCCTAGAGTTGCATCGATTCTGCCCAGGGTTGCCTGAGGACCTAACCCTGCTGATTTCAGCCCAAGAGGCTCGAAGATCAGCTCGGTTATGAGTTCTTCCCAAGTCTTGCCGGCAGTGCGCTCGATCATTGCGCCAGCGATAACGTAGTTCATATTGGCATAAGCGAACTTCGTACCGGGGCTTGATTCAAGAGGAAGCAGGCTCCATTGCTGTACGAGCCAATATCTCATTTCATCCAGGTTTCCATCTTGGAGCATCGCTTTTCCAAGCAGGGTAGCGAATTCATCGTTATCACTTGGAATGCCACTCGTATGGGAAAGTAGTTGTTGGAGTGTCACCTTTCTCAGTGCAGGATTCATTTTCTCTGCCAGTTCAGGAAAGATATCGGCCACCGTGGAATCCCATCTGAGTTTCTCCGATTCCACTAGAGTAGCCGCCAGCAGCGAGGTCATTGCCTTTGTGTCAGACCCCAAATGGAAGCGGTCGTCAAGGCTTACCTGCATTTTTGTGCCAGCCCTTCGAGTACCGATGGCTCCTGCAGCCACGATCTCTCCATTTAGCACAACGGCGGCGGCCAAGGCGGGCAATTCATGCTTTTCGAGATAAGGTTCGAGCATTGCATCGAGCGATGAGAAAGCACAGGCGGATGTAATGCTACAGAAAAAAACCAATATGACGCAAATTCCGTATGCCAGATATTTTACAGGGTACATCAGACCAACCTCCGGGATTTAGTTCAGTACTGGAGATATTGAAAAAATCCAACATATGCCTGCTGGGAAATGATGTCAATTGGAGTCCCTCCTACCATTCCCAGCCACGGCCCGCTCTAGCGGACGTCCGAGCAACCAGATCGCGAGACCACCGCCAAGGCCGAGTCCCACAAGCATCAGGAAGAAACCTTCCCTGGGCATCCGCTCCCAAAAGGCGCCGAGGAACCCGGCTAAGTATTTTTCAAAGAAACTCGATAGAAACCAGAGCCCCATTTAAATAACTATTTCCGGCTTATTTTCGAACTAAGGTAGGTACTACTTACGCGGGGTTAGAGTAAGCTATGGCTTTAAACATGGAAGTCCGCGTGACCACCACCTGGCAGACTACGTCATGAGCATTTACAGCGTGGGCAGCGCCTGAGCCTATCTGTCTATCCGTGAGACAGCCGTTTCTCGGGGACTTCTGCCTCCGGCCCATATCAATCAACCCCTGCAGCAATGATGAGAACTGCAGGTATGATCCAAATATTAAAAGGTCCCGGCTAACCCAAAGCATAACGCCATATAGGAAAGCTGTATGTTGAGTTCCTACCCGAATCCTGGCACCTCCTCGCTTTACTGGTTAAATAGGTTCTCCATCCAATTTCACTTGCCTGTTTTGATCTGGATTCTTATCGTGTAGTTTATAGATTCTGAATCTTCGCAAGGAGCTTTTTCGGGTAGAATCTGCGGCTCTTAACCTCCATTGGTATCGGGACAGCTTGGTCTCCCGTGAACGATGCGAGGCGCAGGATGAAGCAAATCGTCCCGGCAAAACTGACTCGACCCAACACCCAGACAGCCCTTCCCCGTGAGCGTCTTTTTCAGTTGATTGAACGAAGCCGCGACAAAAAGGTTATCTGGATATCAGGCCCGGCGGGATCAGGCAAGACAACGCTCGCTGCTAGCTATATCCAAACCGCCGCCGCCGCTTGCCTCTGGTATCAGCTCGATGAGGGAGATTCCGATATCTCGACCTTCTTCTACTACATGGGGCTTGCTGCAAGAATGATCTCACCCAGAAACCGAACGCATCTTCCACTCCTTACTCCCGAATACCTTTTAGGCATTCCCGTCTTTGCAAAACGCTTCTTTGAAAAGCTCTGTGAAAAACTGAACGGTAAAAGAGATACCCGGTCCTCCGAATACCGGAGTCCTGTAATAGTATTCGACAACTACCAGGACGTGCCGGAGAATTCCCAGTTCCATGGGGTCATCAATTCGGGTTTTTCCTCCATTCCCCGGGGAGTTAACGTAATTGTCCTGAGCAGGGGCGAGCCCCCTCCCGCCTATGTCCGCCTGCGCGCGGCAGGCGAAATGAGTATTGTGGGCTGGGAAGATATAAGGCTTACAGCCGATGAGTCCGACTCTATTGCGAGGCTAAGGGCAGGAAAAGATCTCGAAATCCAGACTCTCTCACTTTTGCGCAAAGCTTCCGAAGGGTGGGTTGCGGGGCTGGTGCTGCTAATTGAAAGCCTGCGCATCGAAGATCACGGTTTTCAACTCCCTGGCGGTCTTCCGCGAGAGGAAATCTTCGGCTATTTTGCCACCGAGGTTTTTGACAGGAGTTCTCAAGATTCCAGGGACTTTTTGCTCGAAACCTCTTTTCTTCCCAAGATGAGCGTCCGGATGGCTGAGGAGCTTACCGGAAACCTGAAGGCCTCGCGCATTTTAAATGATCTCAACAGGAAAAATTATTTTACCAGCAGGTACGCCTCAAACGGCCAGGTATTTCAATATCACCCTCTTTTTCGGGAATTTCTCCTTAACAAAGCAAAGGAAACAATTGCCCCGGAACGCCTTACGGAAATCAGGAGCAGGGCCGCGCAAGTGCTTGAGAAAGACGGGCATCTCGAAGATGCGGTAAGTCTTTTCCTGGAGGTGGAGGAATGGCCCGAGGCCATAAGGTTGATCCTCACCAATGCTCCCGCCCTTATCTCACAGGGAAGGTCGCAGACCCTTGCGGGTTGGATCGAAAGCTTCCCCGAGTCCGTTACCGAACACGAACCCTGGCTCCTCTACTGGATGGGTGTTTGTAGGTTTCCCACATCTCCCGAGACTGCCAGAGACTGCTTTGCCAAAGCGCTTGCGCGGTTCAGGGGCCGCAGGGATGCGGCAGGCTCATTTCTCGCCATGTCGGGGATGCTTGACTCGGTCAGCCTCAGGCTTGATACATTCTTTGAGCTTGACAGGCTGATTCCTCTGGCAGATGAGATCCTCGAAGAATACCAGCATCAATTCCCGTCACCCCAGATCGAGTCCGGAATGGCGGCTAGCATGATCTATGCGCTAATGCTGAGGCAGCCTGACAACCCCGCTTTCGAGTATTGGGAGAGTCGATGCTTTGCGCTGGCGGGCAGTATTGCGGAGAAAGATACTGTACTCCATATGCTCCTTGCACTGGCGTTTTACAGGATATATTCGGGCGAACTCGAAAAAGTGCCGCTCATTATAGACTCATTTGGCAAGTTGGTCGAGGCCAGCCACTATGCGCCTTTATCGGTAATCTTACAGAGGGCAATGCAAGCCTTTTATGGTTGGCTTTCCGGCGGTTTTGGAGAAGGTCGATGGGCGGCGGAGGATGCAATTGCACTGGCGGATTCCACGGGAGTTCACGTTTATGATGTTGTTTTGCATGCTCACTGTGCGGCCTGTCTCCTCAGCATCGGGGAGTTCGCAAAAGCCGAGGAATCTTTGGAAAATATGCGCTTCCGTCTTCGGATTATCCCCTCAGCGTGGGGTGAATATGCCTATCATCTTTTCGTGGCATGGAGCAGCCTGATTCAAAGAGATTTTGCCCGTGCCTCCCTGCATGCCGATCTGGCCCTTAAATTCAACAGGGCGACGGGTGCGCCCTTTGTGATGCCCTATGCGCATCTTATAGACGCCATGGTGATGCATGAGCTGCAAAACGATAAAGAAGCCTCCGTGCATATCTCTGAAGTATGGAGGATCTGCAGTACGGTACATGTGTACCAGGCAGAATTTATGACTCTTTTGCTGGAGGCGCAGATTGCCTTTGACAATGGCAGCGAGGATGCGGGGCGGGAACTCCTTCACAGGGCGATGGCGCTAGGAAAAGAGCACGGATACTTCAACGGCCCCTTTTGGGTGAATTCGACGATGGCAAGGCTCTGTGTCGACGATGGCAAGGCTCTGTGTGAAAGCACTCGAGGCCGGTATCGAGACTGATTATGTGCAGGGTCTTATCCGCAGGCGCAATCTGATGCCTGATGTCCCCGTGCTTCACTTGGAAAACTGGCCCTGGCCTCTCAGGATCTACACGCTCGGGCAGTTTGAGATACTAAGGGATTCGGAGGCCCTCAGGTTCACGGGAAAGGTGCAGCAGAAGCCGCTGCTCTTGCTCAAAGCCCTGATCGCTTTCGGAGGCAGGGCGGTCAAGGAGGAGCAGTTATGCGATGCGCTTTGGCCTGATGCAGAGGGCGATCTGGCACACCTCTCCCTCGAGACCACGCTCCACCGCCTGCGCAAGTTGATCGGCAAAGATAGAGTCATTCAATTCAAGGAGGGCAAGCTCACCCTCGACATCCAATCCTGCTGGGTGGATGC
>JBEKMB010000128.1:0-9061 GCA_050008735.1 Syntrophobacteraceae bacterium
CTTCATGTTCACCTCCCAAGTGAGTTCGTGTGAGGTGAGTGTATACCACTAATAGTTAATTATTACCAGTAGTTATGTATAACAAGGTGCTAATTTGATATTTGTAAATTCACGGATTCAGGTGAAAGAAAACAAGCCAACATTGACACTTTTCATCTCCGGCACCCGTGTCCTTAGACTGTGGGCTTCATCCAGTGTAGATACCGCTGCATATGATTATGGAATCCACCTTCTCAAAATAGACTGTCTTATTTTCGTAACTTCTGGACAGAGGGTGGAACCAAATATATTCCACTGCTCCATAGCCTTTCTCCTTGGCCGTTTTGATTATCTCTTGAATGAAATTCCTTCCCTCCAGGTCCTTGACTGAATAGAAATCCAGGCCAACGAAGTCCACGTTTTCCCCATGGGCAAGCATCATTCCGTTCAGGTCCAGAACGAATACGTACTTTTCGTCCTTGACGAAGGCACCTGCGGATTTGGAGATTTCTGCGAAAGCGATCTCTCTGCCAACCGTTTGCAGGAAAATTTTCGCCTTTTCCACCAACTGCTTTGCCTCCTGGATAGCCAATTCACGGACATGTTCAGGTTGGTTTGAAAGCCGCTCCTTTCCTCGTGCCATTGCGCCCTTGTCAACCCCGTCCGAAATTTCGAGATCCTCAATGGCTGATTCAATTAGCCCTAGTGCGCCTTTTGTATCGCCTCCCGAAAGGAGCTCTCTAAGCCTTCTCAATAATTTTTCATGCATCTCAGATTCCCGGTCGCAGATTAATGCTGCACGAAAGTTTTTATAATCGACCTAGCTTAAACACAATCGGTCCGGTGAAAAGCCGGGCCATACCTGGATTAATAATTTGGAAACTCTGGATTTCATATCACAGGCATTCCTGGTAATCCAGTCCACAGCCGTACAATATGGCCAAAAGATCTATCCACAAGCTCATATCTTCCCTGATAATCAAGATAACTGGGCGGTCCAGGGAATTTAGGCTTCGTCCAATTGCGCCTGTAAGATATATTGTCTGCACCGATGACCACCAAAGCCGGCTTTACGGGCTACACCAGCTTCCGACTTGAGTATCAATCGTCAGCCCGGTTATAACCGTCAACACAAAGAGACAGGGGAGGGGAGATGAACCGCAAATTCAAAATCTTCATGTCATTCGTTCTCATGTCCGGGTTCGTCAGTTTGGCTTGCGCTCAAGAAACCATCTCCCCCGAGGATGCCGCCAAATTCATCGGCCGGCAAAAGACGGTCTTCGGTACAGTCACGATCCCCCTTTTTGTGCACCCACAAAAGGGAGGCCCTTCTATTTTGATCCTCCAGAGTGCTAATTCTGATCAGGGTCTCACTGTGTTAATTGGGCGACCGGACATAAGCAAGTTCGAAAAGCCGCCCGGAGCGCTCTGTTCCGGGAAGGAGATTTGTGTAACAGGTACCATAGAAAGCAATCGGTGCCGGCCCGTGATCGTGGTAAAAGATCCCTCACGGATAAAAATCAGATGATCCCGTCATGAAGCTTTCGCTTGGGAGGATACTGTGAAAAAGTTGGCGTTAATAATCGCAATGGTTCTTGCGTTCTACGTTCCTTTCGGAAGCGGGCCCTCCGCTTGGGCTGGCTGTACAACAGACTGTGCGAACCAGTATGAATCGGAAGTCGAATCATGCAACTCAACCTGCGGCGATCCTGAAGACTCAGACGATCTGAGGATGTGCATCGACAACGCGAAGGATGAGTACGATAGCTGCATAGAGGAATGCGGGAGCGGAAATGAAGCAATCTAAATCAACTGCATGCAAACTATTCGCCTTGCTCCTGCTTTTAAGTTTCCCCAGTGTTTCTTTTGCCTGGCACGATGAAACCCACTTGGCTATTGCAAAAGCTGCCGGCTACCAGAAATGGTACAACGCCGCAGGGCCGGACATCGCCAAAATCAAGGCAGGGGATAAAGAGGGGCATAACCACTACTCTAACAATCCGCCCGATACGGTTGTTACTCCAAAAATGATCATGGAACAGGTTAATCGCTACAATGATCCGACAGACGAGAACGGGCATCTTTACGGAGCTATTATCGCTTCCCTTCGAGATTACAGATCGGCCAGGGTGACCGGGAAATATGGCGAGTATCATCTTGCCTACTGCGCTCATTATGTTGGCGACCTGTCCATGCCGCTCCACAATACCCTGTTCAATTCGTTCAACCGGCAGCACCACAACGCCATGGATGGTACGGTCAATGACGAAGTGTTGGACCACCTGGAGCGGATCAAAATCTATCCGATTCAGATCAGGTCCGAAGAAGATTCGGTGAGGGAGGTGGCCCGCATAGCAAACCTTTCCATGAAATTGGGCTATCAGCTTGAGAGGGAGAATCGGATACTTGCCAAAGAGGAAGCCTATGTTCAACTGGGTCACAGTGCTTCGCTCTTGAAGGCTATTTTAGATTATGCTCATCATTAGTTCGATCATCCTTGGTTCGGGGTGACCATGAGGCAGAGTTTGTATATCTGTCGTGATTAGAATGAGATGTCATGGATTGCTCCTCGGAAATGAACGTAAGGTCCTGACCACCATTCACTTCAGCTTCGTTCTACCATCGCGCATGATTTCATCATAGAATGCTTCCAAAGGCTGGTTACAACCTCGTAGCCCATCGACAACCTTTTCCGCCCAATCCAAATATTCTCTCCGCCTTTGGCTGTGCCAGTCTTTCGGCGGCGAGTTTGCAACATCTCTTACATTACAAATTTTATCCCCAAGTTTTATCTGTTTTGCCGCTTCGGTCAGATGCGGAGCATGTTCAATCTGTAGTCTTTTCCGCTCTGCCTTCGGCAGGCGTTTGTCGTCCGTTACCTCCAGCACCAGGGACAATACAGCCTCTCCGAGTTGGCTCGCGATCTCATTGGGTTCTATCTTCGTGTCTTCAATGATATCGTGGAGCAGGGCGGCAACGATCACGCTGATATCCCGAACGTTTCCAATCCGCCAGAGCAATTCCGCTACTTCTATCGGGTGATTGATGTAAGGGGTTGATTCCACGTCTTTTCTGCGCTGGTTTCTGTGCTTCTCCGCAGAAAGATGCAGAGCGGTGAGGATCGAAGACACGTCTTGCTCGGTATAATCCATTTGTCCTTTCTTCCTTTCCTGCGCCGGCGCTGGGTTCCCAGGGATAAATTCCTCGAGCTGCCATGCACATAAGAGCCATTTCTGAATCTCTTATGCTCGGGACTTTGTGGCCTCAAACAATGATATGGACTTTGCTGAGAGTCATCGTTTGCTCCAAAAACTTGAAAATGGACTGTTTGGGGGGATGAGGGAAGATACCGCACCGGCTGTATAGATGCAAGGACAGAGCAGTCAGCTGGGCTGTAGAGCGAATGGAGTGAGCAAAATCAAGTGAAGAGTGCCACCGACCATGCAATGGATATCCCATAGCGCCGAAAGATCGAGACTTCCGGCGCTAAGGTCGTGGCGCATGATGCACAAAAACAGGGTGAAGATCCTCGAAATTGAGCCCTCCCCCGGCTTCTTAGCGGATCAATTAGCCCCCTGCGAAAGGCTGGGGCGTTTTTGATTCGTCAATGCAATTCGACAATTCCTCTCTGGTGGCTTGTCTTAGGTCCTTCAAGGCATCTACGGCGCAAATGTATTCGTTGCCAGCCGTATCTTTCACCCTGGAGCCGCTGGTCCGTATGAAGCTCGGAAGAATTTCGGGAATTCAGTGGGCAAAACGCAATTACTATTTTATGTCCGATAAGCGATGATAAAGAGCCTGCGGAACGGAAACAGGATTCGGCCATCGTTTTGTGGGGAATAGGCCCGCGTGTATCTTTCCAGCAGCAGAGGCCCCGGACTGTCCGCTTCATGCAATCTCTTTAATGCAAGTTTACTGCAAGAATTCGTAAGAATCTGGGAAAGCTGCCACCAGCCTTCCTCCGCTTCACACTTCTACCTCAGTTAATCCCGATTAGTTGCATGCGGAGAGGCATTCCTGTTCACGTTCCCGAGCCCATTTTTCGCATTTGTTGTGGTGTGGGTGGTGCGGCTCATTGCACTCGACCAAACTTTGATTATAATGGTCACGACAGTGACTGACACAATGCTCTGGCGGCGCCTCTGTCGTGGATCTCGTGGTGCTAGAGGAACTCTCTGAGGAACGATGCTCCTGCACTGGCGGCGGCGCCTCTACCGTGGAACTCGAAGAACTCGTGGAGGAACGATGCTCCTCCGTTGTCTGTGCCATTAGATTAGCAGATGGTAACATGAGCATTAGTGCCAGGAAACCAATAACGAGTAGCATTGTCGAATAAGTCGTCTTGATCATTTTATTCCTCTTTCTTAGATTCTTGTAAATTTTGCGGCCAATGGGATACTCCAACGATAGTTTCAGGTAACGCCCTAATGCATTTGCGATAATCTCCCGTTATAGATGGACCATGGGAACGAGAAGAATGATGAACACGGCTTAACTACTTCAAAGAATCTTCCCAGGCCTTCAGTTCCTTTTCTGCCTCTTCACGTGCGATGCCGTGTCTCTCTTGTATCTTGCCCAGGAGTATGTCGCGTTTTCCAGCGATGACGTCCACGTCATCGTCGGTGAGTTTGCCCCACTTCTTCCTGACCGCGCCTTTGACTTGCTTCCAGTTCCCTGCGATTTGATCCCAGTTCATGACTTGTTCCTTTTCTCTTATCACCAGTTCGTGGATCTTGCCCACATTCTCCTTCTGGCCATTTACCACCGCCTCGACCAGTAGTATCCGCCGCCGCCGAAGAGGAAGAGCAATACGAGTATTATCAGGATAGTTTCCATATCATCACCACCTCTCTAAGTTGGACTGGAAAGCAGATTGTCCCCTGAGCTCACCTGCATTTATTTGAAAACTGGCTACTGATGCCCGGACTGAGCACATCCGCGCTGCTTTCAAACGGTACGATGAGCCATAAATCCTCCATTCCTCAATCCGCCGAATCTGTCCCAAGGTGCTGACAGCGGACAGATTAGGGGCGGTTAACGTCGGAGAACCGCCAGCACGACGATAATGATTAGCACTAGACCAAGAACGCCGCCAAGCCCGGTCCCGCCATAGTGGCTATAGCCATAATAGCCACCCCCGCCGCCGAACAATAGGATCAGCAAAACGATAAGTAAAATTGTTCCCATTTCCCATCCTTCTTTTCGTTAGCCCCAAGTGAGTCATACGCGGCCTCTTGCGCTGTACTTCTTTTGAGCAAGTTTTATGCCGCTGGATTCGAGAGTCATCTCATTACACTTTAGCCAAATTTAGCCAAAAACTTCAGACCCTTACGGTATGGAAAGAGCCATCAAAGGGTGTGAACTTGAATCGAAGTAGTGTTGCATGCAACGATAGCGTTGCATAGTTCCTGTGTCACGTGCAACACTTTAAAATCGGGGGGTATCTTTAGTGAGGTGGGTCGACATGAAAAGTTCGCATCTTGGCTGTTGAGAACATATCGCCAAGAAAAGACTTGCACCCGTAAGGTTTGGATAGTGTTGAGCCAGGCTGATATCCTTCACGACTTGTTCGGCCGGTTCTCTCACAGGCCCGGAATTCTGTCCCATCTTCGCTGCTTTCAAAGGCTACGATGAGCCAGAAATCCTGCCTTCCTCAATCCGCCAAATCTGCCTCATAGGTGCTGAAGGCGGATAGATTAGGGGCGGTTCAGACCGTGGAGACCCCCTAGCAGCCACAGCACGAGGATAATGATGAGCACCAGACCAAGAACGCCGCCAAGCCCGCGTCCTCCATATCGGTTATAGCCATAATAGCCACCCCCGCCGCCGAACAATAGGATCAGTATAACGATAAGTAAAATCACCCCCATTTCCCATCCTCCTTTTCGTTAGCCCCAAGTGACTCATGCGCGGGCTCTTGCAAAAGAGAGTAACTCACGGTATTCTGGTGCTTAATTCCCTAAAGAAAAACTGAATGCAGCAATTTTATGTCGGGCTAAGAAATCTTCAATGGGTGGAACACTGTATTTCAGGGCGAGAATTTAATTATCCTGAATAATTCCTCAAGGTGGTCGCCAACGGATGTCGAATGACATTCAAGGTCGGATTGTGCCCGCAAAAGCTTTTGAAAAGATCCTGAGGCCCATGGAATCATTAAAACCACGCAAGTGGAATGCCTATTAGACCGGTCTAAGAACTCTGGGGGCACACCACTGCCCGTGCAGTTGACAGCATTGTTTCAATAGAACGAGGCTATCGGGATAAAACATCCCCGGCAGGAACGGTTCCTGGCGACGGTCCTGTTCCCAGCTTACTTCGCTTCGCCATACGCGTCTTCTCATATACCTCAATGTATTGCCTTGCGGACCTGTCCCAAGAAAAATCCTGAGCCATGGCTCTTTTTTGAATCTCGATCCATTTGTGGCTGTCTCGGAACAATTCCAGCGCTGATTTTATCGCTTCGAGAAAGGCCTCTGGTTCGTATATGTAAAATTTGAAGCCGGTCCCCGAATCCGGGTACTCCAGAACGTCCGTCACCGAGTCCCCGAGCCCCCCAGTCGCGTGTACCACCGGGATCGTACCGTAGCGCAGGCTATACATCTGGTTGAGCCCGCAAGGTTCGTATCGGGAAGGCATCAAGAAAATGTCGGCTCCCGCTTCAATCAGGTGCGCCATTTTCTCGTCATACTGGTTGGCGAGTTTCAGGCGGTTGGGGTAGAGTTTTTCCATATTGCGGAGGTTTGTCTCGATAGCGGCTTCCCCTGTTGCGAGGATTACCAGGTTCACCGGCAGTTTCATCAAATCCGACAGGATTTCTTCGAGCAGGTCGAAGCCCTTTTGGGCGGCAAGCCGGCTGATCATTCCGAGCAACGGAAGGTCACAGCTCTTTTCTATCAAACCCGTCCGCTTGTAGAGAGCTTCTTTGCAGACTTTCTTGCCGTCAAGATCATCGGCGCTGTAATTGCTGGGAAGGGAGGGGTCTGTCTGCGGGTCCCATATGTTTGTATCAATTCCGTTCAGTATTCCCTGAAGGCTGTCTTTTCGCGCGCTTAGTAACCCATCGAGCCCGAAGCCTAAATCCTTCGTTGTGATTTCTGAGGCGTATCGGGGACTGACGGTGGTGATGAAATCGCTGTAAGCGAGCCCTGCCTTAAGGAAATTGCAATTCCCCCAAAATTCGATCCCCTGAGGCGACCAAGCGCTCGGCGGAAGGTTGGTCAGGCTGAAAAAACCGGCGGGGAAGATCCCCTGATAGGCAATATTGTGAATAGTAAAAACGGTTCCCGTGTGAAGAAATTTCGGATCATCGTGCCAGCTCAATTGATGATATGCCGCAACCAGCGCGGTTTGCCAGTCATGGAGATGAAAAATCGACGGATACCAGTCGATGGCCGCGCAAAGTTGCCTCACCGCCAGGCTGAGGACTATGAACCTTTCAGCGTTGTCTTCATAATCACCACGAAGGGGGCTGCCATAAAGGTATGACCTGTCGTAGAATTCATCTTTTTCAAGGAAATAGATGGGGATGCCTGATTCGGTCCGGCTTTCCCACAAATGAATGTGGTAATCGTGTGTCCCGATAGGAATGATTATCCCCTGAGCCAGAGGATCGAGGGCCGGAGCCATCTCGCGTACGCAACGGTAGAGGGGCATAAAGATCCGGACATCGCAGCCAAGCTTGTGGAGTGATTCGGGTAGAGACCCGGCTACGTCGGCAAGACCGCCTGTCTTTGCGAAGGGCGCCACTTCGGGGGCACAGAACAGAATTTGCATTTCGATGACTCTTTTTCTTATGAGAATCGGCCCGCAAAAAAACGACCGATCCATTAACGTGGTCTATCCATTGAGCATCCAGGAAACCGCTTTCAGTTCAGATTTTTGTAAAGAAGCGCTTTTCCTGGAATACGGAATCCAAAGCAGCCGATTATCGTCATTTCGACAAACAAAGCAGGCTGTGCAGGGCAGGATTGTCAACCTGGGAGCCTGGTTTCAAGCGCCATGGCGATTTTTTTCTTCAGTTCGGTCAAATCATAGCTCTTTACAACATAGAAGTCGGCCGCAATCGATTTCGTCTCTTCTTTGAAGGAATCGTATGCAGTCGCGAGTATAACAGGCAGGTCATAAAGGTGGTTTCGGATGTCCTGGAGGATGTCCAGACCGTTGTAGTCAAACATCTGTATGTCCAGAATGACCAAATCCGGTTTTTCCTCGTCAATCTTTTCGAGAATCTTATAACCGTTCTCCGCCGTAATGACCTCGTATCCGGCTTCCTTCAGTTCCACCGAATATAGGAGTCTTACGTGTTCCTCATCATCGACAACAAGGATCTTCGGCATAACTCAACTCCTTTCTCCTTTTGGCCATGCCTTTATAATCCTGAATAAAGTATCATCTTAACAACCAACGTACGATGGACCGCATTTTGGGGTCGGATTGCCCCCGGGAAAGTTCTTAGCACGCGCAGAGGAACAGTGATCATGATCACAGGGCAGCTCAGTCCTCTTGCCCGGATCTCACGCAGGATATCGATTCCCGCCCCGTCCCCCAGAATGATGTCTGCAAATACAACATCAAAGCTCGTCTCGTTTATTCGGGCCAAACTTCGCTGCGGCTTTCAGCAGTCCCCACTATATGCCTCTCGGTCGTGAGGAACCTTTCGAAAGCAAACCTGATCGATTCCTGATCATCGATTACAAGAATTCTCGCGCTCATTTGCCACCCCGTCACCGCTCCGAATAGCTGGTAAATCAATTATGACCCTGGTAAATTCCCCTTTGCCACTCTCGAAGCGGAGCTGCCCGCCATGATCTGTGATGATTCTTTGAGTGATGTTCAACCCAAGGCCGGTCCCTTTCCCGAACGGCTTTGTGGAAAAGAACGGCTTCGTCAGCATGGAGAGCTCATGGGCGGAAATTCCCACCCCTTGATCGTAAAATACCATTCGTACATACTGGCGATCTCTGATAGTTACTTTCTCGCCGGTGATCTCGAAGCGTTTATTTTTATGCCTTCCAGGATACTTCTCGTTTAAGGCATAGCGCGCGTTGTTTATGATATTTATAAAACCCTGCTGGATCTGCTG
>JBEKMB010000129.1:0-5403 GCA_050008735.1 Syntrophobacteraceae bacterium
TCCGCCTTCCATTCCATGCAAAGAGCAAAACCGTCCATAACCGGCATGAAGATGTCGCTGATAATCAAATCGGGTCGGCTTTGTCGTGCAAGTTCAAGGGCCTCGGCCCCGTTCGTGGCGGAAGTGACCCCATAACCGTACCCCTTCAATATTGATTCCAGCAGGTAAAGGTTCCGGCCGTCGTCGTCCGCTATAAGGATCCGGGCCATCTGCCACTCCTCAGGCAACACCACCAAGAAGATACTCCTCCACTTGCGTAAGAAAGGTGTCCGGATTGATTGGTTTCTCAATGAAGCCGGAGCAGCCGGAATCCAGTGCCTTTTCGCGATCCCCGACCATGGCGTAGGATGTCACCGCAACAATTGGAACCATGAGCAGGTTGGGATTTGCGCGCAACAGCCGTGCGACTGCATAGCCATCCATGGACGGCAGTTGAATGTCCAGAAGTATCAGGTCGGGTTTGTCGCGGATTGCGGCATTTATGCCCTCTTGACCTTCCCGCGCCTGGAGCACCTCATAGCCCTTTGACCTAAGTAAGAATGTTACCAGGTAAAGATTCTGCTCGTTGTCCTCGATACAGAGTATCTTGGCTTTCATTCCCTGAACCTTTCGACCGGAAGGGTGAAACTGAAGGTGCTCCCTTTGCCCCAGTCACTATGCACCGCGATTTTGCCGGCCAGAAGATCCAACAGCTTCTTGCAGATCGAAAGCCCAAGGCCGGTGCCTTCGAAGTGTCTGGTAGCACCGGTCTGAACCTGTTGGAACGGCTTAAAAAGCAGGACCATATCCTCGCTCTTTATTCCAATACCCGTGTCGATGACACTTACTGAAACCTCCTGGCCATGCAACGAGCACGTCACCTGTATCCGGCCTTTCTCAGTGAACTTGATTGCATTACTCAGGAGATTGAGCAGGATCTGTTCCACGCGCCTCCGGTCGCTCGAAAGCGAGTTAACATCGGGCGCAATCTTGATCTCGAGTCCGACGCCCTTTTTATCAGCCAGCGGTTTTGCGGCCTGGGTGACCCTTTCGATCACTGCACGCAGATCAAAGGTTTCTATCGAAACCTGCAGCTGTCCGGCCTCGATCTTCGAGATATCCAGCACATCGTTAATGAGGTTCAGCAGGTGAGTGCCACTCGCGCGCACCATGCCCAGTTGCTTCTTCTGTTCCTCATTCAGGGGACCCGTCAGTTCTTGCTGGAGTATCCCGGTGAAACCGATAATCGAGTTGAGTGGCGTACGCAGTTCGTGCGACATGGTGGCCAAAAAAACAGACTTGAGACGGTCGGCTGCCTCGGCCCGTTCTTTTGCCACGATCAGTTCGGTTGTCCTTTCTTTGATCATTTCCTCCAGGTGGTCACGATATCTGCCCAATTCCTCTTCCGCCTGCTTGCGGTGGGTTACATCCCGGTCCATGCCCCGGTAGCCCATGAACTCCCCATCGGGACCGAACACTGGAACTCCGCTGGTCTCCAGTACCACCAGTTGTCCATTCCGATGCAGATTAGCATTTATGAGGCCGGAAAATTGTCGTCTATCGGCGGTGATCTCCGCAAAAATCGCTTCAACCCGCCGGGCCTCATCCTCAGGCATCAACTGGAAGGGGGTACGCCCGACCACTTCCTGCGGCGCATAGCCCAGGATATCCTGTACCTTTGGGTCGGCATACGTGTACTTCGCATTTGCATCGACCTCCCATACCCAATCGGAGGATGTCTCCACCAGCGCACGATAGCGCTCCTCACTCTCCTTCAGTTCCTCCTCCATCCGCTTGCGTTCAGTGATGTCCTTTCCGAATATCGATATTCCGAAGACCTCCCCATTTCGCCTCAAAAGGTTGAAGGAGAGCAGGAGGATAATCGTCTCGGCGACGACGGTATATTCTGTTACAAAAGAACCCTCCCGCAAGGCACGTGAGTAGAATTCATGCCACAGAATGGCATAGCCCGGTGGCAATAGATGCTCCGGAGCCATGCCGACGCGTATTTTGATGCCCCGGACCGTCAAAAAGTAATTCTCGAGTGCCTTGTTCCAGGTAACAAGCCCGTAATTAAGAGGGTCCACAGACCAGATGAAGTCGTTCGTGCTATCGACTAATGCGATAATGTGCGCTCTCGACTCCGCGAGAGCCAGCTCGATCCGTTTGCGTTCGCTGATGTCTTCAATGAAGCCCGTGGAAAGTGTTTTTCCGTCAGGTCGGCGAACTATTCGGGAATTTAGGGACACCCAAATGATACTCTTATCCTTTCGATAGAACTGGCATTCATATTTAAGAACAACACCATTCGCTTGAAGCAGTTGGAAATATTTCTCACGCTCATCCGGATCTACCCATACTTGATGAGCAGGGTTCACCACTGAAGATAAAAAATCTTCAGGAGAATCGTAGCCCAGCATTCTGGCTGCAGCTGGATTTGCATCCAGGGGTTTTCCCTGCCAATAAGTTTCGTAGATGCCTTCCAGGGCGCCTTCGAAAATATTTCGATACTTTTCTTCAGCTTCCCTCATCGACTCTTCGGCCGCTCTTCTACGGCGTTTATGAATCAGCAGACCGATTATAAGCAGCGACTGGGCCAGGGTGAAGACGATGAAGATGATCAGATACCTTCCATACTGTTTCCAAGTCGAGGGGGACCGATTCACAAAAACGGTTCCTTCGGGCAGATTGCCAGCCTTGCCGCCCCATCTTTCAATCTGCTGCCAATCGAACATGGGAACCGGGCTGCTGGTTATGGGCTCAGCCTGTTCCATAAGACTGATTCTCCCGTTCAGAATATCGATGGCAAGCTTACCGGTCCGGGCGCCTTCGGCCTCGAAGCTCATCAGCGACCCACCGACCACCCCGAGGTCCAGTAGAGTGTCGTAGAGGCCGAAAACAGGCGCGTTCGCGGTCTTCGCAACCACACTTCCCACATCCCTGGGGGTGAAGGTCCGACCGGTCGTATCACTGAAGACGTTCCAATAAATTACGATGCTATGGGGCGGGAGGTTGGCGATCCGCTCCAGCATTTCTTCGACGGAAAGATGGGAGGTGTACTCGAACTTCAGCTTGTCTTCCCAGTTGGCGAAAACGCTTTTCGCCTCACTCTCGACTCGAAGCTCCACCTCCGAGACGCCGGAGATGAAGACGACCCGGCTGGTTTTGGGGAATAATTCCAGCGCCCGTTCCAAAGTGCCCTGAACGTCATGGCCGGCTTGCAAACGGACGACCCGATGTCCAATGTCCTCATCAAATGTTTTTTGCAAAACCCAGGACACGATGGGGACCTTCGGGAAAATATCTTTGGCTTCCTTAAGGAGAAAGCCCAAGGCTGGCCCATGGAGGGTGACTATCAAAGCGATGTTGAGTTGCGCATACTTATGGCGGAGCATATCCGCCAGGGCCTGCCTGTGTTCACTGTCTCTTATGTGCAGCAAATCCAGGTACTCAAAGAGCAGGTCGCCATTTCTTACACCGGCTTTCTCCATGACCGAAATAAAAGAAGGAATGAATCTCTGATAACCGGGCAGCGTGGGTCCATAGGAGTACATCACCAGTATGCGCTTGGGGTTGTCGGGAGTTAAGGCTTGCGGCTGAGCCTGAGCATAGGCGGCGCTGAAATCCAACTCCCAGAACAGAACAATCAACAAAATTGAATACAGAAGAGCCGAAGAGACGGGTCCGCTTGGATTTCTGGTTTTCTGCTCCTCTTTCGCTGTATGGCGGTCCATCATACCATTTTCCCGCAGGTAGACAGGCGTAACGAAGGCTGGATGCAAAAAGGTCTTTTCGTTTTCAGCTGCTCTGGAAAACGCAGGGATCTTGCGCAAAAGCTCTGATTGAGTGCAAAGGCCGGCACTGCGAAAGCCACGCCCTGACCGGGAAACTTTCCTGTAAGACGGAACCCTGTTCAAATCTGCATTATTATAATGTCATGGTGCGGCATCGCCAAGTCGTGAGGAACAGAATTGGGTAATTGATTGACTCTTCCAAGCCGGAAACAAACCGGAGACCGAACCTTTAAGCGCGCCTGACAATTGACCCGTTACGATTGGGTGGTGGCAACGCGGCTTCCGAAGCTGGCGATGGATTTAAATCCACCCAGAACCAGGGGTTTGTCAAAGTAATAGATCTGGACGGAGAAAACCAGCAGCAGCCCATTTTTCAGCGTTTTTTGCCATCCGATCGGCTCACCCGCCGTATCGTAACACCCACAGGTGATTGGGGCGCCATGGTATATGTTTATCAGGATCATTACTTCGAACATTATTAGAAGCAGTCCTATTACTACAGCCGATGTCTTCGACTTAAATCCGATGATCAAAAAAAGCCCGGCGACGAGTTCGATCCATGGCAGCATGACGGCCCCAAGGTTCAGGACCATGTAGGGGACCAGCCGGTAATTGGCTATTGCTTCCGCAAACTGGGCTGGATGAGGTATCTTGCTCAGGCTCGCGTAGATGAAGAAATATCCCAGGTAAACCCTGAGGGCAAACGAGAGATACTCGCTCGTTATCACACGTTTAATATAAGATCGGATCATTTTGAAACCTGTTCCTCAACCGGATACCCGGCAGCCTCCCAGGCATTCAGGCCACCGTCCATGACTTTTACATCCGAATATCCCCGGAGCAGCAGTTTGCCCGCTATCTCCTGATCGTACGGCCTGCTTATCGTGTTCCCGTAAACCACTATCCTTTTAGCCTTGTCTTCTTCGGAAAAGTTCATCAGGTAAACGATATCGAAAAGGGCCATCGGCATGTTGACTGCGCCCTTTATATGCCGCTTCTGGTAGAAATTGTTAGGCATGGCGTCCACAATGAGAGTCTGTCCCTGCCGGTTGTCTTCCATCGCCGCGGATGCGCTGATCGATGGGACTGGGTCCGGACGCTCAGGGATAAGAGGAATAGCGAAGGGATTGGAGATGTTAAATGTTATCGCCAGAAGGACGCTCACCCCGATGACAAGGAAAAAATCAAACAAGGATACTCGAGAAGCCCTGAATACAGCGGAGGGAATTTCACGGAGATCCGCGTTGGCCTTGTCCAATTGCACCACTTTCTGTTCCAGCTTTCGGAAAAGGACCTCGTTATACTGACGCAGGGTTTCACCTTCATCTGCAGAGGGCTTCTCAGTGGACCTGCATGTATCCGCGACTAATAGCTGTCGTACTACTTCTATCAGTGCTTCCGGTTCCTGGGGCTTGATGAGGAACCGCTCGGCTCCGAGGCTGAGTGCAAATTGCTCGTCCTTGGAATCGGTGTATGTAGCCGTATAAAAGACGAATGGGGTATCTTTGAGCCGTTCATCCGCCTTCCATTCCATGCAAAGAGCAAAACCGTCCATAACCGGCATGAAGATGTCGCTGATAATCAAATCGGGTCGGCTTTGTCGTGCAAGTTCAAGGGCCTCGGCCCCGTT
>JBEKMB010000013.1:0-69647 GCA_050008735.1 Syntrophobacteraceae bacterium
CGATCCTTGATGAACGGGAGAGACCCACCCGCTTAGAGGAATATCTAAGCCTGTACCAGCGAATTAATCCCCATGTCAGCGATGTCGAAAACTTTAAACATGATATGGAACTACTCATCCAAGAGAAGCTCAGACTCTTTCCGCATGTGAAAAAGGTAATCATGAGCGCAGAGATAAAAAATGTGGATGGCAAGCAGATTGTGACTGTTGCCTCGACCACGCTGCCCGCCGAAAAAGAGAGAATTAGACAAAAGCCATGAAATCCATCAACCGCAACATAGTGATCATAAAAGCGAAGGAGCCTTTCCTCGATTGGTTGAGAAAACTTCCAGATCCAGATACAGAAATCACTTTGGAATTCTTGAGATCGGATTGTTTGAGTTTTCTCATCCCTGAAACCAGTTCGGAAGATGAGGTTTTTGCGTGGATCGGGAAACATTACGAAGCAATCTTCGAGGCCGAACTATTCTCCTGGCACACTTTAGAGCAGCATTGGCCCAAGAGCAGAACTTTTGCCAAATTCAAAGACTGGTTTGATGTGGAATTTCACTCAGAGGTGATTGACTTGGTCGATTTGCCAATTGTGAAAGAGGATTTTATCCTATGATCCGAGTTGGGATGGGATCTGAATTTCCAGGGAGCAGCCATGTATCGATTAGAGTCATTTGCCTGTGTGAGAATCCGTGTGAGAAAATTTTTCCAAAATCTGCCAAAATATGGAAAATCTGCTAAAATGTGGAAAATGTAAATCGTGTCATTCCCGCAACTTACGTACTGGTGAGGAGTTCGTGAAGCTCGGGGTTGCATATTCCTAATCTCGGTGCCGCGTGTTCGAGTCACGCCGGGGGCAACCCGGAATAACCAGGGGGCTATGGTTAATGGACCGTGCCCTTCTGCCTTCGTATGAGCATTCATGTGAGAAATCTGCGTGCGGCTTTTGTCGAGCCTGCTCCAGGGCTGCAATTACCGCCAGCTTCTGACTTTCCCGTGCCATGCGAATGATTCCTTCTTTCGTGACGTGCAATGCCCTGGCGAAGATTCAGGATTGGCAATACTGAAAAGTTTGCCTGCTGGAAAGGGAGGTCCTGATTTGAGCCGCAGCACAGACCGAAGTAATCCCCTCGCCTACACTATTTCTCATTTCAAAAAAATAGCACGGCAGAACCTTTTCGCCGAGAACCGCAACATCGCGCACGACCAGGGCCGGTGTGCGATCTGCAGCCATGATATTGCCGGCCGGGACGCCTTTCCGGTCTACCTGGATGTGATCGTCGAGTCGGTCCTTGTGAGGCGTCCGAGACTGGACGAAGCACTGGTTGCGGAAATTAACCGGGACCGGGCCATGGCCGGGCTCAAAACGAACGTCACGCTCAGGCAACTGATCCTGGGAGATCCGGATGCGCTCGATTCCTGGGTCGCATGGGTCCGCGATGCACTGGCCGCCGGGCTTGGGCTTCTTTCGATTCACAGTCCCACCAGCCTCGATTTTGATTTAGACGAGCAGGCGGAAAAAGGACATGGCCCGTTGATCGAATCCAGGGTTCGACACATAATCGATCATCAGAAGGCAAAGAACTCGGGTTAAACTCATTCAAAATCATTTTTATAAATTCAAGGAGCAGGTGATGGGTCACGGTATAAATGTTGTTGCTCGCTTTAAGGCGATGGAAGGGATGGACCGGAAACTTAAGGAACTTCTCTTAACTCTGATCGAGCCGAGCAGATCTGATGAGGGATGCATCGATTACGAATTGCATCAGGCAATCGATGAGCCTGCTCTTTTCATCTTTTATGAAACCTGGGAGAGCAGGGAGCATTTGGACAGGCATTCCTCCACGCCGCATGTGCAGCATTTCAGATCGAAGGTGAAGGACCTGCTCGCCGAACCGCCTCAGCTGATCCTGCTGGCAAAGATAAGCAGTTAGGCAACCCAAAGCGAACCATTTCAGCCCCTGGGCCATGGATATGCTATTCGAAAATATTCTTGCGAAACCCGGATATGGTTGTGATATGAT
This sequence comes from Syntrophobacteraceae bacterium, assembly GCA_050008735.1. Lineage (GTDB taxonomy): Bacteria > Desulfobacterota > Syntrophobacteria > Syntrophobacterales > Syntrophobacteraceae > SbD1. The sequence continues at coordinate 2,016 of JBEKMB010000013.1, forward strand.
TTCCACGCCGGGTTTGACCTCTTTTCTCAATTGCACCAGGGTCAGGGAGACGGTAATGACAAATTTCAGGTTATTCCTCGTTGCGGCTTTGCTGGTCGTATTCGTGACCCCTGCGTATGCCGGTTATGATGAGGCTAAGGCGGCCTATGACAGGCGCGAGTTTGCCAAGGCTTATGCGGAGTTCAGACCTTTGGCGGAGCAGGGAGACGCAGGAGCGCAATTCAATCTGGGGCAGATGTTATACAACGGCGAAGGTGTGTCGAGGGATTACAAAGAGGCGGCAAAGTGGTATCGCAAGGCGGCGGATCAGGAGCATACCCAGGCCCAGTTTCTTTTGGGCTTTCTATATCTTGGCGGTCAAGGCGTAGATGAGGACAAGAGCGAAGCTTTGAAGTGGTTCCGCAAGGCGGCGGATAGGGGAGAGGCTTTCGCCCAAATGCTCCTTGGGGAGATATACGCGCATGGCGACCACGGTGTGAAACAAGACTATGCCGAGGCTGTGAATTGGTACAGCAAGGCGGCGGACCAGGGTCTTGCCGCCGCCCAATGTGATCTGGGGGTTATGTACGCCAAGGGCCAGGGAGTTTCCCAGGACCTCGTGCGGGCTCACATGTGGTTCAATTTGGCGTTGTCGCGAGGTCTTAAGGGAGCCGAAAAGAATAGAGACAAAGTAGCCAAGGATATGACGCCGCCTCAGATCGCCGAGGCACAGCGCCTGGCTGCCGAGTGGAAGCCAAAATGCAGTGATTAGGGCATGCGCCTGCCGACCATGTTGCCCAGACACGGAGATTGCACGCGATGCACCGTGAGCTTGCCGTGTTTGTTTCATTCCCACCTCGATTTGTCCGGTCTTTGCTTCAGGGAAAGCTCTCCGTGCCTCGATTAACTGCCGGGCCCTCGAAATCGTTTGACCGCTAAGTACCTGTTTGCTATTATCATAGCTGATGAATCCAGGGCATGAAGCTCCGGGGGACTCTCGCGGAATACACGGAAAAAGAGAGGCCAAATACTCATGAAGAGGTTTGGCCTTTTTTATTGATGCATACTGCAGATCGACCGCGTTCAAATGGACGTCATTTTTCTTCAGGAGGACGATTATGCACATGGCCGACGCTCTGATATCGCCGGCTGTCGGCGGCGTAATGTGGGTTGCGGCGGCAGGACTTACCGCCCTTAGCGCCCGGAAACTCAAGGAGGAAATGGATGACCGGAAAACTCCCCTGATGGGGGTTTTAGGTGCTTTGGTTTTTGCCGCTCAGATGATCAACTTCACCATTCCCGGAACGGGCTCGAGCGGGCATCTCGGAGGCGCAATGGTTCTGGCCGTCTTGCTCGGACCTTATGCGGCCTTTCTTGCGATGGCATCAATCCTGACAATTCAGGCGTTGTTCTTCGCGGACGGGGGCCTGCTGGCCCTGGGCTGCAATATCATCAACCTGGGATTTTTCCCCTGTTTCATTGCATTCCCCTTGATCTACAAACGAATTGCCCAAAGCAGCCCGAACCGGAAACGAATCCTTGCGGCTGCCATGGCCGCCTCGATTATAGGCCTTCAATTGGGTGCTCTCGGGGTTGTAACGGAGACTTTTTTTTCCGGGATTTCCGAACTCTCTTTCAAGACTTTCGTATTGCTGATGCTGCCCATACATCTGGTGATCGGAATTGTCGAGGGCTTCGTCACGGCATCTGTCGTCGGTTTTGTAGGCAAGACGCACCCCGAGGTCCTCGAAATGGCGGCCGAATCCTCAAGGAGCAATCAAATTTCGCTCAAACCTGTAATAGTTACACTGGTCGTAATTGCCGCCTTGACAGGCGGTATTCTCTCTTGGTTTGCTTCCACAAATCCCGACGGCCTTGAATGGTCAATGGCCCGGAGTTCTGAAAACAAAGCCTTGCCGGGCCCACAGGGCCAAATTCATTCACTGTTTTCCAAGCTGCAGGAAAAAACGGCTTTCCTTCCCGATTACGGCTTCAGGAAAGACAAGACTGAGGGTGCCGCGACGAATGAAGGAAAGAAAGGAAACGATGAGCCCTGGCCTTGCGTAAGTGCAGGGACATCGGTCTCGGGCCTTCTGGGAGGGGCTATGTCGCTTGTCCTTGCCGGCCTTGTAGGTGTTGGCATAAAGGCCTTCCAAAGGAAAAAACCGAAATGAAATGCAGGAACACGCAAGACCGGGCTCCAAACATAGCGGAGTGTGGCGGCGTACATCCGGCATCTGAAAAAGTTACGAAATGGGAAGCATAGGGTCCTCATTTTTCGATATAGGCCATCTCGATGCTCTTTCGAGCAAACAGACTCCGGTCCACAGGGTCGATCCCCGCGTAAAGGTGTTGACTACGCTCTGTTTCATAGTTGTCGTAGTATCTTTCGATAAATACGATCCGGCAAGGCTGACGCCATTTGTAATCTACCCCATGGCCGTTATGGCCATCGGGCGCATTCCGTTCTCCTATATAGTGAAAAAACTGCTGATTGCATCCCCTTTCGTTCTTTTTGTGGCATTGTTCAATCCCATACTGGACCGCAACCCTGCCCTGGAACTGGGACTTTTCAGTATTTCCGGGGGGTTCCTTTCGTTTACGTCCATTATGGTAAAGTATGTACTGACGGTGAGCGCGGGATTGGCATTGATCGCCTGCACCGGATTCGATGCGATTTGTTCGGCCCTGACGGGAATGGGCGTGCCCGGACCTTTCACGATCCAACTGCTTTTTGTCTACAGGTACATATTCGTTTTGGGAGAAGAAGCCGCCCGCATGGCGAGGGCAAGGGCATTGCGCTCATTTGGGGATAGAGGCATGGGGATCGGCGTATACAGCAGTATGCTCGGTCAATTGCTCCTTCGGACCATGGACAGGGCGCAGAGGATACACCTTGCAATGATGTGCAGGGGATTCGACGGCGAAATCCGGCACATTGCGTCACCAAGGATGCGTTGGTCCGATTGGATCTTTTTAGCCGGGTGGGGAGGCTTTTTTACGCTGCTTCGTTTGTATGATTTCCCCGCATGGCTTGGCAGGGAACTGGGAAGGCTGATATGAGCCATCATATAGTAGAGGTGAAAGAACTTACATATAAATACCCCGATGGGACACCGGCGCTCAATGGCGTGAGTTTTCGCATAACTCACGGGGAATCCGTCGCCCTGGTCGGAGCAAACGGCGCCGGAAAATCAACTCTCCTTCTGCACCTAAACGGGTTTCTCACCCCTCAGACAGGTTCGGTGCGAATTGGCGATATGCCCCTGACCAAAAAAACACTTAAACACGTGCGCCAAACAGTGGGAATGGTTTTTCAAGACCCGGACGACCAGCTCTTTTTGCCAAGGGTCTACGATGACGTGGCATTCGGTCCCACCAACCTGGGGCTGCCTCCCGATGAAGTCAAAGAGCGGGTTATGAGTGCGCTGGCACTTGTTGGGGGCACCCATCTCAAAGACAGGCCACCCTACAGATTGTCAGCCGGTGAGAAGAGGGCCGTCTCAATTGCGACCGTCCTGGCAATGTCGCCGAGCATCCTTGTCATGGATGAGCCCACTTCCAACCTTGACCCTAAGGCCAGGCGTCAACTGATGCATCTGCTCTCGAAGTTCGAGCACACGAAAATAATAGCCACGCATGATATGGATATGGTTCTCGACCTGTGTTCCAGGGCGATTGTTCTAAGGAAAGGCGAAATAGCGGCTGACGGGACTGTGCGGGATATTCTCAATAACCAGGACCTGTTGGATGCAAGCGGACTGGAAAAACCTCTTTGTCTTCAAGGCTGTCCCATTTGCGGTATTTTGCCTGCCGGACAAGCATAGCTTATGGTGAGACGGCCGGGTGTCCATGGGAAGGCTTCCCGCTGCAAGCCCAACGCGATTGGCAGATCCTGCGCGGCGGGCGCCTTTCGCGCTTCGCGAGGTACATCGTTGAGGGGTGTTCGCACAATATGCTATTTTTTGTTCAGAGTGTTGTACATAAGTCTGTCATACGAGGTGAGGGTTTCCTGGACAGCGTCAGGATTCATGAGTTCTTGAGAACGAATCGAATCGGCAGCAGGGCTTTGCAGGCAAGTGCTTTGCCTTCTTTTTTTGCAGGAACAAAAGTTGAGCCCTGAACAGCCCTGACCGCTTCTTCGTCAAAACCGAATCCTGCTTTCGTGAGCACTTCCACTTGAACGGGTCTTCCACGTTCGTCTATGGTCACACGCAAAAGAACGGTCCCTTCTTTGTCCAGTTTTCTTGCAAGAGCAGGGTAAGCCGGCGAGACCTTATGAAGGAAACTGGGTCCTTCTGGGGAGCCAAAGGAGCTTTCCATGACGCCGGTCCTCCCTGGTGCACCCTTACCCTCCGCGCCCCCCTGGTTCGAAGCCCCGGCGGCTGTGCCCGTGCCGGCTCCCGAGGCCTGGCTTGAACCTTCGGACTGATTTGCGCCAACCTCGGTTTGTGCGGGGTTTGATTGTGGCTCGCACTTGATTTCTTTGGGGTCCCTGGGGTGGACGGCCGCCGTTTGTGTTTTTTTCGGATGGGGGGCCGGCCTGGAATTGTTCCTGGGCGCTGCCTGCAGCTTCGTGTCGTTTTCCGTGGCCGGATGTGTGTCGGGCAACTCGTGGTTTTCGGGGGCAGTGGCTGAGTGCGCTGCTCCCCCAGCTTCCGAGCCTTCCTGCATGCCCAGCCCGGTCGGGTCCGGGCATCCCTGCAATGAAACGAGTTGCACCTCGATCCAGTCGTGGCTGCCGGGATGAGGTTTAGGGGCAACCCAGAGGATGCACGCCAGCGCGACGTGCAGGAAAAGCACCGCGGCCAGGCTCGACCATGTTTTCCTATCCGAGAGCACTGAGACTTCCAGTGCCCTGTAGCCGCTCGCGGCCACGTCCAGAGGATCATCGAGGAACGAAAGATCCAATTGAGCTTCTGCGACTGTCGAGTTGATAGGGACCTCCAGCTTCGCACGCGGAGAATGAAATCAGTCCATGGTCAATTGCTGTGATCGCCTTCGTCATTCTCAAAATCGTGCGGTTAACATAAGTCGAAACGTGCGCGGCTCGGCCGGGTGGAACATGAGGTCATCTTTACCCGCCTTCTCCCCTTGCAGCCGAGAGGTGTAATAATATGTTATATCGTCGGCCTTCGAATTGAGGAGATTGAAAATATCTCCCGAAATCGACCACGTTTTGTTGAACTTGTATCCGAGGTTGTAATAGAGCAGGGTGGTGCCGGGGGAACGCACACTATCGTCCTGGGTCAGGGCGCGAGGTCCGAAATACCGCAGCCGCAGGCTGGAAGTCCAACCGCAAAGATCGTGCACCGTAACGCCCGAGGCAATCACCACATTGGGTGATTCAGGGACGTAATCACCCGCCACCGGATTGCCGAGGTAACGCGCCTGCGAGGTGGCAAAATCGGCATCGATCGTCAGCCATTTGTTCGGCGTATAGTAGTTCGCCCACTCCACGCCCACGCGGCGGCTGGGGTCGACGCTGGGTACGGTCGTACCGGCATCCCCGTCCCACACCAGTTCGGAATCCAGGTACAGCACCCAGAACGTCAATGTGCTTTGCAGGTGCGGCACAGCAAGCGTGCGTACGCCAACCTCCGCACCCTTCGTTTGCACTATCGGCACGGACCGGTCCACCGGATTGCCCGTCGGATCGACAGTAGTATTTACGCCCCGCGCGTCGTTGGTGTGGAAGCCGAAGCCGCCATTCAGGTAAAACTCCGTCTGAGCCCATGGGCCGAAGATCAAAGCCAGCTTGGGCTCAGGGACGAAACCGCTCCGATTGCCGCTGTTGGCGGGAGTGCCGCCATTGTTGAAAAAAGTGAAATTGTTCTTGTTGTTGAAATCGATGAAATCTTCGCGAAAGCCCACAATGGTGCGAAACTTCGGAAGCCATTGCATCCTGTTCTCAAAATAGGGGGCCAGGTCCGGTTCCACGATATCGTCAGCGCGCGTGATGGAAAGCACCTGGCGGGCCTTGGTGTGGAGCAGAGAGTCGCTGATCACGTCGTTGCGAAAGTCGAGTCCGAGAGTGTTTTCCATTGCCCTGTCGCACCAGCTGCCGAACCATGTTCGACTTGCTCTCGCTCCCTGCACCCACCGCTGGTCCTTTTGCTCGAACTGGTCCCCATTTACCGGATCATCCAGGAAGTAGGTGAAGTTATTATAGAGACCCATGCTATAGTAATATGAATATACGAGGATCTTTGTAGCCGTGTGCTCATCGACCTCATGGTATTCGCCTGACAGGGAGTATCGGTCCGTGAAGCCTCCGTCAGACGGGTCGAGGTTACCGAAACGGGTGACAAGTCCTTCGGCGACTGCTCGCGTCGCGATCTGGTTGGTCGCATCCCATGTAGCGTGATAACCCAATGCCGTCACGCTAAAGCCCCGGCTCACGTCCCCCTGGCTGTAGGCCGCCACCCCGTTGAATTTTAGGAAATTTTCCGGGTAAACCCATGGTCCGTCGGTGTGCTCTGTTTCAATGGCAAAGAGGATGTTGCCCGGTCCGAGCGGCTCCGATTTGGCGACTAACCCGCGCTCATAATTCCAGCTGCCGACTTCCATCTTTGCAATGCCGGAGGGAAGGGTTTTAAAGTACTGAATGTTTTCCGAACCGGCAGAGCCAAAGTCCCCCACGTTCGCGAAGTAGGGGCCTTTCTGGTAGTCTATTTTTTGTATCAGCTCCGGGATGAGGAAATTGAGGTCCGTATACCCTTCCCCATGAGCGTTCGACGGCAAATGTATGGGAACGCCGTCGACAAAGGTGGCCAGATCGGTGCCATGGTCGAGATTGAAACCCCGGAGAAAATACTGATTTGCCTTGCCGTCACCGCTATGCTGTGTGACGATTACCCCTGGCATGGCTTCGAGCACTTCTCCTGGACGCAGGATGGGCCGCTCCTCGAGCTGTTGCGCTCCTATCGTACCCTGAGTCGATGACTCAGCAATGCCCACCATGCTGTCGCTGCGTTCCTCCACCACTATTTCGGGCAATTGGGTTGTCCCCTTTTGAGACTCACTCGTGTCCGAGGAAGAAGCCTCGGCCGCCTGCGGAGCGGCAGTATCGGCCCAGGCCAAACCCGCCAAAGCCGAACAAAAACTCCCCATCAATGCCAAAAGTGCGACGCCTGTCCCGCATATGCCCTTTCTTTTCCTCCGGATGAAATTCACTGTTTGAATCCTGTCCCCCGGTTTCAGCACAAAAAAAAGCCACGAAAATCTCTCCCCACCTTCGGGTGGGGTGAAGGCATTCGTGGCCTGTTAATTCATCGTCGATCTGAGAAAATCCGCGGGACTTTACGCTGTTAAAAAGCAACTCTTATCATGGCCGGCTAAATCACACCTTCGTGGTGTGCATGTCCAGCGGATAGATTGTTAGCCAATCTAGCTCAATTAACTTTTCACGTCAATAGCGAACATGCCGTCGCCGCGCAGTTCGCGCGGTTGTGACAATCGTTGAAAATCTCCTCACCTGCCGTCTCGCGGCGGACTGGCAGTCAATGAGCGTACGGCTCTTACGAACGCTCTATCGCCCTGTTTCGCAAAGTATGCCCGCGAGACCACTGCTCCACGGGAGGGGTGGTAGTTTAACGGGAGCAACACCGTTGGATCCGAGGACCAATAGAGATCAAATCGGGCATAGGCATCGCGGGAATGTAAAGGCATCAGCAATTCGACGACCACCGGTGTCTCCAGTTCTTCGGGTTTTGGCAGGCGCCAGTCAGAATGGCCACCCAGAGAAAGATTCCTGCAGTACTCCCGCGCCTGCTCGAATGTGACCTCCTTTCCATTATCGCTTTTCTGCCACATTACGTTTCGCTTCGTATCCGTAACCGTGCCGTCTCCGTTATCTACAAACCTTCCCACCGAGGCAACGGCAGGCTTTTCGACTCGAATCTCCTTTTGTTCCGCTGATTCGGCCATATTTGACAGAAACGTCAGCACGAAGGCTATCAGCGACATCGAGAACAGCAGCGTCTTTGTCATGTTGGCGCCTCCTCTTACGGCACAGGGTGTCCCGGTGGGACATGAATGACCGCAGTGAACGATTGACAAACAATTGTGCGACCTAACTCCTGGCGGATACGCACGGGCGTTTCGTGAAAAGTTTGACGGCAGCCCACATAGTTGCATGGACCCCGCCGAGAAGGACGACATCGGTCGGGCCGACGGGCAAATCGAGTTGATAGGCGACCCAGAAACCGGCGAAGGCCGTCACGCCGCCGCACAGTGAGGCCAGTATGGTGAACTGGCGCATATTACGCGCGAGCATGTGCGCCGTCAGGGCGGGGATCAGCAAGAACCCGAACGCGATCAGCGGACCGACACTGAGAACTGCCATCGAGACGGTCAGGCCGATCAGTAAATAAAGGAGCACATCCCAGAAAACCACGTTCTTGCGAAGCGTAATTGCCATCTGACGGTCGAAGGAGACCAGGAGCAACTCCTTGTGAAACAATCCCAGCGTTGCGAGGACGAGCGTAAGGGTTGCCGCCGTAAGAACGAGATCAAAATTAGAGACCGTGATGACCTCGCCTTTGAGCATGTCGAGCCAGCCGATCTCTCCGTAAGGGTTTCTTGCCAGCAGCAGGATGCTCAACGAGGCGGCCACCACATAAACAGTGCCGAGCCTGCCTTCGGGCTGACCGCGCCCGCGACGTTCCATAAACGCCAGCGCGAGAATCGCAGCCAGTGAAAATGTCATCGAACCGATAAAGGCGAGCATGTGCGCGCTTTCCGAGGGATGACCACTTAGCTTGGCCCCAAGCCACAAGGGGACGGAGAGAGCGACAGCAACGCCGGTCGAGGAAACCTGCGGCAGTGCAACGCCCATAAACACCAGCCGGCGCAAGACGAGAAACACGCCTACGAGCGGGCACGAAAAACCGACGAGCACGCTGGTATAAACGGAGTTGCGCAGGAGAAAATCGGGCGAGAGAATCTGACTTAACGTTTCCATTGTCAACTTATCCCCATTTCAAAAATCTCCGCTATCCGTTCGGAACTAAGCAATTCGTCCGGAGCGCCCAACAGCACTTTTCCCTGGTGAAGCCAGAGAACCTGCTGGGCATGATGGCGAATCGCGGCAAAATCGTGAGTGACGAGCAGGACGGTGATTTGCCTTTCCTCGCGGGTCTTGGAAATAAATTCGAGCACCGTGTGTGTTGCCTCGGCGTCCACGCCCGCGGTAGGTTCGTCGAGCACCAGGACGTCCGGGCGCGTAGCCAGGGCGCGTGCGATAAGCACGCGTTGTTTCTGACCACCGGAGAGTTCAGAAAACCGTTTGCGGGCTAACTCCTCAACGCCTGCCGCTCGAAGGCATTCTCGCGTGAACGCACGTTCGGTCGATGGGACAAAGCGACACGGGCGCACACGGCCATAGGTACCCATCAGGGCAACGTCGAACGCCGAAAGCAGGTAAATCGGGTCGTGCTCGGTGGCTTGGGGCACGTAGCCAAATACGAGCGGCGCACCCTTCGTGGATTGAGCGGTATCGATCCTGCCTGCTATGGGAGGAATCAGCCCAAGCAGCGTCTTGAGCAAGGTCGATTTGCCCGAACCGTTCGCACCGAGAATGGCGGTGAAACGGTCGCGGGCAATCGAGAGCGAAATCCCGGAGAGCACTGGCTGGCCGTTATAACCAATGCTCAGGTTGTCGATAGCTATGAGCTCATCATTCATATGTCCGTCCATTGGGGCCCGCTCAGACAACGCACCCTGGCGGACGCATCTTCCTGCATCTGTTTATTTCCTTGACTGTGCGGCAGTGACCAAGGTCTGAATTATGTAGTCCATCATCTTAATGTAGGTCTCCGTATTCGGAACGCCGCCCGGCATAATGGGCAACGTTACCAAAGTTGCACCGGTCTGTTCAGCGATACGTCTGGGCACCTTTTCGGGAAACTGTGGTTCGCGCAGGACGATGGAAACATGATCGGTCTTCATGGAGGCGATCAATTCCTCAATGTGACGAGGGGTCGGATCAATGCCGGGCTTCAGTTCAATCGTGCCGAAGTAAACCATGCCGAAGCGATCTGCGAAATATGGCCAATGCTCGTGATAGGAAACGAATTTCACGCCCTTGAGCGGTATGGCTTCTTTCTTCCACTCGGCGATTTTGGCGTCCAGTTTGGCCAAGTATGCATCGCGATTGCGGGTGAATTCCGCTTGATGCTGTGGAGCAAACTCCACCAGTGCTTTGTAAATGTGCCCTACAGCAATCTTCGCCATAACGGGGTCGAGCATGTAGTGCGGGTTGCCGTAGGGGTGAACATCGCCCTGGTAGTGATCGGTCGACTTGGGTACATCTTTTGGCACGACGCTCTTCGAGCAGTCCACATAGCCAGGTTTTCCAACCTGGATGCGCGGGTTCTTGCTCGCTTCGATCAACGCAGGCAGGAAGGCGTGTTCACAGCCAAACCCTACCAGGATCAGCAGGTCCGCCTTGTTCATAATCGGCACGAAGCTCGGTTTCATCGGGACCCCGTGCGTATCTTCGACACCCGTGGCAAGGCTGCGAACATCGACCAGATCCCCGCCGACCTCTCTTGCAAAGTCGGCCATATCGGTTAAAGTCGTGACCACATTGATTTTAGCCGCATACGCCGGCATCGCCGACCCAAACAACAGGCAGGCGAGCGTGATGATCGATAATAAAAGCATGAATTTCGATTTCATGTTGATTCCTCTCCTCCATGGCTAGCGTTGCTGCCACCCGTGAGCATGTGAGCCGATGATCCAGCACCATTGCAGGTAAACGGCATCGTCGGGGCGCAGGCCGGACAGGGCGTTGTGGTCGGTATGAGTATATTGAAGGCGAATTTGACTCCAGTGGCTTGTGGCCCACGTGATATACGGGGAGTATGAGTAAGTCTGGTCCGCGTTGTTCCAGACGTCCTCCACCCATTGGAACAGGAACCCGGCCGACCACTCCCGAGACCACTTGTAAGTGAGATACGAATACATGCCATAGGAGTCAACGCTTCGGCTGAACGGGCTGAACACGACGCCGCCCGGTGTAGGCATGACATCATAGCTGTTATCGCTGCGAAGAAATTCCGTACCCCAGGTGATGGACTTGAACTGATTGTTGCTCAGCGGTTTGTAGCTCAAAACGAAGTCCACCCCCTCCAGGCTGCGCTCGGTTTCGCGGAGCGTGCTGCCGGGGAATTGAGGAAGCGTGACAGGCACGCCATTGTCCAGGGCGAGCACGCCGCCGCGGTCCGGGGTCTTTGGATTTAACAGGCCTGAAATGCCTGGTTCGAAGGATAAATCGGGAGTTATGTCAAAAGACGTGGACCCGCGGCCCCAAAAGCTCAACCCGCCGAAAGGACGGAAATTTCCATTATCGATATCGCCTGTATCGATCGGCGCATCGCCAAAACCATCGCCCACGCCCGCAGTCAGGCTCACGTAATGCTCGATCGGCAACAGGTAGTTCAACTGAGCCCCATCTGTCCTGGATTCTCCGCCGATGTACTGGTCGAGCACCAGCGGACGGTTAACGAAGGGCAACTCATGATCGTGTATGTAGGCCAGCCGGCCGAATTCGCCGAAAAACCGTCCCGCCTTCAAATCAAGGTTATACGGCAGTGAAGTCGTTTGGATCGCTGCCTCTTCGACCCCCACAGTCGCTTCGCCGGTTATCGGGTCGGCAGAGGCATTGAGCACTGCATAGGCCTTCGCAAACGGATCGACCGATGCGGCAAGGTTCAGTTCCGCCGAACGCAGGTTAACGTCGAACCCGCCGGTCCGGTCGCTGCCGGTAGCCTTCGATCCCTGGCTGCGATACGAGAAGATCGTCTCACCCACGAACCCGATGGCAGGGTTGAACACGCTCGGAACTTCCTTCTTCTGCGCTTCGACAACAGCACCTACCTGCTCTTTCAGCTCATCCACCTGCTGCTGCACGGCGTCGGGTACAACCGGCTGTGCCGCCGCAACAGCCGTGGGTGCGGCAGAAGGCTGAGGCTTTTGGCCTTTTGCCGTCAGTTTTTCAATTAGTTTTTTCTGCTCGTCGATTGTTTGTTCCTGTTTTTTGACTGTTTTCTGCAGGGTTTTTAACTCCTGGATGGTTTGCTCCTGTTTTTTCAGGGATTCTTCAAGGATTTGAAGCCGATCTTCCAGGGTTTGAGCAAATGCGCACGATGAAAATAAAAATATAGAGACGAGTGCAAATATGACCCTCATAGTGGCAACTCCACGTGTTTGAGTTTCCCGTGATGCAATGCTTTTTTTCTTCGGCCGGAGATGTTTCGGAGTATGGATATTATGCAGGCGGAGCCCGATTTGAGTACGGGGAGCGACAGGGGCTGGAAAGACTTACCGCATTTTCTGAAATGCCAAGAAAACCGTCGGCAAGCGGCGGTGAAAATTGAGGAAAATCCTGGAAAGCCAAATTTGAATGGTGCAAGACGCAAAAGCAGATAGAACAATTGTCGTGGGTGTCTCCATCTTGATGGTGATGAAATGCACACCCCAGAAAGAATAGAGAAAAACAAACAAGGAAGATTAAGGCCAGTTTTTTATTCATTGCGATGCCAAACTCAACCTGTATGGCCATGTGGGCATTGCTCGCCACGATACACTTATATCGGTGGTATCATATCAAAAACTTATGATGGGTGCAGCAAGATTCCGCCTGCCGCGGATGAAGGCAATACCAATTTGCGCTCAAGGTATCTCTAAAAACGCGCGAGGGGCGGTTCTCCCCCCCGCGCGTTTGGCTCTTCCAAGAGAGGACTATACTTTAATGAACGCTCTACCTCGTATAGCAAGCCTCCCCACCAACGCAGGTGGTAATTTTCGAAAGGGAACGGATCGGCCCATGGGGTCATCCCCTGGAACGCTGAATTTTGATCCGGCGTTCAGAGTATCGACGATCAGCCAAGTTCGTATTTTATCGTCTCCTCCAGCCGTTCCCGATCGAGTCCGCACACAATTCGGTTGCCGATTTCGATCACCGGGGCCCCGCATGCGCCTCGAGTTGCTTCAAGCATGCGCTTATGGGCCTTAAAGTCAGAATGAATATCAAAAACGTTGAAACCGATGCCTTTGCCCGCAAGGTACTCCCTTATTTCATCGGTGTCGTCGGATTTTGGGGTAACATAGAGATTGACTTCCTTTTCCATTACTTCTCCTTGTCCTGGCCGTCACTCCTCTGCCGTCACATACCGAGGAGATATTTGCCATCCGAGTGAACTGGCCTCGAATCCTTCAGATTTACATGACTTTTCGCCGCCATCCGAGTCTGCTGTAAATAATTTCTTAACCGTTCCGGTTGGTGTCAAGTTCTGAATTCGAAATCGCCGGGGACCAGGGGACCCTTCGCGAGGTGATCCGGGGTTGTGGCTCATGGTCTCGATGACTACCATAATTCATAGGAATTCAATAACAGAACGAAATAATTCATAATTTTGTATAGCAGCTTGTCGGACAAGGGGCAAAGGGAGGTATAAAATGGAAAGAATTTTGGTAACCGGCGCAACCGGACAGGCAGGCAGCGCAGTGGCGAAGGTCCTCGCGGACAGGGGGATCGATGTCAGGGCAGCTACGAGGAAGACAACCAGAATCAAATGGACAGATCGGGTCCAGCCTGTCGCCTTTGACTTTGAGGACCCAGGCCTCCACAAAGCCGCACTCGACCAGATATCGGGCCTTTTTCTCATCGCTCCCCCCCTCGATTTCGAGGCCCCGGCAAAGTTGATTCCTTTCATTGACAGGGCCAGGGAGATGAAAGTCAGACATGTTGTGTTCAATTCAGCGCTGGGAGCGGATAAAGTCGAGCGGTCTCCTCTGAGGATAATCGAGCAGCACTTGAAAAAGTCGGGACTTGCCTACACGATACTTCGCCCCAACTTTTTCATGGAGAACTTCTCCACCGGCTGGGCCGCTCCCATGATCGAGAGCGGGGAGATCAGTGTGGCGGCTGGTGATGCCAGGACCAGCTTCATTTCGGTCAGCGACATAGCCGAGGTCGCCGCTGTCGTATTTGAAAGAAAGCTCCATGGGGCCGAATACGACCTTACGGGCCCCGAAGCATTGAGTTATGGGCAGGCGGTCGAAATCATATCCGATGTCTGCGGAAGGACGGTGACCTACCATCCCATCTCCGAAACGGAAATGATGCAAAACGTCAGGGAACAGGGGATGCCCGAGAGCGCGATTCAGTACATTGTTCAACTCTTTGCTTTGGTGCGCAAGGGTTTGATGGCTGAAATAACTGATAAGGTGCGCGAAGTGACGGGGAGGACGCCCATTTCGTTTAAAGAGTTCGCACTGAATAAAGCAGATATCTGTAGAGTGCTTAAAGCTGCCTGATTAGCTCGGCGGGGTGGCCTGATGGAAGCTATTGATCTTGCCGCCCCGGGGTTTTACTTTTCATTGTTGCGGCCGTTGAGGGTGGAGTGGAAGGCAGCGGGGAAGCCCCATTCCAGCAAATCCGGTTCCGAGTCGTCGAGTTCTTTCACTTCGCCTGTTACCGTAAAGATAACCCGCTCGCAGATATTGACGGCCCGGTCGGCGGTTCGTTCCAGGTTGTGGGCAACCCACATCAGGTTACTGGCGCTCTCAATGTTGCGGGGATCTGCGATCACAGAGCTCATCAGTTCGCGGTAAATCTGTTCATATAAAAGGTCAACTTCCGGATCGTGGGAGGCAATCTCTCCTGCCATTTCAACATTGCGCCCTGTAAACGAGATGAGCGAACTTTGGAGCATATCGGATACCAGTCCTGCCATTTGGGGGATGTTCATGGGCGGGGTTAACGGAGGTTGTGTTCCGAGCTTTATAGTGTTTCTCGCATTGCTCTTGGAATAGTCGGCGATTCGTTCGAGTTCGGTTGCTATATTGAGCACGGCCGCCAGAGTGCGCAGGTCTGTCGCCAGGGGCTGCTGCCTTGCGATCAGGGCCAGGGTATCCGATTCGATGGCGAACCGCTTTCGGTTGAGGACCGAGTCAGCATTAATCAACTGTTTTGCAGCGTCGATATCCCGGTTTCTCAAAACTTCGATCGACTCGACAACGGTGTGATGCACCATGCCGCCAAAGTCGCAGAGTTCATCTTGAAGCCTTTCCAATCCTTTTTCCAATATGCTTCTCGACATTGAATCTCCCCTCGGATCAGGCCTGAGCGGGTTTATCCCGCCCTGCCGGTAATGTAGTCCTCCGTGAGTTTCTGGTTCGGTCGGGTGAAGATGCTTTCGGTTATGTCGAATTCGACCAGTTCGCCGAGCCAGAACAGGCCCGTAAAGTCCGAAGCCCGGGATGCCTGCTGCATGTTGTGGGTGACAATAACGATTGAGTAGTCTTTCTTGAGTGCCTGTATCAGTTCCTCGACCTGGAGGGTCGCTATCGGGTCAAGGGCGGAGCAGGGTTCGTCCATAAGGATCACTTCCGGTTTCACTGCTATGGTCCGAGCAATGCAAAGCCTTTGCTGCTGGCCAAGAGACAGGGCCAACGCATCCTCTTTGAGCCTGTCTTTCACGTCGTCCCAGAGGACTGCGCTCCGAAGACTCTGCTCGACTATATCGGACAGTTCCACATGATTCTTATGAAATCCAAGCACTCGAGGGCCGAATGCGATATTGTCGAAAATGGATTGAGGGAAGGGGTTGGGACGCTGGAACACCATTCCGACCCGCCTGCGCAGTTCGACCACATGAGTGCCGGGGCTGTAAATGTCACGCCCGTCGAACTCGACCCGGCCTTCCACCCTTGTGCCTTTAATCGTGTCGTTCATCCGGTTGAGGCAGCGCAGAAAAGTCGATTTGCCGCACCCTGAAGGCCCTATGAGCGCGGTTATGCGTCTATCCTGAATGGACATCGAGATGTTGCTGAGGGCAAGTTTTTTGCCGTAATAGAAATTGAGGTTTTCTACCCTGATTTTTTCCATCTATCCGCTTTGGGGCTATCCGAAACGGCCCGTAATGTAGTCTTCTGTCCGCCTGTCCCGAGGGGTTGTGAATATCTCCGTTCCAGGCCGGTATTCGATCAGGTCGCCCATAAGAAGGAAAGCGGCTTGATCCGCCACTCTTGCTGCCTGCTGTATGCTATGCGGAACGATAATGATAGTATAAAACTGTTTGAGTTCCTGCAGAGATTCTTCGACCTTGCGCGTTGAAATCGGGTCCAGCCCCGAAGTCGGTTCGTCGAGCAGCAGCACTTCGGGCTCCAGTGCCAGGCTTCTGGCGATGCAAAGCCTTTGCTGCTGGCCTCCCGAAAGAGCGGTTGCCGGGCTGTCCAGCCGGTCCTTTACTTCGTCCCATAGAGCTGCCTGAGTGAGACAGCGTTCGACGATCTCATCGGTCCTGTGGCGCTCCCGCATTCCTGCCAGCTTCAGCCCGTAGGTCACATTTTCGCGAACAGTCCCTGGAAGAGGCAGAGGGAGAGCGAAAACCATTCCGACACGGCGCCGCAGGGTTGCGATGTTGATGTCCGGGTCGTAGATGTTCTTGCCGTCCAGCAGAATGCGTCCCGTCATGCGCGTATCTTCCACCAGATCGTTCAGCCTGTTGATGAGACGCAGCAATGTTGTCTTGCCGCCCGCCGCCGGGCCGAAAAAAACAGTCACGGAGTTGCGTGGCACCTCCAGCGTAATGTTGCGTAAAGACTGGAAATCGCTGTAAAAATAGTTGATGTCCTCGATGAATATTTTAGGCTCTACCATTGCCGCCTCCTGCGGAAATAGCTTCGCAGGAGTGTCGCCGCAATGTTCATGGAAAGGACGAGAATGAGCAGAACAAGCGCCGTGCCGTACTGAACGCTAATGGGCATTCCGGGCACCTGGGTGCTTATTACATAGAGGTGATAGGGCAGCGCCATGACCTGGTCGAAAGGCGATTGCGGCAGGCGGGGCAGATAGAAGGCCGCAACGGTAAACAGAATCGGGGCGGTCTCACCGGCGGCCCGCAAAAGGCCGAGGATAATGCCGGTTATTATGCCCGGCATGGCCTGAGGAAGCACGATATTGCGGATCCCCTGCCAGCGGGTGCCGCCAAGACTTGCGCTGACGGTGCGGAATTCCATGGGTACGGCCCGGAGCGCTTCTTCGGAGGTGCTGATGATGACCGGCAGGGTCATGATAGCCAGGGTCAGCGCACCAGCCATGATCGAAGTTCCCATGTGCAGGAAAAGGACAAATATGCCGAGTCCGAAAAGCCCGTACACAATGGAAGGAATGCCTGCGAGGTTTACGATCGCAAGCCGGATGGCCCGCGTCATCCATGTGTCTCTGGCATACTCGGACAGATAAACCGTTCCGGCCACTCCGACCGGGATGGCCGCAAGGGCGGTACCCAATGTCAATAAGAGCGTTCCAACTATGGCAGGGAAGATACCCCCCTCTTTCATCCCTTCGTAAGGCATGCCTGAAATGAATTCCCAGGAAATGGCCCTTGCGCCTTCAACGAAAATAATGCCTATCACGATCAAAATGGGCGCAACTACGGCTATCGCCGACATGGTCAGCACAGCGAATCCTATCCGTTGCGTCCAATACCGGTTCATCAGCGCAAACCTCCCTTTCGGCGTTTTTTGAAAATTGCGCTTGCAGCTACAATATTGATGATAAACGTGAGAATGAAGAGGATGATCCCGATTCCAAAAAGAGCATGATAGTGGACGCTCCCGCTTGCGACCTCTCCCATCTCGGCTGCCACTGTAGCTGTCATGGTCCTCACGGGCATGAAGAGCGACCCCAGGCTAAGAGGCATCCGGGCCGCATTTCCCGTAACCATCATGACGGCCATCGTCTCACCTATCGCCCGGCCCATGCCGAGCATCACGGCCATTGCGATGCCGGAGCGCGCGGCGGGGACAACCACCCGCCAGATGGTCTGCCACTTGGTAGCCCCCATGGCCAGAGCCGCATCCCGATAATTCTTCGGCACACTGTCCAGGGCGTCCTCCGCGACACTGATAATCGTTGGAAGGGACATATAGGCCAGAAGCACCGCGCCGGTAAAGGCCGTAAGACCGGTCGGAGCATTTAGAGCGGTGCGCACCATGGGCGCTATGACGTGCATTCCGAAAAATCCAAGGACCACGGAAGGTATTCCGGCAAGGACCTCGATCAGTGGTTTCAGAATTTCACGGGCCCAGTCCGGGGCGGCTTCACGGACAAACACCGCCGTTGCAACTCCCAGGGGAAGGGCTATGACTATTGCGGCTACCGTCACGTAAGCCGATCCGAGGATCAGGGGCAGGGTGCCGAAAGAATCGAACGTGGGATACCACCGGGTCCCGAACAAATTACCCGGAGAAACCTCCCACAATACAGGGAGGCCTTCCCTCAGCAGGAAGAAAAAGATGAGGAGGACGAAGCCGATCGTTGAAAATCCGAGTATGCGAATAGTGGACTCGATAACAAACTCGCTCCAGGATTTTCCCACTGTCTCTGATGAACCGGCTATCCGCCTCAGAAGCCTTTGTAAAATGTTACTATAAAGGGACAAAGCCCAGTTTTGTGACAAGCGTCTGGCCACCGTTGAGTATCCATTCGATGTAGTCTTTTATCTGTCCCGCGGGTTTGCCAGCCGTATACATGTAGAGCGGGCGGGCAATAGGGTAGTATTTGACGGTTTCTGCCGACGGGACCACAAAGGGGCCGTTTTCATTCTTCGATACCGCTATGACTTTCTGGTCCGGAGTCACATAGCCCAGGCCGTCATATCCGATAGCATTCGGATTTTGACGAATTTCACTGCTGATCCCCTCGCTCGATGCGAGGAGCAGCGTGTCGGGCGAAAACAGAAGTTTGCTTTTGTTGTCTCCCATCCGGATTACGTTTTCCAGAAAATAGACATAAGTTCCTGAATTGGACTCCCTGGACAACAGCACAATAGGCCTATTCTCGCCCCCGAGTTCCGTCCAGTTCTTGATCTCGCCGGTGTAAATCTTTGAAATCTGTTGTAGGGTCAAATGCTCAACCGGGTTGGAGGGGTTGACAACCACCGCTATTGCGTCGTGCGCAACAACGAATTCAATGGGATCGATACCGTTGGCTTTGGCGGCCGCCATCTCCTCGGGTTTCATTTCCCGGGATGCGTTTGCGATGGCAACCGTGCCGTTTATCATGGCGGCAATTCCAGTTCCACTGCCCCCTCCCGTGACCGATATGCTAACATCCGGGTGCTCCCGCATGAAAACTTCAGCCCATGCCAGCGCCAGGTTTACGAGAGTATCGGACCCTTTGTTTTCGATGGTATGGCCGAAGCCCGGCTCCGTGGCAGACCCCGGCTTTTTATCGCTGCAACCCGTAAACGCAATGGCGCTAATTATCAAGGCAAGACAGACTGCCGGGAATGGAAGCCGGAAGAGTGGTCTTGGAGGACTGGATTTGCGAATTCTGATATCTGTCACCCAACCTCCGTTTTTTAAAACCGGCCCAGATGCTCACCCTGTCTTCCCGCAGTCAGGCCGAAATGTCGTTGTTCCATCCCCGAACCTTCAAGTATCCGTGAAAAGCCCGCAAAACAATAAGAGTGTCTCAGGGCACCGAGTTCTATCGAGAGGCTTTTACCGGTGAGCTTGCATCAAGAAGGGGCCAACCCTGAATTCCTGGACAGATTATAAGAGATGCCTTCCAAATTCAATTTCTTTTGCGCAAAGGAATGGGGAGAAGCATAAACGGTCCCGCTTCCAGCAGAAGCCTGCGCCGGGAGTGAACAGCTGACTTATCGAAGGGGCCCCGGAGCCTATATCGGTGCTCAGGGTAATATTCGGAAGCCGGTTGGCGATGGCCACACCGACTTTTCCTGGCCAGTTAAATTCAGGTGATATCACCCTCCCGACCCCATGCCTCAGGATGGTGACGGCAAATAAGAGACCTAAGACAGGCGGCTGTAAAAAACAATCAGCAAAGAAAAACCGACCGCCCAGATCAGCACGCCCAAAGTGGCCAGACCACAAATCCATGCCGTGAGCTTATGAACATAGTTTTCCTGTTTGCGCTCCTGGTAGCCCATAATGAATGCTGCCAGGGCCCCGCAAAGCAGGCCTCCACCGTGCGCCCAATTATTGATCCCAGGCACCAGGAAGCCAAATGCGAAAATTCCAATGGCCCAGCCGCCCACCTGCCGGTAGATCATCTGCCCGAAGTACCCGCCTCTGCTTTTCCCGAAGTAGAGCGCTGCGCCGATAAGGCCGCAAACGGAGGCTGAAGCCCCTATCGTAAAAGGGATTCCAGCCCAGTAGGACACCAGGTAACCCCCGACCCCGCTAAGGGTAAAAATCGAAAACATCCTGTAGCTTCCATACTCCTGGAGAATAAACGGGCCGATTTGCCGCAAAGCGATCATGTTGAAGAGTATATGCAGGATGCTTCCGTGCAGATAGTTGGCGCTCAGGACCGACCACCAGCGATGGAACTGGTCGATGGGGATTCTTCCCGTCGCGCCGAGGAGAAGCAGGCTCCTGGAGCTGGGCGAGAGAAAGCTCAGAGGGTTAAGAGAAAAACCGGTGGATGCCGGATTCAGGAGAAGCGATAAGATGTACATCCCGGCGTTGAGCGCGATGATGTACGTGAGGATCCGGTCGGCGCTGAAGATACCGCCGGCCAGGACAACATTTTTCCAGCGAGAGCCGGGATGGTTCAAACCACAGTGAGGACAGACCGCTTCGTCGTTGCTGATAAGCCTTCTGCAGTTCGGGCACAGTATCGAGTGTGTATTCTGGTTTTTCATGATTATCCAATATTCTGGGGACCGGAACCAAAATCGGCGGACATAATCCGGCTCCCTATCTACCATATTTTCAGAATCAGGCAAGAAATAGCTAAGGCGGCGGGGCCGCAGCCAAGGTCTCGACGCTCCGCGAGGCGGGCGCCTGAGGGGCCGGGGCCATGCGTCCCTTTGGCGGGTTTCTTCTCTATCTGTTCTCCGACAGCGTTCATGAAAAAAGGTTCCATTTCACGCGAAAAAAATCACGCTGCCGGCATCGTGTCCAACGGCCCGCGGGCGATTATTCAGACTTCATCCAGTTTTTTCATCATTGCCAGACCGTCTTGACGGCCATTTTTTCCGATTTTATGAGCTTGGGTCCTCCGGCACCTCGGACAACCGTCGCCTTCACAGTTGTCCACAAAGGTCTTTGGGTATCGAGACCATCCAGCAGGACAATTTCCTTACCTGGTTGTCCGGTCTCGCAATAATAGTTCGCCGCCTTACCTTCGATCTCGTCGCTTCTGCCTGTAACCGGTCTGCATATGGTCCCGTCGGCCAGTTCGACCAGCCACCCGCTCCCGGATTCATTCGACGAAGACTGGACCGGCAGATCGGGCTTCGGCAACGGTTCGGTCAACTTCAAGACAAATCCCGGATTGCCCTTAGCCGGATTGGGACCGCATACAACAAATTTGCCCTTTGCGGACGCAAAGCAGGGATCGATAATATCGTTTCCCGCCATGCAGCGCCAGGCATCAGGCCTGGAAACCGCATTGGAACCGGTCCAGCACTTGCCCTCCCGAACGCTGCGAACAGCTGTATCAGGGACAAACCTTATGATTTTTGTCCCCTGCTCCGACAGAAGGGTGGCCGGGGACATCAGCACGGCCAGGGCCCCGAACAAGGCCAGACAAAGCGTACGTCTCGATTTGACTCTCGCCATAAATCTCTCCTTTCGTAAAGACCGACACGGGAACTACAGAGTGCGGGGACGCGTGAAGAAAAAACTTTTCACCGCGGAGCAAAGGACGCGGAGAAAATCAAGATTCAACAAATCAAGAAGGATTTTCGGGACCTGGAAATAGCTTTTTCCGTTAGTCCTGCAAATCCTGCCTTAAAAAGCTTTTCTCAGCGTTCTCTGCGCCTCTGCGGTGGATCTTTTGTCCTCGCGTCACCGCGACTCCGTGTCAACATGTTTCGGCAACGGCCCCGGATCGCCCTGGCAGATGAAAGCGCCCCAGTAAAGCGGCTCCGGAATAGCGGCCTTGACCGCCAACTGGGCTTCTCGCAGGGCGTCCGCCCGAGGTTTGCCTTCCAATATGCGTTTATAGAAGCCTTCCATTAACATCCGGGTTTCTTCGTCCGGAATCTTCCATAAGCTCATGAGGAGCGTTTTGGCTCCAGCCAGAAGAAACGCCCTGCGCAACCCGAAAACACCCTCGCCGACCTTTATGTCTCCAAGTCCCGTCTGACAGGCCGATAAAACGACAAGATCGGTGAAAAGCAAGTCGAGCCCTGAAGCATCTTCGGCCGTCAGGATGCCATTGGCAGCCTCGGGGGACTCCGTCTTTCCGGACAGCCACGTGTTGGCTCCCGCCAGTACAAGCCCTGAGCGCAGCAGCGGATTTTCCACACCACGTGACAGCGGGTTGGCCGTATCGGCGGCCGCACTTTTGCCCCGATCCGTCTGAGAATCCTTTGTCCCTGGGACAAGCGCCTGATCCGGCAGAAAAAAGCCGTGAGTCGCTATGTGCAGGATGCGGGGCGAGTTGGCATTTTCAAGCTGCCGTTTTGTGGCCAGCCCTCCCTCGATCGGTTTGACGCCCAGCATGTCCGCAATATGTTCACCTTCTACCCGCGTGCCGGGCAAGCGCTCGAACCGGGAAGCATAGCCGGCCATGTCTCGAGACTGCCTTTCGCGCGCCGCGGTTTGTCCGGTTTGAGCGGTTTTGGCGTCGAGTTCGAGATTATAGTCGGGGTCGGCGATCACCAAAGGATCGGCAGATCCCGGGGCCCATGGCGCGCCGAAACGCAAAACGTCCCGTCCGGCGCCGACGTAACTGATATAGTAGTCGTCGATGATACAGCGTTCTTTGTCCTCGGGCAGCACGCCGAAGGGCAGAAGGTAGATTTTGTCGTCGGGGGCGAGGAAAAGCCGCTTACGCTCGCCCAAGCCCTTTTTTATAGGATCGAAAAGCGCTTCGCGGAGTTTAGGACCAATGTCGACCCGCGGCACCCGGGCATCTCCCGCTGCACCCACCCTTGCACTGGGTTTATCGGCTTTAATAGCGATTCTGAAATCCGAGATCATAGCATCGATGGCATCCGCATCGCCCAAGTCGATCATCCTGATGTTCCGCGGTTCACCTGCCGGCAGTACAAAAGCCAGATAGCGGGCGGGTTTCCATGGAGACTGCCCCTGGGCGGGTATTGCCTTGAAGTCAAAGGGATTGAACCGAACGAACTCAACAAGGACCGCGCCTTCGGGAAGCGCATCGGCAACCTTCCGCCGATTGGCGTCCGCAAGTCTTCTTTCGAGGTCGATCTCAGGGATCCGGCTCGCCAGCAAGACTTCGATGCTCTCCTTCTCCGCTTTCCATTTCTCCAGCAATTCGCGATGGGCTTCCGGGCCTTCCGGACCCGGACCGGACATAATCTTCCGGGCAATCTGAGCATTCAGGGTCCTTAGCTTATGAAGAGTCGGCGCCAGATCGGGATAACGCCCGCCCAGAACAGCATCCCGCTGGGCCGCCAACGCTTCTGCCACGATCGCTTTGCGTTTCAGCACCATGTCCATCGCGTCCATCACCGCGGCAGGCGAATTTGACAGGTGCCGGGAAACCAAAGATAGAAAGCTGTCCATCTCCCCGCGGAGGGCCTTGATGTATCCCATGCGCTGGCTCTCCGAGGCGAAGGAAAAGACATGCCGGATCAAATGGTCATCTATGCTTTGAGCCTGCTTCATAAGCTCCAGGGCCTGCTGTTCGCGGGAAGTGGCTGCAAATAGCGCCGCTAGGCTATTCAGGGTGGTAGCCACATCGGGGTGGTCCTTTCCAAGAACTGCAGTCTTGATTTCAAGGGCCTGCAGGTAGAGGGGTTCGGCCTCCCCGTAACTGCCCATTGCCTGGTGGAGCGACGCCAGGTTGTGCAAGGTAAGGGCGACATCCGGATGTCTATCTCCCAGGGCCGGTTTCCATATGTCGAGAGCCTGCCGGTATAGCGTTTCAGCTTCCTTGTACCTGCCCATGATTTTGTAGAGCGCTGCGAGGTTTTGCATGCTCAAGGCCACGTCCGGGTGGTTTTGGCCGAGGCTGGAACGCTGGATTTCCAGCACCTTGACGTACAATTGCTCAGCTGCTTCAAACTTTCCCATTGAATAGTAGAGATCGGCCACGTTGTTGAGGCCGACAGCGTAACTCGGATTTGTTTCTCCAACGGCGGCGCGCCAGACATCGTTGGCCTGACGGTAAAATGAGTCCGCCTTGCCATAGTCCCCTATTGTCTTGTATAAACCCGCAAGATTATTCAGCGCCGTTGCCACATCTGGGCTATCCTTTCCCGATTTCGAGGCGAGAATCGAAAGTGCCTCCTGGTAACAGGACTCAGCTTTCGCATAATTGCCCATGGCTTCATACAAAGAACCCAGGTTATTCAAGGTGCGGGCATATACCGGATGCTGTTCACCCAGGACCTTTCGGGCAATGCTCAAAGACTTACCATAGATTGCTTCAGCCTCCTGGTACCTTCCCGCCAGGTAGTAGTATTGCGCAAGGTTGTTAAGGACAATGGAGTAGTCAGGCTGGTCTTCTCCGGAGATCTTAAGCACAATTTCGGCTGCCTTCTTATAGAGCGGCTCCACTTCAACATAGTTGCCCATGGACTTGTACAGCAAAGCGAGGTTGTTCAGACCTTTTACGAAAAAAGCGTTCTCCTCGCCCGCGCCGGCGCTTATGATTCCCAGGGATTGACGGTAGAGGGCCTCGGCCTCGGCATACTTACCCGTGGCCGCGTAGAAGTTTGCAAGATTGTTGAGGCTGGTGACGAAATCCGGATCGTTTTCTCCGAAGGCTTTCCTGGAAATCTCAAGCGACTGCTTCAAGAGCGGCTCCGCCTGGCTGTATTTTCCAGTCGCTTCGTAAATTAAAGCCAAGTTGCTGATACAGCTGCCAAATTCCGGATGTTCATCTCCCAGGTCGCGCCGCGCGGTCTCGCAGACCTCGATGCCATGAGTGAGGGCTTCCTGGTAGTTGCCTTGCCTGTAGAGACTGATGACTTCTTTGTTCAGCCGGATAATCCTGTCGGCGGGTACGGCGGTGGGACCGCCGGCCGGGATAGCGGTGGGACCGCCGGCCGGGATTGCCGCTGCATCAGGCACGGCGCTGCCTTCGGCGGCGCCTGCCCCCTCCGACCCAGACACCCCTTTAGATGAAAGGCACAGGCTAAGCAGGAGTATGCACAACAATAAAGAACAGTGAGCCGAAAAAATTATGAAGGTTGAAAGCTGAGAGTTGAAAGTGTTTTTTCTGCTCATGCTCACTGGCGGCGGGACCGCCGGCCGGGATTGCCGCTGCGTTAGGCACGGCGCTGCCTTCGGCGGCGCCTGCCCCCTCCGACCCGGACACCCCTTTAGATGAAAGGCATTCACTGATTTTATGAAAGTTTTTGCAACTCCCATAGATCCCTGTAAACGCCAGGTTGGGCCAGCAGTTCGTCGTGGGCCCCAGCCTGGACGATCATGCCTTTGTCCAGGACTATGATGTGATCGGCGCCTTTAATGGTGTAAAGCTGATGAGTGATAATGATTCGCGTGCGACCGGAAAATTCGCTTCGCATAACCTCGTGAATCAGCCCTGCAGTCTTCACATCGATATTGGCCGTGTATTCATCGCAAATAATTATTTCCGGGTCCTGCACGATCAAACGGGCCAGGGCGAGGCGCTGCTTCTCGCCTGCTGAAAGGTTTCTGCCCATATGCCCTGCGATGAAATCCAGGCCATCCTCACGGGATTGAACGAATTCACGGAGTTGGGCCAGGTCTATGGCCCTGTTGATCAAATTCTCGTCTAATCCGTCGGAAGAGGCCATAAGCAGGTTTTCACGAAGGGAACTGTTAAAAATAAAGGGGTCCTGAGGAATAAGCCCCATTATTTTTTTGAGCTGCTTTTCATCGATGGATTCCAGAGATTTGCCGTTGATCAAGATCTTCCCGTTCGTAGGGTCGAGAAGACGCAAAAGCAAGTTGAATATGGTGGTCTTGCCCGAACCGCTTTGCCCCACGATGGCCGAAATCTTTCCTCCCGGTATCGAAAAATCCAGTCCGTCAAAGACGGGACGGCCGTTGAAGGCCATCGATACGCCGTCAAAACGGATGGATCGAACGGGTGATAACAGTGCTGGAAGGTTCTCGGATTTGGCGGGAGCGATCTGTGCAAATCTCCTGGGTTCGGGTGTCAGCATAATCCGAAGGCTTTGAAAACTTGGGGAAGTCAGGGCAGCCTGCTGAAGAAAATTGTATACAACGGAATAGATCTGCAGCAATTGTTGGAGAAACAGCACATATGAAATAGTGGCGCCGATCAGGGCGGAAACCGTTGCGGGCTGACCCGCGGCGTGAGCCTTCAACAGTTGGGGAATCACCACAATGATCGGGACTGCACTGAAAAGGCTCATCAGAGACGTTGTCGATATGCCCCCGACCTGTCCCCACCAGGCTATGCTCACCGCGCTGCCCTGCGATCTTTTCAGAATATCGTCGAACCGGCCCGCGAACCGGTCGAATCGCCCCCCCGCTACAATGTCCCTAAACCCGCCGACGGTCTCTATCAACAGGTCCGACATGACGGTGAAGGCGAACCGCAGGTACCCGGAAAGATAGTTGACTCTCCCGTTGCAGATGGTGAAAATCGGAAAGAGCACGAAGCCGGATGCGAATAATATCAGGGTCAGGACCCAGTTGATATTGAGCAAAACGGCGAAAGCGACACCGGCGAATATGGCCTGAGGCAGCGTCCTGTTAAAGAGTTCGCTGAACAATTGATCCACCGCGTAAACGTCCCGGTGAATACCCTGTACATAATCTCCCGCTCCCCTTCTGTTCACCGATTGCATATTCAGATGCTCGAGGCTCTTGTAGACGTCGAGCCTGAGATTTCTCAACATAAACTCTCGAACGTAACTGCCGCAATAATTGGATATGAGCGTAACAATGCCGGAAATGACCGTAAGCAGCGCTGCCAAAATGACGTACACATATATGGAATTCTGCGGGGCAGCGAACGAACTGATGAAAGACCACACCACGGATCGTCGTTCCCCGAAGTAATCGGTCAAAATCCTTCCAAAATCCATGATAGGTATTAAACTGGAAGCTGATATCAAATTGATGACAACAACCAATATCAGTATCCATAAGACAGGTTTCAAATATTCAACGAAAAATAGGGCGTTTGAAACCTTCTGCCCTACAGATAATGGGGCAATATTGGGCATACCTTGCGGATTTTGCATTTCCATGCACAATATCCTTATCGAATGTTTCTTCGAGAAAATATCTGAACTCAGGCCTTATGAGGCATGGAACAAAAGGCGGACTTCGCCCGGATGACCGCCTCCCGTTCCATGTGCACTGCAAACTAATTGGCAATTTCACGGTTCTCGGGCGAGCGATTAGTACCAGTTGTACCAGTTTGCCCAATTGGCCCAGTTTACCCAGTACCACTGAGGTTCGACCTTTTCCTCTTCGCCTGCCGGCGGCGGCGCCTGCCCCTGCTTCGGTTGGGGGGTGGCGGGCGCTTGCGTTATGAACTGGACAAGGATCTGCGGCGATCCGCCGGTCGCTTTGCCCTGTCCCTGCTGCCCCTGCTGTCCCTGCTGCTGTGCCGGGTTCTGCGGCGGTTTTTGGCCCGATGCTTCCATCAGGGACTTCACCTGATCGGCGGGAACTTTGTATTGTTCGAGTTCGCTGTCGGGGATGTCATAAAACGTTCCTTCGAGACTTCTCACAACGGCCATGATCTTCTCCTTTTTTTAGAATTGTTGCGATTCCCGATTCTCCGTAAATGAGCGGTAACGGCGAACAGCAAAAACACCTTCACGCAAAGGCATTTTTCTGCTCACTGTCCACTCTGTTGCACATATTGAGTCTTGCGCCCGCTTATTATATCATTTATGTGATTTGCCTTTTCAGGATGCTCACATAAGTGTGTCCATATCATCCGAGTATATTGGCACATATATTCCCTATAGTCACTTGATTTATTACAGGCAGTAGTACAGCCATGACAGCAAATCTGTTTCGCGGAGCAGTCGAAACAGCGTATAATCCATCTTCCCTTATCGTGAAAGCGATGGAGCACATTCTTATATTGACCATCATCTATATCGCGGTCAATGTGACCGAGCAGGTAATCTGAAGTATCAGCACTCCCACAAGTCGTAATGCTCCCATCCATATCAACTGCAACCATGTGCCTGCCTGCGTGGCATTCTATGTTCGGACACGCAAGAGCTTCACCATTTGTTCGGCCTTGCGAAAACCAGGCAACCTTGCGTAACATGTCGTCATTGGATACCGAAATGCCGGTTTCGCACATGTGATCCAGAATTTGAACCCCGCTTTCATACATTTCCTGTGGGTTCAAAAGGTGATTGTTGACGCCGCGGCCCTGGGCTTCGACGAAATTTGACAGAAAAGAGCGAATCCCCAGTTCGCGATACCAATCCATGATCTCTTTCATCTTGTCATAATTGCCCCTGCTGATAACCGCCATTATGCCAACGCGGACCTTATGCTTTTTGAACAATTGGTATGTCTCGTAGACGGTTGCCCCCCGGCCCCGCATGATATTATGTATTCCAGGAGGACCGTCGCAGCTCATGGAAAAATCAATCCCCAGCTTGTGGAGTTTGACAAGGCGCTCCTCGGGCAGCAGGGTGCCATTGGTAGCTATTGGAAACTTGACCTGTTTGGAATGCCTGGCGGCAAGCTCCGAGGCATAGCAGACCACCTCTTCGATCCATTCGTCGGGCATGAGCAGGGGCTCCCCTCCGTGCATGTTGAACCACAGGGAAGAGAAGGTGGAATTTTCGATCAGGAGACGCGCCGCTTTTTTGGCCGTTTCCAGTGACATCTTCATGGCCGCTTTAGATAACGAATCCACCTTGCAATACTTGCACTTCAGGTTGCAGCCGTGCGTTACCTTGGCCGTCACATACACGATGGGTTCAAAAAAGGTTTCGATACGCATCTAAACCACCTCGCAGGGGGCCCGGACCGGGTCCGGGGCAGGCTATAGAGACTTTCGGCGCTGCTCCCGCAGTGAAGGTTTACGAATTAGCGCTTCAGACAAAGGCGCATCGGCGGAATATGGTGTCCGGTCTGTTGCGGATTGATCCCGGGCGGCGGTTTCACACCGGAGGCCTCCATTTTATCCACAAGGTCTTCCGGGGCAATTTCGTATTGTTCAAGATTTCCATCGGGAACATCGTACAAAGTGCCGTCCGGGCCCTTTACAAGTGTCATGACATCCTCTCCATTGAAACAATCGGATTTGGTTCACCGAAAGATGTGTCTTGCAGGCCTGGGGCCAATTGAGCTCAACTATTCGCAAGAGCTCGAATAGAGCTGCAAGGGAGGCGGAATGCAGCGCCGTCAATCCATGTTTGCCAGGGCGCCGATAAGTTGCCTGCACAAAGGAACCATTTCTGGGGACCTGCTTCCTATTGTGACTATGTTTTTGATTATTTCCAAAAGGTCCAAATCGTCCGTGAGGCTCTTAACCCCTGAGAGTTCCACAGGAATTTTGGCCGCCTCTCCTTCGATTATCTGCTTGAGGTTGTATTCGCGCAGGCGCTGCCGGATAATATGGGCAGCCACTTCCGCAAAACCCGTGTAATCCTCGATGTCCTGCGGGGTAAACTGGTCTTCCGTCTTTTTATTGACGGCTGAGAGCGTTCCTATAGCCTCATTGTTAACTATAAGAGGGGCAATCAGAACGTTGCGATAGTGCTCCCCGGTGGTTGCGTCGATCGCCCTGTTCATGGGGGTTGACGAGATGACCTGACGCATTCGGAAAGCAATACCGTGCTGTGAGTTGGTCAGGGGCACCTCGAAGCCTATAATCTGGTCGGCGGCAATCCCCACCGCGGCGCGGAAGACAAGCACGTCTTTCTTGTCGTCATAAAGACACAGTCCCGCCCCTTCAGCCCTGACGACGTTCATGGCGCAGGTCAGGAGCGTATTGAGCATTTCGTCTTTTTCCATGCCGGGGTTCATTGCAAGATAACTCAAGACGATCTTGACCTGATCGTCAGGTGCGCATTCCGCATGCAAGGAATACGGGCCTGACGGTGAAGCTCCGGAAGCCAGAGACTTCAGATCCCTGACTTCATTGGACAATGCCTCAATCGACTTACTCACCCTCTCAATTGCTTCAAGGATGTCCATATAGCCTCCTATACTTTTTCGCAATTGGCTCTTGCCGCCATCAGGAGCGTTTTTACTTGAAAGGGTGTGAGTCCCGGCATCGAGGAGAGAAGACGCGCCACCAGGCCGGTAACATGCGGGCAGGCAATGCTCGTACAGGTTGTCGAAATGTACGTGTTTCCCGGAAACGGCGCCTGGACGTAAACCCCTTTAGCTTCAATTTCAACCGCTTTACCCAGAAAGTAGTTAAATGACCTGAAATCAGGAAAATGTTGAAAATCGACAGCGATCACGGATGAATAATCGCCCGGAAACCCCCGTTTTTGCTTGTTATCCGTGGCTGCAATGAGAATCATCCCGCCATAATAGGCTTTTTCCACCCAGTAGAGCATATCGACAATGGTGTTTCTGGACATGTTAAGAGAGACCAGGCTGAGATTGAGCACATGGAGACCCTGGGCAATGGCGCACTGGATCCCGCAAATGACCTTGCCGGGAGAATTTTGCCCGCGTTCGTCGAGGGTCTTGATATTATAGAGTTCGGCTTCAGGCGCGATCTCGTGAATTACGCCGGCGCACATGGTGCCGTGACCCAGGACGTCCGTTCCCGGTCCCTCGCGGGCCACAAAATTACCCTGGGATTCTCGTATCTCGAAGGACCGGTGCGCGGCATCCGCAATGGCGGGGTGGGTGAAATCAACCCCGCTGTCAAGGATGCCTACCTTGACACCCTTTCCGGATGCCCCTTCTATCAACTCCAGTATCTTTTCCCGGTTAATAAGTCGGTCGAACGTCACAACATGTCTCCCCATCAAGTTCTCAACCCGACAGTCAGCGGGGGCCGCCCGCAAATTGTCATTTTATAAACTGCATTATCGCCAAAGCAGTTACAAAAAAGTTACAGGTCAGCTGCAACAGGGCGGCCGGACTGATAATAGGAACAGTATGGCAGTCGATTGATTCGATTTCGATGATTTCGGCCATATCACACTTCGTTCGAACCCGAATGGGAAAGCTGCCGGCCGAAAGACCGTCCTCTCGGTGGAGAGCTCAAATATTCAGGGCCAAAGTCCTCTGAACCTAATACCATCGGTTCTGTTCCGCCAGACATGGAGTAAGAAAATAAACCCGCGGCGGCAGAATCGGGCCCGGCCCCTACTTCTTGTCAGGCGTTTTTGTTTCGAAAAGTCCCGATACGCTTTTAACAAACGCAGACCCCGGGGCTCGCTGTTTCAGCATTTCATAGTAGGGCCTGGCCTTCTCGATGTCCTGCCCGCTCAAGGCATGGAAAATAATGAGGTTAATCAGCGCCGCGTTTGATCCCGTCTCAACCAGTTCATCATCGACCGATCCCCCTCGTTCTATTATGCCCCCGATTCTTTGCGCCTTGCCCATTGAAAATGCGGCAGGGTTGAAACAAACCGCAAGGCGGTGAGCCGGTGGGACCTTATCGCCTTCATGGCCCATTACTTCGTGTTCCGCGAAGGTATATCGCCGATCTCCCTTGAGTTCCCAGACCTCGCAGTCGCCGGTGGACACAAGTTCAACCCACGCCCCGTCCTTTACCGCCAATGTGTCTCCCGAGGCAATATCCGATCCGATGACGGCGGCAGTCGTGTCGTTTCCGTGGGTCAAGAATGCTTCACCCGATGAGTCGCAGACTTTCCACGAGCTCAGAGCGAATGAAGAAGAGGACCACAAAAGCAAAATCCCTAATCCGGCAAGTATGCCCTTTAGTATTTTACGTCTCATCTCATTTGGCCTCCCTGGGGATAAGTGTAAATCACACGGGGCCCCCTGAACGTTTACCAATCCTTTGCAGAAAGTTAAGCTGGTTACACGAAAAACGCCGGCATTCGCGTTTGTCAAAATCTAAACACTATTATCACTATCCTTGGAATAGACTCAAGCGAGTTTATGCCCCTTTTCTCAGGCGCCGGCAGTATTTGAGCCGACCTTAAGAGACACGACCTCATAGAGATTTACCAGTTCCTTCCGGCCCTTGACCTGGGTACTGTCGACGAATCGGGCCTCGATTCGGTCCTTTACACGTTCGTAAGTGGACTCGCTTATCAGAAAGGGAACCTTGTAGACTTTGGTCATTCCTTCGATGCGCGATGCAAGATTAGGCGTGTCTCCGGTTATGGAGTAGTCCATTTTTTGATAACATCCGATATTGCCTACGATAGCCTCACCCGTATGAACGCCGATCCCGATCCTGATCTCGGGAATTCCGGGAAATATTTCGGACAGATTGAGCCTCTGCAGGCGGTCGAGCATGTCCAGCCCGCACCTCACAGCGCCCCAGGCGCCATCGTCGGGTAAAACATTCGGGGCCCCGAAGATAGCCAGGATGCCATCGCCCATAAATCTGTTCATATAGCCGTTCACCGTTACAACCGCCTCGGTCATCTCGGCCAGATACCGATTGAGCCCCGAGACGACCACCTGTGGGTCCAATACCTCTGAGAGTGTGGAAAAGTTCCTGATGTCGGTAAACATGACGCTCACGGTGACCCTCTGGCCGTCAAAAAGGGCCGAACCGGGAGAGTCAAGGATCTGCTGCAGGACGTGAGGATTTACGTAACTCTTAAACAACCTTTGTACATAACGGAACTGCCGATACTGAACGCTGTAGCGGTAAACGCCGGTGAACGCTCCCGGAATAAAGAGACCGAATGCCAGTGGGGCGGCCCTCATCACCCGGAACGACAGGAAAAGATCGTAAATTCCAAGGGATGCCAGAAGCGCCAGCAAAGCGAGGACAGCGCCCGCCCGCGCGGGAGACAGCATCAGAAACAACATTGCGGACACAAGGGCCAGTAGCGTAGCCAGCGTCCAGGTGGGCCAGGCTGGAACGTCTTCTAATATACGGCCTGCGAGGAGCGTCTTTGCTCCCAGCGCATGTATGTAAATTCCGTGAATCCGATCGGAAGCATCCTTGGCGCCTGGGACAATTTTTAATTTGACCGGAATGGTGTGTTCGTCTTCAACGCTGAACGTGTAACCCAGAAAAACTATTTTACCGGCAAAGGCGTCCCTGAGCCTCGATTCATTGAGTTCGTTCTTTTCAGTCGCCAGTGAATAGATGTCCCAGAACGCATACCTGGGAACAGGGGCGAGCCTGTAATCGATCTTCAGGTGAGAAGGGTTTTCGGGTGTAAGGTCTTTTTTGATGAGGCCGGCCAGCTCGCAGGAGATCGAATGGACCGTGGTGTCCCGGTCTTCCATATCTTTGCCGTGAATCGAAAGAGAGACCGTACGCCTTTTTTCATCGAGGTCCTCATCGAAGTTGAGAAAAGCCACGCGGTCCACGGAGAGCAGGAAGTAATCGTGCGGCATCTCCGATTTTCTCCCCTGGCTTGCCGGGTAGAAGCCCAGGACCACCGGTTTTTGCAGCATCCTTGACTTCTTGAGAACGTTTTTTAACTGGCGGTCTGCCTCCTTTTCGCAGGTCCTGTATACGGAGCTGGAGAGCACAATATCGAGGCCTATTCCGACAGCTCCTGCATCCAGAACGGCTTCAATCACTTTGGCAAGATAGTCGCGCCGGAATACCCGCGGTATGTCCTTGACTTCCTCCCTCAGCCTGGCATCGGCAATGGCGTCGTCGTCATCGATTCCCACCACGGCTACATCGTCTCGGTCTGCCGGCGTTCGAGGGGCCGCGGCCATCAGCAGATCATAGACCAGGAGGTCCACCTGGCGTCCCACCGGCAGATTCGAAACCGTAAGGGCCGCCACAACGCCCAGGACAAGCACAACCCATCCGTGCCATTTAATCGGAACTTTTCTAGCCATGGTCCCCGGTCCGCAACCAAAACCCGTAGTGAGTCTCCGCTTCCGAAAAGAAAATAAGCGCACAATCGTGGCTTGGTCAACCAATCTTTTACCTGAATCGAGCGATCAGCCGTTTACTCCACCCTCCGGGTCGCGGTTCACAACCTCATTTTCGACAAAATCAAAATGTCAGCTTATCTTTTGTGCTCTGCTCCCAAATTCAAATGAGCAGCCAAGCTGGAAAATCAATCTGGGGACGAAAGGAGACGTTTCGATAAGAATACGAATTATTTTCGCACTTCTGGCCGTGCTGTTCTCATTGCAGCCGGTTGTTCCGGCCGCCGAACCGAAGAATGAGATACTTCTGAGCGTCTTTTTCAGACACGATCAATCAAAAACGCTGGATGAGATACAGGAGCATCTTAAGAAGACGGGATTTGAAAAGAGCTTCCCTCCGGAGGGCACTGAGATCGTATCGTGGTACGTCATGATGGGGATAGGACAGGTTGTAACACTGAGGTTGCCCCCGGAAAAGTTGCGAGAGGTAAACGTTTCTATCGAGAAGGGAGCACGGGGAGCTTTTCGCACGGAATTCTACGCTACCTACGATTATATGCCGATCCGGGAGGCGGAGCGAAAATCCGCTGATTCCCTGTGCCGGTGATTATATTTTAACTATTGAGCTTTACTCTTCGTTGTCTTTTCTCTTCGCTTCTTCGACCGACTCGAGCAGAGAGGCAAGCTTCTCCCGCGGTTTTCTTTCTGTAAACGCCTCCCATCTTCGAGACGAAAGCATTTTTCTGAGGTACATTTCAACCGGAAAGAAGGCCTGCCAGCAGGCAACGATCCTCGGACAGGGGAGATCCCCCCCTTCTACCATGCAGTATGTGAAAGGCGTCTCCCCGCCAAGCCTGGGGCACCTCATCCAGAGTTCTTCCTGTGTTTTCAAAATCCTTTCCCTCAATACCTGTCACCGTAGAGCGCGGAGATGACAAGTAAACGAAAAAGCTCGTTTATCGCTCTCCGCACTCTCTACGGCAAACTCATGTCACGGTTTTGGAAATCCTTCGATGGATTTGAGCGCCCGCTGAATTTCCTCATCGGTCAGCTTGTGCTGTGTCAGCTTCCCGGTAAGGAATGCATCGTATGCGGAAAGATCAATTATACCGTGGCCGCTGAAATTGAAAAGGATCACCTTTTCTTTTCCTTCCTCCTTTGCGCGCTCGGCTTCCTGTATTACGGCGGCTATGACGTGGTTGGTCTCCGGCGCCGGGATTACCCCTTCGGACCTAGCCCATTTTACGCCCGCCGAGAAGGTTTCGAGCTGGTCAAAGGCCCTTGCCTCGATGATGCCCTGCCTTAAAAGATGGGAAACTATGGGGGACATTCCGTGATACCTCAAACCGCCCGCGTGTATCGGCTCGGGCTGGAAGTCGTGGCCAAGCGTGTGCATGGGCAGAAGCGGAGTAGTCATGGCGGTATCCCCGAAGTCATATGCGAACGGACCTCGCGTCAGGGTCGGACAGGAGGTCGGTTCGGCTGCCACGATAGATATTTGTTTGCCATGGATTTTATCGCGGACGAAGGGCAGGGAAATCCCGCCGAAATTGCTGCCTCCACCCACGCATCCCATTACCACATCGGGGTATTCACCTAATTTTTCCAGTTGTTTCTGGGCTTCCAGGCCGATGATGGTCTGATGGAGCAGCACGTGATTGAGAACACTGCCAAGGGAGTAGCGCGAGTCCTTGTTTCTGACCGCGTCCTCGACTGCTTCGCTTATGGCTATTCCCAGGCTTCCGGGTGAGTCGGGGTGTTCGGCCAGGTATTTTCGGCCGGCCCCGGTTGTTTCACTCGGACTCGAAAGGCACTCGGCCCCCCAGGTGGCCATCATCAGACGGCGGTAAGGTTTTTGCTCGTAGCTGATTTTCACCATAAAGACCCTGCACTCCAGGCCGAACATCGCGCAGGCCATTGCGAGGGCGCTTCCCCATTGGCCCGCCCCGGTTTCGGTCGATAGCCGCTTTATGCCGAAAACCTTGTTGTAGTAGGCTTGGGCTATTGCCGAATTGGGTTTGTGAGAGCCGGGAGCGCTTGCCCCTTCGTATTTGTAGTAGATCTTTACGGGGGCCCCGAGGAGCTTCTCGAAGTTACGCGCCCGGCAAAGCGGCGTGGGGCGCCACAGAAGGTATTTTTCGATTACCGGTTCCGGGATGTCTATCCAGCGCGCGCTGGAGACTTCCTGCTCGATCAGGTTCATGGGAAAAATAGGGGCGAGGTCCTCGGGACCAACCGGTTTGCCCGTACCGGGATGCAGCGGCGGGCTCATGGGTGTCGGCATGTCGGATAAAATATTATACCATTGTCTCGGGATTTCATTGTCTGCCAGGACCACCTTTATCTGCTCCATTTTTTCTTCTCCTCCTTACCTGTTGAGGGAGTCTACTTGCAAAACAACCGGGGCCTGTCCGCCGTGTTGCCGCCCGCCTCGCTTCCTCGCTTGCGCTCTTGAGGCTCCGGCAACCACTCCTCAAATTTTGCAAGATGCTCGAACGTTTAAACCACAGCTGCCCAAAAAACAAAAAAGGCCGTGGGGACAGGTTAACAAAGTTGAACCTGGCCCCACGGCCCTTAACTGTCGTAACGGGACTTATGTGGACAGGCTCAACGAAAAACCTGCCACCACCACACCATCGAAGAATTCTTAAGAACGGCAGCCATTATACTTTCCTCATTGTCAATGCGAATTTCGCTCATAATACAACAAATGTGCAAGTGTCAAGGGAAAAACTCGGGCAAACCTGTAAATGGGTGCATTGTCCACGAATTTCTCAGAGTGCAGGGTATCGAGCACCACCCTATCTTCTTCAGGCATAAGGGCAACAGGCCGGCAAGCCTATGAATTTGCCTGGCGGGGAACTGCATCTCTTCGATCTCGGCGGGTGAGGGGAGGCTGTTTTCACCCTTGGATTCGAACAATACCAACTCGACTTCGTCCACGTACGGACCGAGAAACCGGATGTTGGGAATAATGGCCGCGGGAACAATGCAGGAAGTGGCGCCAAGCCGGAAAGGGAACATCCGTTTGATCACGGGGAGTGACTGAGCCTCCTTGCGATTCAGGATGGATCGGCCAGAAGAATCATGCCGCCGGGTTTGCTTCACTGTCATAATGTCGCTGACCGAATCAGATCACCCCGATCCCGTTGAGTTCAAGCCGCCAAAATCCGGCCGATTTTTTCTTTAACTTCACTGAGCGCCGAATGCTTTTGTTCGTTCGTCAATTGCCCGCCGCCCTCGAGGCCGCGCAAATGGAACTCGAATAGATCGACCAGAAAGCTGTTTATCCTTGCATATTTTTGTGCTGCTCCAACGGGCTCTATCTCCTTGCCGCTCCAAATTCCCCACATACGGATGAACAAAGAGTTGGTGATTTGTCTCATCAGGTCGGCCAGGTTGGCCACCCGCGAATCCACGAAAGCGGCGGTCCCTTCATAGGCTTCAGAGGGCGGCAATTCGAGCAGCCTCTGGCTGCGTAAGGTTTGGAACGCCGGGGACCCTTTCAATACGATCTGGTGGTGGTAGAGCACGTTTGCCGTCACGGGCAGACTGTTCAGAAGGTCGTTTCGCTGGAGAAACTCAAGATTTGTGCGGATATCCTCCAGCGACGAATATGGCTCGAACATGATGAAGCCGATGTTTGGCTCTACGCTGTGCTTGCGCAGGATACTTATGGCCCTTTCGTTCTGGGCCACCGTGGTCATTTTATTAAGCCTTTTGAGAGAGGAGTCCTTCCCGCTTTCAAGCCCGATGAGTATCTGGCGAAGGCCCGCCTCGACCAGGGCTTCAATGGTTTCATCGTGGATGTCGTTTACCCTGGCCTCTATGCCAAAGTGGATGTTGCGGCTTTTGAGGAGCGAGGCCAGGAGCATCGCCCTTTTTTGTCCCTGCCTGCCGGGGCCGAAAAAATTGGGATCGGTAAAATAAAAATCCTTCGTGCCACGCTGCGCTATCAGCATGTCGATTTCGGCTGCAATGTTTCTCGGACTCCTGCCGCGCCACCGTGAGCCACAGGCGTAGAAGGGATTGATACAGCAAAAGGTGCACTGCCCGTAACACCCGCGGCTACCCTGGAGGTTTACTTCGGGCAGGCGAAACATGGCCTCGGTGCGTACCGGGAAAGGCAGACGGTCCAGGTCTTCGATCGGCTCTTGCCTGCGGCAGTCGATATTGCCGCGGCCATCCCGTCGAGCAAGACCTGCGATATGAGCGGATCGGCCATGTCCATCCAGGGCATCGGCCAGTTCGGCAAACACCAGTTCCGGCTCCCCCGGGATGACCCAATCGATTGCGGCGCATGCCCGCAGGATCTCTTCAAAATAGAAGGTGGGGTAATAGCCGTAGGCGGCTATGCGGCTCGTCAAGCCTTCCCGCTTCACTTCTTCGAGCAAGCCGAAAAGCTCCCGATCTGTCTGCCAGTGGTAGACCATGTGCACGCCCAGTAAATCCGGTTTTGCGGCGGTGATACTTTGTTTGATCGTCTCATAGGATAGATTTTCGAGATAGCCTTCAACGATCTCCACACTATGTCCGGCGCTTGTCAGCACCGCGGCCGCATAACCCGAGAGCAGGCATGAGGACAGGGGGGTATTGGCAATATCGTTACACCGCTGCGGGTTGAAAGCCCGGGGGTGTTCGAGCAGCACAATCTTCATTTTTTCACCTCATGCCACATAAACACGTTTTGCTGCAGGTGAAGTGTCTGCAACTGGTATCTCAAAGTATCGAAGGGCTTCGGATTGTAATAGACCGGGTAGAGCAGATCGGTTTCGGGTCCGATCACGCCTTCTTTTCGCGCGATCTTTTCGATGATTGTTCCAGGAAGTATCCGGATGTTATTCAGCACCACGGTACCCAGGTTCTTCTTCGGGCTGTGCAGACCGTAGATGCGATCCAGTAGTTTGATCCCTTTGGCGACACTCGCCTTTGTCTCCCCGGGAACGTTAACCATAAAGTGGTAGACGCTTATCACCTCACTTGCCGCAGCCAGGCCTGCCGCTTTTAAGACATCGGCTTCACTAAGCCCCTTGTTGAGTACGTCCAGGGACTCCTGACAAAGGCCGTCTGCCGAGAAAAAAAAGCATTCGCAGCCTGCTTTTTCAAAGAGGGCGATATTTTTCTCATCCAAGTGGTCTTCCCGCATGAATCCGCTCCAGCGGACCTTCAGTTTTCTGCGCAGGATTTCGTGGCAGATTTCTTCCAGGTGACCGTCAGGAATGTTCAAAACCGGGTCCGTGAAGTGAAACCTGGCGACGGAGTATTCCCTGCAAAGCGACTCCATCTCGTCAACCACGCTCACGGGCCGGCGGCACCGCAATCCGTTTCCCTGCAGCCGGGGGTACACACAATAGGCGCAACGGTAAGGGCACCCCCTCTTGGTTTCAATCCCGATAGGGGGAACGTAGCTGTTGATGTCCAGGTAAGGAGCCGGGTCGAGCAACTGTCTTCGGGGAGGAGTATACCGGCTCAGATGCAGTTGCGTTGAGGGCGCAGGC
The DNA here is from genome assembly GCA_050008735.1 of Syntrophobacteraceae bacterium. Lineage (GTDB taxonomy): Bacteria > Desulfobacterota > Syntrophobacteria > Syntrophobacterales > Syntrophobacteraceae > SbD1. The sequence continues at coordinate 41,420 of JBEKMB010000013.1, forward strand.
AATCTCGAGCCTGGCCCGGGCGGGTTTGACAGGGAGCAGACCAGGGCCGGGAAAGATATTTCGCCTTCACCCGCTATGCCGTAGTCGATCTCGGGCAACTCCTGCATAATCCGTTCGGGAAAAAGGGAAAACCCGGTGCCTCCGGCAACGATCCAGGCCTCCGGAACCAGTGCGGCGACCATCCTGACGGCTACAATAAAAGGGGGTATGAGAGAACTGGTCCTGTTGCCGAGAGGATCGACATTGCGCAGGGACAATCCCACCAGTTCGGGTTGAAAATCCAAAAGCCTTTGTTTCAAAGATCCGAAAGGGTCCCCGGCCATGTTCATGTCCAGAAGGCTGACGGTGTGGCCCTGATCGGCCAGGTACCCCGCCAGGCAAACAATCCCGATTGGGTAGACCTTCTCAGGAGGCGCATCCTCCATGGACAAAGTCTGTACAAGCAAGACACGCATAATCACTCCAAAAGCAGCAAGGCAAAATATTTGGCGTAATCATCTCTGTTTTTGAGCGGGTGCAACGAAAACCCCGCTCGCCTCACCGTTTCGAACACATCGATGCCGGCCGCTTCCATGGAGGGCCTGGCCAGCCGCGTGTTGCGGCAGGTCCCATCCTCCGGGCACCCCTGCGGGCAAAGCGAGCACGGACCGGCCCAGTAGGCAAAGGATTTGTAAAATCCTGCCGTGAAGGCTTCTTTTTCCGCCCCCAGAACCTTGAGCTGAAAATCCCCGGTCGGAGGCTCCCCCTCCAGCAGTAAGGCCAGGGAATAATCTTTCAGCACTTCCCTTGTTGAACCAGGGGAGGGGCTGTTGGGCGGACACTGGGGTTTGCCGAATTCGCTGCATCCAAACCGGCAGCGCAGACCGGCCCAGTCGGGCACATGAACGGAATCCACGGATATCGGGCGGGCATTGCGAAATCCGAGGCCGCTCATCCGGGCCTGCAAAAGAGAAACGGGATCAAGGCAGAGCCCGGCCAGGAGTTCCGCCTTTCCGGCGGCAATGATCACTCCGGTATCCGAGCCAAGAGGCACGAGACCCGTGACGTGGAGTTTCCTGCTTTCGAGTTGCTCCAGAACCCATTTTGCGGTAAACACCTTCCCGTTGTAGGTGTTAAGCAGCATATTCAAGTCAAAAAGCGCAGCCTTTTCGGGGCAGTGCTCCTGAAAAAAGTCGTGGACTAACAAAAAGCCGCCGGAATTGAGGCATCCCAGGGCTTCATCGAGCAGATGGATGGCTTCAGTTTGCTCATAGGCATGGAGCACATTTGAGAGCACCACGAGGTCGAAGGCCCCTTTGCTCACCGGCCAGGGTTCCAGGATGTTGGCCCGGCAAAAAGTCATTCGATCTTCAATCCGCCTCGGGCGCAGCAACTCGGCGGAACAATCCAGAACGGCAGGCAAATCAAGCAGCGTAGCCCTTGTTCCGGGAAAACGCTCGAGAAAACCAGCCGAAACGGCCCCGGAGCCAGCTCCCACGTCCAAAATATTTCCCGAAATATTGCTGAAAAGCGGCACGATATCCCGGGTCTTGATCCTGGCGACATCATCCATTGCGCGGATATACCTCCGGATGCGTTCCGCCAGCTGTTCGGATTCCTCGGGAGCGGGATCATAGACCCTCCCCCCGGCTCTAAGAGAGTCTTTCAGGTTCTCCCAGGGAGCGGTAAGGTGCTTGCGCCAGAGGATGGAGTTTCCCTGGTAGCACTCCTTACCCTTCACGAGATAGTGTGAAGCGATTTTGGTGTTATAAAAGAACCCTTCGCTACGGGTTAGCAGACCAATGGAGCAAAGCGCATCGAGGAAACGTTCCACACCCGGGGCGTCGAATTCGAGCATCCGGGCAATCCGGGCGGCGGTGCTTCCTGCCGGATCGAGCCTGGAGAAAACATCCAGCTCCACCGCCGTAAAAAGCGCTTGCGAGAACCAATATCCAGTAGCCAGGTCCTCCAGGTATTGCGCTCCACTCTCCCCTGGGTAATGGTCAAGAAACGGCAACGCTCTCATGTCTCGCCTCTCAAGAGTTCCTGCATACCCCGGCATCTTCGAAGGTGAGCATCTTACCGATCACTTGAGCGGCTGATTCCACGATGTTCATGGCCAGCACCGCCCCGGTCCCCTCCCCCAGCCGAAGATTCAGATTCAACAAAGGCTTCAGTCCCAATTCCTCAAGCATGAACCGGTGCCCGTATTCCAGAGACTGGTGGCCGCAGATCATGTAGTCCATGGAAGCGGGAGCAAGTTTTTTGGCCAGAAGTGCCCCCGCCGAGGATATGAATCCATCCACCACAACGGGCCTCCTGTGGCAGGCGGCCCCTAGGATAAGACCTGCAATGCCGCCGATTTCAAATCCTCCAACCTTGGCAAGAACGTCGACAGGGTCTTCCGGGTCGGGGTTATTGATACTCAGGGCCCTTTCGATGACCCTGATTTTATTCTCGAGAGCATCGTCGCAGATCCCCGTTCCCCGCCCGGTCACCTCCCGCACCGAGCGCCCGGTGATGGCTGCAAGGATGGCGCTGCTTGGAGTCGTATTGCCTATGCCCATATCTCCGGTAGCAAGGAGTTCGACTCCTTCGTCAACCAGACGGCCGGCGATCTCAATTCCGGTCTCAAGCGATTTAACGGCCTGCTCGCGACTCATTGCCGGCCCCTTGGCCATATTGCGCGTTCCGTAGTCCACCTTGCAAAAACGCACTTTTTCCGCAAATGAGCTGTCCAGATCGACGCCAACTCCCATGTCCACAACAACCACACGGGCGCCGGCAACCGCTGCCAGAACATTTATAGCCGCGCCTCCCGCAATGAAGTTGGCAACCATCTGCAGGGTAACCTCCCGTGGGAAGGCGCTCACTCCTTCTTCCACCACACCATGATCCGCGGCCATGGTAACCACCGCTTTGTTCCTGACAGAGGGCTTGAGGCACTCCCTGATAGCTGCCAACTGTTCTGCAAGATCCAACAGCTCCCCCAGGCTTCCCGGGGGAATGGCGAGGTTATCCAAATGCTTCCTGGCCTTTATACGCCAAGCGGCGCTCACAGGCCCTATTTTGTCAACAGTAGCCTGCAGTATCGATCCCATTCGATTACCTCCGATTCTTTGAAGCACAGCTCGCTAAGCAAGTACCCGGTTTAGATTCTCGCCAGAAACAGCAGGCCTGATACTTCGGCGCATTCGTTCAAGGCCCCCAGGACGTCCCCCGTAATGCCCCCTATCCTCCGGTTGGCGAACCGGGCGAGAAGCGCCGTTGCCGTCAGAACTGACCCTGCTGCCCCAAGCCCTTTGAGAGGACCCAGTAAAATTAGCGCCGCACCCAGTGTAAATGCCGAGGCCAGAGCGATCTCACGTCCGCCGACGCAGCTCACAAAAGAGCCCGTTCCGGGACTAGAACCCGCGTAAGGATACAGGGCCGCGGCGTATACCTGCGCCCATCGGCCAAGGACCGGAACGAGGATTAGGGCTGTGCCCTTCAGTGGAGCAGGGACCTGCCCCAGGAGCACGAATTTTGCCAGCAATAAGCAAACGCCGGCCATAACACCGTGAGCTCCCACACGGCTATCGTGCATGATCTCCAGAATCCTCTCGCGAGGTTTGCCGCTGAAAAAACCATCAACGGTATCCATAAGACCGTCTCCATGCATGTTTCCCGTAATGGCGATCATGAAAACGACGGCAAGCAGATCGCAAACGCTTCCGGCAAAGACGAAAGAGGACAGGAAATGGACGAGCGCAGCCAGAGCTCCTATGAGCAGGCCGATGAGCGGGAATAAGGCCATGGAGCGGGCCATGCTTTCCGTGCTCACCCCACCCTTAAAGGTGACGGGTATTCGAGTCAGGAATTGCAATGCAATCAGCAGGTTCAAAAGAGTCCAGCCCCGGTTAAGAGATGCCAAAGTATTTCGCTGCAACCTGCGCGGCGCATTGGGGGCCGCAAACCGCACAGCAATGGCCGCCGTCCCCATTCCCACCGTTGGCTCTTATCTTTTCGGAATCGATGCAGGAACCGATTTGCCGGTCCAGGTCCAGGGCTACCCTGGCTCGGGCCATCTGGAGGTCCCTTGCCAGGGCTTGTTTGTTGCCCCTGGCCAGGTCCGCGGCATGTGCGGCGATCCGGGCGGCTATGATCCCGTCCTTGACATCCTGCTCCGTGGGCAGCCCAAGATGCTCGGCCGGAGTGACGTTGCAGATAAAATCCGCGCCTGCCGCGCCCGCTATGGCCCCGCCAATGGCCGATGTAATGTGATCGTAGCCGGGGGCCACATCGGTGGCCAGCGTTCCCAGGACAAAGTAGGGCGCCCCGTTGCACAAACGCTTCTGCAAAAGCATTGTCGCCCTTACGTGGTGCATGGGAACATGGCCCGGGCCCTCAGTCATTATCTGTACTCCGGCCGCCCGGGCCCTGGCCACCAGTTCACCGCCGACTATCATTCCCTCCAGTTGCGCTCCATCCAGGGAGTCCGCTGTCGAGCCGGGTCTTATGGCGTCCCCCAGGCTCAGTGTTACGTCGTATCGCCTCAGGATATCGAGCAAGCGGTCAAATTGTTCGTACAAAGGGTTTTCTTTATTGTTGTGCAGCATCCAGCCAGTGAGGAAAGCCCCGCCACGGCTCACCACATCAGTAACCCTTCCGGTGGTCTTCAGGCGCTTTATGACATCAAAATTCAATGCGCTGTGGATGGCCATAAAGTCCACGCCCTCCGCCGCCTGCTTTTCAACGGCCGCAAACATATCCTCCTCGGCCATGTCCACTATGCTGCCGCGCTTTTCAATGGCCTCGATGGCACACTGATAGATGGGCACCGTGCCCACTGCAAGACTTGCCTGTGCCAGTGTTTGCCGCCGCACGCCGTCGATATCCCCCCCGGTGCTCAAATCCATTACGGCATCGGCCCCAGCCTCCTGGGCTATGGTAAGCTTCCGCGCTTCCATCTCTATGTTGTCACGGTCGCTGGATGTGCCGATCAAAGTGGCCACTTTGATCCTCAAGCCTTGTCCGATACCGCAAAAATTGAATGGTTTCCGCCTGATGTTTCTGGGAATGACGATTTGCCCCGACGCCACTCCAGCCTGTATAATCTCTATATCCACACTCTCCCGGTTCGCCACCATTTCCATCTCGGGAGTAATCCTGCCTGCACGGGCTGCCAGCACCTGAGTCATTTGATATCCTTTCCTTCAGCAAGATCGCTCAGATATACCTAAATACTGAGACACCACTTTCATCGCGCAATACTTCCCGCACATCGCGCAGCCGGAAGAAGATTCCTCGCTTCGCTGCTTTCTGAGCTCTCTGGCTCGTTCGGGATCTATGGCCAGTACGAGCTGTTCTTCCCAGTTCAGGTTCTTTCTTGCCCTGGACAGTTGCAGGTCCCACTCCGCGGCCCCTTTGAGTCCTTTGGCCAAATCCGCGGCATGGGCGCCGATGCGCGCGGCGATCACCCCTTCACGCACCTGAGCGACATCGGGGATGCCGATGTGTTCGGCGGCGGTGACGTAGCAGATGAACTCCGCGCCCGCCCAGGCGGCTATCGCGCCTCCTATGGCGCCGCTTATATGGTCGTAGCCGGCGGCTATATCGGTCACCACGGGACCGAAGACAAAGTAGGGCGCTCCTTTGCACAGGCTTTTCTGAAGCGTAATGGTTGCTTCAATGTGGTTTAGAGGAACGTGACCCGGGCCCTTGACCATTACCTGGACCCCGGCTTCCCTCGCCCGCCTCACCAGCTCACCCAGGATCACGAGTTCGTGCACCTGGGCGCCGTCAAGGGAATCGGCCACACACCCCGGTCTCATGCCATCGGCGAGACTGAGTGTCACATCGTATCTGCGCGCTATTTCCAGGACGCGCTCATAGTATTCATACAGCGGGTTTTCCCTTCCGTTATGGATCATCCACCCTATCAGGTGGGAGCCGCCGTAGCTTACCAGGGGATCTATTCTGCCTTCCTTTTTGGCCCTTTGCACAACGTCCATGGTCGTACCGCAGTGCAGAGCCAGGAAGTCGACCCCATCGGCTGCCTGGCGCTCGATTACGTCAAAGAGATCATCGACCGTCATGTTAACCGGAGAACCGCGTTTGCCGGCTGCTTCGGCGATAGCCTGATAGAGGGGAAGAGTTCCCACGGGCGTGGAGGCGGCAGCAAGGGTTTGCCGGCGCATGGAGTCAATGTCTCCACTTACGCTCAAATCCATGATCGAGTCCGCACCTGCGGTAATGGCAGCCCTGATTTTTTGAACCTCGACGTCGATGCTTGCGCCGTTTCCATACAGGCCAACACTTGCGCTCACCTTGGTCCGCAGGCCCGTTCCTATCCCCGTTGGGACCATGCCCTTACGTTGGTGGTTACTGGGTATGACAATCGTGCCATCCGCAACCCCCCGCCTTACCAGTTCCGGCGCAATCGCCTCTTTTTGCGCCACCTGTTCCATTGCCGGTGTGACCGTTCCCTTAAGAGCTTCACTCAGCTGGGTCATGAGATCCCTTTCCTGGTATTGATTTTTAACACCGCATGGCCTGGGCTTAACCTGCCGGGCGCATTACAAAAAAAAAGCCCATGCCGGTCCGGCATGGACTTTTCCATCATCCATGAACTATTGACACCCACCCCTCCTCGGGGCTGTGTTCAAACACTTCCAGGCAGGTCTCCTGACTCCCGGATTAGAGCGCCCGCGCCTCCCTTCCCGCCTGCCTTGCCAAAATGGACGACCGACGGTGGATATGAGGTGGACTACCGGTTACAGTGGCGGGACCGTCCGGGATTCTCACCCGGTTCCCTATTCTCCCTTTCGGGCACCTGGAACGTACGCAACTCGCTCTTTCAATGCCCTTATTTATTCGAAGTCCGTGGCTTTGTCAAAAGAATCTGCGAACTCGTCATTTCCCAATGTCTCGGGCTAATTCATACCCAAAGCAGGCCCCTCAGAACAGCCTCGTACAAGCGTGATTTGGGGGATTCCGGTGGCTTTATAGTGCGGTGGGGGAAATATAGCTTAAAGTAGACTCCAGGCGAGCAACCGAGGAAACAAGCATTTGCAGTCAGGGGATGTGGCCCCGGAAATGTCATCGCAGTGGCTATCCAGTTGAAATTCTGATAAGTTTAAACAGGAGTGGAAATCTATGTCGGAGCCGAAAGAATTATTCTTTGAGCAAGGTCCGATTCGTCCTCCCAGCGAAGCAGCCAGCCTCTTACTGCGTTTTACCAGGAACTGTCCATGGAACAATTGTACTTTCTGCCCTGTATATAAGGGATCAGTATTCAGCAGGCGCTCGCTCGATGAGATAAAGTGCGACATCGATGCGGTTGCGGAAATAATCCAGGACTTGAGATCGTTCTCCTTTGACCTCGGAGGCGGAGGAGAGATGACCCGTCATGTTATCGGAACCGTTCTTGCCGACCCCCGCCTAAACAATTGCTGCCGCCAGGTCGTGGTTTGGCTGTATGCAGGACATGGAAGCGTATTTATTCAGGACGCCAACAGCCTTGTCCTCCCATCCTCCATGCTGGTCGAAGCCATTCGCTATCTCAGGGATAAGATCCCGGGCGTGAGGCGGATTACTTCCTATGCAAGGAGCAGCACTCTCGCAAAGAAAAGCGTTTCGGAGCTGAGAGAAATCCGGGAAGCAGGGCTCGACCGCATACATATAGGGATGGAGAGCGGCTCGGACCGCGTGCTCCAGTTTGTCAAAAAAGGGGTTACGGCAAAAAAGCAGATCGAAGCGGGAATTAAAGTGATCGAAGCAGGCATGGAGCTTTCCGAATACTTCATGCCGGGACTCGGGGGCAAAGAGCTTTCAGAGGACCATGCAAGAGAGTCCGCGCGTGTACTCAATGAGATCAATCCCCATTTTATAAGGCTGAGGAGCCTGAGGGTCCCATCACGCGCGCCTCTTTTCGATGACCTGCGGGCAGGACGGTTCACAACGCTTTCCGATGATGAGACAGTTATGGAGATACGCCTCTTCATTGCCTGCCTGGAGGGCATATCCAGCCGACTCATATCCGACCATATCATGAACCTGCTCGAAGAAGTCTCGGGTACGCTGCCGGAAGACAAAGAGGCGATGCTGGCTGTGATAGACCGTTACCTCGCACTGCCCGACGAAGAAAGACTTCTGTTTCGGCTGGGGCGCCGGGGTGGAGGCCTGAGGTCACTTGACGAACTGGACGATCCGGTAATGCGGCAGAGGCTCCAAGCTGCAATGTGCGACCTTGTTTCGCAAACGGGCAGCGATGTGGAAAAACTCATAACGGAACTTGCGGACCAGTACATCTAACCCATATGTTGAAAAACATAGGGTGATCAGTATCGTCGAGGAAGGTGCGTCTAGCCCGGCCGAAATGAAGTATGTGCACTCTTGAATGACAGGTGATATATTCGTAATGATTGGCAATCCCGGCAGAATCCACGGCACCGGCTAAGACGAGAAATGGGATTAGGTTTTGAAGGGGGCAGGCCGCTGAACCTTTGATGGACCAAATGGAGAGGAGGCATATGATGCACTTGAACGATATACCTGAAATTGAGCGGTTGAGTACGCCGGAAAAGATCCTGCTGGTAGAAGACCTGTGGGACAGCATCGCTTCGGATGAATCGAGAGTGCCCGTTCCTGAGAGTCACACAGGAGAGCTGGATAGAAGACTCAGGAGATACATCTCTCATCCTGGGGATCTCCTGTCGCTTGAGGAACTGCAGGCAAGGATAGAGAAAAGAAAATGACATATGTCCTGCGCTTCCTTCCCGAAGTGGAAGAGGATGCCATCGCTGCCTTTGCATGGTATCAGGAAAAAGCACTAGGACTTGGCGACGAATTCCTGCGCACGTTCTATGCTTGCGCAAATGAGATTCTGCGAACTCCACTGAATTGTCCCAAAGTACATCAAGAATTCAGGCGGCGTCTGCTTCGGCGATTCCCTTACTCCATTTACTTTAAGCTTGGAAAGCCGGTCTCCTACGGAAGGAGTTGAGCAGGATGGTTCCCATGCGAAGCGGACGTTCCACCCTAACGCCAGACCGGTTTGTTCCGCGGAGAAGATCCGACTTTTCATGTCCTTGTTCAAGGGGAGGGAGGCGTTCAAACAGACCGGCGCGTATCCGGACCTGCCATGTCGAACCATTACAGCCTTATGGAGAGATTATGAATATAGGAGATCCTCCAACAGAGGACCCTGATTATTTTATAAATTCTTTTTAGATTGAACTTGGGAGCTTGATTAATGACCCCTACCGTTCTGAGGGCTGGACCGTATCGCTTCTATTTCTATAGTCACGAGCCAAATGAGCCGCCACACGTCCACATTGATAGGGATGATCAGGCGGCTAAATTCTGGTTATCCCCTGTAAGTTTGGCATACAATCTTGGTTTCAGCCCGACAGAACTGAGAAAAATTGAAGCGCTGACAGTGGAGAATCAACAGCAACTTTTGGAGGCTTGGCATGTCTACTTCCGAACCTAAAGCAGGTGAGCGGGTCAAAAACGTCCATTTTTCGGAAGACACCATTAGTGTCGACTTGATAGATGGGCGCACAATCACTGCACCATTGGCGTGGTACCCTCGCCTCCTGCATGCCACCATCGACCAAAGGGCCAACTGGCACATTGCTGGCGGCGGATATGGCATTCATTGGCCTGATGTTGATGAGGACCTAAGCACGGAGGGACTTCTTCGAGGGGCACCTGCTCCAAGAGCCTCTGGGTCAGCAGCAGCTTAGGGTACCGAACCTATAAATTGCATACAACATGAACCTGCTCGAAGAAGTCTCGGGTACGCTGCCGGAAGACAAAGAGGCGATGCTCGCTGTGATAGACCGTTACCTCGCACTGCCCGACGAAGAAAGACTTCTGTTTCGGCTGGGGCGCCGGGGTGGAGGCCTCAGGTCGCTAGACGAGTTCAACGATCCGGTAATGCGACAGCGACTGCAAACCGCAACGCGCGACCTTGTTTCGCAAACGGGTAGCGATGTGGAGAAGCTCATAACGGAATTAGGGGATCAGTATATCTAGCTCGCCCCCCCACTTGAGTATAAATACTGCTGCATCGTTGCGTCGATGCTGTTGCCAGTCTCGCACAGCGGCTCCCAGACAACTATCTATACCCTTGACGGTTATACCCTGTGGGGTATGAACACTTGGAAACATTACGCAAGGAGGGCTTATTAGATGGCTCGTAAATTTGCTGAATTGGAAGCCAAAATGTCAGCTGAAGCAATCGCCCGTTCTGATGCGCATTATCGGGAAATGATTGCGGAGATGCCGCTGCATGAATTGCGACGTGCGCGGGGGGTGTCTCAGGAGACGCTTGCCAAGGTGCTGCATATCAAACAACCTAACGTAGCCAAGCTGGAAAAGCGCACCGATATTTACATTTCCACGTTGCGCGCGACAATCGAGGCAATGGGTGGAACTCTCGACATAGTGGCTCGTTTCCCCGATGGTTCGGTGAAGATCACGAACTTCTCGTCTATCAGTGAAAGTGAGACTGCTTCAAGCTAACGATTGCCGGTCTTGGGGCGGAAACCATTAGCCAAACATTTCTTCTACCTTGATTTACCGCCAAAGCGCACCATGATGGATTTCGAAACGTTGCTTCGAAAGCATCAAGCCTTGCTCGCCGAGAACAGGGCATTGAAAGAAGAAAACCTGTCCTTGAAGTCCCGGTTGGGCCTGGCCACTCGCCCGGAAAGTCAGTCTTCTCCTGAGCGGGTTGGGCAGGATGATTCCCCAGCGCAACTGCCATCCCACTTTAACGCCAGGCTGCTTCCCGCGGACAAGATCCGAATCTTCATGTCCTTGTTCAAGGGAAGGGAGGACCTGTATGCGAAAAGATGGGAGAGCATGGATGGCAGGTCCGGATACGCGCCTGTCTGCCTGAATGAATGGAAAGCCGGTTTATGCGGGAAACCCGAAATCAAGTGTGCCTTCTGCAAATATAGATCATATGCCCCCTTAGATGAGAAGGTTATAGAGACACATTTGAGGGGAAACCTCGTTGTCGGCATCTATCCCCTGGGCCAGGATGAAAAGTGTCGTTTTCTGGCGATGGACTTTGATAAAGACGGCTGGCAAAAGGATGTGTCCACTCTCAGAGATGTCTGCACGGCCTTTGCCGTGCCGGTGGCGATTGAACGCTCCCGTTCCGGTCATGGAGCCCACGCTTGGTTCTTCTTCGCTGACTCGATCTCCGCGGGTCTGGCACGAAAATTCGGTTCCGCGTTGCTTACCTACGCCATGAGTGAACGGCATCAAATCAAGTTCAAATCCTACGATCGATTCTTCCCCAATCAGGACACGATGCCCAAAGGTGGATTCGGCAATCTGATTGCCCTGCCGTTACAAAAAGCGGCGCGTGAAAAAGGCAATAGCGTTTTCATCGATGAGCGATTCCATCCCTACGAAAACCAGTGGGAATTTCTAGCTCAAATTCGGAGACTTTCTGAAGAGGAAATCGGTGCTCTCATTTCGAAACTCTGTCATGGAAGCGAGCTCGGAGAGCTGAAACAAGACGATGAAGAGCCCATAAAACCATGGGAGGCGAGGCAGCGCAAACTCCCATGTCACGATTTTCCGAAGGTAATGCAATTGGTCAAAGCCAATATGCTCTATATAGGCAAATCCGGTATTTCCCAAAGGTCGTTGAATGCATTGAAAAGACTGGCCGCATTCAAAAATCCGGAGTTTTACCGAGCCCAGGCCATGCGCATGTCGACCTATGGAAAGCCGCGAATCATCTCGTGTGCTGAGGAAACACAGGAGTATGTCTGCCTGCCGAGAGGGTGCGAAACGGATCTCGCAACTCTGCTGGGAGAAGCCGGTGTCGAGATCGAATGGTCCGACAAGACCTATCAGGGAAGAAGCATCAAGGTTGCCTTCAATGGGATGTTGAGGGAGGATCAGGATCTCGCCGCTGTTGCCATGCTCAGGCACGATTGCGGCGTCCTTTCGGCTGCAACAGCTTTCGGGAAAACGGTCATTGCCGCGAAGTTGATCGCCGAGCGAAAGACCAACACGCTCATCCTAACGCACCGGCAACAGCTCCTGTCTCAGTGGATGGTGAAACTGGAAGAGTTTCTGGATATCGATGAAGAACTTCCCGCGGCAGCCAAAAAGCGTGGGCGAAAACTGCGGCAGGGCCTCATCGGGCAGATCGGCGCGGGAAGGGAGAATCCGAGCGGCATTATCGACGTGGCGATCATGCAGTCCCTGACGAGTGGCGCGAAGGTGAAGGAATGCGTTAAGGATTATGGCATGGTGATTATTGATGAATGTCACCACGTCCCGGCATTCAGCTTCGAGCAGATCCTCAAGAGTGTCCGTGCCAAATACATCTATGGCTTGACTGCCACGCCGGTCCGGCGTGACGGGCATCATCCGATTATTTTCATGTACTGCGGCCCGGTGAGGTATCGAGCGGACGCCAGGAAAGAGGCGGAAAAACGACCGTTCGACCACTACGTGATTCCCAGGTTTACCGGCTTCAGAACGCCGGTTGACAGGGAAGAACAGGATATGTCGATCCAGGAGTTCTATTCGAGGATCGTCACCGACGAATTGCGCAATCAACAGATTGCCGATGATGTAATCAAATCACACGAAAACGGCGGAAATGCGCTCATCCTGACCGAAAGGACCGCTCATGTGGAATTACTGGCTGCGAAGTTGCGCGAGAAAATACCCGAGGTGATGGTCCTCACCGGCGGAATGGGGAGGAAGGAGACCGGAAATGTCCTGGCGAAAATCGCCGAAACGCCGGCCCGCGGGCCATTGACGCTGGTTGCCACCGGCAGATACATCGGCGAGGGGTTTGACGAGCCACGGCTGGACACGTTGTTTTTGGCCATGCCCATATCTTGGAGGGGAACGCTTCAGCAATACGCGGGCAGACTTCACCGACTGTTCGAGAACAAGAAAGAAGTCCGGATCTATGACTACGTCGATATCCACGTCAGGACCCTGGAGAAGATGTACTGGAAAAGGATTGCGGGATATGCCGCCATTGGCTATCGGGCAAAGGCGGAAAGCTTCGCGGATGAACCCGCCGATATCATCTTCGATAACACCAACTTCCTCCCTGTTTTCCATAACGACATGATGAGCGCTATGAGAGAGGTAGTAATCGTCAGCCCCTTCGTTACGAGGAGGCGAGCCTTTCAGATGCTGCCCCATCTTGAGGCCGCATTGGCAAGGAGGGTTTCCGTGGTTGTCGTCACAAGGCCGGCAAGTACTTACAAAGATAAGGATCGACCAGCCCTGGAGGAAACTCTGGCATCGCTAAAAGATACCGGCGTGCGCCTTCTGTTTAAAGCCAACATCCATCAAAAATTTGCTGTCATAGACCAAAAGATCGTCTGGTACGGCAGCATCAATCTTCTCAGCTACGGAAATGCGCAAGAAAGCATCATGCGGCTGGAAAACCCGAATATCGCACAGGAATTGATGAAAGACCTTGGGAAACCGGTCGGCATAGGACCGGCAAGCTCTAATGACGGGCGCTGAGATCCGTCGATGACTTGAATTGAACGATCTCTCATGCGGCAAAGGCTGCAATCCGCGATGCGCCACATGGAGTCTGAAACGGGCGGGGATATTGTGAAGTTCATAACGGAGTTGTGGGATCAGTATATCTAACTTATATGTTGAAAAACGCAGACTTAACATGGCAAGAACGGTATAGTTTGCCATAATTCACTTCCCGCAGCTTTACCTGACAGGGAAAATGACGAAGCTCATTGACCTCTCAGAAAAGAATGCATCCAATCAAGCAATTCCAGTTTGACCTCATTGCGATCTGATTGTACGCTGTTGATAATTTCGGCTTGGCGCGAAGATAGTGGACCGGATTAGTCCCGTCTGTCGTGGCGAGCAGATAATGTCAGATTTCAATATCGTGCTACTATAAGTTGCGATCACACGCTGATTGGTTAAAGACATGAAGGATATCTTCATAAGTTACTCAACAGCCGATAAGGAATTTGTTGACATCCTAGTCGATTTACTTAATCGTGAAGGAATTTCGATATGGATAGATGAAGGTGAGATTTTACCTGGTGACAGGATACGAGAAAAGATAAACCAAGGCATCTTGGATTCAAGGTATTTACTAATAGTTCTAAGTCAGAATTCCATTAGGTCAAATTGGGTAAGAGTTGAACTTGACTCAGCAATGATAAGAGAGATTGAGGACAGTGCTGTAACGGTAATTCCAGTACTAATTGGTGATATTAAACTGGCTCAAATACCACTCGACTTAAGAGGAAAGCTATATATAGATTTCAGGGATAGTGAAATGTATTCTAAGTCTGCTCAACGACTGGTTAGTTCAATTAAACGCAGAATCGACGATCAATATCAGTATGAAATAATTTATGGGCGCAATGAAATTGATATCTTGACTGATGACGGGTCAAAAGTCAGATATATCAAGAATAAATTATTCAAAGTTTTAGACCATGAGCTAAAATATTTGAAAGAAGAGTACTACTCCGATGGAAGAGTTGAAGTGGTTAATGTTGAACCCGGTAATGTGGTTAGTCAAGTCCGAACGCTGAATAACCTTGTATTAACGGTAGACTTCGGAATAACTCTTAAACGCGGTCAAGAATTTGAGCAAACAATAGAAGCTATTTACCATGATTCATTCCCCAATGATTGCGAATATTGGTTGACAAACCAAGCCTATCCGATAAGAGGCGCTGAATACATATTTGTATTCCCTATTGGCCGATCCTACAAATCCTTCAATTGTACAATTAAGAGGGGCGTTCAGGAGATCACTTACGATGCGCGGAAAGAGGAAGGCACTTCTGACGGTAGAAACTATTTTGCTTTATATTTTAATCGGCTGAACGCGCATGAGAATGTCAAAATCAATTGGGAATGGTAAAAAGACTTACGTTCTTAAAATTTTGACTCTGACGAGCACCCTGCGAAACATATCCTATCCATCCGGCCAAAGTTTCGTACAGCTCTCCTCCTCCTCCTCCTCCTCCTCCTCCTCCTTGAAATTTGGAGCGCTTAAAAGTTTAACACGTACTGATCATTTCCGCTGTGCTCTCCCGGCCGCTCAGTATTCAAGGACCTGGCAAGCGATGCTGAGCTTCCTTCCGGCTTTTTCCCATGTCCTGAGAAGCATTGCACCCCCGTAGATACTCTATGGAAAAGGCATCTATTCGTTGACGCCATTACAAAACATCCGATATGATTAATTTTTATGGGAAGAATCGAAAGGATGGGACGATTAGGTGCAGAGACGTGCCAGTCGCAGAAATGTTCCGCAGGAAAACCGGGTACCCGTCCGCCAGGACGGGATGCCCTAGGTGGACCCAGCGTTTAAGATCGGGGATAAGAGTCTATGGGCATAGCCCGGGGAGAAGAGGTTTATAACGCTGATGTTCTGCCTGTCCTAGCGCGGGGCATGACGCTTACACAGGAGGAGCTTGAGGCTGCAAGAGCTGATCGGCTGCCCGGTATATTGGCAGATACGCTGGGTCACGAACATTTGGAGGAGTTTTATAGTGGCCTAGAGCTTACCGAATTCGACCAGGAAAATATTGCCGAAGCTCTTGCGCCAATCCCAGAAGATGACCATTCGAGAGGTTGGCGTGAGGGCGAAGCACTTGCCGAGGCATGGTTAACTGGTCACAAGGAGTGCGACTTTCCATGGCCGTTTAATCGCGACCTTCGCCACCATAGGGCGAGTCTCCCTGGCGCTGAGTTGGTGGGGTTCACCGGTGCCGACGCTGATCCCCGATTTGCGTTCGGCCAAGTAAAAACTTCGAAGGAAGCCCAGTATCCACCCCAGGTGGTTAACCATGGGGAGAAGAGCCTCATCAATCAAGCGCTTCAGCTTCGCGACGATTTAAACATTAAGAAAACACTGGTAAATTACCTGCTTCAGAGAGCCATGCTAGACCACGGACTGGTTGAACGAGCCAAAATTGCGGCAACACGCTGGCTTCAGTCCAGCTTCACGGACATCGCGATCTTCGGAGTTTTAGTTCGCGACGTGGCTCACTCGCGAGATGACCTTGCGCAGGCTGCGATGAGGCTGAGCCAGAATCGTCAGTCTGCGACTCGTATCGAATTCTACGCTCTCTATCTCCCCGAGGGTTCAATCCCTGAGGGGCCACAGCATCGCCCCCGCCAGAGCAGGAGGCGCCAGCAATGATCCTTCTTCGCGAACATTTGGATGCGTTGGAGAATCACTGGGCAGTAATGGCTGTTCGGCAAGAAGATCGCATACGTGGCCATGATGTTGCTAAAGCTCGCCTTGTTAGGTATGCGCTTGGAGAGCAATTGCAGTTGGCTTTCGTTGAACAGCCAACTGATAGTGACTTGCTTGAGCGATTGGCTACTGCTTACGAAATCGCCGCAGCAGAAGGGCTGGATGCACTCCTTCACCGCGGGTATCAAGAGGATCGCCAGAATGTAGCGATTCAGGCCCAAGCTGGGGCATTTCGTGCTTTTGAGGTTCGTCGGGTTCTTCCGATACCTATAGATGACCTTGATCGTGTCTTCCACATCCTTCACCTTGCCTCTCTTGCTTATGTTGGTGATCGGTGGGCCGATCTCCGCCGATGGTTGGTCGATCACACCGAGGAAACTCAAACACCCAATGCCGCGAATGTTTCATGGGACAAAAGGGTTCTCTTTCAAATCTATGAAGGCTGGTTGAGGCTTTTTAGAAAGGATTCCTGGAACGACCTCCATGGGATTGCTGGAATAGTGGCTGGTCTGCGCCAAGAGCAAGCGCAATATGAACGGAATCTGCTACAAGGCGATAGCGCCGCTCAAAACCAAGTCATGGCCCTCCGATTGGTTGCTTTATACCACTGGGCAAAGGCAACCGAGCAACTCTCACTATTTATGCTGCAGGGACAACCTGGAGGCATCCGAGAACAATTGGACCTGCATTTCGAAAAGGCTGTGAAGGCAGGCGGTGCTGCCGGTGACCTGCAGTTGGAAATGCTCCTGCATTGGCTGCATGTTACCGGACGGATGATGGTAGCCGGTTCTCTCTGGGAGGCGACTTTAGGTATCAACTCAAGAATTAGTCGCTTTGTCCGGAAGGTGACAAGCGAAGCACACCCGATGATCGAATTGCTGCCGCCACAACGATCCGCATTAGCCGAGCAGGGTCTACTCGACCCAGCTTCCAGAGCGGTCGTTGTGGATTTACCGACATCAGGTGGCAAAACTACTCTGGCTCAATTCCGAATTCTACAGGCTTTGAATCAATTTGCTCAGGACAATGGCTGGGTTGCCTACGTAGCGCCAACCAGGGCCTTGGTTACTCAGTTGATGCGCAGACTTCGAAGAGACTTTGGCCCTCTCGGAATCAAAGTGGAGCAGCTATCCGGCGGTATTGAAATAGACAGTTTCGAGGATGAGTTGCTGAGTGAAGAAAGTGGGTTTGATGTTTTGATTTCTACTCCAGAAAAGCTTGCGCTCATCATCAGAAATGGAATGCTCGCCCATCGACCTCTCGCGCTTGTTGTCATAGATGAAGCTCACAATATCGAGGATCAGGAACGAGGTTTGCGAATCGAACTTTTGCTAGCAACGATTCGGCAGGATTGTCCAGGAGCAAACTACCTCTTGCTGATGCCATTTGTTCCTCACTCCGAGTACCTGGCAAGATGGCTTGATCCTGATTCAGGTGGTAAAGCTATCAGCCTTGGATCAACAGCATGGCAACCGAACGAGCGGATCGTCGGTCTGTACCGGATCAGGAAGTCTGGCGGGAAAGTAGGAAAGCGTGATGTTTGGGGATTGGAGTATGAGACGCTTGTCACTACGCCAGGAACTATTCACCTTGAAGGGACACATGTCGCCGGTGAACCATTCCCCCTTGACTTACCTTTCGTACAAGCAAAGTCTCTCGGGAAGATGACCGCCGCCATGGCGAAGGTCTTTTCAGTGAGGGGCACAAGCATTGCTGTTGGGGATACAATCCCTCATGTTTGGGCTATGGCTCGGGTCGCTGCGGACAATATGGAGGCACCAATCCGACTTCCCGATGAGGTAAAGCTTGTGCAGGCCTTCCTTAGAAATGAAGTGGGTGAAAATTTTGAGCTGGTTTCGTTACTGCAAAAACGTGTAGGAGTTCATCATGCTGGTCTTCCTGATGAAGCAAGATCGCTAATTGAATGGCTGGCTGAGGAGGGGTACCTAAGAGTATTGTGCGCCACGACCACAATCGCGCAAGGTATCAATTTCCCAGTAGCGTCTATATTTATATCAAGAACTGAACATCCCACTAAGCGCGGACCGATACCCATGACTCCGCGAGAATTTTGGAACCTCGCTGGAAGGGCGGGAAGGGTCGGCCAAGATAGCGTGGGAGTGGTTGGTGTTGCGACAGATAATGAAGAAAAATCGACTCGGTTGAGAGAATTCGTTGCTGAAGCGACCAAAGATCTGGCTTCGAGACTTATTAAGATGCTCGATGATATCTTTGGGCGTTCGCCTGAGGCACAATTGATTGCAGTGATCAGGGATGCACAGTGGGCGGACTTTCGTTTGTTTGTTGCTCATCTATTGAAGGAAGCAAAAAATTTAGAGCGTTTGCGGACTCAAACCGAACAGATACTTCGGAGTACTTACGGTTATTCACTGATGCGTGGCACTGACGATCCTCGATCCCAGGCTAGGGCTGCCCGATTGGTCGAACTGACGAATGAATATGCAGAGCGGCTCGCAGGAAATATGGCAGCTCTAGCGTTAGCCGACTCAACAGGATTTGATCCGGAGGGTGTCCGTTTGGCTATGAAAGAGTTGAGGGGACTTGAAGATAACCTCACTAGCCAAGACTGGGAGCCCACGTCTCTCTTCGGTGAGGGGCAGAGTCTCTCTATACTTATTGGTGTGATGATGCAGATACCTGCCTTGAACCAAGCCATTGAGGATATAGCCGGGACAGGTCGTGATCGAAGAAGAGTTGCAGAAATTGCCAAGGCATGGGTTGGCGGCAGTTCCATCCAGGAGATCGCCACTGCTTACTTCGAGGGCGATACATCCACGGCAAGGATATCCGAGGCATGCAGGGGGATTTATCGAGCATTAGTGAACAACGGTGTTTGGGGGCTTGCAGCATTGAGCAAACTACCGGGGTCGGGCATCGATTGGGACAATCTTTCTGAGGAGGAGAAGAATAAGATTAATCTTCTACCCGCATTCCTCTATCACGGTGTTGATACTGAGGAAGCTGTGCTGATGCGCATGAATCAGGTTCCGCGCAGTGTTGCAAAGCGCCTTGGAGAACGTATGAGGCGGGAGGCGGGTACAACCCGTATACTGAGGATTAGCGAGGCTCGGGATTTTATAAGGCACTTGGATAACGCGGGATGGCATCAGGCAAGACCTTCCCAATCAACTCTCAGCGGCAGCCAGTATCGTGAAATCTGGCAGCAGCTTTCGGGAGAAAGAGATTAATAACTCTCCGACACGTCGAGAGAAGTCCGCATAGCTCTCCTGGAACTTTAGAAATAGGTGCAAGGAAAAACGCAACCTTCCCTGATCATGCTGAAAGGATGCGGGATATTTCCGGCCATTTAATCCAATCGACATTCATTTACCGTAGAGACAAAAAGACCGCGGAGAAAAAGGGGATTTTCATTAGGGCGATCATTTCACGCGGAGACGCAGAGAAATGATAGAGAAGACAGGGAAATACGCAAAAATATTGACAAATTTTCAAGAAATTCGACGTTAGTTACACAGAGAGAAAAACGTCAGTATGGGCGGAAGAGTAAAGGTTGGTATCGGTTATGCCTGCAGCAGGCGGCGCTGAAGCAGCGCCTGCATATCCCGCCGCCCGTCGGCGATCACAAGAACGTAGACGTTCTCAGCCATGACCCGGTAAATGATGCGATAGGGTTTGAAGGAAATCTCGCGATACTCCCGAAAGCTCCGAATCACAGAGCAAGAATCCTCGGAAACTGATGAACCCACCTCTTGAATCGTATTCTCAAGATATTTGCGTCTCCCAAATCTTTGCAGTAGATTGAACTTGGGGTTGTACAGAGCAGTTTGAAGGTTTGAAGGATGTAAGGGGGCTTGCCGTAAAGAGGGGCTCTCAGACTATATTCCCAGGGAGAATTCCGCCATGAACAGTTTGAAAGACATTCTCTCCCATCTCACCTTTCGCAAGGCATGCAAGCTCTTGGGAGCCGAAGGGGAGAAGCTCATCCGCACGGGAGGACGGTACGACATCGACATCGAAGCTCAGGCCGTCTTGCATGACGATTCGTTCCAGTTTCACACGGGCAGTACCCTGGTAACGATTACTCTCGATCACGCAGCCGATCAATCGCTTCGCATCCGTTGCGCCAAGTGTGCGGAACCCTGCATCCACCAGGGTGCGGCGCTCTCCTTGATTCTCGAAGATAAAGTGGCATTGGGGCTGGCTGCTCCACCACCGCAAAGAGAACCGGTGGAAAACCTTACCGGCGAACAACTCATTCAACAGGCCATCGAGGAGCGCCGGGAACGGGCGTCAAAGGAGAAGATGCAGTTCACCTCCGCGGACCCCGATTCCCTTTGGACCGAATATTCCGTAACGAGCCTCAATTCTGGTAAGACCTACCGCGTATCTCTGCGCGGCAGCGAGCGCGGGGATTCCTACTGCTCCTGTCCGGACTTTCGCAAGAACACTCTGGGGACCTGCAAACACCTCATGTACGTGACGGACCAGCTCAAGAACAAATTCAATCCCAAAGCATGGAAGACCCCCTATGAAGTGAGCAATATCGAGGTGCACCTGCTCCATGGGAAGGAACTGGAACTAAGGCTGCAGGCTCCGAAAAAGATCGACCGCAAGGTGCTGGAAGTGCTGCGCCCGCTGATGGGCCGGCCCATCACGGACTTACACGATCTATTTCAGCGCATCGGACAGGTAGGCCAACTGGGCCACGAAGTGACCATCTTCCCGGACACTGAAGAATACCTTAACCGGCGATCGTACCAGGAAGCCATCCGGGACAAGGTGGCGGCTATCCGTAAAGATCCGGCCCACCATCCGCTTCGCACGTCTCTTCTCAAATGCGAACTGCTGCCTTACCAATTGGACGGCATCGCTTTTGCCGCCGGCGTGGGCCGTGCCGTTCTGGCCGACGATATGGGACTGGGGAAAACGATCCAGGGAGTGGGAGTGGCGGAGTTGCTCGCGCGGGAAGCGGGCATAACACGGGTTCTGGTGGTTTGCCCGGCTTCTCTGAAGTCTCAGTGGCGCCTCGAAATCGAACGCTTTACCGACCGCCCCGTACAGATGGTGCTCGGTGGAAGTGGCTCACGTGCTGCCCAGTATGCCGTGGATTCCGCTTTTTTCACCATATGCAACTACGAGCAGGTGGTGCGCGATATCGACTCCATCGAGAAGGCCCGTTGGGACATGATCATCCTTGACGAAGGGCAGCGCATCAAGAACTGGGAAGCAAAAACCAGCCGAACCATTAAAGGCCTGAAGTCGCGCTTTGCCCTGGTACTTTCGGGGACGCCGCTGGAAAACCGACTGGATGAACTCTATTCAGTCGTGGAGTTTATCGATGACCGGCGCCTGGGACCGGCCTTCCAGTTTTTCAACACTTTCCGTGTGGTGGATGAGAAGGGCAAAATCCTGGGCTATAAGAACCTGGACGAACTTCGTGAACAGCTCAAACCTGTCCTGTTGCGGCGTACGCGGAAAAGTGTGATGCAGGACCTGCCGACGCGCACGACGGAAATCCGCCGCATTCCTCCCAGCGAGGAGCAGTTGAGCCTTCACAACGGTCATCAGCGTATCGTCCAGTCAATCATCACCAAGCCCTACATTTCCGAAATGGACCTGCTTCGCCTGCAAAAAGCGTTGCTGCTCTGCCGTCTGGCGGCCAACAGCACGTACCTGGTTGATAAGAACCCGCCGGGTTACTCGACTAAACTCCAAGAGCTGGATGTTCTGCTCGATCAGCTTGCCGCCGAAGCGGATCGAAAGATCATTCTTTTTTCCGAGTGGACAAGGATGCTCGACCTGATCCAACCGTTGACCGAGAAGCACGGCCTCCCTTTCGTGCGCCTCGACGGCTCGATACCACAGAAGAAGCGCCAGGCATTGATTAATGAGTTTCAAAACGATCCGGCCTGCAAGCTTTTCATGACTACAAATGCTGGATCGACCGGGCTCAACCTCCAGGCTGCCAACACTATCATTAACGTCGATCTGCCCTGGAATCCGGCCATCCTTGAACAGCGCATCGCGCGCGCCCACCGCATGGGGCAAAAGCGGCCCGTTCAGGTGTATTTGCTTGTCACGGAAGATACCCTCGAAGAAAACCTGCTGGCAACCCTTTCCGCCAAGCAGGAGCTGGCACTGGCGGCTCTCGACCCGGAATCTGACGTGACCAAGATAGACCTGGTGAGCGGAATCGAGGAACTCAAGAGGCGCCTGGAAGTGCTGCTGGGAGCCGGGCCGGTTGCTCACATAGACGAAAGCGGCAAGGCCGGGGTGGAAAGGGAAGTGCGGGAACTTGCCCGCAAGGAGCGGATTGCGGTGGCCGGGGGCCAGTTGCTGGGAGCAGCATTCGCCTTTATGGGAGAGATGTTCGCTCAACACGAAGAAACCGAACAAACACGTCAAACTGCCCAAGCGCTCAAGCAGAAACTCTCCGAGTGTCTGGAAAAAGACGCGGAAGGCAGAATCAGAATGACTATTTCACTGCCCGACGAATCCGTGCTCGACAACCTGGCCAAATCGTTGGCGCAGATCATGGCGGGAGCATAGCTACTGTTAGTTCTCCCTCCCTCATGGCTTGACGGTAAAAATTATTGTGGGTACAATAATTCATATGGAGATCGAATTCGATCCCGAAATAAACGCCCGGAACATTGAGTTACGCGGGATTTCCTTTGCGGAAGCCGTTCGGTTTGAGTGGGACAGTGCGGTAATCATTCCCGATATGCGTCTGGATTATGGCTAGCCACGCTTCAGGGCCTTCGGTTTAATTGATGATCGTCTCCATGCCTTGGTTTTCACCCCACGTGAAGGGGCGATTCGGGTTATCAGTCTTCGTAAGGCCAACCGCCGGGAGGTGCTTCGGTATGAAACGCAAACCCAATCCTGAGCTGATTGATAAAGAAAACCCAGAATGGACCGATGAGGATTTCCAGCATGCCAGACCAGCCGCCGAAGTACTATCTGACCTTATGGGGCCTCAAATTGCTTCCGAAATGCTGAAACCACGCGGCCGCCCAAAAGCCACTATGGCGAAAATCCATGTCAACATTCGTCTGGATGCTGACGTCCTGGAATCTTTCAAGGCAACCGGGCCAGGATGGCAGACGCGGATTAACAAGGTCCTGCGTGACTGGGTTAAAGAAAAAGAACCGAAAAAATCACGGCGCGTATAAGGCGTCGGAAACCCGGAAGTCGAATTGCCTGCTCATGAGTAATTTTGGCCCAATTTCCCTGTTTACAGCATGAGGATTACGGAAGCCGTTGGATGCACCCACCTATAAATAGCATTCATCATGAACCTGCTCGAAGAAGTCTCGGGTACGCTGCCGGAAGACAAAGAGGCGATGCTCGCGGTGATAGACCGCTATCTGGAATTGCCTGCCGAGGAGAAGCTACTGTTTCGGCTGGGGCGCCGGGGAGGAGGTCTGAGGTCACTTGATGAGTTGAATGATCCGGTAATGCGACAGCGACTGCAAACCGCAATGTGCGACCTTGTTTCGCAAACGGGTAGCGATGTGGAAAAACTCATAACGGAACTGGGAGATCAGTATATCTAACTCGTCCCCACAAGATTTGGTTATTGTTTGCAGCCAGGTTGGACCAGAGGAGATGGGGGAATCCTATGAAGTATGTGCTGGGACTTGCCGACGGAAGAAATGAACCGATCAAGGATCTCGACGGCGCCGAAAGGGTTGTGCTCATCGATAAGGATACGATCGGTGCGGAAGACATTACCTTTGCCTATTGCAGGTTCGAGGCGAAGACATCTTCTCATAAGAAGCACGTCCACAAAGATGCCGAGGAAGTCATCCATATCCTCTCGGGAAGAGGAATCAGCGGGGTCGAAGAGACAGAGGTGGAGATGGGGAAGGGGGAGACGATGTTCGTTCCGCGCGGGGCTGTTCACTGGTTTTACAACCCGTTCCCCGAGCCGGTAGAAATGATTTTCGTTTATACGAAATCCTCCCTTAAGTCCGCAGGCTACCAAGTCGTGGAGTGAAAAGGAAGTCGCGGTAAATCGCAGATGTACAAAGAATAATCCTGCAAAGAGGGTGGGACAATACCTTCATAGCCAGCCATCCGCGTTCACCGGAATAGCGAAACTTTGCGTATCGCCTTGTACATATCTCTGCTCGCTCTTGGAAAATCGTACGGGCAAAAAACATAATAACCGGTGATCATATGTGGATGATTCTACCCTTAAACGATGACCGCATCCCCCTCGCCTTTCACCAACCACGATGATATGCTGCCTTATCGAAGGCTGACGGGTGCATTCAGAAGCCCTTTCTTGCTGACGCCCGTTGCACAGGAAGGTACCTATAAATTGCATAACAGGGAAGGGTAGTAGCTTGGATAAAAATGAAGATCAGGCTTATGTCAGGCTGCAGCAGCATCTGGACAGGCAGGCAGTGGGGTTCCCCGCAACAAAGTCCGGGGCGGAGATAAGGGTCTTGAAGCACATTTTTACTCCTCGGGAGGCTGAGGTCGCAACCTGCTTGAGCTACAAACTCGAGCCGCTCGAAACGGTGTTCGAGAGGGCGGGAAATCTGGTCGGCTCTCCTGGTGAACTGGCGGCGGTGCTGGATGGAATTGAGAAAAAGGGTGGAATCGAAACCAGGATGAAGGACGGCAAAAAGCATTACTGCAATCCGCCCCTTATCGTCGGGATGTACGAATTCCAAGCCGGCCGGCTCACCGCCGAGTTTATCAGCGATGTCGACGAATATACCCGGGATCAGAAATTCGGGATCGAGTTTCTGGCAACCGAGCTTCCGCAGATGCGCACCATCCCGATTGGCAAGAGCATCCGTGTGCAAAATCATGTCAGCACCTTCGATCAATTTGCGGCGTTGTTGCAGCAGGCAGAAGGGCCCTTTGCCATTATGGAGTGCATATGCCGCAAGAAGAAGGACATGCAGGGAGAACCCTGCAAGGCCACCGACAGGAAAGAAACCTGCCTCGGCGTGGGCCACATGGCCGCGTCCGCTCTAACGAGCGAGAGCGCTAGAGAGATTACCAGAGAGGAAGCCATTGCGATCATCGAGAAAAACCAGAAAGACGGGTTGGTCCTTCAACCGTCCAATACCGAGCACGCCGATTTCATCTGTTCGTGCTGCGGCTGCTGCTGCGGAATGCTCGCGCTGCACAAGATGCTTCCAAGACCGCTGGAGTTTTGGGCTGCAAACTTCCATGCCGTGGTGGACGTAAGTCTTTGCGATGGATGCGGTACCTGTGCGAAGCGCTGCCAAGTCGGCGCTGTGAGTGCAGCTGCAAAGAAGCAGCCCGCGGAGGTTAACCTCAACCGTTGCATAGGATGTGGTCTTTGCGTGCCCACCTGCCCGAAAAAAGCCATGTCGCTTCTGAAAAAGCCGGCCGAAGTCGTACCGCCGAAAACACGCGAAGATCTCTACGACATCATCATGGCCAACAAGAAAGGCAAGGTGGGAAAACTCAAACTGATGGGAAAGATGACCATCGACTCAATCCGGACAGGACGGGCAGGGAAGTCGGGGAATTGAGCTATCAGCCTTTAGCTGTTAGCTGTTCAGACACGCCAAGTCAGCGCATACACGACCTGCGGATCTGTAGGGTGGGCAAAGGTTTTATCTTGCCCACCCTACAGGCCTACCCGTACTTGAGCCCTGAGAAATAAGTCGGCCTCAAACCGGCGTCATGGTTCGCAGCCGCCCGGCATCATTATCGATGCTTTTGATCGATATGCGGAATCCACTTTCCGGTTTTTTTCATGTAGGTCCTGTAGTTATTTCCAAACTTCTCTTCGAGGATTCGTTCTTCGTAGCCTGCAATATAGTTGTAGAAAACAAATATTGCGGCGAGTAGCGCAAGAGAGGCGAGCGAGGCGGTGGATATTGCAAGTCCAAGATAGGTCAGAATACTTGCCAGATACAGGGGATGCCTCACATACCTGAATGCGCCGGTTGTCACCAGGAAATCCGGTTTGTGTTCATGGCTGACGACCACGTGGCCCGACTTGACAAGATAAACCGTGGTAAGGAGTGTCAAACTCAGGATTACCAGGCGAAAAGTCAGCGGCAGGAATTTCGAAAAGAATGCCGATGCATGCAGAAGAAAAGAATCCGATATCCAAACGACCAAAAACACGAGCAGCAAGATCAGTTGCCCCGCGTCCCCGAAAGGATGCTCCCCGTTTTTCTCTTTCATGCCCACCGTCCTCGCCTTGCCTCGCGGCATTCCTTTCCTCAACGGACCAAAATCTTAAACAATGGCCCACGCTGTGTTTCACTATTGAAATCCAGCATGAGCTTAGACCATAATAACACGAACCACTAAAAGAAAGCCTCCCGGCGGAGTGCTTCCGATTAGATTTGGCTGGGGCTCACCTCCTCGCTGCCAAACGCAAGACGGAGGACTGAACTATAAATCGCATACAACATGAACCTGCTCGAAGAAGTCTCGGGTACGCTGCCGGAAGACAAAGAGGCGATGCTCGCGGCAAGAATTGAAATTGTGCCACTGACCGCCGAGCAACTCGAAATTGCACGGATTGCCTGGAGAAAGTATGGCAAGGGGCGACACCCGGCGGGACTGAATATCGGCGACTGCTGTTCCTATGCTCTTGCAGAATGTGCTGGCGAACCGCTTCTTTTCAAGGGCAATGATTTCTCTCAAACAGACATCAAAACGGTACACTGGACCTCCTGACCGGCCTGAATTCTCATATCGCCAGCCAGGCATGACGAGACTCGAGGCAGCCTGGAAAGAACGGGTCTCGAATATAAGCTGCATATCTTCGGAGCGCCTCCGGCCGAAGTTTCAAAAAAATCTGAAAGGGGATTCATGGAACGCTTCCTTGTCGCTCTTGACTGCATGCCTGGCTGCACCAAAATAATCGATTACATCCTCAGGGTCCTGAGCGGGGCACAGACATGCGAGTTCGTAATCTTCCATGTTCTTGCAACCGAGTCTCCCGACAAACTGAGAAGGGGCGAGGTCGAGCGGATCGAAAAAAGACATTCGGCCAGGCCTGATCTGGGGGGATATTTTTGGAAGGGAGAGGATGAAGAACAGATGACCCGCTGCTTTGCCGAGGCTAAAGAAAAACTGGTCCTCGGCGGCTTCGCGCCGGAATCGGTATCGTGTTCCTTCGGCATTGAATCCGGCTACATGGCCGACATCATTTTGGCCAAAGCCGCGGAACTCAGGTGCTCCACGATAGTGCTTGGCCGCAGGCGACTGAGCCGTGTAAAGGAATTTCTAATCGGCAGCGTATCGTCTACCATCATTAAATTGGCCCGCGGATCAGCAGTATGGGTCATCGACATCTGAACGAATAATCGAAAGGAGGGGACATGAGCTCAAAGCTCTTCAATAACATCGGCTTCTGTACAGATTTTTCCGAAACCGCCGATCAGGCATTTATCGTCGCAAGGGACCTTGCGGTCCAGTTTGGAGCATCCCTTGAGATTATACACGTGACGGTGAGCTTTTCAATTTCCCCGCCTGTGCACGCCACTTACATGCCGATCGAATACGATCCGAAGTTTATTGAAGAAGTTACACAGGCCGCCCTGCAATCGATCCAGGAAAAATATGTGGACAAACTCCCGGCGGGTCTGCCCTGCAACGTTAATCTCCAGTCCGGATACGCCGCCACGGAGATACTCAGGATAGTGGAGGAAAGACACCTGGACCTGCTGGTCATGGGATCTCACGGGCTGACGGGCCTGGCCCACGTTCTCTTTGGGAGCACCGCGGACAGGGTAGTTCGAAAAGCTTCGTGTTCGGTTCTTACGGTTCGCTTTCGCAATTAGCAAGACCAGAGCCCTGGCGTAGCGTCAACTAAGTTGTGAGGGGTGCAGATGCACAATCCATAATTCCGGCGCAAGCCGGAATATAGTGTCTTTTCGGTCAGTTAAGATCACTATAGGGGTAGGAACAGCGCATTGGCTTGCGCCGCTCCTCCCTCCGAACCGGACTGGCGGATCTCCCGCATCCGGCTCTCCAGTTGATGGTTTTACCTCGTCAGGACTGGAGGAGTGA
>JBEKMB010000130.1:0-6478 GCA_050008735.1 Syntrophobacteraceae bacterium
AGACAGAAATCGACAGGTTTCGATTCGTCGCTCCCAAAAACCTCCATTGCCAGCACTTCTGAGTTCACTATGCCAAGAAATTTAATAATGTTTTCGCGAGCTTCAGCTAAATCGGTCTGTGTTGAGCTCAAAAAGATTTTAAATCGTTCATACATCGAAGTTATCTCTTTGAATAAATGAGTGTATCAGTACCAGAGTCGGCAGAGGCCCGTCTGAAAGAGCGGCATGGGTAACCTCAGTGTAAAAACAATATTCTTCTGTGCAGTTCTCCAAGCGGGAGGAGGCCCCCGGAGTAAGATCTGTTTCTTATCAGTCGTCTGTCCAACTCATCGGTGTGGCTCCGAGTAACAGGCACCTTCGATTCATCTCAAGCGATACTGTCACACAAGTCCTCGACCAATAGGACCTTTTCCGATGTGCCAAGCGCTCAATTCTAGGAATATCGTTCCAAGTGCATAATATGCCTCCTGCCATGCGGATCATATCGCCATCACCCTGCCACCCCGATACTACATCCATGCAGGGTCCAATTCAATAAATTAGACCCTCCTTGCCAAAGGTGAAAATCCCGATGTGGCCGGAGTGCATAACGAAAATGATTTGAATATGTTAACTCGCGTTGCTGAAAGAACGGTAACATGCCGAGTTTCCTGGTGAGCAATCTTCGCCCAGCCTGCCATGCCTTGCCCCTCCGAAAAGAGGGACTGGGTCTGCCGTCAATAAACTGAGCGCCCGTTTCAACCGCGACTTTAAAATTATTCAAACCGGTCGTTGATGAGTACAGCTCTCCCACACCGCCCGGGGAAATATGATACTGCCGGTTCCTGGAATTTCCGGAACGCCTCTCCCAGAATTCAAATCTATGCCTTGTTTCAGGTACGCCTTATAAGCAAGCTGGCTGCAATAGAAAGCCCCTTCTGTCGAAGAATCCAAAAAATTGAAGTTGTAGGGCTTGCCAATCTGTGCCAGGCAAAATGTTGCAACGGTCTCCCGTATTGCGTTCTCTTCCTCCGAACTCAAACCTCTGTTGTCCAGAGGGTAGGCAATGCCGTAAAGCTGATCGACCAGTAGACGTTGATCTAACAAAGAGGCGGAATTCCACACGGGAGAATCAGTCTCGAAGGATATGACCCCCTTGGCTCCTGCCTCAACACACCTTCCTGCTGGTCCGATGAAGATAACAACATGGTCGACTTCACCAGGTATGATTTTGCCAATCAGTGAAATGAAAGGGGTCTCCGTTTGACTATAACCTTAAGCCTCGGACGGCGACCCCAAGCTCCCCAGCACTTGCCACATACCGCCAGGAAATTCTATGCGTTATGGTCGGCCCATGGGTCAGAATTGCTACTATCGGTAGAATAGGTCAAACGGAGGATTTGGACGTCCTGAGCAGCGGGTTGTTCAACGAGGAGGAGAGTTGTGTGGAGTTCTTCTCTTTCGAGCCGAGGAGGAGGCACTATGGCATCTCTGAAGTACCTGTTGAGAATCGAGACCGCCTTAAAGTGTTCTGTTCAAGGCTAAAACAGCCCTTTAGGCCCAGCAGAATGAGGGGATTTGGTAATCGTTGCAACAGATGCCAATACTTGTCTTGGCCAGGGGTCTGCTGCACATAATCTGGCACATTGGTGATCTGCGAGCAAAAACACCTAAAACGAGGTCACCTGAAATACGGAATCACACCGCAAGCTTGCTGTACAGTAGTGTATCTGATGGGAGTAGGCTGGCAGACAAGCACAAGGTGATTGGGGTCAGGTCTCCGTTTGACGATAACTTTAAGCCTCGGACGGCGACCCCAAGCTCCCCAGCACTTGCCACATACCGCCAGGAAATTCAATGCGTTATGGCCGGCCCATGGGTCAGAATTGCTACTATCGGTAGAATAGGTCAAACGGAGACTTGACCCCTTTCCCTCATACCGCCAGGAAATTCAATGCGTTATGGCCGGCCCATGGGTCAGAATTGCTACTGTCGGTAGAATAGGTCAAACGGAGACTTGACCCCTTTCCTCTGTCGGTAGAATAGGTCAAACGGAGACTTGACCCCTTTCCTGATAGGTCAAACGGAGACTTGACCCCTTTCCTGACAGGCAGGAAGTGTCGTTTGGCTCTGGGCATAACCAGTCTCTCGCTCGTTAAACGCTCATTTTTGATGCCAAAAATGGACTTCTAAAGCATATATAAGCCACGATTTGATGATTATTTCAAGCGATTTTAAACCATTAGCTTGGCCCGACCCCGTGGCCGCAACCCGACCCCGTGGCCGCAACCCGCGCATTGATCGAGCCTGTAGAAATCGTTCAGCGTCCTATTGACGGACCCGGGGTCGGGATGGATGGTTTTGGAGATCTCCCCGTGGCATTCCGAACATGAAATTCTTCTGTGGACTGATACATGGAAACGCCCAGGATCGATAAACCAGGATCCTTCACCCCGGGATCTCATGAACAAAACAAGCAGAACTGTCACCACCAGAATTGGGACCCATGGGAACAGCCTCAGCCCATGTTTTTTCGAGTGAGCCGCAGACATGAGTTTCAGAGAGTTCCCTGTTTCATTACCCCACGGTCATACCGCCGTCCACGGCGACTGCCTGACCGGTTACATGGGGGGAAGTCGCGAAGTAAACGGCCAGGTCCCCCATATCCTCCGACGTTTGGGCCACTCCCTGAGGGATCAGGGTTTCCTGGTGACGCTTCCACGACTCGTCCATTGTCTCGCCCGGTTGTTTCCACTTCTCGGCAAGTCCGGTAGGACCGTACCACATCTGCGTGCCAACGATTCCCGGACAGATGGCGTTTACTGTGATGCCGGTTTTCGCCAGTTCCTTGGCGAGGGCGTTGGTGAAACCTACCACCGCGAACTTGGAGGCCGTGTAGTGAGCGAGGCTGGGGAATCCTGTCTTGCCTGCGATTGACGCCGTGTTTATTATGCGGCCCCATTTCTGTTTTTTCATATACGGGATAACAGCCTTGCAGCAGAGAAAAACGCCCTTTGCATTAACATCGTTTACGAATTCCCAATCTTTTTCAGTGAGTTCCTCGACAGGCATGATACTGATCACGCCGGCGTTGTTGACCGCTATGTCCAGACCGCCGAGTTTATCGATGGTCTCCTTGACCATATTCTGAACTTGGTCCCACTTGGACACGTCAACCTTTATGGCAATAGCTCGGCGGCCCATCGCTTTCACCTCATCCGCTACCTTTTTCGCATTCTCTTCAATTATATCCGCGACAGCAATATCACAGCCTGCCTCCGCCAGGCGCTTGACGATGCCTTGGCCGATCCCCCGGCCTCCGCCTGTGACCAACGCTACCTTTCCTTTTAATCCCATGTCCATTTCTTATCCCTCCCTGCATTGTCTCATTGTGGAGTTTCCGAAAGCACCCGAACTGAAAACACTGGAGATCACTTTCCCTGCTCCTCCTTGCTCTGTATGTTACGAGCTTAAAACTCCGAGACTCCAGCTGTGAATTCAGGCAAGCTATCTTCCAGTGATGGAAGCCACAGTCCAAGTGAAGAAGCTGAGCCTCAAAAGGAGCCGATAGGCCTCAAGAGCTTTTACCAGTTCCTGTCTGGGCCCGTGAATTGTCAAGCGGGTGAGGTCGGCTACTTGCAGTGCTTCACCTAAAAGAACCGCAACACGCTCGAAGTTGGCCGGTGCTCCTCCACATCTGTATGGCCCTCAGGGCGATAGACCTGAATTTCTAATGATTAGCCCCCAATACAGGCATTTGGGCTTCTCTTTCCGACAGATTGCTAGCGTAACGGCTTAGATGTTCCTATGTTGCCGCTATGGGTCATGAAATACCGTATGGTCGAAAATGGCTAGTGCTCGATTTCTGTGGTGTGCTCCTTGCTCCTAGGCTAAAAGCACTTTTTCCCTAAATTACGACGTCGTGTCACTACTTGCAACCGGGGTGAGACTTTTAATGTCTCACGGGGATATCGAAATGTCCGATGGTTGAACGTGCTCGAGATGTTTGCATTTACTAACAGCGGGTGGTTTTTTGACTTTGGTCCCTCCAGGGACACGCTGGAACAGGTTATTGATTTTCCGAACAGGAGTTATTACTGAATTCGGAAAAAGGCCAAGTGCGTCGTGTTAGGTCGGCACATTGCATGTGCAGTGAGAATGACTCAAAATTAAGTACAGTTTTTACATTCACCAGGATGAAGGAAATGTTCCTCCGGAAGGCCACTGCCGCTGAGATTAACCTGAGATTTATGCTCAAAGATATTATCGGCGAAAGCCTGCCAATGATGGAGGCGCTGGAAAAGGCAAAAAGGATCGCCAGAAGCCCATCCACCGTGCTTTTGCTTGGTGAGAGCGGTACCGGGAAAGAATTGTTCGCACAAGCCATTCACAACGGGAGTGATCGAAATGGTGCATTATTCCGGTCCATATTTTATTTGCATGTTTGATTGGGAAATCGTATGCTTTTACGGTCTACTGGGTTGTTTAAGGATTCTTTCCGGACCGAATCCGCCTCAAAATGCGGTTTGGCATCGCAGATAGTCAAGTTGATGCATTATTCAGGTAATCTTAGTTGGGCGGACCAAGGACATCTTGAACCCTCACCCGGAGGGGAACTCGCACTGTAGCAGTCGGCCTTGTTTGGCTCAGCGTCGATGGCCACGAAGGATATGACTCAGCGAACGCCGATTGCTGAAGCGAACAACCAGAACCAACAAAGGAGGATCGAGAAATGGCTTCGACGAAAGACGTTCTAGACCACCACTTAAAGTGTTTTGGTGAGGGCGACCTCAAGGGCATCCTCTCTGACTATGCGCCGAATGCCGTCCTGTTCACGCCGGACGGACCGCTCAGAGGAGCCGACGCGATTAGGCCATTGTTCCAGGCGATGTTTGCGGAGTTTGGAAAACCCGGCGCATCGTTCAGCATGAAGCAGCAGTCCGTCGAGGGCGACTATGCTTACATTCTGTGGATCGCAGAGACTGCCGACAACGTGTACGAGTTAGGCACGGACACGTTCGTCGTGCGGGACGGCAAGATCGTGGCCCAGTCCTTCGCTGGCAAGATTACGCCCAAGGGCTGAAAACACGCCTTCATTCCGAGAGGCCGCCCAACAAAGGCATGGAGCCCACGTCTTACAGCCTACGCTCGTTCCTCACGTCGGCTTCCAGGCACGGCTCATGCCCGGCGTTCGGCTAATGAGCAATCTCGGAAAAGTCCACACAGCTCCTATGTGCAAAGTCAACCACGGGGAGCCGGAAGTTATTTGGTTTCGTTCTTAAAAACTCTTCACAATACGGCTGACTTTAGCTGCAAAGGGCGCCGAGAATGGGTCCAACCGTGACCCGTCGGAGGCGGCCTGCAGCAACGCCACTTTTAGCCTTGTATCTGTCACTGGATTCTATTTTTCGGCATTAAATCCCCATATCGAGTTCTCAGAGTGCTTGAAAGCCAAACCAGTCTCCTATCCGTGGTTTCCCTTTTTGCTGGAACCGCAAGTAATCCATCCGAGGTCTTTTGGGTGGGGGTGAGCCAACTCTCCTACGTGGTCATCGATTAGACGCACACAGCTGTACATGGCGCCATCCCCCAGTTCATCGGATGTTGATTCTCATTTTCAAGCAGACAAAGCTAATCGATAAGGAACGGCATCCAGCCAGATCCGTCTCACGCGCAAGAAAAGAGTTCGTGCAATGGCAACGATTGCTCGCTTCGCGCCGGAACGGATTTTTATACGCTCATATTTCTCTCTCATTGCCTGGTCTTTTCTGATCAACTGCCATGCCACCTGTACCAGTATCGCCCTAACGGAGTGCTTCCCGACCTTTGTGATACGTCCCATCCGGATTTTATCGGCACTGGAGTATTGAGAAGGAGTCAAGCCAACGTAGGCAGCCAGTTGATCTGCCTGCCGAAAGCGGGAGACATCTTGAAGCTCCAGGAGCAGTTCCATTGCTGCAATAGTCCCGATTCCGGGGACACTTTTCAGAATCTCAGCTCTGTCGCGATATAATTCTTTTTCCGAGAGTTCATGGATCAAGGAATTCTGCTTTTCGATCTGTTCTGTTAGAAATCTGTATTGTTCGAGTAAGCGGTTAAAACTCTCTTGCATGAACTTGTCCTCGAAGCGGATCTTATTCAGGTTTTCCATGAATCCCTTGGTCCATTTTCCTATAGGTTCAGATATGTTGATGCCATAGAAGCGAAGCTCGGCCTTAATCCGGTTCTGAACTCGGGTTCTATCGCCGATCAGCTGCCTGCGTCGGCGAACCACCTGACGATGGTAGCACTCCTTTTTCCCTGGAACAAAAACCCTCTTGAGTAGCCCTTTGGCGAGCAGATGCGCAAGTTTGCGGCTATCCCTGCGGTCTGTCTTTACGCGATTCCCGGACTCCTGGGGAATGAGGCTGGGTGGAGTGATCATGCAATCCACTCCGTGCTCAATCAGACGATCATGCAGCCAGAAACCAAAACAGCCTGCTTCGTACACCACCTGGAT
>JBEKMB010000131.1:0-5271 GCA_050008735.1 Syntrophobacteraceae bacterium
CGCACAATCCTGGGATGTGCATGTGGGGTTGCAGTTGATCCGCATCTTGGGGGGTGCGGGGATCTTTATACTGAGAAATCATTCCCCCGCGTTCTTAGAAATATCTTGAACGCAAATTGGTCATCAGTCGGTTGCGGTCCGCGCCGGCCGCTGATCAGCGGGGCGCCGAACGCTCCGATTCTATACCAAAGCTATTCTCAAACCGAAGGCAAACGACTCCCGGTTCAAGAATATTGTGGCAATTTGGGCCGAATTCTGTTTTCAATACCGCGCGCAACCGTCGCGGATCAATTCCGTCTGTTTTCGATCGCTACGAGGAAGAACAGGAAAAAAATAGCGTGCTTACGAAGCTGATCTCCAATTTCGCAATCCCGTGCCTTCATTCGACGGGCTATTTCGGCGCTGCTTTTCTAATGGCGCTCGAGAGCATGATACTCCCCGTGCCGAGTGAGGCCGTAATGCCTTTCGTCGGATTTCTGGTCGCCGACGGCAAATGGGAACTCTGGGCCGCGATTGTCGCAACCAGCGCCGGTTCCCTTGCAGGCTCGGCAATCTCGTATGCGATGGGCTACTACGGCGGAAAGCCTTTTGTGCTCAAGGCCGGCAGATACCTCCTTCTCAACCCGCACGACCTCGAACGGACAGAGGATTTTTTCAGCCGCCGCAAAGCAGTTCTGGCTCTTTTCGTAAGCCGGTTCATACCGGTTGTGAGACACCTTGTCTCAATTCCGGCGGGTACAGGTAAAATGAAGTTTTTGCCCTTCCTTTTGACTACCCTTGCCGGAGCGACCCTCTGGAATTCTTTTCTACTCGGCTGCGGAATGTACCTTCGTGAGAGATGGGAACTCGTTGAGACCTACTCCCATCAGGTGGATATCGTGGTTGGGGTGGTCCTGCTGGCGGGATTTGCCTTCTTTGTGAGGTCCCGCTGGAGGGCCGGGCGGAAGAAGGCGGTCAAAAGAGAGCAGTGAACGGTGAACAGAAGGGACGAATAGCGACGAAATAATCTGTTCTCTTCACCCTTCACCCCTCACCCTTCACTGCTTTCCATCTCGGAGAGGACACGAATAATATTCTGCGCAACCGCCAGGGGCAGCCCGGCGCTTTGCAGCTCGGGGACCGAGGCTTCAAGGAGGCCGTCCAGACTGCCGAAGCGCTTGAGAAGCATCTGCCTTCTGCCGGGGCCTATTCCCGCAATGCCGTCCAGCGCCGAGGTGAGCAGCGAATTCCTGTGAACGTTCTGGTAGTGCGAGATCGCGAACCTGTGGGCCTCGTCGCGTATCCGCTGAAGCAGGTGTAAAATGTCCGGGTACCGGTGCAGGAAAAGCGGGTTCTTTCGGCCGGGGAGATAAATTTTCTCGTACAGCCCTTTTCCCTTCTCCCTTATGTCCGACTCCCGCTCCTTGGCTATGGAGGCGACCGGGAGCCGCTCCGAAGCCCCGAGTTGTTCCAGCAGGTTGACAATCCTGTTCAACTGCCCCTTTCCGCCGTCAAGAAGCAGCAGGTCGAGGCTTGCCGAAAGTTGCGGGTCGTTTTCAATAAGCCTGCCTACCACCTCGGCCATCATCGCCGGATCGTCGGGCTCGCTCTTGAGCCTTATGCGGTAGCGCCTGTAGGAATCTTTATCCGGACGTCCATCCTCGAAGACCACAACCGCCCCGACGGCGTGTTGACCCTGGATGTTGGAGATATCCACGCACGCGATCCGGGCAGGCTTTCTCGGCAGCTTGAGAAGGCGCTGAAGGCTCTCGATGAGGACCGCATCCCGCCCCTGCCACCGTCCGCGGCTGATGAATCTCTCCCGTGCGTTGGCCTGGGCCATATCGAGCAGGTGCTTTCTGTCGCCTCTTTGCACGGGCCAGGTCCGCACGCGCTTTCCCTTCATCTCCGAGAGCCACTCCGACAGGACAGTCTCCGAATCGAGCGAAACGGGAACGAGCACCTCGTCCGGAATGAAAGCGCCCCTGTAGTAGTACTGCTGAATAAAGGCCGAGATGAGTTCACTGCGGTCCCCCTTGGCCTCCTTCAAGTCGAACGCCCTCTGGCCCGAATGCACCCCCTGCCGGATAAAGAGGACCACCAGTTCGCTCCGCTCCTCTTCCTGGTGGATGCCGATCACGTCCTGGTCCCGGAAACGGTCGGATACGACGTGCTGCTTTTCGATTGTGGCCGCAACATTTCGGAGCCGGTCGCGATAGAAGGCGGCCAGTTCGAACTCCTGGTTCTCGGCCGCCTCCCGCATCCTCTGTTTGAGCTGCCTCTGGAGGATGTCGGTCTTTCCTTCCAGGAAAAGCACCACTTCCTCGACCATCTTCATGTAGTCTTCCCGTGAGACCTTGCCTGCACAGGCGCCCAGACATTGGCCCATCGGGAAGTTGAGGCATGGGCGCTCCCTGGGAATGAGCTTTTTGCCCCTGCAAAGCCTTAGCGGAAAAAGCTGGTGCAGATACTTGAGCGTGTCGCGGACGGCCCGGGCGGAAGTATAGGGGCCGAAATAGAGCGCCCCGTCTTTTTGGAACCGACGCACTATGTCCAGCCTGGGGTAAGGATCTCTGGGGTCGATCCGGATGGATAGATAGTTTTTGTCGTCGCGAAGCACGACGTTGTAGCGGGGACGGTGTTTTTTTATGAGACTGGCCTCGAGGAGCAGCGCTTCCTTTTCAGATGAAGTGACGGCATATTCGAAATCGGCGGCCTTCGAGAGCATGATCCGGGTTTTGACATCCAGCGCGTCGCCGCCTCGGAAATAATTGGCGATCCGCTTCCTCAGGTCGCGGGCCTTTCCGACATAAAGGATAGACCCGCCCCCGTCTTTGAACATGTATATGCCGGGCAGGTGCGGAAATGCGGATATACGTCCGGCAAGTGCGGCCCGCCCGGACAAATCCGCGCCCGCGGATTCTGTCTCGTTGTCCACTTGAGGTCCTGCGGGGGCGAGTTGATTTTTATCTTCTATTTCAAACGTCATCTATTTCTTCCGGGTTAAATGAACCACGATTGCATCACTTTCATTATATCACAGAAGCTCGGGCCCACCACAGTTCGTGTCCATCGGGGAACACCGGATGAGATACTTGCTTCAGGCTAGTAGCATGACCCAGGAAGTGTTAGTCGGAAAGCATCTTAATGATGTGCTTGGCAAGGGTATCACTTATTTCTCTGTGGCGGGGGACAGGCTGACCTTCACTATACTGCCATGTCTTCATGAGTCCGCACTAACGGAATGTCTTTCAATGTTCCGAGAATATCTTTAAGGTTTTCTTTTAGCTCATCCAGAGTTTCACCCTGTGTCATGTAATCGGGATACGCTTCCATATAGCCTGGCCACATTCCATCATTTTCCAGCCAGTAAACAATCCTCACGGTTTTCATTGCAACTCCTGTAGATGATGGGGTCAGCGGAACACGAAGGGCACGACACGGAGACACGGAGACACGGAGACGCGGAGACACGGAGACGCGGAGAGGCGGAGAGGAACGACGCGATCGCAACTTTTTCTCCGGCAAGTGTGCTCGAAAAGGTATGTTGCGCATCAACCGATTGACGCCATTCCGGGCTTTCAATGACAGCCACGGATGTTGTAAACTCAAGCATGGTAAATGGTTCATACGAGGATTCGCAGGGGACCGGCAACCCGCCAATTTGCGGGCTGTTATCGAATCCCGGTTGTGCAAGCCGGAATACCGAACCTCATGAGGGGGTTGACGGATATAGCGGAACGCAAAACTTGGAGTAACGTGTGAGAGCCGACAATCGCAAAGAGGACACAAGTGGTCATGGCGTACCCGCTGGTTCTGCTGCGCATTCAGACGAGGGCACAGTTCTCGAAACCAGGAATCTGTCTCGGGCGATCGTGGGGAAGGTGCTGGTAGACGATATCAGCATAAAGGTGCGGCAGGGCGAGGTCCTGGCTGTGATCGGGCCGAGCGGGGCGGGCAAATCGTCGTTCCTTCGTCTGATCAATCGACTGGACGAACCGACCGGCGGCACGGTGTGTCTTGCCGGCCTGGATTATCACCAGCTTGCCCCGCGCGAACTGCGGCGCCGGGTGGGCATGGTGATGCAGTCGGCCTACCTGTTTCCTGGCACCATAGCGCAGAATCTATGCTTCGGGCCGCGCCAACATGGCGAAGACTTGCTCGCCTCTGAGATTGACAACCTGCTGGAACAGGTGGGGCTGGAAGGGTTTGCCCACCGGGACGTGTTGAATCTGTCCGGTGGCGAAGCCCAGCGCGTCTCGCTGGCTCGGACGCTGGCGAACAAACCGGAGGTGTTGCTTCTCGACGAACCGACTTCGGCGCTGGACGAACGGGCCGAACGCGAGATCGAGGCGCTGCTGACGCGCGTCCTCCGCGATCGGCATTTGACTGCCCTGACGGTCACACACGACACGGCACAAGCAGAGCGCATCGCCGACCGCGCCATCTTGATTGACGCGGGCCGGCTTATTTTGGATGGCACAGTCCAGGAGGTGCTCCATGCTGAATCAGCTCTTCCCTGACCCGATGGCGTTGCGCGCGGCCCAAGCTATCGGCGCGGCCATCGTTGCACTGATAGTCGCGTACCTGGCACGCCGGGCAGGCATTCGTCTGCAGCGCGAATCTGTCGTTGCATTGGTGCGCGGCATCAGCCAGATCGTCATCGTCGGCGTGTTGCTGACGTTCGTCCTGGGCCGCGCCCAATGGCTCAGTGCATTTGTGCTCTTGGGCATGATGCTGGCCGGAGCGGTCATTGCCTCGCAACGTACCAAACACGTCCCCGGCATCCTGCAGGTTACGATGCGCTCGATTCTGCTGGGTGCGGGGCTGGTCATCGGCATCATGGTCGGCCTGGGTGTCATTGATACCGCGCCGGCGACCTTGATCCCGGTGGGCAGTATGCTCATCGCCAACGCGATGAACACGTGTGCCCTGGCGCTGGATCGCTTCCGGGCAGAGGTTGAGGCGCACACCGGGCAAATCGAGGCGGGCCTGGCACTGGGCGCCGCCCCTACGGTAGTCGTGGCGCCTTATGTACAAGCCGCGGTGCGGGCCAGCCTGATCCCCAGCATTAACAATTTGCGATCTCTGGGGATTGTGTGGATTCCGGGAATGATGGCCGGTATGGTGCTCGCGGGTAGCGATCCGATAGTGGCCGCCATCTACCAGTTTGTAGTCGTCGCTATGCTGTTCGCCACGGCCGGGACAACCGCCCTGCTCTGCACGCTGTTCGTGCGCTCGCGCGCCTTTTCATCGGCCGAACAACTGACGCTGCGGATGGCGAAGAGCTAA
>JBEKMB010000132.1:0-5201 GCA_050008735.1 Syntrophobacteraceae bacterium
GTCGAATGAAAGTATTACTTAATAGTCATTCGTTACTGTAATATGCGTTTCCGTAACCTACTGAGAGTATTCGCTAAACTCCTACTTTCGTAGGAATGACGGGGCTTTTTCCTTGTAAATATACATCTTTATTTGAGCGCTTATGGGTTTATTTGAGCGCTTATGGGCCGAGGGGGACCTTTAACCTGAAAAAACATTCCCCCGATCTTTCGAACTTTCTAAATTTCCGGATTTTCCACACACTATCAACATCCGATCACCCGGAAAGGAACGTTCGGATCATTACGGATTGCCGTGCAGAACTTCGAGAGCACATCGGCCAAATCCTCGAATACCTCGGGTTTTGTCAGAAAGGACGAAGCACCTTCCCGTCTGGTCAGTTCTATATCCAGTTCCTCCCTGGATGTAGTGAAGATCAGTATGGGAATGTCCCATAACCGTGGATCGGCTTTAATCGCTTTCAAAGCCTGACGGCCGTCCATCATGGGCATGTTCAAATCCAGGAGGATCAGGTCGGGTTTGGGGTATTTTTCATGGTCCCGGAAATCCCCTTCATTGTAGAGGTAATCCAAAAGTTCCAACCCATTGGCCACAAAGCGCAAGTCGTGGTCAATGCCGATCTCCCGGAACGCTGATTCCACGAGAAAGCAATCGTCTTCGTCATCATCGGCCATAAGGACTACCAACCCAGGACTCCGGCTCCCCATCAGGTCCCCCTTTCCTGCTTTCTCGGGAGGGTCACGATAAATGTGGCGCCCTGTCCAGGCGTACTGTTAACGGTGATATCGCCCCCGTGTCTGGCCGCGATCTTCATGCAAATGGCCAGCCCCATGCCGGTGCCGCTGTACGGGGAATTCCTGCCGTGAAGCCGCTCGAAGGGCTTAAAGATTTCCCGGCGATAGCGTTCATCGAAACCAATGCCGTTGTCCTCGATAAATATATGGCAGAGGGGGCCCTCGGCGCTCCCGTAAACCTTAACCATGGGCGGTTCGGATTCCTTATGGTACTTTATCGCGTTTTCGATCATGTTCTGTAAGAGCTGGCGCACAAGCGCGGCATCGGCTTCAACGGTCGGCATCTCACCGATCTTTACACTCCCTTTGGCCTCATGGATCAGGAATTCCAGGTCGCTGGCCGCCTGTTCGGCAACTTCGGTCAGGGATACGGGCGTGTAATCCAAGAGGCTCGTGCCGGTCCTGGAGTAAACGAGCAGTGCTCGAATCAAATCGGACATCCGGCCTGCCGCCCTGATCATCCGATCCATATAGTCCCGGCCCACCGCCCCAAGCACCTCACTATATCTTTTGTTCAGCATGTGGCCGAATGTCTGGATTTTCCTGAGCGGCTCCTGAAGATCGTGAGAGGCTATGAAAGCAAAGTCTGCAAGCTCCCTGTTCATCAGTTCGAGTCTTGCCGTATATGCTTTTAGTTTTTCCTCCGCCTGCCTGCGCTCAGTAATGTCGACGTTCATCTCCAAAATGAGGGGCGAACCGTATGTGTCGGTAAATGGAAAGTCGTGAACGTCTATAATACGACCGTCAGGCAACTTGCGTTCCCAATGATAGGGCTGGTTGGTTTGCAGGACCTTGCAACTTTCGCAAAACTCACAGGGCTCCGGTTGTTGTAAAATATAATCATGGCAGCACCGTCCCTGGGACTCGCCGAAGCATTCCCGGAAGAGACGATTGGCGAACAGTACGTGATAGTCCGGCGTCAGCAGGCATACATGAACCGGCAGGGTCTCCAGGACGTCATAGAAACGCTGCCGTTCGGCTTTCACCGCCCTTTCGGCCCGTTCGCGCTCGTCGATTTCCGCCAGCAGTTCATCGTTGACTTTCACAAGCTCGGCAGTGCGCTCCCGCACACGAATTTCAAGCTCGTCACGCGACTTGCGAAGCTCCTCCTCCATCCGCTTGCGCCCGGTGATGTCCAGGGTCACGGCGACGCCGCCCGTAACCTTGCCTTCGGCATTGCGTAAGGGGGCCCCCGAGGCTTCCACGATCCACCGCCGCCCGCTCGGCAGCAAAACTTCAAGCTCCATCGGCTGAATTCCCCGGTCCTCGGCAACCGCCCTCTGGAGGGGAAGCTCCGCATCACTGATTTCCCGGCCTTCCCGGAAAAAACGCACCTGTCTGCCGCGCGCATCCGGGTCCGCCGCGGAGGCGGAGAGATTGTCATGGAGCCCCGCTTCGAACTGGGCCAGCACCGCCGGGTTTCCGGTAATTTCCCTGCACGTTGGATCATCCGAAAAGCTGACCCCAACGGGCAACGCATTCATAAGCGCCCGCAGGCGCTGGTGGGTTTCGAAAAGTTCTCGCTCGGCCTTGCCGCGTTCGGCGATCTCTTCCTGAAGTTCAGCGTTGCTCCTGGCAAGATCTGTGGTGCGCTCTCCGACCAGAAATTCGAGTTGCGTGCGGTGTCTTCTAAGCTCCTCCTCGACCTGTTTCTGTTCGGAAAAATCGGTGAGAACCGCGCAGATGCCCTCGAAGTCCTCTATTCGCATGCAATCAAGCGAAATGTAGACCGGCAGGAGCGTTCCATCGCTTCGTTTCATCAGAAACTCGCCCCTGGCCGTTCCAATACCGCGGCCCTCCTCGATGAGTTCCCTCAATTGCGCCCGGCCTTCGGAAGCGACATAGGAATCCAGTTTTCTGCCTACGATTTTGGGGATCGGAAGCCCCAGCATTTCCGCCAGGGCACGGTTGCAGTAATAGATTGAGTCATCGGATGAGAGTATGAGCGCGCCTTCAGAGATGGATTCCACCAGGACCCGGTAGCCGTGATCGGCCCCCGTCAGGGTGTAGAGCCGCTCTCCATCAGTCTTATGGATGACCAGGGCATCGACCTCACCGTTTTGGATCGCATGAAGGGTCTCCTCGGCCTCCCAAAGACGATCTTCCAGGGCACGGATTTTTTCAAGTAATTCTTCCCTGGTCGGCTCGCGCCTTTCCATCGCTGCATACCTCCTTTGCTTTTCCCCGGGTAATATGGCTCAGGAAGTCTCTTTATCTTCTTTCTTTACTGCAAGCCTGACTAGAATCTGTTCGGGGTCCGAAAGATCACCTATGAATCTTTGGAGCGGCGGGGGCAGCTTTTTAACGAGGGTCGGGGCGGCAATCACCTGAGAGCTTTTTGCAAATCCAGGCTGCTGGTAGATGTCGATCACTTCCAATTTACACCTGCCCTTGAGGTACTTTTC
Organism: Syntrophobacteraceae bacterium; assembly: GCA_050008735.1. Taxonomy (GTDB): domain Bacteria; phylum Desulfobacterota; class Syntrophobacteria; order Syntrophobacterales; family Syntrophobacteraceae; genus SbD1. The sequence continues at coordinate 3,200 of JBEKMB010000132.1, forward strand.
GCAAAGCTGCCTGGCGTTTTCTATCGCCCTCAGGGACCTGGGCGTCATCCCGGCGACAAAAAGGCTCAAGAAGAACTCTTGCGATGCATCTTCGCTTAGAGCGTTTTCGAACAGTTCAGTCGTCATCATGGCCCTTTCATATTTTGCTGGGACGCAGGCCCAATCCAACCAGAACGCGCTCTTTATCGGCGAGTGGTCCGATGATTCTTAGCACCGGCTCGGCAAGCCTTCGGACCAGCGTCGGGCATGCCTCCGATGCGCCGGTTCGGCACAAATACCCTTTGCACAAAGGACATGAAGACGCCCGGCTCATCGAAGCCTCTGAAGGCCCCTCTATATTTGATAGGCAATATCGGCCCCGCAGCCCATCAGCCACTCCTCGATGGTGGGCGGCTGGACGAGCAACTGCGACAGCGGTTTCCATTCGGGCCTTGCGCTAAGATCCACTCCCTTGTGTATTACCGAAACCGGCCGGTCGGCCGAGATCACGATTACGATCAGGTTTTGGTGGTCGAAGGTAAATCTCAGGGCCGAGTTGAACCGGGCCCCCCGCGCACGGTTTTCACCCGGTATCGCCCTTCCGTCGAGCAGGCAGGCAAACCCGTGCAGGTGCAGGTCCGCCCCGATATGCAGCGCTCCATCCACCTTTGACAGGGACTTGGCCAGATCGAGCATCGTCTCGTCTCTTAGATCGATGGGGGTAGCAAGCTGCTGGCCTGAAATAGAGATCGGATCGGGGTTAAGGTCGATTACCAGGGTTGCCCCATGCCGCTGCTCTCCGGCCCTGCCCACGATGCTCAGAGCGATCGAGAAAAGAGCGTCCTTTTGGGCCTGGTCGAGAGGCGCATCCAGCAGGAGCTCTTCAAGATGTACCAAATTGGGTCTTCGGTTCGAGGAGTGATAGCTTCCGTCCGAAAAGCTGCAGACGAGATTGCCCGAAAAGTGGAGAAACCCGTATCCGCCTCGGAAATCCGCTGTTATGCGGCAATCCGGCAGACTCCCCTTAGCGACCCCGATTATGCTGCGCCCGTTTGAGACAAGCCTTCTTGCAGAGTTTTCAACCGCGAGGATGAGCTTTCGCACATGCTTGAAGTTGGTCAGTCTGAGCTTTTCGGGCTGAGGGAACCTCACCAGGAAAGGCACTTTGTCGATCATGGCCGGTTCGACGAACACCAGCGTCCCCCGCGGCCAGGCGCCCTCCTCCCTGGTCTTGGAAATCCCCAGGACGGCGTCAAGTATCGGATAGACTTCGATACGGCTGTCCATTCCGAACTTCAGGTCCAGCACATCCCGGATATAATCCCTGACCGCGTGGGTCGCATACTCCCTGACGACGCAGGAGGAATTCCGGGTATAAAACCATCCCTCATTTGCCCAGTCGTGCGCCAGGAGACTGGCCGAGTGCTCCAGCCACCTCTCGGTCGGGCCGGTCGAACACATGGTCGGGTGCTCTTCGGTAACCCACATCTGGTAGGCAATCGACCTGGACCTTCCGCCCCAGGATATGAGCCCCGCGAGGTCCAGACCCTTTTCCGCGAAAATCTGCCCCCTGAGCTTCATACGCGCGATTTGAGGATTATGCTTCCGCCAGGCGCCGGACTTCAGATAGATCTTCTCGATAATCGGCCCCCAACCGTCCATAAGACATTGTGGATCGTAGATGCGGGGCGGGTCCGTTGGCTTTTCTGCATAGATCAGCGCTGCGCGGCTTGGGCCTGAAAAATGAGACAACCCGTCACAAAGCCCGTCGTGGATGTGGAATATACTTAGAATTTGAGCTGGAATATCCATATCTTTACGCAGATAAGTACAATTTTCGTCAGATTATTTCAAGCTTGAATACGGGAACCGATGCATTACTTTTGACAGGATTAACGGGATTGACAGCAACTGTGTTTTTCAAAAGGGCGCCATTGAGCATTGATCTTTTATACGGCACCCGGTTGCCATGGTTGGTGCTGCTTAACCATTGCGTTTAAAATAACTACCAGTTTGCGCATGC
>JBEKMB010000133.1:0-5186 GCA_050008735.1 Syntrophobacteraceae bacterium
TTTTAAAAACGTGGGGAGCTAAGCCCCCCACACCCCCTAGTATGGCGCTTTGGCGGCGGCCTTTGGCCGGCGCCGAGCGCTCGGCCTCGCGCGCTTTCGCGCGTGGCCAATCGACAACCCGCGCAATCCTGGGATGTGCATGTGGGGTTGCAGTTGATCCAATCGACAACCCGCACAATACTGGGATGTGCATGTGGGGTTGCAGTTGATCCAATCGACAACCCGCACAATACTGGGATGTGCATGTGGGGTTGCAGTTGATCCAATCGACAACCCGCGCAATCCTGGGATGTGCATGTGGGGTTGCAGTTGATCCGTATCTTGGGGGGTGCGGGGGAACGGCCTGTTGCCCAAACCAGGTCTCCAAAAGCAGAGCGAAAAGGAGGTCCGTCATTCCGACGCAAGTCGGAATCCAGTCCTTTGAAATTGTTGGATAATTACGGTTTAAGACACTGGACCCCGCTTCCGCCGGGGGTGACGTTCCACGCAAAACCGGACTCCTTATGTCTTCATCTGGTTTGGGCAACAGGCCGGGAATCATTCCCCCGCGTTCTTAGAAATATCTTGAACGCAAATTGGTATTATACGGAGGCACACATGGGCGCACCTCAGGAGCAGGGTCAAAATTGATGCCGCAAAAGTAGATTGGGGACATTTTACGCCGAACCGCAGACCTCGGATATAAACGGAAAGTAACCGATCGAAAAGAGTTTCATAAAACCGGCATAAAAATTGCTCGATACCACCACTTGCAGGACTCCATCTTTTTCCAGGATAGAATTCTCAACAAGGATTTCAGGCCTAAAATGGAACCAGGTCCTATTACCAGTATAAACCTTCCGGCCTCCACCACATCCAGGACTTCTCCGCAGTCTGCAAATGAGGGTCAGAGTTTTGACAAAGTCCTCGAAACGGCAACATCGAAGTACTCAGGACCGCAATCCGGACCGGCATCGGCATTAAAACCCCTGGAAGGACCTTCGCCCGACATCTGCGCCATTTCGGCCTCCGAACCTTTGAGGGCGCCTCCGCCATCCCAGGCGCACGTCTTTGCCGCTTATGAGAACAATGCAAAGCCCTCGGAATCGGCCCCTTCCCTGAGCGGCTTTCAAAAGTATAAAGACGACCAGTTGCTTCGAAATCCCGGAGGCCGCAGCTATCACCTGGATAAAAAAGAAGTCGTGGAGAACACTTATAAGGAATCAATTTCGGGGCTGGTCCGGAAGGATCTTTCCGATGCTTTGGGTAACGTCAGGAAGTTTTTCGGCAATATGCTCATGGGAACCACCGTTCTCTACCGGAACGACAAAAATGAAATTCAGGAAGGACATCAGAGGGGGTTGCTCGAAACGACACGGGATTTTTTCAAAGACCTGGGGAGCGCTTTGAGTTTCGGCACATGGCATCCGGAGTGTGCAGAGGCCCCGAAGGGCTTCACAAATCGGCTGTTTTATTCCGCATCCAAGCTCAAAGATGCTGTACTGGGAGACATTCTGGGAGGCATCCCTTCCTGTGTGAACCACATGGGTAAGAACATAATTCTGTCAGGTTTGCATTTGGCGGAAGTTTTGCCCGATGCCGCGACAGGAAGTTTCGAACCGGGCCAAAAGCTCACTACGACCATCTTCGACAACGGCCATGTCATGGTCGAGTACCTTACGGACATTATACCTACAGGCGACGCCTGGCTGAGGGTACATGCGTCAAGTTTGAAGGAACTAAAGCCACCGATCCTCTATAATCTCAAAATGCCTGAACATTTCACCGGGGACGCCAGATGGGAACACGTGAGAAACACACCGTTCCGGAAAACCATAGAAACCATCGGTTCCCTTATCACAGACGGCCTGGCCATTGGTCTTTTAGGACAAACCGGATGTTCAAGCAACCGGCGCCACCAGATAGATAATTAGTCGGGTCCAGCGGCAATAACGCCTTCGACGGCTGCCCCGCCCCCAAATCAGCTCTCCCCGTTTTCGAAAGATTCTATATGCGCTCTTGATCGCCCACCCTTGCCAAATGCATCAGGGCAGGTCCAAAATTACAGGCGATGATCGTCGGCTGCCGAAAGCTTTGCCGGTCCAGGCAGGGCAAAAAAACCGGCGTCTGTAAAAAGTCACAAAAATGTAACCTGACCGGCTTAAACATAATCTCTTTTTTTGCCGAATATCCACGTGCTTGGGTTATCGCCTCCGCCCGGAATGAACCAGGTATTTTGCCGCATTATCCTTATTCAATCCCCGCCGGCTGTCCGCCGCGGCTTGGATACGTAATGGACGCACATCTGACTTTTCATGCATCCGGCACAATTCACGAGTTGGCCTCCAGAGGTCGCTCGATCTGCATTGAAGAGCTAGCTGAGCCGGCTGTGTGCATCCCCCCCGACACGCCGATTCGCGACGCAAAAGAGATGCTCGGCAATGATGAGCCGATAAATGCTCTTGTAGTCACAAGCTCGGGTAAACCCGCAGGCCTGATCTGCAGTCTCCACCTGGATAGCATTTTAAGCAAGCAGTTCGGGGTGGCCCTGTTTTATCCGAAGCCCGTGGCCAGGGTCATGGACACAAGCCCATTGAACATTGAGGCCGGCACTCCTCTTGAAGAGGCCGCAAGCCTTGCGATGCAGCGGGAAAAGGGAAAAATCTTCGATCATATTGTCGTCACCCGAAGCGGTTCTCTAATCGGCATTGTCTCAGTCCCCAAAATGCTCGAGACATTGGCGGCCCTCGAACACAGGCGCAGGGCGCAGCTGACCCTGCTGACCCAGAGGCTCACCGGGGAAATCCGCGATCGCGAAAAGGCCGCCCAGGCGCTGCAGCGTTCAAGGGAAATGTTGAAGAGGGTCATCGAGAGCTTCCCTCATTCGCTTTTCTGGAAGGACCGGGACCTGCGCTATCTGGGATGCAATCGGCATTTTGCCGTAGAAGCCGGCTGTGAAACGACATCCGGTGTCATTGGAAAAACCGACCGGGAATTGGCGTGGAAAGATGATGAAGCGCAGTTATTCCACAGGTGGGACATGGAGGTGGTGGATTCACCCGAGCCTTCACGCCACATGCTGGAGCTGCAATCAGGCACTTTATTCCTTGAGGTCAGGCGCACTCCCATGTTCGATTCAAAAGGAAACTTCATCGGTGTACTCGGCACCCACGAAGACGTCACCGAAAAGGAAATGGCCGCCAAGGCCATTGCGGCCAATCGCGCCAAATCGCAATTCCTGGCGAATATGAGTCACGAGATTCGAACCCCGATGAATGGGGTGCTCGGAATGGCCGAACTTCTGCTTGGAACCGAACTTGACATGCACCAGCGAAAGCTGGCCGAAACCGTCTTTCGCTCCGGACAGTCGCTTCTCAGGGTGTTGAACGATATTCTGGATTTCTCCAAGATAGAAGCAGGCAAACTCGAACTTGAGCACGTAAATTTCGATTTGCGGACTGAAGTCGAAGAATTAATCGAACTAGTCGCTGATAATGCACATAGAAAAGGACTCGAATTCATCTGCCGGATCGACGAAAGCGTTCCTGCCAATCTGACGGGCGATCCCGGCAGACTTCGGCAGGTCCTTACAAACCTCATCGGCAATGCGGTCAAATTCACCGAACAGGGGGAGATATTCGTCCATGGCTTCCTGCGGGAGGAAACACAGGACTGGATATTGCTGGGGTTCGAGGTTCGTGACACCGGAATTGGAATTGCTCCGGAGGCTCAGTCGAAAATCTTTCAGGCATTCTCTCAGTCAGACCAATCCATGAGTCGCAGGTTCGGTGGCACAGGGCTCGGCCTCTCCATATCAAGACAACTCTGCGAAATGATGGGTGGGCAAATCGAGGTGGAAAGCCGCCCTGGGAAAGGAAGCCGTTTCAGGTTCACTGTCAGGTTGAAAAAGCAGCATCCCGGAAAACTTGCTGATGAGCCTTATATGGGCTCACTAACGGCGGCTTTGCGGGTGCTTGTCGTTGACGATAATGAAACGAACCGCGAAGTTCTGCAGTGCCAGCTCGATTCATGGAAAATGTCGGGCGACTGTGCGGAAAGTGGAGAGCAGGCCCTGGATATGCTGCGCGCTGCGGCTAATAGCGGCAATGCTTACGATTTAGCAATTCTGGACAAGATGATGCCCGGGATGGATGGGCTTGAACTTGCACGGAGAATAAGACAGGAGCCGTCACTTGCGTCTATCGTCCTGATTATGCTGAGTGGAGACATCGAAAGATCCTGCAATCCGGGCCTCGCCGCTCACCTCACCAAGCCGGTGCGTCCCTCCCAGCTCTATAACGCCATTGAAACCGCAATGCAGGGCCGCCCTTGCTCAAAAAGAAGTGTTCCCGCATACTCCGAAACCCGTAAAAGCGGAGTTTGCTCCAATTATGTTGGCGGAAGACAATCCCGTCAACCAGCAGGTCTGCTCGGCCATGCTCGGGAACCTTGGATGCAGGCGCGTTGACGTTGTCTCAAACGGCATCGAGGTGCTGCAGGCGCTCTCACGCAAGCACTACGGTCTTGTCCTGATGGATTGCCAGATGCCTGAAATGGACGGGTATGAGGCGACAAGGCTCATTCGAAAAAAAGAGAGCCAATCCGCCTCCGTGTCCCACATATTTATCGTGGCGCTCACCGCACACGCGATGAAAGGTGCGCGGGAGCAGTGCCTGGCCGCCGGAATGGACGACTATCTGCCCAAGCCGTTCACTCTTGACCAGCTCAAGGCGACACTGGACCGCTGGCTGCCCCGTCCTGAACCTGGCGTGGCCGCACCTGTTCAGCAAATCGAGATTGCCGACGAGGCGGACTCGGGATCAGGCGCCGACAATCACTTGGCCCGCACTGGAACGATTGAGGATATCATCATACGGGGGAACAAAAGAGACAATTTGGAACTGCCGCAAAGATACTGAACTCCAACAAGGCCCGAGAACTCCCCGCAACCCGGCCGAGAAACCAAACCAATCCTGAAATTTGCCGTATCAAATTGTAATGTTTACAATTATTTGGGAGGAAGCCAAGATGGCATCGAAGACTTTCAGTGCGTGTCGCCGCTGCGACACTTGCGGGATAAGGACTGAGTCAGATACCTCCGGCAAAGCCGGAGGCCTGGTAAAACATGGACCGCTCAAAGCGGTTGTAAACCATTAGCCACCTAAAGGTGGCGACCGTTAGAACATTTGCAGTTGGTCCAGGCGTTT
>JBEKMB010000134.1:0-4701 GCA_050008735.1 Syntrophobacteraceae bacterium
CGGACTTATGTCCATAGGTATTGCAGTTAATGCCCGTAATGTAAGCAAGGCGCGCCATCCGAATCTTGCGCAGGCCCAGATATTCGTAGAAAAAGCCATCGGCAAGGTGTCTGCGGCGCAGGCGGCAAATGAATTCGATATGAACGGCCATGCAGCAAAGGCAAAAGGGCTCCTTCAACAAGCTTATGATGAAATCAAACTGGCGGCGCTGGCAGCTAATAAGAATTGATTGATCATTATTTTCTCCCGTTGCTGCCGTTAGTGTTTTTACAGGTAGAGAAGAGCGAAAGGTGACGAGTGAAGTAATTTTTCCCACTCTTCTTATTTCGCTCTTCTCGACTTTTTGCCTGGCGGGTGGCAAGTCCATGAAAATCCCATACTACTCAGTATAATGACGCCGCGCCCCCGCAAGGTTTCGGCAGTGCGACATAGATATCGATGCTCCGGTTGGCAGCTGAGAGATGTGGAGAGCGCGGCTCTCCGTACTTTTAGGCGCTTTTGATGTGTTCCTGAACGCAACCCGGCATGACAACTTGTCTTCCCAATCCATGAATCCAAAGAACAGACCGACGCATAACGCCTTATGATCTTAATGTGTGTGAATTTCCCTGAGGCGCCAACAGTCGGCGACATGTCAGATGAGATCGGAAACTGGGGGGGGGGATCGCGTGAGATCGAATTGAAGCGATCACATTTTACAACCGACGCCGTCATGAAACTGCGGCTGGCTTTCTCTACTTCTCTGCCCAAGTGTCCCAATCGCGACTTCGACTTCAACCGGAACTCTGACAAAATAAGCCTTTTTGCCATCCCATCATCTTGCTTCTTGCAAAATTGATCGATTTCAACTACCGCTATTTAGATGACGATGAGTAGTGGTGTTTGCTGAAAGTCCGAAGGAGAATGTCATGAACCCAATCATTGCTGCTGCCCCTCTACTGTTGGTTTTTCTGCTCTCTATTCCAGCCTCCGGATCAATAGATGAGGGAACTTACATTCAGGCCGAGAAGCTCGCCCAATCCCAAAACGCTTTCGCAACCGACCTCTATGCTCAACTTCACCAACACCCTGGTAACTTATTCTTTTCGCCTCAAAGCATCGCCACTGCCCTAAGTATGACTTTCATCGGCGCCAAAAGGGATACCTCTACTGAGATGGCCAAAGTGCTGCACCTGCAGGACCTCCGTTCCGACAATCAAAATACAACGCTTACGTTGCGAAGTCTGGTGCTAGAGGCATGCGCAAAGCAACGGAAGCTTTTCAATGAACCACTGCAGGATGGTCTGGAACTCCATCTAGCAAACGGTCTTTGGGTTAAGGCCAATTACCCGCTCAATTCGGAGTTTATTAAGGCCATTACGGAGAGTTTCAAGGGCAGTCTTGAGCCGGTCGACTTCAGCAACGAGCCTGCCGCCCGAAAGAAGATCAATGGATGGGTCTCCGATCAGACAAGCGATAAGATCCAGAACCTGATCGGCCCAAATGCTATCACGCCGGATACCCGCCTGGTGCTGACCAACGCCATCTATTTCAAAGCCGCCTGGGAGACGCAGTTCAGGAAAGAAGCAAGTAGACAGGAGAAGTTTCACGTTTCTCTCAACAAAGACGTTGACGCGGAAATGATGAAGCAGACGCATTTTTTTGGCCTGGCCGAACTAGAGGGCTTCAAGCTCCTCGTCATGCCATACAAGGGTGGTGAGGCATCCATGCTTGTCCTGCTACCGGATAAGGTGGACGGATTGGCAGACCTGGAGAGGTCCTTGAGCGCGGAAAAACTGGCTTCTTGGCTGGAAAAAAGCAGGTCTGTCCGAGTGGCCTTATCAATTCCAAAGTTCAAGAACACCAGCGCGCTAAACCTCAATAACACTTTGATTACCTTGGGCATGAAGAAGGCTTTTGTGTTCGGTCAGGCTGACTTTACCGGTATCGCCAATGTGCCGGCTGAGCCACTCTACATTGGCCTGGTGATTCACAAGGCGTTTGTGGATGTCAACGAAGAAGGCACTGAAGCCGCTGCGGCTACGGCTGTTGGTATTCGAGCCCATTCGGCCATGCGGCCAGCCGAACCTTTTCCATTCGTGGCTGATCATCCTTTTGTCTATATCATTAGGTCCAACCGCACCGGTGACATTCTCTTCATGGGGCGGCTGACCGATCCAGCCGAGCATGGCGAGTAGCAGGGCCGCTTGGGCCAAATGCGTTCGTTGCAGGGGGCTGTATCACATTTGGATTTATTGAATGGGCAGTAAATCACAATGATCAAAATCTCAATATACCGTCTTCGTCATCGTATACTGGATCCTCGTCTTCGAAGTGGTCGCATGAGCTTGATCCTTCAATCAGACAGCTACGACCATAACAACAGAACTCCTTGAAAATCCCATCCCTTGCATCTGTTACTCCATCATAATGCTTACATCCCTCCCTGCACATGAATGACAACTCTTTATAATAACGAAGATTTTCTACATTGGCGGCCTGATCAGTTTATTGGTCTGGCCATTATAGTCTCAACCGGAATGACCGGCATTAGGGCCATATGGGAATTTCTCAAGCGGTGTCCATTCAGTATGTGACCCAGATGATGAATGCAGCCGAGCAGAGTTCTGTAAAGTAAACATTGTTCTGCGTTGGATTGCGACGAGGTTACCATGATTAGCTCACATTTAAAGAGGTGACGAATTTCAAGAATGCTTTTCCACATCTAAAACTTCAGGGAAATTCACAAGTTGACAGATTGTCCGGTGGCTATCGCATGGTTCGGCTCAACTTGCCGGATTTCATTACCGCTTAATTTATATTCCTTGCCAACGTCGTAACTTTTCGATTTTTCAAGATATGATTTGCTTTTAGAATCCCGCCTTAGAATTTCTGTTTCCGCGCTACCAAATGGCGGAGGTCTCCAGTGCGGCAGGTTCGCTCACCGGCTTTAAGTTCGGAAGCAGGCTTTCCAAGCCTCCAGAAGTTATTGTTGATTTTCAGTTGTGATACTTTCTACCTTTCTCGGCTCTTTTGAGCATTGATGTTCCTGTCCGATTCTGTGGTAACTGTCCATTTGAGTCCGTCCGATACGGCGTGTACCGCCCCATGCAAATCTGTCCTGTACACCGGGGTCTTACGCGCCACACAGCGCTCGATCACCTCAGACGCAGGGAAACCGAACACGTTATGAGAACCGATGGTGGCTGTCCCAAGCCCAGCCGGGTTCCCCTCTATAAGAAAAGCATTATGTGCAGCGAACCTACCGCACCGGAAATGCCCCCGCCACCTCGGTGCCATGAAAACCAGATTTCCCGAACTGAAATTCTCAGGTAGGCTTCTAAAAGCAAATCATATTTTGAGCAGAACGATTTCCAACCTCCGCATGCAGATGAAGAACCGGTATCCTGAGTTGGTCCGATAACCACTTTTCACTCACTGGCTGACCGTCCACTTGCTGGTAAAGGACGACCAATGGTTCGAATCAAGCCCCCCGGACCATGAAATTGATTCGTTTTATCCTCTGTGCAATTATCTACCCTAAGTAACGGTCTATGCGGTAGACCCCTGCTTATGCATCTTTTGAAAAATTGCTTGTTATATTAATCTATTATTGGCGAAGTTTTCCTGAGGGTGTGGTGGACCAATGGCAAGGAAGCGGCCCGGAAAAGTCGATCACATACTCGCTGAAGCAAAAGCGTTATTGAGTGCCCAGTACGCCCATCGCTTAAAAGGGGTCGTTCTCTTCGGTTCATATGCCGGAGGGGGATTTCACTGATGGATCGGATATCCACTTGCTGGTGTTGCTGAGCCCCCTTCCCGCGTCCCCGCTTCCTGCTTCAAAAAAAGCGCGTTTCTGCTTTTTGCCGCTTCTATTGCCGTTTCTATTGCCACTTCTATTGCCGCTTCTATTGCCGTTTGGCAGGGACAAATCCATTCATGTATTGAGGGGGTGAGGGGTCTACTTCTCGCCTCTCGCTTCCCGCTCCTCGCTCCTCAGTCGCTATTGAATTTGGATTGTATTTACAATGCAACCAACCACACTTCACCGAATCGGAGGTCTAAAACATGCCTTTCCAAAAAGGGCGGTCGGGAAACCCGAATGGAAAGCCCAAAGGGGCTTTTAACAAGACTACTATCATCGCAATGTCTCTTCTTGAGGGCGAGGCCGAAGCGCTCGTCAGAAAAGTGGTCCAATTGGCGCTCGAGGGCGATCCGAGCTGCCTTCGAATTTGCCTGGAGCGCCTCGTGCCCGTGAAAAAGGATGCTCCGATCCGGATCGACATCCCTGATATCGCCGCCGTAGCCGACCTTCCAAAACTCCTTGGGGCAAAGATCAACTGGAAACCCACAGAACACACTCCGGGGTTGTGTGAGTTGTCGATCTACGGCAAGGCTTCGTGAAGGTGGAATCACCCCTTCCGAGACCGTAACCTTAATCGATTTAGCCGATGCTTTTCGGAAGTCGCTCGAACTGGTGGATTTGGGATCACGACTCAGTGCGCTGGAAGAAAAACTGAAGTCCAGGAATACGTAAGGAAGTTTTTCTTCGTGCTCTGGTCCCGCTCTTTGAAAACTGAATAAAGACAATCGAGTTTTTCGGCCCTCATGGGAATATAAAAAACGCAGAGAGTATGTTGCCGTCAACAGTGTTGGTCCCTGTGACGAAATACACGGTGCGCGGCAAGAGGTTTTTCACGCAAAAGCCGCGAAGCCGCGAAG
>JBEKMB010000135.1:0-6014 GCA_050008735.1 Syntrophobacteraceae bacterium
CGGAGTTCCCATGCCGGCGACTTCCCGTTGCGGCACTTATGGAAAACCTGAATTCAAGCCCCAGTAGTCCGAGCAGCGCGGAGGCCGCTCTCCGCCCTGCCCATTTCGGCCCAAAAGGTACTCCCTGGCATTGAAGTGTTACATGTGACATAAGAGAAATGCAACGCTTCCGTTGCATGCAACACTTCTTCTGCTCAAGGCCACAACCTTCGACGGTACTAATCCTGCCGTCTGTATCCACTTGGCAGCCTGTTTACTTTACACAGAAATTCCTTATTTTAATGGCCTGGATTATCATGAATCATGCATCACATAGGTGGCGGCCTCGCTTTGTAGCAAGCCTGCCGGAGTTGCCAAACAGTAGCGGACGAAAGGATACGCAAATGTCACCATATTATCCCTACCTCGGGCCAGTCGTTGCTTTGATTGCCGGGCTATTGATCCTGATTCAACCCGGTTTGTTGAGTCTCATTGTGGCGATCTATCTGATTGTAACCGGCATACTTGGTCTGATGGGGGCAAGGCCCACTGGCCGATGGTGGTAGAGAGAATAATTCTAAGACTTTCATCTATTGGTCCGCTTCAAATCCGGCCGCGTATGTTTTCTCTCTCTTAATGGCGCAGGGACTCTTAGCACGATTGGAAAAGAGGGAGGGGCAATCGGCTCTGCCTTCTTGGCTGGAAGACCGGGGGCAGGACCTAAAGGAATATAGCAACCAGCAATACTTGATTTTGCTCGGCCGACAAGGATAAACGAACCCCTATGGGGTGAATTATTTCCAGTTATCGATGAAGCAAACCCAAGATACCTGTAATGATCAAGTAGAATGCCACAACATAATTCAAGAGCCTGGGCATGATTAAAACTAATAGGCCGGCAATTAGAGATACCACTGGCCCTGAGATAGCCGGAAGGTCTGGAAGATTGAACGCCATTGCATGCGCCTTTCCGTTAAATTAATTTTGACTGAATATAATTAGATATGACCTTTTGTCAATTGCTCGTTCCCAGCTCACGCGCCTTCACTTGGATGGCAAAGTTTCATGAAATGGCGCAAGCGATTCCTGGATAGCGTCTGGATGGGCTCAAGGACGAACCTCGAGGGGGGGAGACCCTCCATATTTAATCCGGGGACGGGCGCAGGACGGATTGCAGGACCTTCGATGCCTGCTTTAAGCAACGGGGAAGAATACGGTCACTGAAGGTTTTGCCACCTAGTGGGTGGTAGATTGATCCGAATGGCTGAGTCGGGCTCGATAGAGTTACATCGGCGCGTTGGGGGTTGAAAAAGTCCGCCAGCATGGTTCACCGAGTTTCGAGACTGGAGACAGCCCCCACAATTTCAACAGGAACAGTTCGTCTTCAAATCCGGGCAAAGACCTTCCTTCAAAGCCCTGCAAGCAAGAGAACGCGCCCGAAGACTAATCTGCGCTGACCTGCCCATCATTCACCCCTCGACATCGAAAATATCACCTTGCCCGGTTTGGCACGGCAATGCAGCCGCTAGTCCAGTCGACAATGCGATGTAGCTTGTCGAACCACATAAATCCATTCCAGATACATTCCGGCTTACCGGCACTTGCACTTCTAGAATGAATGAATAAGATAAATCATAACGCGTAAATAATTGTAGTTCCGACTATAAAAAAAAATTGTCACCAATAATATTTGAAGAGATAATCTCCTAATTGATGGCCAAGAAGTCCCAGACTAAACTTTATTTGAAAACGGGCCAAGTCTCCCTGGTGAATCTCAATGACAGCTGCATTTCAACACTCCCGTTCACATATTTTTCGTGGAAGGTGGGGTGACATCCCGTGGAGTTTCTCGCATGAAATTGCCACGGGAGCTAATCTTTGTTTGACAAATCCAGTATTCTTTGGGAAAGCTGAATGCCAGTGACGGCCTCTGATTTCCGTGCCATTGACCATTGATTATGGAGAGGCTCGGGGCTGCCTTCGATGACCACAGGAACTTCGACCAAAAAGGGAGAAATGAACAACGGCATGAGAGACGATTTAAGCCATGATAATCAGAGCAGCTCAGGCTCAAGGATCTGCGCGCAAGGGCTGCAGAACCTGATCCACCTGCTGCGCCGGAGGGTCCAAGAGCATGGAGAGAAAACCGTCTACACATATCTCAAGGATGGAGAATCACAAGAAACCAGACTGACATATTGTGAACTGGAACAGAGGGCGCTCGCCATTGCGGCATATCTCCAATCTCACCTCTGTCCGGGAGAAAGAGTCCTTTTGCTCTGTCCTCCGGGGACCGAGTTTCCCACGGCATTCTTCGGGTGTCTGTGTGCGGGCATGGTCGCCGTGCCGACCTATCTCCCATATTCCAACCAGTTCCTGGCAAGCCTCGCAGCAACGGTATTCGACGCAGGGCCAACGGTCGCGCTCACCACGGCTTCTACCCTGGAACAGTACAAGCGCCAAATATATCAGACTCCAGGGCTTATGGCTCTCAAATGGATACCAACCGACACCATTCCCGACGACCTGGCAAATGCCTGGGAAGAACCTACCGTTGGTGCTGATTCCCTCGCTGTGCTCCAGTACACATCCGGTTCCACAGGAAGTCCCAAGGGCGTAATGGTCAGCCATGGAAACCTGCTCCATAATTCATCGGTCATCCACGCGGTCTTTGGGCTTTCACCGAGCAGCTGCGGCGTAATGTGGCTTCCCCCGTACCACGACATGGGGTTGATCGGAGGGATCATTCAGCCCGTTTACGCTGGTGCAGATATGATCCTGATATCGCCTGTTCACTTCATCCAAAAACCGCTCCGCTGGCTTATGGCCGTCTCACGCTATAAGGCCACGATAAGTGGCGGGCCGAATTTTGCCTACGATCTTTGTGTTCGAAAGATCACACCGGAGCAGAAGGCAGGACTTGATCTGAGCTGTTGGGAGGTCGCTTTCAACGGTGCCGAGCCTGTCAGGGGAGAGACGCTCCACCGTTTCGCCTCGGCTTTCGAATCCTGCGGCTTTCGGCAAAAAGCATATCTGCCCTGTTATGGTCTCGCGGAAACAACCCTTATCGCCTCCGGATGCAACAAGAGCTCCGAACCGACATTCCTGCAGGCAGACGCACAGGCGTTGAAAGCCGGCCGCGTTGCCCTGGCGGCAGAAGATGGGGAGTACGACTTCAAGCTGGTAGGAAATGGGGAAGCGCCGCCGGACCATGAGATTGTTATTGTCGACCCGGAGAAGCAAACTCCCTGTAAGAGCGATAGGATCGGAGAAATATGGATATCAGGGCCAAGCGTTGCACAAGGATATTGGAATCGGCCCGAGGATTCGGAGCAGACCTTCCGGGCAAGGCTTGCCGATAATGGCGAAGGTCCCTTTCTGCGCACGGGAGACCTCGGGTTTATCCATGCCGGCCAGCTCTTTGTCACCGGCCGCCTGAAGGACCTCATCATCATACGGGGCCGCAATCACTATCCTCAAGATATCGAGAGGACCGTGGAGAGAAGCCATGAGGCCTTGCGGGCAGGCTGCGGGGCGGCGTTTGCCGTTGAAGTCGGGGATGAGGAACGGCTTGTGGTGGTGCAAGAGATAGAGCGACAATACATCAGAAAACTTGACGCGGAGGCGGTGATCGGAGCCATTCGCCAAAGTGTATCACGAGAGCATGAAATCCAGGCCTACGCTGTTGTGCTTCTCAAGACATCCAGTCTTCCCAAGACGACAAGCGGAAAGGTCCGACGCCACCTTTGCCGGGAACATTTTATCCAGGGCAGCTTGAATGTTGTTGCCGAGTGCGTGGGGTATTCCAAGGAAGTTGAGCCGGAGACACCCCTCCATGCATGGGAAAAATGCCGACCCGGCCACATGGGGGCGGATGCCTCGGCTGCAAGCCGGATGAAGGCCTGCGCGCTCAAAGCCTGCGGATTGGAATCCGATGACATTGGGACGGAAGACACGTTGGAGCTCACCCGTGTCATTGAGTCTTACATTGCAAAAAATGTGGCGGATATCCTGAAGATCTCGTTCTCCAGTGTGGATGTGCACGGTCCATTGAATGCGCTGGGCATGGATTCTTTGATGGCAATGGAGCTGAAGACGGCCATTGAAGAAGACATGGGAATCGAATTTCCCGTCGAGGCGCTCTTTCTGGGGGCCGGCATATCCGATCTGGCGGCGCATGTTCTCTGGCAAAGGACGTCGGGAAGAGGGCTTGAAGCCGAAGACGGACCTTTGGGAAGAGTGCTGTCATCCGGCTGCCAGCCCGGAGAGCCGACGGGAAGGGTCTGTGCCCATAGAAATGCCCCCGAGATTCCACCGGAGTGCCTGCCGTTTGAGGACTACCCCGAATACCGAAACCTTCAGCAGATCATGCTGGGAATGAAAGCGCGAGGTATCGACAACCCTTACTTCAGGGTGCTCGAAGGGGCCAAGTCCAATGGAGCCATTGAAGAAGGTCGGGAACACATCACCTTCTCCAGGTACAATTACCTGGGCATGTCCGGAGATCCGGTCGTATCTCAAGCCGCCAAAGACGCGATCGACCGCTACGGTACGTCCGTTTCGGCAAGCCGTCTTGCTTCAGGCGAAAGACCACTGCATCGTGAGCGTGACCACTATCGGCCATCTCTTCGGCAGGCCCGACCTCATCGTTCATGATGCCCTGATACACAACAGTATTCTCCAGGGATGCCAACTCTCCCAAGCAACGCACATTTCTTTTCCTCACAAAAACTGGCAAGCCCTGGACGTGATCCTCAGGGAGTCGCGACCCCGTTTCCGGCGGGCCCTCGTCGTTATCGAAGGCGTTTACAGCATGGATGGCGATATCCCGGAACTGCCCGAGTTCATTAAGATCAAGAAGCGACACGGGGCCTTTCTTATGGTGGACGAGGCTCATTCCATCGGCGTATTGGGGAAAAGGGGCGGGGGTATTAGCGAACACTTTGGAATCAATCCTGCCGATGTGGAACTTTGGATGGGCACCTTGAGCAAATCCTTTGCCAGTTGCGGAGGCTACATCGCCGGATCAGGAGCCCTCGTCGAATACCTGAAATACACTGCACCGGGCTTTGTCTACAGCGTGGGAATGCCTCCGCCGAATGTCGCAGCAGCGCTGGCCGCCATCCGATTGCTCAGGAAGGAGCCCCAACGGGTGACGCGCCTCCATGAGCTCTCCGGGCTTTTTCTCATGCTCGCACGGGAACGAGGCCTGAATACCGGCTTCAGCAACAGCGGTTCCCCTGTCATTCCAGTGATCGTAGGAGATTCTCTGAAGGCGATAAGACTCTCTCAAGCCCTGCTCCGGCAAGGGATCGATGCCCTGCCCATGGTCTATCCAGCAGTTCCTGACAACTCCGCCCGTCTGCGCTTTTTTGTCAATTGCACCCATACGCGCGAGCAAATTCGCTTTGCCCTGGATGCCGTCGCCACTGAGCTGGAAGCCCTGCAAAAAGTGGATGACGAGAAACAGCGCGCTGCTTCTTCACTTTGGGCTCTTCTGCAAGAATCTGCTCCCCTCTGATATACGAGATGGCTGTGTGATGTCATTCAAAACTCACTGACTGGACAAACCCCCAGAGAGCCCGGCTTTCTTTTCATGAAAAACCATATCACTTGCTCCCTTCCCACTTGGCGGCAGTTATACCCAAGATGAAGACCATGGCCGCGAAAGTCCCTATTATCGCGGAGTAACTCAGTGCGGTAACGTTGTCGCGAAACACCATGGATGCCCGGAGGCCTTCGTTAACATAGTACAGAGGCAGCGCCTTGGCAAACGTCTGCAAGTAGCGCGGCATCATCTCGAGAGGGACAAAGCTCCCCGAGAGGAACATCATCGGGAATATAATGGCGTTGGCTGCCGCTGCTGCGCTCTGCGCCTCCTTCACGACGCGGGTGAGTATCATCCCGATTCCTACGAACGTAAATACGTCAAGCGCAATGAACAGAGGGAGCCAGGCGTTTATCTGCAATTTAACGTCGAACACGGCATAGCTCACCAGAAGCATTGCAGTGGTGGATATGACCGCGAGCACAAA
>JBEKMB010000136.1:0-4558 GCA_050008735.1 Syntrophobacteraceae bacterium
GATGGTTGCCCTGCACATGGTCAGCTAAAAACATGAGTCCCAGGAGACGCGGACATGATGAAATATCTTTCTAAAAGCGTTCAACTTTTGATATTCGGCGTGGTCATCTGCTGCATTATTTATCCACTGGTGCTGTGGGTGATCGGACAAACTTTGTTCCCGTTCCAAGCCAACGGAAGCATTCTGAAGGGACCGGATGGAAAGCCTGTTGGATCAAAACTGATCGCGCAGCCTTTTACAAAGGATGAATACTTTCAACCCCGGCCCTCTGCGGCCTCTTACGATGCGTCCGCTTCGGCTTCCTCCAGTCTCGCGGCATCAAACTATGCGCTGCGCGACAGGGTGGCACGGTCGCTGGGACCTATCGTTAAGTATAAGAGCGGCCCAAAGGCCGGAGAACTCGTTGCTCCGGATGTAGAGAGCTGGTTCAGTGCCGACAAATACCAGGGTAAACCGCAGATAGTGGCCCAGTGGGCAGACCTGCACAATTCCCTTGCCCAGGCCTGGGTAAAAACGGACGCAGCCCACGGGACTTATGTGGACGATTGGGCAAAGGCTAATCCTGCGATAGTGGCTAAATTTATCAAGGACAATCCTGCCACCCCCGAGCCGAAGGCCCCCGATCTGGCTGTGGTTTTCTTTAAGGATTTCTCAGAGAAGAACCCCGGTAAATTCCTGTCTGCAGTGACTAAAACAGAAGGCGGCAAATCGGTAACGACCTTCGATGTTGTCGATTCGGGTAGTGACATTCAATCGGCCTTTTTCTTGATGTGGCGTGAGGACCACCCTGATGCCGAACTCCAGGACGTGCCTGGCGACTATGTTACGGCTTCGGCTTCCGGGCTTGACCCGCAAATCACTATGGAGAATGCGGAGTTTCAACTGGAGCGCGTGGCATCCAAAAGGGCGGAAGACTTGAAGCGAGATCCGGCCCAAATTCAAAAGGAGATCGAGCAGATTTTGCAGGAAAATGCATCGGCGCCCTGGGGAGGACTTGCAGGTGAGAAGTTCGTAAATGTCCTTGAAGTAAACATGGAACTCGATAGGCGCTACGGAGCGCCATAACCGGTGTTGAGCAAGAGATGCGAGTGTTGGTGTAAGCTGGTTAGGGTGGTTCGTAATCACCAGGCAGGGAGCATATGCCCTATCAGGAGAGATGAAGATGAACGTTACGCGAACCGCGGATCATCAGAAAAAAGCTGGGAGACAGCCCGTCCTGCGAGCGGTCTGCACCGGGATGGATATCCCGGGGACGGGTCAGATTCAACAAAATGTGGCATCATTGAAGGGGAGCTACAGCCATGCCCGGGCCATAAAGACCCATATTGCCGATCTCCCTGCCGATTTACAACACCTGGTGGCCGAGGAGTTCGAGCGGGGGGTGATGGCCTTCCGAGCAAAACTCGAATCCGAATATTCTGAAATCAAAAGGGACAGGGATGAATTGGCAAATCAAAATGAACAGCTTTTCGCTCTTCTGAAGTCTTTATCTCTGACGCTGGATGGCGCCGAGATAGAGGCGACTGAATTTGCAATGCGGATCGCACGGCTAAAAAATGAAATCGCTGCCGAAAGGGCTCGGGCAAAGGCCGGACAACGAATGAGAACTGCGGCAGGAGTTAATGAAAGTTGAACACAGGTTGGAGGAACCTTTCCCGGAATCAGGTGGCGGCGCTTGAGACGCTGAAACTTTGCGGGCTGGTGAGTTCGTTTCCGGGTGAAACGGCGGTGCGCCGGGGGATAGTGGAGATAAACGATGTCCGATTCAAAAAAGGCTGTGGACAAGATTTTAGTCTGTGTTGGCTCCGGCCCCTTTTCAGCGGGTGTAATCGGTTACGCCGCAAGAAGGGCGGAGGCCATGGGCGCCAAGCTGTTTGCAGTGTATGTCGAGACCCCTCGATCCCTGCTGCTGCCTGAAAAGGAGCGCGACCGTGCCGTCGACAATTTGCGGCTGGCCGAGCAACTGGGTGCTGAGACCGCAACCCTGACGGGCAGCAACATCGTCGAAGAAACAATCAGGTTTGCCCACCTGAGGGGCATAACAAGAATAATTGCGGGTAAACCAGGGCGTTCACGTCTCAGGAGCATTCTCCTGGGTAGCCCTGTGGACGGTCTGGTGAGAATCGGCGGAGAAATCGGCATCGAAATCGTTTCAGGTGATTCCGGCGAACGGGTTCAGACGCCGTATCGGATTCGATCTCAGGAATTTAGATGGGCCGATTATGGGACCGGCCTTCTTTTCGTGGCGCTGGCCTCGGTGCTTTGCTTCTTGATGTATCGGCATTTCGACTTGAGCATACTGATAATGGTCTACCTGCTGGCAGTTTTGGCGACGGCGATTGAAAGCGGACGCGGACCGGCCATTGCAGTGTCTTTCTTGAGCGTGCTGGCGTTCGATTTTTTCTTTGTTCCCCCGCGTTTTTCGTTCACTGTGGACGACGCCCAGTACATCCTGGTTTTCATCGCCATGTTTGCGGTTGCCCTTGCCATAAGCCACCTGACGGGGCTCATGCGCAAACAGACCGAAACGGCCCGTTTGCAGGAGAGGCAGGCAGCCGCCATGCATGGTCTCAGCAGGCAGCTTGCCGCAGCCAGGAGTGTTGAAAAGACACTGCGGATCGCCGTTGAATACATTTCGGAAATTTTCGATTCTCAAGTGGTGGTGCTGCTTCCGGAAGAGGATAAGAAATTGAAGCCGGGCAGCGGCGATCCGTCCCTGGTCTTGGTCAGCGATGTTACTAAGCAGCTGGAGATTGCACGGAAGGCATTGGAGACGGGTGTGACCACGGGGTGGGGAACTCAATACGAGCCTGAGAACGAAGTACTTTATGCTCCGATCCAGGCCGCGGACCTGGTCCTTGGGGTCCTGGCCCTTCGGCCTGGCGATCCTCAACGGTTCCTGTTGCCCGACCAGCGTTATCTTTTGGAATCGCTCGTCAAGCAAGTGGCTCTTTCTCTTGAAGTGGAATACATGGCCGAAAGCGGTGTTTCGCTAAAACGTGACCACGTCGCTTGGAAAAGAGTGAATACGGATTCGGATTCCACTCTGGAAAACTGAAAGGGGAGGCCGGTGTCTGAGGAGGACAAAGCCCTTAGCTTTCTTCAACTGATACGCCGTGCGCAACGCGGTAAACTCAAGGTTTACCTCGGTTATGGACCCGGTGTCGGCAAGACGTGGCAGTTGCTGCTCGAAGGGCATCGTCTCAAGCAGGAAGGAATCGATGTCGTTGTCGGTCTGGTGGAAACCCATGGGCGGGAGGAAACGGCCAAACTGATCGAAGGCCTGGAGGTCGTCCCGAGAAGGCAGGTTCAGTACCGAGGCATTATCCTTGAGGAAATGGATCTGGATGCGGTGCTGGCGCGCCACCCGGACGTGGCCCTCGTCGATGAGCTGGCGCATACAAACGTTCCGGGGAGCGAAAATGCAAAACGCTACCAGGACGTGCAAGACCTTCTGGCAGCAGGCATTCACGTGATTACAACGCTCAATATTCAGCACCTGGAAAGCCTCTACGACACGGTGGAAGATTTGGTGGGCGTGAAAGTGCACGAACGCCTGCCTGATTCGATCCTTGCGGAAGCAGACGAGATCGTGAACGTGGATCTGGCGCCCGAGGATCTCCAGCAGCGTTTGCGTGAGGGCAAAATATATCCGCGGGAAAGAGTTCAAACCGCTCTCGATAATTTCTTCAAGCGTACAAACCTCAATGAACTGCGCGAACTCGCTTTCAGGGAGCTTGCTTCTCAGATTGATCTCAAGCGCCGAAGCGCCCCCGAACAAGAGCATGGGACAGCCCCCGATCAGGTGATGGTCTGTTTGAGTTCACGGGGCCCCAACAGCGCCGGCCTTCTGCGCTATGGATCGAGGCTTGCCGGACGGCTGAACCGCAACTGGTACGCCGTTTATGTCCAGAGGCCCATGGAATCTCCAACGGCCATAGATGCTACTACCCAGCGCTATCTCCTGGATACGCTGACCTTGGCCAACATGCTTGGCGCCATCGTTTTCACCTATAAGGGCGAAGATATCGTGGACACGATCCTCCAGTTCGCAAGGGAATACCGGGTCGGCCACGTCGTAATCGGCCGTCCGGGCCCGGTTCCGTGGTGGAAGCGCATTCTTGGACGAAAAACTGTCGTTGAGGAGTTGATTTTGAAAGCTCATGGTCTGACCGTGGTGGTGGTCGACGCAAAGGCCGAACCAAGGCAACCCGTTCCGATCAGGCAACAGGCCGCAATGAGTTATGAGGCGGCATGAAGATCGATGAGCAGTGAACGGATAATTCCTTGAGGATTTGGCAGTCGTCGGCCTGCATCCGAAGATGGGATGTGGCGCCGCCTTCTAATCCTGCTCCTGTTCTCCTGCCTGCATTCTAATTACTTGACGCCGACACCGGAAAGCATTACTGTCCTTTCCGCCAAACCGCCTAATCCAATGATATTGGAGCGGGGGACCCACGAACACGGGGCGAAATGCCGGAACTCCGGCGTAGGGCAACCTCTTCGGCCCTAGCCCGTCAGCTGACCTCGCAGGCGTCGAGGGGGATAATGTCAGGTG
>JBEKMB010000137.1:0-4371 GCA_050008735.1 Syntrophobacteraceae bacterium
ATAACCCACTTGCTTCTCCGTGATGGTTCTACCCCGATCTCAACACTTAAAACAATAAATGCCCACGATATATGGGTATTATGTGCGCATAAAAATGAGCATGGTTTTTTGCTATATTTGCTAGTAACACTACCGCGTCAGCGATCCAACCACCATTTCGAAACCGCAATAAAATGTCGGAAATTCTGCTGGGATCTGCACAGGGGTTCCTCTCAACCCTGAGGATGTTGTGAGGAATCAGAGGATATATCCTGGAAAAGATCTCCTCTGGGGGTGATGCTGAGGACATTCAAAAACTTGTTGCGGATCAGGTGCAGAGGACAAACAACTGGGCTCCTGGGAGCCTTGCAAAAATCCACTGAAATCAAGTCGATCACCGCTGAGGGAACCAGGATGAAGGTGAAAAAGTTTAATACGCAAGCACCACCCGGAAGCGAGACTGCGGACAAACCCTTCCCTATCGTCGCTCTTGGCGCTTCCGCGGGCGGGCTTGAAGCCCTCCAGGATTTTTTCGACCATACGCCGCCCGATTCAGGCATGGCCTTCATGGTCATCCAGCACTTGAACCCTAAAGGAAAGAGCATGCTGGGGGCTATCCTGCAAAAGCACTCGGAAATGGAGGTCCTGAATGCGGAAGACGAGATGAGGGTCGAACCAAACCGCGTTTATCTCAACCCTGCCGGAAAGGACGTCGGCATCTTCAACGGTGTTTTTCAACTGACAGACCCTGTTAAGACACGAGGGATAAGCCTCCCCATCGATCACTTCCTGCGCTCCCTTGCCCGGGACCAGGGGGAGAGAGCACTTTGCGTCATTCTTTCAGGAACCGGTAGTGATGGCACCCGGGGGCTAAAGGCAATTAAAGAATCAGGGGGAATGACCATTGTCCAGGACCCGGAGAGTGCAAAATTTGATGGAATGCCAAGGAGCGCCATAGAGACCGGTCTTGCAGACCACATTCTGCGCGTCGAAAAGATCCCTCAGGAATTGTTGAGCTATGTAGAGCAACCCTACCTCAAACCTCTCGGAAAACTAGCGTCCGAGGAGAAGCAATTCGCCGGTTACGTGCAGAAGGTCCTGATGCTTATTCGGTCCGTTACCGGCAGGGATTTCACCGGATACAAACAGAGCACCATACACCGCAGAATCAGGCGCCGCATGGCCGTTCACAGGATCGAACGCGTGGCGGACTACCACCGTTATCTCCAGGAGAACCATGCCGAAATATATAGACTCTTTAAAGAGCTGCTAATCCTGGTGACGAGCTTTTTCAGAGACCCGTTTGCGGTTGAAGTTCTGGCTGCCAGAGTGATTCCTCAGATCCTTGCCAACCATCGGGATGGGTCGCAGGTGCGCGTCTGGGTGCCTGGATGCGCCACGGGAGAAGAAGCCATCTCGATTTCGATGCTCTTTATGGAAGCGATGGATAAGCTTAACAGACACATCCCGCTTCAGGTGTTTACAACCGACGTGGACCCCGAGGTTATCCAGCGCGCACGGGTTGCTGAATATCCCGAAGCAATCGCCGCTGAGGTTTCGCCGGAGCGCCTGGAGCGTTTCTTCATCAAGAAGAACGGGGTTTACGGACTCAGGAAAAACATTCGCGATTCAATTGTATTTGCCGTCCAGGACCTTGTAGCAGATCCTCCATTCGCCAGGCTGGACCTGATAAGCTGCAGAAATGTGCTCATCTACATGGATACACCTCTGCAAAAGAAGATAATGAACCTTTTCCATTTTGCATTGAGTGAAAACGGGTATCTCTTTCTCGGGACATCGGAATCGATCGGGGAGTTCTCCGACCTTTTTTCAACCCTGGATGCTAAGGCAAAGATCTATAGGTCAAAGAAGCTTCTCACCCGGCAGGTTGCCCCTGCTTTGTCCTCGGGTGAGTTTATTCGCGCCGGTCGGGCAAACCTGGAAAGGTATCAGCACAAAGTGGTGAACGTAAGGGAGTTTGTGGAAAGAATCGTACTGGATGAGTATGCACCGGTTAGCGTCCTCATTAACGATAAATTTGATGTGATCTATTCCCAGGGCCCGACGGACAGGTACCTGCTCTATCCCAAGGGGGAGCCCAGTTCCAATATTCTCAAGATTGTCCCCGACCCGTTGCGCCACCGGCTGCCGGCGGCAATCAACAAGGCGATCCTCGATGGGGAATCTTCCGTTCTTCATGGATTACGGCTAAAGCGGGAGGGGCGCGCGAGAGCGGTAGATGTCACCATTCGCCCCCTGCGGATGCCATCAGATACTCAGAAGCTCGTCCTTTTAGTGTTCACTGACAGACCATACTCCGAGAAACGCTATACGAAAAAGTCCGGCGAGGAGACTAATTCGTCCATCGCGGAGATCGAACGGGAGCTTCAGGTTACCCGCGAGAACCTCCAGGCTACAATCGAAGGACAGGCGGCAGCCAATGAGGAACTCAGGTCGGCAAATGAGGAGCTGCAGTCCGCCAACGAAGAACTGCAGAGCATGAACGAAGAGATGGAGACCGCCAAGGAGGAACTCCAGTCCACTAACGAAGAACTGCTTACGGTCAACTCCGAGCTTCAGGCCAAAATAGGCGAGATGTCCGATCTCAACAACGACATCAATAATCTTCTCGCGAGTACTGAAATCGGGACCATCTTCCTTAATGCCAATCTTGGCATCAAGCGTTTCACCCCCTCCATGACGAAACTCTTCAGTCTCATCCCTACGGACGAAGGAAGACCCATCCGGGATTTGACCACCAAAATATCGTACCAGGATCTGTATGAAGATGCGCAGACGGTCCTCGATACCCTCCAGGCAAAGGAAACCGAGGTGATGGCTGAAGACGGCAGATGGTTATTAATACGTATCTTGCCCTACCGGACGAAAGAAAATGTAATAGATGGAGTGGTGATAACCTTCATTGACGTAACGGATCGCAAGCGGGCCTTAGAGCAGTTGCATGCGGCCAAAAACTTCGCCGAAAGAATCGTTGAGACCGTGCGCGTGCCTCTGCTGGTCCTGGACCAGGATCTAAACGTAATCTCCGCGAACGCCCAATTCCACCGCAAGTTCAGGACGACGCTCGGTGAAACGGAGAACACGCGTATCTATGATCTTGGGAACGGCCAATGGAATATCCAGAGACTTCGGGAACTGCTGGAGCAAATCATGCCCAATAACAACGCTGTTGATGACTTTGAGGTCGAGCACGATTTTCCGGAAATCGGCTTTAAGAAGATGTTCCTGAATGCCCACATGATTCCGGGGGAGGGTGATTGTCCATGCATGATTCTCCTCTCCATAGAAGATGTCACGATTCAAGCTGAGATGGAAAAAGAGCTGAGCAAGCTGAAAAATCCGAGGCACTGAATATGGATAGCGACTCGATGAGGTCTGTTGGGTAGATCTCTCTTACCTGGAGTTTCTGATGATGAAAAATAACAGAAGCAATAAAGATCCCGAAGATCTCAGGAAGCGAGCCGAGGAAAGCCTGAAATCCGAGCCCGACAGACCGGATGATATGTGCCTGGAGGAGGCAAACTCCCTTATTCATGAACTGCGGGTGCATCAGATAGAACTCGAGATGCAAAATGAAGAGCTCCGGCGGGTACAGAACGATTTCGAAATTTCCCGCTCACGATATGGCGACCTCTACGATTTTGCTCCTGTCGGCTACGTCACTTCGAATAGAGAGGCTCTCATACTGGAAGCAAACCTCACCTTTGCCGCTCAGCTTGGTATTGAAAGAGGCCGCCTGATCGACACCCCTCTTTGGCTTTACGCAGCAGCGCCGGACAGAGGCAAGTTTCGGTCGCACCTCGATCAGGTTTTTCAAACCAACGAACGGCGAACCTGTGAGCTGAGACTACACAGACCGAGCGGTCCGGAAAGTTATGTGCAATTAGACAGTATCAGGGTGCTGAGTGTCGATGGCGCCGAGTTATGCAGGACTTCGGTAACGGATATATCTATCAGGAAGGAGGCTGAAGAGAAGGTAAGCAGGGCTCAGGACGAACTGGAAAAAAGGGTGGAGGAACGCACGGCCGAGCTCAGTGAGAACGAAATGAAGTTTAGAAAACTCTCACAGGAATTCCATACTCTTCTTAATGCTATCAGCGATACCTTGATCCTGCTCTCTCCCGAAATGGAAGTATTGTGGACAAACAGTGGAAATGCTTTGCAGTTGAATGAAACGTTATCCGATCCGGTAGGGCAATACTGTTATGAATTATTACATGATCGCTCTGCTCCCTCTGAGGACTCCCTTATAACAAGATGTTTCGATACGGCTGAAAAGGAAGTTGCAGTCGTGACCCACAATGGGGCGGTACTGGACATAAGGGCCTTTCCAGTAAAAGAGGCTGGGAGGGTCAGTAGCGTGCTCCTGCT
>JBEKMB010000138.1:0-4328 GCA_050008735.1 Syntrophobacteraceae bacterium
GCCGGAATTCCGCAAATCTTTTCGAACTCTTCATTGGAGTCGAGCAGGGGAGTGGGGTGGAGCTTCTGAATGATCGCCTCTCGAGTGATCGACGCGGGAAGGACTTCGGAGTCCTGTCCGCTTGGAACAAGCTCTGTGCACTGGATCGACTCCTTAAAGGATCCCGTGGGAAGCTCTTCCGCGGAAGCCCAAACCGGTGAAGTCATCAGCAGGATGGACCCGATAAGCATGAGTCGTCTCATGAAATGAAAATTCATTGAGGGAGCTTCACTGATCCGCAAAGCGGTCTGCGCAGGAGTTTGGATTGCAACTTTGCGCCCCGTGGCAGCTAAGCCGGGCGCAAAGTTAAATGTGCTATTTAATTTTGAAATAGCTGAAGGCGACATCATAGATCACTTTTTCTTTAGCGCTTATTCCACTAGCGTTTAGCGTAGCATGGAATGGAAGTTCTTTTGCAGTTGATACAAATACTTTTTCTACGCTGGACAGTTCAATATCGATACCGAATGCTCTGATTATTTGCCGTAAATCATTATAGGCCATAGTTTCGTTCGCCAATTGCACGAAAATATCATTGATATTCTTTGCCTTGGGCCGTTTTGCCCGGTAAGCTTTATATTCACTTGATCTGGAAGAAGCGATGGCTATGGGTATGTTCCACGACCAATCCGAGCTGTTTGCGAAGCTTCCCCATGAAATAGTACCAAACTCCGAAGCAGTCCATTTGGAAAAAATCTCCGCCAATATGGCCTGGTGAATTCGGACTTGCTCGGAAAATGGGATGGCACAATTTCTTCGGACGCTCAGGAGCTTTTTCTTCCCAGGTTCTTTCATCTCGATGGCATTCCATTGAATGCGATACTCTTTTGTTTCCACAACGAACGCGTAATCGCTTTTTTTGTAAGCCCATCCGGCGGACGTGGTATCCAGGTAGGAGAAAACTTCGATCTTTTCTCCTAAATCTTGCGCCTGCGCACCGGCAGAAAAAATGATCAAAAACGCGGCACAGGCGATAAACCAGCCGTGAACAGCCGGAGGAAAGCCTCTGGATAGATATATGATCTTCATTCCCGGATCCTTTGGCCCTGAATAATGCATCAAGTTGACCACCAAGGATGTGGAAGTTCATTTCGGTGTCGGATTCCGCCCGAGAAAACTCATGGAACGCCCGGAAGGCTTATTCAAAATTATCCTATATCACAATAAAACATACAAATGATATGTCCAATGGGACCGGTCCGGGCGTTTTCAGGACACACCGCTATGCCCGGCTGTTGACCGGTCCTGCGCTCGATGCAGGTTCGAGTTATGAAGCAACTATTCAAGCCCTTCGCTTGATAGGTATTAAGATCAAAACGCGAATGGGCAAAGGTTGGAAACAGGAATGAAAGGTTTTGAGCAGAATCTGCACAGATGTTTATCTCATCCTCGATTCAAAAGACTGAATCATATGAATATTCTTTTGTTCGAACTTGTTAAACCTGGGATTTTCGGTCCTCGGGAAATATGCGCTCCCGAGGGATTGTGCATAGGCTTTCCCTCTGGCAGTACTGAAAATGAACCCTCTGCGAGCGTAGATTTCGTTTCTGGCAATCCAGAGCTCATCAGAAGACAGTCCTGCCAACTCTGCAACAGTAAGATATCTGGAGTCGGAGTCAGGGAACAGCCAGGGAGAAACATACTGAATGGGCCTCTCCAATGATTTTTGAGCGGGTAACGGTCCAGTGATCAAGAAGATTTCGGAAAATAACACCACCAGTAAAATCAAGAAGGACTTGGACTTGTTGTACATCTGATCCTCCATTTCGGTTTGGATTTGGACATCATCGCCCCATGCAAAATACCGGCAAAAATCAGCTTATACCAATTTACCTTTAAAATACCGATTTTCATACTTCGCGGGTGAGGCAGGCATCATGGGAAATTGCGTTCAAGATATTTCCAAGAACGCGGGGGAATGATTTCTCAGTATAAAGATCCCCGCCCCCCCAGGATGGAGATCAACTGCAACCCCACATGCACATCCCAGGATTGTGCGGGTTGTCGATTGGATCAACTCCAACCCCACATGCACATCCCAGGATTGTGCGGGTTGTCGATTGGCCACGCGCGAAAGCGCGCGAGGCCGAGCGCCGGCCAAAGGCCCCCGCCAAGCGCCATACCAGGGGGTGTGGGGGCTTAGCTCCATAAGCGTTCAAATAAAGATGAATATTTACAAGGAAGAGCTCGTCATTCCGGCGCAGGCCGGAATCCAGTCCCTTGAAATCATTGGCTAAAGAGCTTTCGACTGTGAACTCCGGTCCCTTGATAATTTCTTGTAAACGCCCGGCTCGAATCTTTTGTCCGCTCGAAAAACTCTTGCTAAACCAGAATCAGATATCCCCTAAAGCGTATTGGAGTCGCCCTCCGCATGCGGGACCCCTGAACCGGAAGTGGCACAGGGCCTACCGACCCCTGCTCATGCACCTGTTATAGGCACGATTGTAGAGATAATTCCAATTGTTAGCCGATGCGACCCCACCTCCCAGCGCACCGACTCCGGCGCCAATTCCTGCACCGATCCCGGGCGCGTGGGCGATCGCACCGAAAAGCGCACCTAAAGCGGCCCCTCCAGCGGCGCTGCCCAGAACGTTGCCACCGGGGTTCGAATAACGGTCGGCGTAGTTCCTGGCATAATCATCGCAATAGGCGGCTGACCGGGCAAAACTCGTTCCGGCCCCGGCGAAAAACACACCAGCTGACAAAACAGCGACAATCAAACCCCACGTAATCAGGGAATTCCTCCTGTATATCATCGTATCCTCCTGCCTGGATACTAAGCCTATCTTGATACTGCCTCTTCGCAAGACCGGCCTGTAATAATAATATAAACACTGATAACTTGTTTGTAAGCGTCCCTCGGAAAGGCTTATCCGGTCGGCCTCCGCGACACCCGCAGGCAGGATTTCGATGAATGGGTCGAAATGATGAAGCCTCTGGAAAAGAGTTGGCTAAGCCAGCCGAGCAAAGTGTCCGGGATAGAGCGGGCCACACTGCTTCCGCGCCCAGGGGGGCACATATCTCGCCACTGTACGTAATAATTTGTTGCTGTGACCATTTGCTCTGGCTCAGTCCCAGTTCACACTCCTCCTATGTGCAAAGTCAACTACGGGATAAATAGTGCTATTCGTAAACATGGTTTTTCAAAGAATTTTCACAATTCGACGAATCAAGCTGCAAAGGGCGCCGAGAATGGGTCCAACTGTAACCCGTCGGAGGCGGCCTGCAGCAGCGCCACCTTCAGTGCTTGAAAGCCAACCAATCTCCTATTCGTGGTTTCCTTTTTCTTGGAACCGCAAGTAATCCATCCGAGGTCCTTTGTGTGGGGGTGAGCCAACTTGCCAACGTGGTCGTCCATGGGACACGCACAGGAGTGTAGGACGCTATCCCCCAACCGATCGGATGTTCTAAGCACTCAAAGCTAACTGATAAGGAACGGCATCCAGCCAGATCCGTCTCACACGCAAAAGAAGGGTTCGAGCAATTGCCACAATTGCACGCTTTCCCCCAGAGCGGATTTTGATTCTCTCATACTTTTCTTTCATGACTTTGTCTTTTCTGATTAGCTGCCATGCCGCCTGGACCAGTACTGCCCTGAGAGAATGCTTTCCCATCTTTGTGATGCGTCCCATTCTGACTTTATCGGCACTCGAGTACTGAGAGGGGGTAAGACCTACATAGGCGGCCAGTTGGTCTGCATGGCGGAAGCGAGCCACATCGTGGAGTTCGAGAAGTAATTCCATCGCTGCCACCGTTCCGATTCCAGGAACACTCTTCAGGATTTCAACTCTTTCGCGATATAGGTCTTTTTCCGAAAGTTCGTGGATCAAGGCATCCTGTTTACTGATCTGTTCGATAAGGAATCGATATTGGTCGAGCAAGCGATTGAAGCTCTCTTGCATGAACCTGTCCTCAAAGCGGAACCTCCCAAGGTTTTCTATGAACCCTTTGGTCCATTTCCCTACCGGGTCCAGGAGGTCGATACCATAGAAACGAAGCTCTGATTTGATTCGGTTTTGTACCCGTATCCGATCACCGATCAGCTGCCGGCGACGGCGAACCACCTGCCGATGGTAACATTCCTGCTTGCTCGGAACGAATATGCGTTTGAGTAAGCCCTTCGCAAGGAGATGGGCCAGTTTTCGGCTATCCTTGCGGTCTGTTTTGACGCGATTCCCGGACTCCTGGGGAATGAGGCTGGGTGGAGTGATCATGCAATCCACTCCGTGCTCAATCAGACGATCATGCAGCCAGAAACCAAAACAGCCTGCTTCGTACACCACCTGGAT
>JBEKMB010000139.1:0-4107 GCA_050008735.1 Syntrophobacteraceae bacterium
GCAGTTTCGAAATCAAAATCCTAATGGGGTTGGCCCTGTGTGTTTTAATGTCCTGCGGTCGATCGAATCAATTCGAAATAGCAAAGCACCTTGAAAATGCTGATAAATTTTACTCCACCGGGCAGTACAGGGAAGCGGTAATCGAGTATCGGAACGTAATTGAGCTCGCCCCGAATCATAAGCTTGCATCCAAAAGGCTGGGTCTATCTTTCCTGGCCGTTGACGAGGTCGGGTGGGCGATAGAATTTTTGGAGAGATCCAAAGGGCTGGACCCCGAAGATAGTGAAGTCAGAATTAAGCTTGCCGGTATCTACCTTATGTTCGATAAACTGGAGGAAAGCCGCAAAGAGATCGATTTCGTTCTTGAAAGAACCCCCAATGATCTCGGCGCGCTCGAGATTTTAGCCAAATTGGCCGGCACTCCCGCGGAAATTGCCGATGCCCTGGAGCGGTTGAATAACGCCGATACCGGAGTCCGGGACAGTTCCCGGTATCATTTTGCTCTGGGTACCCTCCTTATGAAAAAAGGCGATCTTAAAAACGCCGAGGATGCCTTTTTTGAAGCGCTCAGGGCAAATCCCGATCAACTCGAGCCCCATCTGTCCCTGGGAGACCTGGCCCTGATGAAAAAAGATTTCCGGCAGGCTGAAGATGAGTTCAGGACGGCCGCCCAGCTTGCGCCGGAAAACCCCAGGGTCCAGATGAAACTTTGCGACTTCTATATTCTCACGAAAAACTTCGATGCCGCCGGAAGCATCATGGGAAAAGTCATCGAGAAATCGCCCGAAATGACGCCGGCCCTGTACAGACTTGCCATAATATCTCTGGAAGAGCAAAAACCGGATGAATGCGCGGGGTACCTTGAAACCATATTCAAAACCAATCCCTCGGACCCCGAAGGATTGTTCATCCGCGGCCGTATGTCCCTGGCGGGGGGGGAACTGGGCAAAGCGATATCGGATTTTCAAACGGTTGTAAGAACCAGTCCCCAATACGCCCTGGCGCACTATTTTCTTGGCCTTTCCTGCCTGAAGGCCGGCGACACGGTCCAGGCAAGGGCGAGTCTCAAAGAAGCCCTGAGACTTTCCCCTGCTCTAACGGACGCTGAATGGGAACTTGCGCTCATCGCCGTCAAGGCGGGGGCTTTCGATGATGCCTGCGCCGGACTGATCAGGATTCTCGAAAAAGATCCGAAAAATCTCGACGTGTTGACAGTGTTCGCCGAAGCCGTTCACTCTCCCGAAGGCGTCAGTGACGCGCAGAGAAGACTGCAAAACGTGGAGGCCGAATTCGGCAATACCGCCCGGTTCCGGTTAGCCATGGGTTCACTGCTTCTCAAGGCAAACGATTTCGCCGGGGCCGAAAACTCGTTCCATGAAGCTTTGGAGATCGACCAGGACGCCGTTGAGGTCCATTGGGCGCTTGGGGGCCTGTATACGGCGAAAAAAGACCTCAAAAGCGCCGAACTGGAATACAGGAATGCTAGCGAGGCGGGACATGATAAACCGGCGCCCCAGCTTAAACTCGCGGAATTCTATATCCGAAAGGGCGACATAGCCGCGGCCAAAAATATCCTGGGCGATTGCGTCACACGGTTTCCTGACTACGTCCCGGCTTACCACCGTTTAGCCGCAATCGATCTGGAGCAGAAGAACTTTGAAGAGCTGAGTGGATTGATCGATTCCCTTGTCCAAATAAATCCGGCCGATTTTGGCGCGTACATCCTGAAAGGACGGATGAACCTCGCCGGAAACAGGATTTCGGACGCCCTGAAGGATTTTCAGGATGCTGAAAGACTAAAACCCGGAACTGCCGAGGTCCCTTATTGGATCGGGATTGCCAGCCTTGAGTCCGGAGATGTGGAAGGCGCTAAGGCCAGGTTCAGGGAAGCGCTGGATATTGATCCGGGGTCAGCCGATGCGCGCATGAGGTTGGCTGAAACCGACCTGAGGAAAGGGTCCTATCAGTCGGCGATAAACAGCCTGGAGAGCATGTTCGATAACCGGCCGAAGCCTCCTGAAGCTTTGCGGACGCTGGGCGCGGCATATCTTGGCAAAGGCGACTGGGTCCGGTCCGCGGGGTGTTTCGCGGAATTGCTGAAAACTTACCCTTATGACGCTCAGGGCCTTTATTTCCTGGGTGTTTCACTTCGCCGTCAGGGCAAAAACGAAGAAGCCATAAACTATTTGGAAAAAGCCGCTAGGGCCGCTCCCGATCTGGTCGATCCGGTAGTGGAGCTTACGGGGATATATGTTTCCGAAAACAAAACCGAACAGGCCCTCGAGCTTGTCGGAAAGCGCCTTGAGGCTTCGCCCCGAAACGCCCGGCTCAATCTTTTGCTCGGTACCCTGCACGCCTCCCGCAAAGATTGGAAGGAGGCCGAAGAGGCCTTTCTCAATGGAGTCGAAACCGATCCCATGCTTTCCCCCTGTTATCTGGAACTGGCAAAGCTCTATCTGGCTTCCGGCAGATCGGACCAGGCATTGGCAAGGGTTGAGGAGGGCATTGCCAGGGACCCTCTAAATAGCGGGCTTCAAATGTTATGCGCAACGCTCTACCAGCAAAGGCACGACACGGCTCAGGCCCGCAGGGCGTATGAGAAGGTTATCGAACTCGATCCGAATTATATCCCGGCGTTGAACAACCTGGCTTACATCTACACGGTGGATCTGGGGGAATACGATACCGGGCTGAGACTGGCCCGGAGAGCAAAGGAACTTGCACCCGACAATCCTCAGATTGCAGACACGCTCGGTTGGGTGCTCTACAGGCAGGGAAACGCTGAGTGGGCACTCGGCTATATACGGGAAAGCGCATCGAAGCTGCCCGAAAATCCCGAAGTTCAGTACCATTTGGGCATGGTTCACCTTAGACTCGGAAATCCGGAGCAGGCAAGGCAGGCCTTAAACAGGGCCCTTGAACTCGATCCGGATTTCCCGGCTGCAAACGAAATCAGGCAAGCTCTTGCAGACCTGCAGGGATGAACGAATTTCGCCTGGCGGACCTGATCCCCAGGGGCGCGGGGGATCTTTTTACTGAGAAAACATTTCCCCCGCTCTGTTGCCGTGCTCCAGAATTATCAACCTGGACCCTGCCCAGGATGAGTTCGATCTGCTCAAAACCATTGCAGACCAGCCACCTGGTTTAGCCTGAACCGGGATCGAGATGAGATGGAGCAGGGTGAGTGAATTTCGCATCCCGCTTCCCGCTCAGTCATGAAACATTTTCACTCATCGCCTGAATCAAGCCTGAATTAAGAAACCGGGTAAGAAGAGCGGTGATAATGGCGGACGGCCCCAAAGTGACTGAATCCGACCTTGGGCTGAGACTCGTTGCAAACGGGAGGGCGCCCACCCTTAAACAGATACGTGTCAATGCCGAGAGGGAAGCGATCATGCTTTCTCTGTCACGCAATTACATGAATTTGACGCGTGCTGCCGCGGAACTGGGAATCAGCCGGCCTACGCTGTATGAGATGATCGAAAAGCTTGGAATAAAAAGATAAGACCTGAAAGGAGATTCGAGGGACTTTCCACGCATTTGTTTCCATCTGAATTCAACAGCCTGCCTCCATATTCCCGCCCGTTGTCCTGACAGGCCCAGGGTGTAATGCCCAGCCAGCCTTTTTTGGTTCCAATCCCAAACAAGCCTGCCAAAAAAAAGCCCAACCGTTCCAGCCTGAACAACCCCTGAATGAGGGACCGATACTTACAGTGAACTTGCCCGCGGCGCTGGATCCGTCGGCGTTCGTAACTCTTAGCCTGAATAAGGGGGCGGCGCTTTGCGCGTCCGGCCGCCGGATCGAAGCAGGCTGAGCGGTGTTCCGCGGACCTGCTCTCATCTATATGTCACGGCCGCTCCTGCCGGGTTGAGAGGGCGTGAGGGTGGACATCGTTGCAGTCCGGTTGGCCCCGGCGCATGCAAAGGCTCAAACCGGTTTGCGTTCAAGATATTTCTAAGAACGCGGGGGAATGATTCCCCCGCACCCCCCAAGATGTCGGCCACGCGCGAAAGCGCGCGAGGCCGAGCGCTCGGCGCCGGCCAAAGGCCGCCGCCAAAGCGCCATACTAGGGGGTGTGGGGGGCTTAGCTCCCCACGTTTTTAAAA
>JBEKMB010000014.1:0-68913 GCA_050008735.1 Syntrophobacteraceae bacterium
TGTCTGAGCCCTGTCTGACTTTTCTCGCACAGCCACTTTGATCTTGACACGCGTTCCCGCCTGGACGGATCTGCCGAGACCGGAGCCCCGGAATGCGGACAGGAAAAATGAAAAGGACTAGCTGCCAATTCATTCCCGCGAGCAGTCCCTTGAGATCATATTATTGAGTGAGAGGAGATTAAATTCTGCTATTTGACTTTTTCGCTGCGAGTCTTGCCTGCTTTGAACTTGACAACTTTTGACGCCGGAATTTTGATCTTTTCGCCGGTCCGAGGATTGCAGCCTTCACGTTGAGACCTTGTCCCGACGATGAAAGTCCCTAAACCTACCAGCGTAATCTTGTCACCGCCTGACAAAGCGGCGGAAACAGCCGAAACAAATCCGTCCAGCGCTTTTTCAGCCTGTGACTGTCGCTGGTGATTTGAGAGGTCCAGTGGGGTTGCCTCAGGGTCACATTCGTGCCATGCATATTATGAGCGCCCGGGATTTGCAGTCACGTGGCCCGATATCGTGGACAGGGGGACACCGGGTATCGAGAAAATGGTGCCTTGGCTCGTCGGCGCCTCCATACTGGGTCATCCGAAAAAAAGAATGGGGGCCTTGAAAAAGGAAAAATGGTGGAGATAGAACGTCATGAAACTTCCGTCTCTTCTGCCGGGATTGCTCTCCATCGCTGTCCTCGTCCTCACATGCTCGGACGACGAGAACTACCGCGGAAGCGTAGAGGAAAACCCCGAATAGAACTCTGCGAACTCAACAATTCAAAAGAGTTTTACAGTCAGACCTTTTAGGGTGGCCGGTCTTTCAGTCCGGCCGGGAATTCAGTTTGTAGCCGACGCCGTATATAGTGCTGATTATCTCTTTACCGGGCAAATGCACGCCTACCTTTTTGCGAAGGTTTTTAACGTGGGAGTCTATTGTCCGGTCATAACCTTCGAAATCATATCCCTGAACGACATTAATCAGCTCGTTTCGCGAAAAAATCCGATCCGGGCGGCTCAACAGCATCTTCAAAAGATTATACTCACAGGGCGTAAGCTTGAGTTCGGCCCCCCCGGCAAGCACCTGGCGAGTTTCCTCGGTCATGACCAGCCCGGCGGCCTCCAGCGTCTTATCGGCATTGGGCGAATAGATTCGTCTTAGGACCGCATTCACTCGCGCTACAACCTCCCTGGGACTGAAAGGTTTGCAAATATAATCGTCGGCGCCCAATTCCAGACCAAGCAATCGATCGATTTCTTCGACCCTCGCAGTGATCATTATTACAGGAACATTCGAAAATTGTCTGATACCTCGGCAGACCTCCCACCCATTCATTCCAGGGATCATGACATCGAGCAGAATCAGGCTGGGATGGTTTTGTTTCACATGGGAAAAGACCAAATCTCCGCGATCGAGGCACGAAACCCTGTAGCCGGCGCTCACCAGGTAATCCTTCAGTATCTCCATTATCTTGATTTCATCTTCGACCACTAGAATATCCCGGCTCATTGATATCTCCTCGTATGACAGACTTATTAACAACAGTAAGCAGTCAGTTCGTCAAGCTTTGGCGGCGCGCTACCTGGCAGTGTACCTCGCGTAGCGCGGAAGGCAGGCTCGTCCGTCATGCGCGTTGGACGGTCAGCGGGATGCCTTGCAAAAGGCCTCATGGCGTCAACCCCGAATAACGCGGAAAGATCATGCTGATTCTCAATCCTCCTTCGGGGGAATTGGAAGCTTCTATTTTTCCCCCGAAGCTCCCCACAATGCTCTTGCATATTGCCAGGCCAAGACCGCTGCCTCCATGTTCCCGGCTTCTGGCCCTGTCCACCCGGTAAAGTCTGTCGAATATAAGCGGCAGCGATTCTTCGGGAACCCCGGGGCCGGAATCCTCAAAACGAACCAGAATTTTACCGGACCCGACATCGAGGGAGATTTTCAGAACGCCCGGTGCGGTCGCATATCGCAACGTATTCTCAAACAAATTCGAGAATAGTTGTGTAAGCCGTCCCCCGTCTGCCAGGATCAGAACATTATTTTCCGGCGTTGCATCCGCATCGATTCTAATGCCGCGCAGTTCAAGCCGTGTCTTGAAACTCTCCAATGTCTCCGTCAGTACCTCCGGCAAATCCACGGCCTCCTGTTCGACTCGGGAACTCCAGGACTCGATTAAGGACAGATCATGAAGATCACCGACGATTCGACTCAGATGCAGCACCTCGAAATGAAGCGAATCCACTCCCTGCCTGGTGAGCGTCCTTACGCCGTCCTGCATGGCCTCAATCTCTCCGCGAAGGATGGCAAGGGGGGTCCTTAGTTCATGAGAGATATCCACCAGCCATTGTTGCTGAGTCTGCTGATGTCTTTCCAAGGCTTCGGCCATTGCATTGAACTCGGCAGCCAGTTTTCCGAGTTCATCACTCGAATTGACAGTGATTCGGGTGTCAAATCGGCGCGAACTCAAAGCCCTTGCCCCTTTTTCGAGTTCTTTGACGGGAGAGAGCAGATGACGCGAAAGGGCAAATGTCACGAGCACCGCAAATAGGAGAGCAAAAGCGCCTGTGGCATAAAAGGCCTGAGACTGCTGTCTCATGAATTCGACATCCAGCCGATGAGTCGGGCGCACGTGCTTTCTCACGCCAAGCCATCCGATCACCTTTGAATCCGCTTCGATGGGAACCAGCCGATAGCCGCCCTGAGAAGAAAAATCCCCGGAGGTCAGCGGGCGTTTTTCCGCGTCGAAGATTGCAATGGGCGAAACAGCCCGATGTTCATCAGGCCAGCCAGGGGGATGGGATGGACATGGGGCGCCAAGTCCACCAGCGGGCGGGCACGGAGGATGTGGACCGGGAAAAGGCGGTTCCGGGCCCAGGGGAGGAAGTGGTTCGATTTTCCCCTCAACAGATCGAGGAGGAAGCAGAAAGCCCGGCGGACCCGGCATTCCGGTCCCTGGAGCCTCGGGCGGTCCAATACGTAGCATCTCGAACCAAAGCCAGGGATCCTGCCGCACCGAATCCCAATTGCCGTTTGCCCTGTATTCCCGAATCAGTTCGTCAACAATTCTTGTGATTCTTTCATCGTCAACCTTACTTACGTAATTTTCAAAATTGCGCTCGGAATAGAACCTTACGACCAGGGGTATGCAAACTACTATAATCAAGCTATTCAGCAGAAAAGCGAGGAACACTTTATGCCTGAATTTTAAGTTCATGCTAAACCGCCGGCAGCCGACTCATCAGAGGTTAATTTGACCACTACAGGCAAAACGCCTCAATTTCTTATTACTGGCCTATTCGGATCAACATGTCAATCCGTCTGCTCGATCTCCATATTCATTCCACAAGACCTCCATATTTTCCCCACAATCCATATCTAAATATAAACTGCCTGACTGCATCCGGAGGCACTCACCAAAGGCTCCCCAGGCCCACATAAAACCTCCGGGTGATGTTTATCG
This sequence comes from Syntrophobacteraceae bacterium, assembly GCA_050008735.1. GTDB lineage: Bacteria > Desulfobacterota > Syntrophobacteria > Syntrophobacterales > Syntrophobacteraceae > SbD1. The sequence continues at coordinate 3,440 of JBEKMB010000014.1, forward strand.
GGCGGGGTCGTGTCAGGGGCGATATCCAATCGGCCCCTGCGCACGGCCTGCCGATTGCGCAATCGATCAAAAAAGTAAAGAGAAGGAGATCCGACGGACAATTAAGACCGCATGAATCGGGAATCTCCACTGACCGGAAATACCATTACATAGTCGCGGGCGGCAAAATTCCACAATACGAGATTACGCAATTAGCCTCCCCGCTCGGCCGACCTCGGCCATCTTGCCAGGATACTGAACTGCGAGGCCATTCAAATGAATCATCTTCTGATCGTCGACGATGATGCGGCATTTTGTGAAATCATCACAGATTATCTCAAGCCCGAAGAATTCAAGATAACTTTGATCCATAGTGGTACTGATGCTTTACAGCACGTCTTGGCGTGTGAGGTCGAATACGATTTAATCCTTCTCGATACAACGCTTTCAGGAATGAATGGTTTTGAAGTCCTGCAACGCATCCGTTCCAGAATAAACACGCCCGTAATCCTGTTGAGCGACACGAATCGAAAAATAGATCGCATTGTCGGCCTTGAGATCGGGGCAGACGATTTACTGGCAAAACCCTGCGATCCTCGAGAACTGCTTGCAACAGTCCGTGCAATTTTCCGCCGGACGCAAACCACACACAAGGATCAGGTCAAGCCGGTGCATGAAAAAATTGCTGTTGGAGACATAGCACTTGATACTGTAAACCGTGGTGTGTTTCGCAACGGAGAAGAAATACGGCTGACTCCCGTTGAATTCCTCTTTCTGGAAACATTGCTCAGAGAAGCGGGCAATCTCGTAACGCGTGGACAATTGGCCAGGCGCGTCCTCGGCAGGGACCTCTGCGCCTGTGGCCGCAGCATGGACATACATTTGAGCCGCCTTAGAAAAAAACTTGGCCATAAATGCAACGGAGTTGAAAGAATCAGAACCGTTCGGGGGGTCGGCTTCATCTACAAAATTCCAATACCTTTCGAGTCTGTATCGAAAAACTCTGCTCAAAGACAGACCTGAATGCAGGGTCCGTACGGCTCAGGCCAGGCCTGGAAGACTCCGCCTTCGACACATCGGCCTCGCGCCCGCCCCAAACCATGGCGCCCACCGGCCATCTCCTTCGCACTACTAGTTATACCCTGGTATTTACCTAGTTAATTTTTAGTATTTATATTTCCACCCCATCTCCCGAAATTATATTCGAGAGGATTGGAGGATCGCCGCGGGGGCCCCATCTTTTTGCCATCTCTTGTGTGGTGAAAGATTCCAGGAAAAATCTCGATAATTTTGCTTCCAGGCGCGTCCACTAAGACGTGCCGCGGGAGCGCCGGCGCCCAAGGCGGGTGTCGAGCTTCAGCCCGGCGCCAGCGCCGTTAACCGGGCCGGCTATGCCAGGAAGATCGACCCGTAAATTATTCGTGCGGGAACAATCATATTGCGTAATCAGTTCCAAATGCAAACTGAAAACCTGAAGAGTGCCCGAAAGATTGTGAGCGCCGAATTATCTGTGAACGTTTCGAACCCATTTCGGGTTTCTCTATTGAGGAGGTTGTTTTCTTGAATTTCAATCTACGAGGGGCGAATGGAATCACTTCAACTTCTGTCTGAGGTTGTTATCCGGACCCTGCGAGAGATATCGACAAAGAAGCTGGCCTTGACGCCTGTTTCCCTTTGCGAAGCACTGTCGACGCAAAAAGAGATCCTCCCTTTTTTATCCGGCGCCGGATCGAATGGCTCTCCCTATGCAACAGAGCCTGATTTCCCCTTGTCTCGGAAGCTATCGCCTGATGTTGCCTTGACAAAAACCGGACCATCTCCGGATGCAAATATTTCTTCCTTGCCACGGCTGCGAAATGTTTTTGTAGACATTCTTGACTGCCTTGGACCAATTACAAAGGAAGAATACGTCAAGGGGGCCTCTGAGCTCCGAGAGTGTATCAATGAGTCCCGGTCGATGGATGCCCTGGCTGAACACGGAGAAAATCTTGTGGACGTAGTCAGGCGCCTGGCCACCCATGCCATTGAGCAAATCGATTATGCAAACGACTTTCTGGCTGAACTCGGAAAAGATCTCTCAAACATGGAAAAACAGCTTTACTCCTATCAGGATTTTAATCGGGAAACCCACCTGTTGAACGATGAGTTCCGCGACAAACTGGTTTCTCATTCCACCGAGTTGAAACAGGCTTTCAGTGTCAACACAAACTTCGAACACACCCGCAACGACGTCACCTCTAAATTAATGACCCTGGGTTTGGCCATAGAAAGCAAGCGGCATGAGGATGAGATCAGGTTCCAGAAAGCTGATAAAGAGATCGCTGAGCTTCAGACGAACGTCCGAAATTATAACGACGAGATAGTCCAGGTAACCGAGCGGGCAAAGACGTTGGAAAAAGAGGTGTTTCTTGACGCTTTAACGGCGATCCAAAATCGCCGGGCATATGAGATGAAGATCCGGGAGTGTTTGAGGCGATATCACAGTGATGGACAGCCCTTTAGCCTCATCCTCGTGGACGTGGATCGTTTCAAAAACATCAATGACAAATACGGGCACAGCGCCGGCGACAAATGCTTAAAACAGCTGGCGAAACTTATAAGGAACACCTTGCGCAAAACGGACTTCTTCGCTCGCTACGGAGGAGAAGAATTGGTGGCTGTTCTTCAGGGATGTTCCGCGGAAGATGCCGAAAAGGTGGCGGAGAAGGTTCGCGTACGGATCGAGAAAGCCTGTTTTTATTATCATGATGAAGAAGTTCCTGTCACAATCAGCCTGGGAGTGACCGAAGTGAGGCCGACCGATGAAAAATCGGAGGCGGTGTTTGTCAGGGTTGACAATGCGATGTACCAGGCAAAAAGCCTGGGCCGAAACAGGGTTTGCGTGATTTAGCGCTTCTTTCGGACAGAAACGGCAACCGGGACCTAAAATGGATGTTAGGATAGTTAATCCTTTTCTAGCTGGAACAATAAGAGTCCTGACAACAATGGCTATGATTGAACCCATTCCTGGCAAACCGTTCCTCAATGAGGATGAATTTGCCATCGGCACTGTTTCGGCGGTAATCACAATAAGCGGTGACGCTTCCGGCAGCATGGCGCTCTCCTTTACCGGACCTTGTATTCGTGCAATTGTGAGGGGGCTTCTCGGAATCGATAATAATGAAGTAAATGAATACGTCGAAGATGCCGTCGGCGAATTGACGAATATGATTTGTGGAGATGCTCGTGCGCACTTAAGAGAAGAAGGTTTTTCTCTTCGTGCTGGTATCCCATCCATCATAAGGGGAGACAAACACCGGATTGAGCATTTAGATAATGGACCTCGACTTGCAATTCCCTTCGAAACACACTATGGCCAATTCATGGTCGAAGTAGTCATGAGCGAATCAGTTCAGATTGCTTCATAACACGATGAAAAGTCGAAGCAATCATAGGAGCTACGAGTTGAATACGCATCTTTGAACCTTGGAGCATTGTCCGCTTGTTTCTGATGACCACCGGCAAACCATCAAAAACGTTTACGTTTCATGCATTTTGTGAGTTCCCTGTCAAGTGTATCCGAAAACCGTTGTTTGTCTCTCTGACCGAACCCTTTGGGACCGGGCGTAATACCACCGGCCTCCCGGATGTCCTGCATGAAGTTGCGAATGGCGAGCCGCTCTCCGATATTGTTCTCAGTGAAGAGTTCCCCGCGAAGCCCCATGACGATAACACCCATTGCAACCAGTGCGGAAGCCAGTGGGATATCCTGGGTGACCACAAGGTCGCCCGCCCGGGCGTGTTGAGTTATGTGCTGGTCGACGGCTTCAGGCTCCATGCCGATCCGGCAACTGGAAACATAAATCGACTCAGGAACGCTGATGTATTTGTTGGCGACAAACACTGTGCAGATTTTAAGCCGTCCCGCCGTGCGGATGATCAGTTCTTTGACGGCGCCGGGACAGGCGTCCGCGTCCACCCATAACGTCATGGCATTTCCTTCCGAAACCCGGTTTTGGGTAAGCCTCACGTAAACCTTACCCCCCCGTGCCCGCATAAGAAAACAATAATATGCAACTATTCGCCTCTCCCCTCGCGGAAAAAAACGGGGGTACGGCCCCCGGGTCCGGCTTCGAAAAATGACAAATCCGCGGCAACAAATCCGTCCCCCCGGATTGAGAGAAGTTCCACCCTCAGCCCGAAGGCCCCGGCGTAAGCTCGAACCTGAATCGAGCGGTGCCTGTAAATCTTCACCGCCGTGGGGACGCCAAACGCGGGCATCGTTCAGTACGAAGCCGGCAGTTGTCATACGTTAATCGCTCCCGGCCTTAATCTCCTTTTCAAAGGAGTTCCCCTGTGCAATTTCTCTCAGTTTGCGGCAGTCACGGCAAGTACACGATGCATGAGTCTCTTCCGATTGCGACCACCTTTCGAGAAGAGCTTCCAGGTATTGCATCGCCGCCTTATACCCCGCCGAATAGGCCTTTATTTCCGCATCGCTTACACGTCTGACCATACATTCACCTCTCAAGGAATTTATGTCGAGTTAAATACCGATTCCACCTTCCTGATAATCCTGAGAGGTTAAATTTTGGTTACAGCTTCAAACCAGCGGGATGAACCTGGGGCGTTCCATGCCGGTCGAGCCCCACGGGCATTGAGGGCACACGCCGGCGCCGGTTTCCAGTTTAAAGATGCCCCGCGGCGATCTCCAGGCCCCACCAGGCGCACCCGCTAACGCTGCCTGGTATAGGAGACCTCGATTGTGAGCAATCGAAGAACCGCCGGAGCTTTAAACCCAGCAATTTCTTGGCGTACCCTTCGAATTGGGGCATAATGAATTTTATATATTGCCTTGTTTCGCGTGGCTTTCCGAAGCAAACCCGGCGGGAGATTAGCTGTCTGAGGAAACAAGAACCATAACCAAAGGTTGAAAATCGGCATGGACCACGGCAACGCCTTATTAAAGGTTATCGAGTTTCTCCCCGAGGCTGCCCTCGTGGTTGACCCGGAAGGCAAGGTGATCGTCTGGAATAGGGCTATGGAGAAAATGACCGGGGTCCCCAAAGAAAAGATCCTGGGCAAAGGCGAATATGCTTACGCCATCCCGTTCTATGGAAAGCCGTTGCCCATGCTGATCGATCTGGTCCGGACCAGTGGCTCGGAGCTGTCTAAATGTTACGACTCCACGGAGTGGAAGGGAAATATCTTATTTGCGGAATGCTGGATCGAAAATCTTTTCGGATGCGGGAACGCATACCTCCGGGGGGCGGCATCCGCTCTTTTCGATTATGAAGGAAACATAATTGGCACCGTCGAGACCATACGAGACGTCACCGACCGGAAAAAACTCGAACTCCTGCTGGTGCAGAGGGAACAGGACCTCGAAGCCAATGCCGGCCAGTTGCGGGACACTAACATCGCATTAAAGGTACTCCTTAAAGCAAGGGAAGACGATCAAAAAAATTTTGAGAAACTCATCCAGGCTAATCTAAAAGGAATGGTCCTTCCCTACCTGGATAAGCTGAGTAAAACCAGACTGGACCAGAGGCAAAGAGCATATCTCGATATTCTTGAATCCGCTTTTCAAGAGATATTCTCACCCTTCCTGTCGACGTTGAAATCGAAGTTTCAAGATCTGACTCCTACAGAGGCCCACGTTGCCAATTTAATCAGGGAGGGAAAAACAAGTAAGAAAATCGCCGAGATTCTCGACGTTGCCGAAAAAACTATTGAGATACACCGCTATAATCTTCGCATGAAGCTCGGAATCACAAACAAGAAAATCAATCTTCGCACCCACCTCCTTTCATTGGAGTAATACCTCCTATAAATCCTAAGTAGTCCGTTGGTGTTTTTGCAGTGTCAAGCATTCTTCGTTCACAGTCGATTACTGTCTATACACACTGCTTTGCTTAACAGCCATGACGAAAACTTATGGCACGCACGAAAGGCGCATAGATGCACTTTGAAAAAAGTGACGCTCACCGCGGATCTCCGCACCTCGCGGAGCGTGGGGACCGGTTTTGTTTTCCCTGCACCTCTTTTTTTCATCTTTTGGCCGCGACCGCGGGACCTGCTTCGGACCTGATCGGCGGTCTGCGCACGCTGAGCAGTCAGGGCTGCCATTTATGGACTCATTCACTTACCCACCCGTCGATTCAACCATTCAAAGATCCTGTCCTATTGCCCGGAATGTATCCGAGTTATCGGACTCAGTCCTGGAAACAGGACAGCTCAAACAATAATGAAACTTTCATGTTTTTACAACATCGCGAAATAGCAACCAAAATGGCTATACCACCCTTATGGCACAGTTGTTGCCCTAATGCTGCTCCGAAAATAACAGAAAAGGCTCACAGAGCGAAAAAATGAACTGGCTGAGATCGATAATCAGGTTTGCAACTGTAATGTGGAACAGAACCGGGATGCTGTGCGAATCGGGCGCACAATGGGCGGAGCGCATGCGCAAAGCCGGCGCCAAGCTCCTCGAGCTCAATAGCACCACGGAAGCCGAGTTTCTTGAGGTCGGTCAGAAGCTCCAGGATTTTTACGGCAGGACAAAGGAGATTGCCGGCTTATCCTCATCGGTCGCCAACCTCTTATTTGGCGCACAGATATCAGATATCATCGACCGTACACGCGCTCTCAACGGCCACATACGTCAGATGGAGGACAGCTCCAGCAAGGGGACGGCCATTCTGCAGGGGATCTGCGGAACCATCCGGTCCGTTGGGAGTCAGTTAAATGGGTTCTACAAGATCGTTATGCAACTCCGAATGCTTTGCCTGACAATCAAAGTCGAGAGCGCCCGACTGAGCGATAAGAACCTTAGCTTCGACATTCTGGCCAGTGATGTGGGCAAGCTGGCCCTTGAAATAGAGCAGAAGTGCGCCTGTCTCGAGGAATGGTCGAAAAAGCTTGGCATGCTGATTCAAAAGACGCTTCAGCAGGTGCTTGGGCTTGAAGCGGCACTGCGGCATAAGTCTAAGATCATCATAGAGAAGACGATGGGAAACCTCGAATCGCTCAAAGCTCAACACCAGCTTGCCACGGTCGGGGCAGAACAACTTGCAAAACGCTACGACTCGGTTTCCCGCAGCATCGGCGAAGTCATAACCTCACTGCAATTCCACGATATAACACGCCAGCAGATTGAACATGTCCAACAAGCATTGGACGATCTTGCGAGCAAGTTGGAGATCCAGGGAAGTCGAATGCAAAGGTTTCGCCGGGGGATTTGGGAAAACATTCTCACCTGGGTGGAGGTCTGCAGACTCCAAAAGGCCCAACTTGTTTGTGCCGGTGACGAACTGATCTGCGCAACAAAACGCATCATCGATAACCTTCGCGGCGTGGCGCATAATGTTTCGGAGATGACGACGGAAACCCAGACCCTCATGGGAAGCACCGGGGAAGCGGAGGGATCGATCCTTGAAGGGATCGAACATGGGTTTTCGTCACTGTCCGAGGCGCTTACCGACCATGATAAGGCCAGCAGCGAGCTGTCGGACACGACACGTTCGGTCGGAAGCGCGCTCGAACAGATGTCGGCGTTTGCAGCCGATATAGAAGCAATAGGATTGAAGATTAAGCTCGTTTCACTCAATGCCATAGTAAAAGCCGCCCAAATTGGCGACGCCGGGGCCTCACTGGCCGTCCTTGCCGAAGGCATCCACGGACTCTCCATAGAGACCTGTCAACAAACCGACGTCCAGTCTAACAGCCTGCGGTCCATTGCAACCGCCAGTTCCGCCTTGGATGACCGCATGGCTCCCGCCGACGGCGGCTCGCCCTGCCGAGCCAATTCGATTGCCGAAGAGATGGAAGCGGTCCTTCGATCTCTACGGGAACTGAACACCAACATATTGTCCATGCAAAGCCGGATTGAAGACGAGGGGCGGAAGCTTTCGGACGAAATTGAGAAAACCGTCTCGCTCATTACAGTCCATGAAGAAGTGCAAAGGGTGAGCGGCGATATCATATCGGAGCTGGACAGCAGGGCCGATCGCCTGATTTCGCTGGTCCCTGGGTCCCACGTATCCAAACGAGCACAGAACCTGGCGGCCCTGGAAGCAGCGTACACGATGGAAACCGAACGGCAGATACATGAATCGCTCTCTCGGGCGTGTTCTTCTCCTCAAAAAATCGAAGGGGAAGCGGCAGTATACAACCCGGAAGAACACTCCCTGTCTACAGCTTCGCATGACGCAGTTTCACCTGAATCGGGCAATGGAGCGGCATCCCCGCCCTCGCACCTGCAGGAAAAAGTCGGGGCTGAAGAGGTGACTGAGTTTGATGAAAATGTGGAGCTTTTCTAACCACTGCTTCCGGCCGGAGGAATGAAATGGATTGTGGCGCGGGAAAAACGCGACGACAGACTTTGGCGCTCGAAGGCGACTGCACGCTGGATCGTGCCCTCGAACTGAGATCGGTACTGCTGGAGGCGCTCAAAGATGATGGTGAGCTGCTTTTGAACCTTGAAAATGCAACGGAGGTCGACCTCAGTTTTCTTCAACTTCTTTGTGCCGCACATCGAGCAGCATTGAGATGCGGAAAGCAGTTGGTTTTAGGCCCCGAGCCCTCAACGGCGTTCATGGAGGCAGCCGAAGGCGCCGGCTTTCTCCGGACCATGGGCTGTCAGAATGCGCTTAACAAAGAGTGTCTGTTCACGGAGGTCATGAAAAATGGCTAAGACAATCATGACTGCGGACGATTCAACCAGCGTGCGCCAGATGGTGAGCTTCACATTGCGCGAGGCCGGCTATCAGGTCGTTGAGGCCGTGGATGGAAAGGACGCCCTGTCCAAAATCAAGTCTTGCCCGGTTCATATGTTAATAACCGATTTAAACATGCCCAACCTGGATGGAATCGGACTGATCCGAAGCATCAGAGCCGGCTCCACCTGCAAGTTCATCCCGATCATTATGCTCACAACGGAGTCCCAGGTTGACAAAAAGATGGCGGGCAAAGCAGCCGGGGCGACCGGGTGGATAGTAAAGCCGTTCAAGCCGGACCAACTGCTCGCAGTAGTGAAGAAGGTGCTGGGATGATGCAGAACCATCGTATAACGTACAAAGAAGAGGCTACTGAACTCCTGGCCGAGTTGGAAGGTTCTCTGCTCGAACTGGAAGAAAACCCTAAGGACAGCGAAATTATCGGCCGGGTCTTCCGCTGTCTGCACACCATCAAGGGTTCCGGAGCAATGTTCGGATTCGACGACATCGCTTCGTTTACCCACGAGGTGGAAACAACCTTCGATCTCATCCGCGAAGGAAAGATCGCAGTCACAGGGGACCTGATAGGCCTTACGCTCTCCTCCTGCGATTACATCCGCACCCTGCTGGAATCAAGTGATGGCGGCGTAGCGCCGGACAAACAGCAGGGCGAGAGTCTCATCGCATCTCTTAAGAAGCTTACGGGTAATATTGCCGATTCTCTTCCTGTCGGGTCCTCGGATGGTATAGAGGAGCCGGAAAAGAAGGCTTCGGACAATCCGGAAGCCTTCGAAGTCTCCTATCGCATTCGCTTCCGTCCGGAGCGAAATCTTCTGACCACCGGCTTCAATCCGATTCTTTTGCTGAACGAACTGCGCGAACTCGGTCCGTGCAAGGTGGTGGCCCAGACTAATGAAATTCCACCGCTCGACGAGATCGACCCCGAAGAGTGCTACACTTATTGGGATGTGGTTCTTACCACTAATCACGGGACCAATGCGATAAAGGACCTCTTCATCTTCATTGAAGACGTATGCGCCCTCACTGTTGATGTCATCGACGACGGAGACGGCGAGGATGCGCAGGAGGCTCCCGAAGTGCGCCTCCCAAACCACAAAAGGCTCGGTGAGATACTTGTCGAAAAGGGCGATTTGACGCCCGATGACATCAACGGGGCGCTTAGCGCCCAGAAGCCCATAGGCCAACTGCTGATGGAGGCCGGAGTTGTGGATCCGGGGCTCATCGAATCGGCTTGCGCCGAACAGGAGCATATAAAGGAACTTCGCCGCAGCAGACAGGCAAACGATACCATTTCGACTGTCCGGGTGCCTGCCGACAGGCTCGACACCCTGGTAAACCTGGTCGGAGAGCTTGTCACCGTACAGGCGCGGCTCAGCCAGATGGCCGCATTTCAAAATCAGCCCGAGATCAGTTCAATCGCCGAAGAAGTCGAACGCCTCACGGAAGATCTGCGCGACAACGTTATGAATATACGCATGGTGCCGATCGGGACGACTTTCAACAAGTTCAAACGCGTGGTCCGAGATTTAGCCGAAGAACTTGGGAAAAATATTGTCCTGGAGACCGTGGGGGCTGAAACCGAACTGGACAAGACGGTCATAGAGCGCTTGAACGATCCGCTGATTCACCTGATTCGCAACAGCATAGATCATGGAATCGAGGCGCCTGACATCCGGGAAGCCGCGGGCAAACCAAGGCAGGGGATTGTGAGCATTTCGGCCGCGCATTCCGGCGCCTTTGTCCTGATCCGGATTGCCGACGACGGGGCTGGTCTGAATAAAGAGGCGGTCCGCGCAAAGGCTGTCGCCAAGGGCTTGATCTCTCCGGATGTTGAATTCAGTGAGAAAGATGCTTTTGCGCTTATTTTCACCCCTGGCTTTTCGACTGCCGAAAAGCTCACCAGCATCTCCGGCCGCGGCGTCGGAATGGACGTCGTGAAGCGAAATATCGAAGCTCTTCGAGGTTCTATCGAGATTGAGAGCTGGGAGGGAGCCGGGACTGTAATCACCCTCAAGCTGCCGCTCACGCTCGCAATAATCGATGGATTGCTCGTAAAGGTGGGCGAAGGGCAATTTGTAATACCTCTGTCGGTCGTGCAGGAGTGCGTCGAGCTCACCCCCTTGGACAAGGCCAGATCCAATGGCCGGGATTTGGCCCATGTCAGGGGCGAAATCGTTCCTTACATCCGATTGCGTGAAAGATTCCTGATAGAGGGACAGGTCCCGGGGATCGAACAAATCATCATTACCGGGGCATGTACGGGTAGGGTGGGCCTGGTTGTCGATCAGGTCATAGGTGAACGCCAGACCGTCATAAAAAACTTAGGCAAGCTATTCCGGCACGTGGAAGACATTTCCGGAGCGACCATACTTGGAGATGGAAAACTGGCCCTGATTCTCGATGTACCCAAGCTGGTTGAAGCTGAAGTCGCGGTTGCTCAGGGAACCTACATTCACTAAAATGTTGAGGGAGCGAACATGAAAAACATGAAATTGGGAATGAAAATAGGACTGGGTTTCGGCGTCGTGATCGTCATTGCGCTGCTGTTGGGGACCATTGCCATCTGGAACATGAAAAGCGTCTCAGGGCTGGCAGAGAAGTTGGACCTCCAGTTCGTGCCCGAATCCGGACTCGCAACCAGCATAGAGAGAAACTATCTTAACGCCATGCTGGAAATACGGGGCTATGGCTTTACACTGGACAAAAAATTCCTCGACAAGGGGATGAAGTTCATCGAACAGATCAAAAAAGACCTCAAGGACGCCAAAGAGCTTGCCGCGAAATCTTCTGAACTCAAAAAGTTTCAGGAGCAGGTGGAAAAGGTATTGGAAAAGACAGTCGAATGGGAACGGCTGACTGGCGAGACGACGGCAAAGAACGACATCTTGGCGAACCTCCGGAAGCGGCTGTACGATACGGGCGTATCTTTGACAAAGGACATCGACGAGTTTGCGAACGACCGGAGAGGAGCAAGCAAAAGCGAGCTCAATTCAGGCAGCGAATCCGGGAAGGGGATGTCAGACATCGCAAGGCTGGCCGTCATTACTGAAATGGGCGATATGTTTGCAGGGATGCGAGTAACGATCTGGAAAGCCCAGGCCGAACGGGACATGAAGCAGATGCAGGATGTCCTGAAGAACCTCGATGAGATTAACAAGAGGCTGGAATCCGTGAAGGCCGGTACGACACAGGAAAGCCAGCTCAAGCTGTTGGAAAATATCAAGTCCGAATTGGGTACTTACAAAACGCTCGTAAACGAGTTCGAGGCAACCTGGGCCTCCACGGATGAAATAGCAACCAGGCGTGCCAAGGTGGCGTACGAAGCGATGGACATTACCAAAGCGGCCGCGGATGCCAGCCTGCAAGACACCAAGACGATAGCCAACGCGACCGTGTCCAAGCTTTCTTTTTCTTCGACCGTGATGGTCGTGGGCCTCCTTTTGGCGATCATTTTGGGCGCATGTATAGCTCTTTTCGTGACCCGCGCCATAGTGAACCCGCTGACCAACGCACTCGACATCTCCAACAAACTGAGCGAAGGCGACCTCAGGGTGAAAATAGATGTGGACAGCAAAGATGAGACCGGACAGTTGCTCACAGCCATGCAGCATATGGTGGCAAAACTTCGGGAGATAGTGGGCGAAGTCAAAAGGGCCGGCGACAACGTCAGTGCCGGAAGCCAGGAACTGAGCGCGTCTGCCGAGGAGCTGTCACAGGGCGCAACCGAGCAGGCCGCCTCAGCTGAAGAGGTTTCCTCGTCGATGGAGCAGATGGCTTCCAACATCAAGCAAAATGCGGACAACGCGCTTCAGACCGAAAAGATCGCCATCAAGTCGGCTGAAGATGCCCGGAAAGGCGGCCAGGCGGTAAGCGAAACGGTGTCCGCCATGAAGGATATCGCCGGAAAAATCTCGATAATCGAGGAGATCGCCCGGCAAACCAACCTGCTGGCGCTCAATGCGGCGATAGAAGCAGCGCGTGCGGGTGAACACGGAAAAGGTTTCGCGGTGGTCGCCTCTGAGGTGAGAAAACTCGCTGAGCGAAGCCAGACGGCTGCTGGAGAGATCAGCAAGCTTTCGACGACAAGTGTCGATGTCGCTGAGAAAGCGGGGGAGATGCTGTTAAGAATCGTTCCGGACATCCAGAAAACCGCCGACCTGGTCCAGGAGATCAGCTCCGCGTGCAACGAGCAGAACAGCGGGTCGGACCAGATCAATAAAGCGATTCAGCAACTCGATCAGGTGATCCAGCAAAATGCCTCTGCATCCGAGCAGATGGCCTCGACGTCCGAAGAACTCTTGAGTCAGGCCGAGCAACTCCAGGGTATCATAGCGTTCTTCAAAACTGACGATAACGGCAGAACGGCCAGTGAGGCCAAAACAGTATCAATGGGACACGGTGGACTCAGGAAAAAGCCGGCATTCCGCCCCAAAAGCGTAGCCCAGCCCTCCGTTCAGGTAGAGCACGACGGCAATGGCAAGGACCGGGGATTCGCACTGGATTTGGGAAATGGCAAAGCTGATGCGGAAGACCACGAGTTTGAAAGATATTAGGAGGAAGTCTCATGAGCGTGCCATCGATTACCGAAACAGGACAATACCTGACATTCAGGCTGGAAAGCGAGACTTTCGCAATTGACATATCCAAGGTTCGTGAGGTGCTGGATTTTACGACTGTAACGAAAGTCCCGCAAACTCCGGATTTCATGCTGGGCGTGATCAATCTTCGCGGCAATGTGGTGCCGGTGGTCGATATGCGCTTAAAATTCGGCATGACCGGAACCGAGGCAACCGTCAACACGTGTATCATCATCGTGGAAATCGGGCTTGACAGGGAAACCACCGTGCTCGGTGCTTTAGCCGACTCGGTCCAGGAGGTCCTGGAACTCGACCCTGGCCAGATAGAGCCGCCTCCGCGGATCGGCACCCGCCTCAAAACCCAGTTCATCAAGGGAATGGGCCATCAGGGCGCTCAATTTATCATCATTCTCGATATCGACAAGGTCTTCTCAGCCGAAGAGCTTGCAATGGCGCAGGAGATAGGAGTTGAAACGCCGCTGCTGGAACAGGCCGCGGTGTGATGCGGCACGGAAATTCGCAGGGTTCGCCGACGATGCTGACGAATATGGCTGAAACGGATGCGGCGGTTGTTTTTGATGCTGTTCTTTCGAACAGCGATTTTTCCACTCTGAGCAGGTTTATCCTCGCTCAGTGCGGAATAAGAATGCCCCCCAGCAAGAAACAAATGCTCGAGGGGCGGCTTCGAAGACGCCTGCGCATTCTCGGTTTCAGTTCATTTGACGGCTACCTCGAATACCTCCTCGGTCCGGAGGGCAAGGAAGATGGCGAATATATCCACCTGATCGACGAGGTCACCACGAACAAAACTGATTTTTTCCGTGAAAACAAACACTTCACGTTTCTCACCCAGTCCGTGCTGCCGGAACTGATCGAGGATCACGGGCTGGGTGTGGCGAAGACGCTCAATGTGTGGAGCGCCGGGTGTTCCACGGGGGAAGAGCCTTACACGCTAGCCATTGTCTTAAGTGAATTCGCTCAAAGGGTCCCGGCTTTCAATTTTTCGATTCTGGCCACCGACATCTCCACAAAAGTGCTGGAAAAGGCTGACAAGGGCATCTATGAAACCTCCCAGGTCAACGTTATCCCAATACAGTTGAAGAAAAAATATCTTTTGAAAAGCAAAGACAGGAGCCGGAATCTGGTTAGGGTGGTGCCGACGCTGAGGGCCCTGGTGAGATTTCAAAGACTCAATCTCCTGGACAAAGCTTTCGAGATAAGTCAACGCATGGGCGTAGTATTCTGTCGGAATGTGCTCATCTATTTCGACCGGGCAACCCAGGAGGCGGTCCTGAGGCATATCTGCCAATACATGACTGCGGGGGGCTATCTGTTCACCGGGCATTCCGAAACGCTCCACAACATGGACTTGCCCTTGGAACAGTGCAATTCAACAGTTTACAGGAGACGCTAGTATCATGAAACATGGCCGCGAACGCGCAACGGATTTCACGCGACCCTTCTAAAAATCTTCCCAAGTAATACAGTCCGACTGTAAGGATTTTGAAATGAGTAATAAAATAGGCGTGTTGATTGTAGACGATTCCGCCGTGGTCCGCCAGTCGCTCACTGAGATACTCTCATCCGACCCCCGAATAGAAGTGCTCGGGGCCGCGCAAAACCCATTCGAGGCGGCCGACTTAATTAAAGACAGAATACCCGATGTAATAACCCTCGATGTCGAGATGCCGCTCATGGACGGGCTGACTTTCCTCCAAAAACTCATGAGCCAGCGTCCAATCCCCGTAGTCATATGTTCGAGCCTGGCGGGCAAAAACACTGAAACAGCGCTGAAAGCGATCGAATATGGAGCGGTGGAAATAATCGAAAAGCCGAGACTGGGAACCAAACAATTCCTGCAGGAATCCAAGATAAGAATCTGCGATGCCGTGAAAGCGGCCTCCATGGTCAAAGTGAAACTCATTCAGGAACGGAGGCGAGTGGAGCCCAAACTCACGGCGGACGCTGTTATAACGAAGCCCAAAAGCAAAGCGATGATCCAGACTACCGAGAAGGTCGTGGCGATAGGGGCTTCCACGGGAGGCACTGAAGCCCTCAGGACCTTCCTGGAGAGGTTCCCGCCGGACGGACCCGCTATGGTAATCGTGCAGCATATGCCAGAGCATTTTACCGCCTCCTTTGCAAAACGCCTCGACAGTTTGTGCAGGATTTCCGTCAAGGAAGCGGCGGATAACGATACCGTCATACGAGGGCGTGCCCTGATCGCTCCCGGAAATCGCCACTTGCTGCTAAAACGCAGCGGGGCGCGCTACTATGTTGAGGTTAAAGAAGGTCCGCTGGTTAGCCGCCATCGCCCGTCAGTCGATGTTTTGTTCCGCTCCGCCGCTCGCTATGCAGGCAAAAATTCAATGGGCGTGATCATGACCGGCATGGGCGATGATGGGGCCAAAGGCATATCTGAGATGAAAGAAGCCGGCGCAACAACGATTGCACAGGATGAAAAATCCTGCGTGGTTTTTGGTATGCCCAAGGAGGCAATCAAGCTGGGCGTAATCGATAAGGTGGTTTCTTTAGACAACTTGGCGGGTGAAGTACTCAATTTCTGCGACCGCTGAAAAAAAGACCCGAGGCGCGAAAAACAGACGCGGTGAAAAATTATCACATTTCTCACCGCGTCTCCTCGCCACGATTTTTTCTACGCGCCCTACTCTCTTACTTTCGGATGAGTTCTCGCGATTGCCTCATAAGTCCTTCGTGCATTGAGCTCAGGTGCGGACCGGCGCATCTCGGTCTCAGGTCTTCGTATCTGACCGGCAGCTCCGTGCCGCAGCTTCTCCGGTCTTGGACTTTGAATTTGCGGGGCCCCCTGCGGACCCTGCCTCCGCATGCTCTTGCGGCCGCTGGTCTTGAGTCCCTGCCCGCCATGATCCCGGCGGCCCTTCCTTTGTTTCCGCAACTGCCGTTCACCTTTTCCAGCCCCTGTGCTTTTGCCCCGATGCACCCGCTCGGCCGCCCCGGCACTTCCACCGGACACGGCTCCAGGGACCCTCTCCCCACCTGAGTGCGCGCCGGGCTTCTGAAAGCCCGGCCAGAGCTGGGGCCTTTTTTCCTGCACTTTCAGGGAACGCTGGATAAAGTGAACCTCGGAGCCTGGCCTGTGCACCATGTTCTCGGGAACGATCCTGGCTGTAATCCTCGGTTTCTGAATACGCTGCGCGGCCTGCGGGCCGCTGATCAGCTCTCCGCGCCCAATCCGGGCCGTATGCAGCTGAACCGCCTGTCCGGAAATGGCGCGCCTCACCCGCACCGAATTTATTCGGTTGCGATCTATCCTCGCCACCACCGCCTCATGAGGTTTGGCGGCCAGAATAGCCAGGTTGACACTATAGATGTAGCGGTTCCGGATAGCGTTGTAATTGGGGATAACCCTGTCGCTGATAACCGGCTCCACCCTGTAGTTTTTGACAATCGTGGTCCGGCTGATATTGGCCACCCTGACCCCTGAATAGCTGTCCACACTATAGAGGCTGCCTCTGGGAACTACAACCGCATAGCCGGAGTAAGCCAGCCTGACGGTACCGGTGCTGCCTCCGCCTCTTTTGGCCTTGACAATGGAACTCGCCGGTCCCCAATAGTTATGGGAGTAGTAGATCTCGTCAGGCGCAAGCGGGACCCAGCCGACATCGGCATCGGAATGAATCCAGGAAACCCGCCCGGGATACCAGTGTGCGCACCGGCCGGTTGAGCCGGTCGTGACGGTCACCGGAGGCGCCCAATACCAGTTTGAGTTCGCAAGGACCCAGTTCCCATAATGGTGCGTCACATACCCGAAGGATTCCTCGGGAATCCATACATTGTCCTTGTACCAGACCGTCCATCTGCCATTCGTGAAGGGCTGCCAGCCTGAAGGCACAGCCGTCGGGCGCCACAGCGTCCTTAACCGGCCATCATAGCGGACTTGCTCCCATTTGCCGCTCTGGTCGAGATCATAGGCATCGTCTCGCAACTCAAACGGGAGGTAATCGACCGACTCGCCCTTGATTTGCACCCTCTGTGTCCAGAGTTCTTCCCGTTTCAGGTTCCATTCATCCCAGCCGGCGTCAACCTGGCCATCTCCCTCTATGGCCAGCCTGCCATCCGAGATTATGGAAGCGCCGCCCGCTTCGACCACGTACCTGGACTCCTCCTCTCCAAGTACGAAGTCAACGGCGCCGTTGAGGCTTATCACCTCGGTCGACTCATCTCCCACATAAAGATCCAATGCGCAGCCCGGCCGGGCCAGCACATACCCGTAAGGCGTGGTCGCCTTTACAACGGCTTTTTGGCTCTTGTTATAAAGCCTGACGGTGCCGGATGCCACGTCGATTTCCGACACATCCTCACGCAGGGCTATGAGCTGTATCTGGGTGTCGCTTCCGCTTCGCACCCACATTCCGTTAGGCAGTTTGAACTCCGCCTTTCCGGTATCACTGGAATAGACCGCGTCATCGAGCCCAAAGGGCGCGTCTTTTACGGTGGCGACCCAGTCCCGTTCGTCATAGACATAGCGGAGGAGTTGACCGTCGACGTATGTTATGCGGCCCACGAGCACAGGCCCTTCAGAGGTCCTGACCTGGGCGAAAACAGCAGGCGCCCACGCCGAGCACAGGATCAGTCCAAGCGCGAGCGTGCTCAGTCTTTTCATTCCGTTCTCCTCAATTGCCGGTGATCAAACTACATTGTCCTTTGAGGCTCAAAAACCGCCGCCTGCCAAACCGGACATGTTCGACACCTCCTCCGAGACTTCGAAGGCCCTTGAAACAACGCCGTGTACTAAGACGAAGCAGAATTGAAAATAGTCTAAAACTGCGCCGATTAAAAACTGGAAACAGAAATTGCCCTCATATTTTCGTCGACCTCAAACCCCGCACATGATCGCCGGCCAAAATATCACAGAATCGGCTGAGCACCGCATCAAAAGAATCCGGCCGATTTATTCGGCATTTTAGCCTAACCCGTCCGAGTAGCTCGGAAAACGGCCTGAAATTCCATTTATTGAAAAAAGCGCCGATTCGAAGTATAAGGCACACAGACATTTCAAATCCCTTTTTGAAAAACGCGGTTCGTATACCTGAAAGGAAGTACATGCGAAGAGATTGTTTCTTCTGCCTGCTACTCGTGCTCTTTTTTGCCCTTGCCTGCATGCCCTTCTCGGCCACGGCGCTCGATGGCGCGGCGAAGAAGACCAAAGCACGCTCCACAGTCGAGAAAAAAACCGGCACTCAACAACCCGGCGCCGGGCAGGCAAAAGCCCAAGCGGGGACCGCTGCGGCCACGGAAATTTCTCCCGGCCAGATAAAAGCGAGATCGGCAATCCTGGTTGAGGTTTCCACCGGAGCGGTTCTGTTTGAACAAAACGCTGATGAGCCTATCGAGCCGGCATCTTTTACCAAGATCGCATCTCTATACCTGATTTTTGAAGCAATAAAACAAGGCCGGGTTAACCTTACCGATGAAGTATTGATCAGCGAGGCGGCTTGGCGTACCGGCGGCTCCAAGATGTTCGTCGGACTCGGGAGCCGGGTCCCCCTCGAGGAACTTATAAAAGGCATAGCCGTCGATTCGGGCAACGACTCGTGCGTCGCCGCGGCGGAGCATTTGAGCGGCAGCGTTGATACTTTCGTAGATGCCATGAACCGTAAATCCAAAGAACTTGGAATGTCCCAAACCGTGTTCATAACCCCTCACGGACTGCCTGCCGACGGTCAGATTACAAGTGCCAGAGACATGGCGACCCTGGATACGTCCTACCTGAGGGCATTTCCTGAAGCGTTGCGCTTCCATTCCATGAAAGAATACTCTTACAACAATATCCAGCAATACAATCGAAATCACCTTCTGCTCAAAGATTCGACGATTGACGGATTGAAAACGGGATACATAGCTGCGTCCGGATACCATCTTTCCGCCACATCCAAGCGCGAGGGAATGCGGCTCATCGCTGTCGTGATGGGCGCTCAAAGCGGTGCGGTCCGTGAGAGGGAGGCCCTTAAGCTGCTCAACTACGGGTTCAGGCATTACACTTTGGTACAGCCGTTCCAGGAAGGCCAGTCGGTTGCCAGGGCCAAGGTCTGGAAGGGCCGCAATGATGAAATTCAGATCTATCCCGACGAAACACCGGCTTTTCTGATCCAGCAAAGCCAGAAAAACCAGCTTAAGTGGGAGATAAACGCGCCTTCGGAAGTGACCGCTCCTGTCAAAGCAGGTCAAGAAATGGGCCAGCTTGTTTTTCTGGTCTCCGGTCAGCCGAAGAGGACCGTTACGCTGGTCAGCAGGGAGGATGTCCCACTCGGAGGCTGGTTTAAAAGGTCCTGGCAAACGGTGATAAGGCTGCAAGTCGTTGATTGGAAATGGATAAGCGCAGCTCTGGGCGGAATAGCAATTTTAGCCATTTTGCTGATATTTCTGTCCGGCCGCAGATCAAAACAGAAGTTTTCAAGGTAAATACTCGATATCCGGGTTCGTCGCGGGCCGGCTGGCGCTGTGGGCCTGCGCCGTCCGGTGAGGCGGGCCGCCAGGTGTCAGTCGCCCCCCCTTGTTGCGGACATCAGAAAAACCGCAAATCGCCTGATTTCCCCATTAGAGGCCGGCTTTGCAACTTCGGCTGCCGTGGCACACGTGACGCCGTAAAAACCGGCCTCCACCAAAGCCTTGCTCAGTGCCATCCGATCGAACCCGAAGTGGAATACGCCTTTGCCCTCATTATGAAACTCCCCATGCTCCGGGTCCAAATCAGCGATACAAAGATATCCGCCGGGGACCAGGCATCTTTGGAACTGAATCAGGACAGGCGCTATTTTCTCGACATGATGCAATGTCATGCTGCTCACAATCATGTCGTAATTTCCAGTCAGGATATCGCCTGCATCAAGATCCAGCAGTAACGTCCCAACATTCGCCGCATTTTGTTTGACGATCTTTGCTCTCAGGACATCGAGCATTCCCTTTGAGCTGTCGACACCCGTTATAGACCCCACCAGTGGGGCCAGCCGGAGTGTCAAAAGCCCTGTGCCGCACCCGAAATCCAGGACTTTCATGGCCCTGTTCAGTGGAACGTGCTCCAATATGGCGGCACCTATCTCGTGTGCCAATTTGATTCGTGCCGGATGCTCGTCCCAGGCGGCCGCCTCTTTATCGAAATCACGTTTGCCGATAGTCATCCTGTCCAATATCCCTTTGCGGCGACCCGGACACCGTTTCTATCCTTATTCCCCTTTCGACGGCCCATCGAAAATACGACTGCTTCTTTGAGCATGACCTTCCCCTCCCGGTTAACGCAGCAACCCGCCGGCAATAACCTTTCTCATCGTTTCGGAGGTCCCGTTATAGATCACGGTAATCATGGCGTCCCTGTACAGACGCTCGACTTTGGATCCCTTTACATACCCGACCCCCCCATGGATTTGTATTGCGCGGTCTGTTTGACGGGAAGCCGTTTCCGAGGCAAACAACTTCGCCATGGCGGCCTGAGTGCTGAAGGGCAGTCCCTGGTCGTAACACCAGGCCGCCTGGTAGGTCAAAAGCCTCGATGCCTGCACTTCGGTCGCCATGTTGGCAATCATCCACTGGACCGCCTGGAACGTCCCGATCGGTTTTCCGAACTGAATTCTTTCCTTGGAGTATTTTATTGATTCGTCGAGTGCAGCCTGGGCAATACCCACGGCCTGCGCCGCAATGCCTATCCGGCCGCCGTCAATTGTCATCCTGGCAATCTCCCCCCCCTGGCCCTCGACACCCAGCAGGTTTTCTTTCGGAATCCGGCAATTTTTCAAAAACACTTCAGCCGTAAGCGAACCTCTTATTCCCGTCTTTTTCAGGTGTCTTCCGATCTCGAGACCGGGGGTCCCCGCCGGGACGATAAATGCGCTGATCCCATCCGTTCCCCTGGATTTGTCCGTCATGGCAAAAACAATGATCACGCCGGCAACGGGAGCATTTGAGATGAAAATCTTACTTCCGTTCAGCACCCACTCATTTCCATCAACAACAGCTGTCGTGGTCCCGGCAGCCGTATCGGTCCCGGCCCCCGGCTCGGTCAAGGCAAAGGAGCCAAGCATCTCGCCTTTGCACAACGGGGTGAGATACTTCTCCTTTTGCTCTTCCGTACCGAACTTGAGCAACGGAAACCCCGCCAGGGAATGACACTCCACAGTAAAACCGGTCGTTACGCATGCCCGCGACAGCTCCTCGAGCACTATTACGTAGCTCAGATAATCGGCCCCCGCTCCGCCATATTCCACCGGATAGGAAATACCCATCAAGTCCTGTTCGGCGAGTTTTTTAATCGTTTCGGCCGGGAACCTCGATTCCTGGTCGACTTCGTCGGCAATCGGACAAACATACCTGTCACAGAATTCTTTTACACTTTGTCGAATTAATTGATGCTCTTCAGTCAGATTGAAATCCATCTATGAGGTTCCTTTCTCTTCAACGGTACTTGGCCGCAACCCGCCTGCCCGGTCGCATATCTCAGAGGTTATTATTTCGTCTTTTTCGGCTCGGGAATCTGTTATTTACTTGCGTAGTCCTCTCTTCTGATCTCTCCTCGGATCTGCCCTCCACTCAGAAAAACTGCCACATTTTCCGCTGCAAGTCTGATCGCATTATCCAAAGTACCCGGCGTAATGGATGAATTGTGCGGAGAGCCTAAAAAATTGGGCAGATCAAAAAAGGGATAATTCACCTTGAATTCCCCATCCATCGACGGCTCGATCCACCACGTGTCGATTCCTGCGCAGAAATCGGGATGTTCAACGAGATGCCGATAAAGAGACTGTTCATCAATTATAGCTCCGCGCGCCACATTTATGAGAATGGCATCAGGTTTCATGGCCGACAACTCGCGGCTGCCGATAAGCCCCTTTGTGCGGATATTCATGGGGATGGAGACAAGGAACACGTCGCTGTTTTTCAGAAGGTACTCAAGATCGTCCATATTACCAATGAAATCAACCTGTTCTGCGGTCACGCCGCTCGTGTTTATCGCAAGAATTCTCAGCCCGACAGCCCGCATGATCCTTGCCGCCGCCTGCCCTATCCCGCCGAATCCCAGCACACCGAACGTAAGCCCTCGCAAATTCCTGTTCTCGGTTTTCTGGTCGAATTCGCCCTGCTTCAGTTTGGCCTGATTTACGCAAAGCCGCTTTGTAAACGCGAGGACCATCGCCAGTATATGTTCCGCCATCGGCTCCGCAAACGCGCCGGGATTAGAGGCGATTTTCGCCTCGGCGCCAAGCTGCGAAAAGGGCAGATGCTCGGCCCCGGCCGTAATCAACTGGATCAGCCGAATGCTCCTCAGCAGCCCCAATTCTTCCGTGCTGAATTCCTTGGCCGGGTTCAGGGTAATTATGACCTCGGCACGCCCTATCACACCCGAGCGCTCCCCTTGTTCGATATCGGACAAAAATTTGATGTCAGCGCCGGAAAGCACTTCCTTCAACATTTCCCGGTTGGCTTGTTCGGTATCATAGGCAATGAGAATTTCAGCCATATTTTGCACCTAACGGTCCGGTTGCTGCTATAATCAACACAGATGCCTCAAACGCCCTTTGGCCGATCACCTGCAAAAGGAGGACGAAATTGGAAAACCATTTTAAATTCTTCGCCCCCATACAGGTTCGATACGTCGAAACCGACATGCAGGGGCATGTCTTCTTCGGCCACTATTTCACCTATTTCGACGCGGGGCTGATCGAATACCTCAAGGCAGTCGGGTACAAATATAACGATTTTCTGATTGATGGAATGGATTTTTTTTATGTCCAGGCAGATTGCCAGTATAAAGGGCGGGCTTTTTTCGATGAGACCCTGCACGTCCACACGCGTGTAAGCAATATGGGAAACACCAGTTTCACTTTCGAATTCTCTGTCTTTGAGGAAGCCACCGGCAGACCGATTGCCACCGGACACATAGTTGCGGTTGCTGTCGACAAGAAGACCGGCAACCCGGCAAATGTGCCCGAACGTTTCCGCAAAGCGGTCGCCGATTTCGAACGGGACTGATTTTCCTGGTTCGGATGCTCGATGTTTGAACCAAATGCCTCGCGATCGTGAAGTACATATTCAGTGGTATGCGCAACGAAGTGCATTTTTTTCTTCAGTGCTGTACATAAGGATTTTACGAGGACCATGGAAGCGGAAAACTGCGGGAAGTTCTTTATCGACGCCGGCGGGATCAGTCTTTCGGCGGCCGTTCACCTGCCCGACAAGGTCCCTGCCCCGGTAATAGTATGTTCTCACGGACTTTTGAGCGCCAAAGAAAGTCCCAAGTTCATAGCCATAGGGGAGCAGATGAGCCAAGCGGGCTTTTGCGTCCTGAGGTTCGATTTTTCGGGGTGCGGGGAAAGCCCTCCCAGGCCTGGAGTGAGTCTTGTTGAAGCACGAACGGTCGACCTCGAGGCTGCGATCGGTTTTGCCCTGGAACAGCCATGGTCGGACGGACGTATCGGGCTTCTTGGATCGAGCTTCGGCGGGTTTCTCTCCCTTCTTGCCGCAAACCACCGCCCGGGGCTGATTCGGGCTGCCGTGTCATGGGCCGCTCCTTTCGATGTAAGCCACATTCATCCGGACACGGAGAACTTCGAGTTATTGCGATCCATTTTCCCGGGCGATTTCAGTCTCGGCTCACCGAAAGATTTGCATGACCTCGGTGGGGCCGGGCGTGTCCTGCTCATTCACGGCCAACTCGATGAAATCGTCCCCTGGAAAGATTCGGTTCGGATTTATGAGCGCCT
The DNA here is from genome assembly GCA_050008735.1 of Syntrophobacteraceae bacterium. GTDB lineage: Bacteria > Desulfobacterota > Syntrophobacteria > Syntrophobacterales > Syntrophobacteraceae > SbD1. The sequence continues at coordinate 27,446 of JBEKMB010000014.1, forward strand.
CAATGAGCCGAAGAGGCTCCTGCTGATGCGCACCGCGGACCATCGCGTCAGTGATGAATCATGGCGCGCATTAGCAACCGGGGCCAGCCTCGAATGGTTTTTGACTCACTTTAAATAAAAACGCAGTCCGTCAAACAATGCGGGCTGGAAGCGCGGGCCGGTTGTGCCGGCGCGATTTTCGGACCAGCCGGAAAGGGAACCTATGCAGTTTTTGCCCACTTCCAAAAGAGAAGTCCCGCGACCCTCGGCGACATGCCTCGTTTATCTCATTTTGGCCCTCGCAGTGACCATGCTTGTCCTGTTGGGCTCTCCAGCCACGGCGCGACAGGCCGAAATAGATCTGACCATCCTGCATGTAAACGATACCCACGGGCACATCGTTCCCTACCTTGACAAAAGCGTTGATTCCGAGCAACAGGTCAGCGGGGCCGAATATCTTGCCAAAATGGTCGAACGGGAAAGAGCCGCAAACCCGGACGGGACAATTCTTCTATCGGCCGGTGATATGTTCCAGGGGACCCCGATATCCAATCTCTTCCATGGAAAACCGGTCATCGAGATCATGAATTACATGCGCTATGACGCCATGGCTCTTGGGAACCATGAATTCGACTGGGGACAGGATGTTCTTCACACCATAATATCATCGGCTTCTTTTCCCGTGGTTTCGTCGAACATCCGCAAACGCGGTGGCGGACATATCCAGGGAGTCAAACCCTATGTGGTCCTGAAAAGAAAGGGTGTTCGGATCGCGGTGATCGGCCTGACTACACCCGAGACCAGCTATTCTACAAAGGCCGAAAATGTTGCCGGGCTCACTTTCGTTCACCCCGAAAAGGTCCTGCCCGCTTTAATCAGGCGTGTGAGGGCCCAAGGGGCCTCTATTGTTGTAGTGCTCTCTCACGACGGACTGGATTCGGACCGGCTGCTGGCAAGGAAAGTCAGGGGAATCGACGTCATAGTCGGAGGGCACAGTCATACGGCAATAAAGGACCCCGTGGTCGAATCGGGCACGGTGATAGTCCAGGCGGGCTCCAACGGTATTTATCTCGGCGTCTTGCATATCTCTTTTGACAAGCAATCAAAGAAAATGCTCAGCTTCACGCGCAAAGACGAACTCAAGCTGGTTTCCACAGCGTCCGGCGCACAGATGGACCCCAATGTCGCCCAGATCATAGATAAATATGACTCACAGGTAAGGGCCGAGTTTTCGAAAGTGATCGGCACCACAACGGCCGACCTGGTCAGAGATCGGAGCAGGGAGTGCAACCTCGGCGACCTGATCGCGGATGCCATGCGAGAGGCCTCCGGCGCCCAGATCGCCTTCCAGAACGGAGGCGGCATCCGGGCCGATATACCGAAGGGACCGATAACACTTGAGACATTATTTACGGTACTGCCGTTCGACGATGACCTGGTCTCGATGGACCTCACAGGGCAAAAAATAATGGAACTCCTGGAAAAGAGCGTACTGGCCGAAAATCTGCTTCAGGTTTCGGGGATGCGGATCGTATATGACCTGTCAAAACCTTCCGGGGTGAAGGTGGCGGCCGCCGAAGTCGCTGGAAATCTTATGGAGCCGCAGAAAATATACAAGGTTGCGACAAACGATTTCCTCGCAACGGCCGGCGGCCCGTTCAATGTCTTCAAACAGGGCCGCAACGTCACTTTCGGACCACCGTTAAGGGATGCGGTTGTCGACTACATTCGCAAAAATTCGCCTATAAATCCTAAAGTCCAGGACAGGATTCTTTTCAGAAACTGACGGCGAAGAAGTGAGCGGTGAGCAGCGTGAAGGAGGTGTGAGCAGCGATCTGAAGAAACTCACACTCGCCGCTCTTTTCTCTTCACTCTTCACTCTTTTAAGCCCGGACAGCCTGGCATGAGCGAAAATATCGACGTTTATGTAAACGGTCAAAAAATCGACATCTACAGAGGAATGAAGGTAAAGCACGCCCTCATAGCATACGATCAAAGCCTGTATAAGGCCGCGCTCGCCGGGGAGGTCCGGGTTGAGGACGAAAACGGGTTTGCTCTGGGCCTGGAAGGGCACCTGGCAAGTGGAGCTCAAATTTTCACGGTAGCCACCGTGTGATGGAGAAAGTCCTTTCACGAGGTTCCATGAGCACTGAAAACTGCCTGGGATTCAAAGCCATTGTACAAATCCTGTTAATCCTGTTAATCTGTCAAGTCTCTTAGTGTCCTTCGCGTCTCCCTCGTGTTCTTCGTGACTGCCGCACGCCCCACGCAGTGTGGGGACTTCCAGTCTTGGCCTGCGATGAACGTCTGCGCGGTGGACCTTGCGCCAAAACACTACGGGCAAAACTTCCTGAAGATGCCCCTCACTTCTCTTCTCAGGCGCAAAACGTCCTGCCAGGTCTCGATCGAGCTTCCGTCAAAATGGGGAGGCCATAGCCCCAACGAAACCATTGTCCCGAAGCGCTGTTCATCCAGTTTTGCCGCGCTGGAATCCGCGTGCAGCCTGATCCTGTGGTCCAGGGCCCTTAACGCGCGAAACGCCGCGCTTAATTCATCCGACATGGGCCCCATCTCCTGAAAACCTCTTTGAACCGCGAGCCTCAAAGAGCGGTGCCTTGAGACCGAATTCCGGATGCCCAACGCCGGGTGCACGATGTCCCGCCGGGCGCAACTCACATCGTGGGGTTGAGAGCATCCGCTCCCCGGCACCCGCTTTCCGGCAAGCGCCAGGCCCTGCACAATGAATTCAATGTCGGCCAGGCCGCCCATTCCAAGCTTCAAGTCGATTTCCTTTTCCGTTTCAGCGGCCCGTTCCTTTTCCATCCTGTAGCGCAGGTGGCAGATCCTCGGCCACACGGCTTCCGGCGGCCTTTGCCCGTAGCAGATTTCTGTCGCTTTGTCGTCAATCCATTCCCCAAGCCCGGGGTCCCCGGCTATGTGCCTTATCCGAAGAAGCGCCTGGATTTCCCATATGTCCGCCTGGGTGACATAGTATTCGAGCCAGGATTTCCGCGTCACAACCAGAGGACCATGGGTGCCGGTCGGCCTCAGGCGCGCGTCCATCGGGTAGCCTGGACCTTCCTGGAGCGGCGTGGCGAGCATGTTCATCAGGCGCTGGATGAGCCGGACCACCCGAGCGGGAATCTGGTCATCGGGCTCGTGTGCTCCAGGGGAGTAAACGAAAACCAGGTCGAGGTCCGAAAGATAGCTCATTTCCCCGCTGCCGAGCTTTCCCATCCCGAGTACCGACAGGGGCAAATCGGCGGGCATTCCGAGGTTCTGTCCAACTGCGGCCAGCGTGTTGCCGATGACGAATTCGGCAAGAGCTGTATGCTCCTCTTCCAAAGTGCCGAAATCGACCAGGCCGCCAAGGTCGGCCAGCGCAATCTGGAGGATTCGTTCGTTTTTCAGCCGCCGTATCCATTCCAGCTTTTCTCCATACTCCGGCGCCGTTTCCACAATCCTTATACTGGAAGCCTCCCACTCCGGCGCCCTGTCGAAAGTCCCCGACCTCAGGGCATGGCCTTCGACCAGCGCGGGATGATGCGAAAGAAGCCCCGCGAGAAGCTCGCTTGAGGCAATCGCCTGGCAAAAAGGCGCCAGCCAGGGCTCAGCCGCCCCGAACAGCTTTATCAGACCGGTTCTTCGAGCGACCCTGCCAAAGAAGGTATCCAACCTGGCCAGGATCTTCCCCAATAGATTCGGGTCGGAAACCTCAGCGAATTTTTCCAGCGACTCAAAAAGGATTTTGGACTGAACGGAAGGCGGATACGCCTTAAGCGTTTCCTTGAGTCTCGCAAACGGTTCGGCGGGAAATGGACCGGACCTTCGGGTCCCTGTTGGGCCGACCTGGGTCTTTTGGCCGCCCATGGTCCCTTTCTCTTCGGATTTTTCCTGAAAAAGCTCCTGAAATCGTGAATGGACGACGGAAGTGTGCATCCGCAGCGCTTCTATAAACGCAGTCTCGTCCTCATCGAAGCCCATTGCGAATACGAGGCGCGCCTTTTCCTCTTTCGAGTAGGGCAGCCTCTGGGTCTGTCGGTTCTGGTCGAGTTGAATATAATGTTCGACGTTGCGCAGGAAAGTGTAGGAAACCCTCAACTCCTCCGCGGTTTCCAGCGGCAGGAACCCAAGGCCGGAGAGCTTTTCCAGGCACTTCAGGGTGTTTGGCTCGTCTATTTCCGGATGCCGTCCGCCATAAATGAGTTGCAGGGATTGAACGAGAAATTCGATCTCCCGAATACCACCGATACCCAGCTTAACATCGAAATGCCTGGCGCCGGGAAAAAACCGGATCGCTTCGGTAAGAATCCGGCTTCGCATCTCCCTTAGCTCGTCAATCGCCTGGAAATCGAGAAACCTGCGGAACACAAACGGGCGCAACTCGTGAACGAAAGCTGTCCCTTCGGAGCGCTCACCGGCTACGGGCCGGCATTTGAGAAGCATCTGACGCTCCCATGCCTGACCGTGGAGCAGATAGTGATCGAGCGCTCCGCTCATCGAGGGCACCAGTATGCCCTGCTTCCCCTGGGGCCTCAGGCGGAAGTCGACCAGAAAGAGGCGGTCGCCTTCAAACTGGTCCGACAGCAGCCTCGATATCCGGTGAGTGAGGCGGCTGAGCAGCATGAGGAAATTTTCGCGCTCCTCCTCACCCCCGGTATAGAGAAAGATCAGGTCAACGTCGGATACATAGTTTAGTTCATGGCCGCCCAGCTTCCCCAACCCAAGCACAACGAGCGGAATTCTCCCGCCAAACCGCCGCCAGATGTCCAGTTCGTCGTCTGAAACCCACCAGTCGGGATGCGCTGAAAAAACTTCAAGCCCTACCTGCAGGGCCACCGACGCCAGATCGCTCAACTGCCCGGTAGTCTCGGACAAGTCCGCGTAATGGAGAAAATCTCGTGAACCTATCCTCAAAAAGTGAAGCTGTTTGAAGCGGCGGAATACCCTGAGCAGATCGTTGAAGGAGTGAGCCTTCGCCGCCTCGCGCCCCAGGGCCGAATAGAGTCCTGTGAGAGGGTATTTCCGGTTCAGGTTCCCCTCGCCAAGAAGCCATTCCCCGTAACCAGGATTGTTGCGCAGCAAAATATCCAGATACTTTGAACACTTACCGATATATTCAATCTCCGTCATGAAATAGCCTGTCGCTCTTTTGGTTAAAGTCTCTCTTGCATCCGGTCGCAAGTTTATCATAGTATGGCTCGCGTCTGGCATTCCCCTTAAACAAAGTCTCGCGTTTTTGCAAACGCGTTTTTTCAGATCACGATCGCAGCCGTTTTGCGGCGCGGTCTTTTTTAGTGGCTGAAGATGCGAATTTATGCACTAATTCCAGCCAGATACGCCTCAACACGGCTCCCCGGCAAACCGCTCTCCACAATCTGCGGAAAGCCCATGATACAGCATGTCTTTGAACGGGCAGCCGCGTGCAGGCGCCTCTCCAAGGTGGTAGTGGCAACCGATGACAGCCGGATCCTGGAAGCGGTCAGATCGTTCGGCGGAAACTGCATTCTTACGGGAACGCATCATCAGAGCGGAACTGACAGGTTGGCTGAGGCGGCCGACATTCTCGGACTTGCTCAAGACGATATCATTGTGAATATCCAGGGGGATGAACCTTTGCTGGACGCCGCAATGATCGAGGCACTCGCGGGAGCAATTGTTTCGCCCCCGCACTGCGAGATGGCCACTCTGGCCTATCGGAGCCAAAGCGAGCAGGAGTTTGTGGATCCCAATGTTGTCAAGGTCGTGGTAGACCACAATGGAAAGGCCCTGTACTTTTCGAGGGCGCCGATTCCATTTCATCGCGCTGAGCCTGTGCGCTCCTTTTTGAAGCACCTTGGGTTCTACGCATACCGGCGCAACTTCCTGGAAAAGTTTACCTCTCTGCCTGCGGGGAAACTCGAAGAGATCGAAAAATTGGAGCAGTTGCGCGCTCTTGAGAACGGTTTCTCGATCAGGGTCGCACTTTCTCCGGTGGACTCGGTGGCAGTGGACACACCGGAGGACCTGATCAGGGCGGCCGCTCTGATGAGCGCGAGGCGGAAGGCAAGCTCTTCGGAATCATTATAAAAGGTTTGCTATTCGGGGCTTACCCGTTACAATTGATCGTTTCGGGGTGTCAACCACGCAGATCTCCTGCAACTCTTAGGAATATGAATGATTTAGCAAAACGATAAGGAACATTTTATGAGCCTTCCGTGGAATCGTCCCAAAGCAATCCTTCTTCTCGAGGACGGGACCGTTTTCCGGGGATACACTTTCTGCGGCCATGGCCGGGCGCTGGGAGAGGTGGTATTCAATACCAGCATGACCGGTTATCAGGAAGTGCTGACCGATCCCTCCTATAAAGGCCAGATCGTCGCGATGACCTATCCTCTGACCGGTACTTACGGAATCAATCCTGAGGACATGGAATCGGCGGCCGTGCATGTGGAGGCGTTTATTGTAAAAGAGTACCAGGACTTTGCCAGCAATTGGCGAAGCAACCGGTCTCTGGCCGATTTCCTGGACGAGCATGGAAAGATTGGAATCGATGGCATCGACACGCGTGCGCTGACCAGGCATATTCGGGTTGGAGGGGCGATGCGCGGGATCATTGCGACCGACACCGAGGATGTGCGCGAACTGATGGAGCAGGTCCAGGCGTATCCTGGCCTCAACGGGATCGATCTGGTAAGATATGTGACCTGCCAAACCCCTTACAGGTGGCTGGACGGCAAGAGGCGCGAAATCGACTCGGCCCAATGGCTCCCCGGCGTCGAGGGGTTCCGGGTGGCTGCCCTGGACTGCGGGATAAAGTATAATATCCTTCGCAAACTGGAAGAGGCGGGATGCCAGGTTATGGTTTTTCCCGCTCACACCGGTGCCGATGAGATTCTTTCCTGCGATCCGGACGGCATCTTTTTGTCAAACGGACCCGGCGACCCGGCCGCGGTGCATTATGTAATCGAAACCGTTCGAAATCTGTTCGGGAAAAAACCGATATTCGGCATCTGCCTCGGGCATCAGATGATGGGGCTTGCGCTCGGGGGCACCACATTTAAACTCAAGTTCGGACACCGGGGGGCAAATCAGCCGGTAAAGGACCTCACAACCGGCAAAATAGAGATCACTTCGCAGAATCACGGGTTTTGCGTCGATCCGGATTCGCTTTCGAACATGCCTGTGCGGTTTACGCATATAAATCTCAATGACAATACGCTGGAAGGAATGGATCATCTGGAGATTCCCGCCTTCTGTGTTCAGTATCATCCGGAAGCCTCTCCCGGTCCGCATGACGCCTCATACCTTTTCGACCGGTTCATGCAAATGATCGCAAAGAACGCCTCGCGGTTGAGGCAGCCGCTCAACAGGCGCCGTTGACAGGCCGGGTAGAAGGAAGCGAATTCATGCCCAAACGAACAGACATAAAGAAAATACTGCTCATCGGCTCCGGGCCGATCATCATAAGCCAGGCGTGCGAGTTCGATTACTCCGGGACACAGGCCTGCAAAGCGCTGCGCGAAGACGGCTATGAAATAGTCCTGCTGAACAGCAATCCCGCCACCATCATGACCGATCCGGAAGTGGCCCAGCATACATACGTGGAGCCGATAACCCCCGAGGCGGTCGCAAAGATCATAAGGCGTGAGCGTCCCGATGCCCTGCTTCCCACACTCGGGGGCCAGACTGCCCTCAACGTGGCTGTAAAAGTCGCCGAAACGGGCATTCTCGAGGAATTTGGCGTGGAGATGATAGGCGCCAGCGCTTCGGTCATCAAAAAGGCCGAGGACCGTCAGCTTTTCCGGGACGCTATGGCAAACATCAACCTTAGGGTGCCCGAAAGCCTTATCGTGGACAATCTTGTCGAAGCCGAAGCCTTTGCCCAGAAAATCGGCTATCCGGTAATCGTAAGACCTTCGTTTACCCTTGGCGGAACCGGAGGTGGGGTCGCCTACAACCGGGAAGAGCTTCTTGATCAGACGCAAATGGGTTTGGATGCGAGCATGATCTGTTCGGTAATGCTCGAACAATCCGTTCTCGGGTGGAAGGAATTCGAACTCGAGGTGATGCGCGACTTCAAGGACAACGTGGTCGTCATTTGCTCTATAGAAAATATGGACGCAATGGGCGTGCACACGGGGGATTCCATTACGGTGGCTCCCGCCCAGACACTCACCGACCGCGAATATCAGAGGATGCGCGACGCTTCTATCGCCATTTTACGGGAGATAGGGGTCGAAACAGGGGGCTCCAACGTCCAGTTTGCGGTCAACCCGGAAAACGGCGACATGGTCGTAATCGAAATGAATCCGCGCGTTTCACGCTCCTCCGCGCTCGCCTCCAAGGCTACCGGGTTCCCTATCGCCAAGATTGCCGCCAAGCTCGCCGTGGGTTATTCTCTCGATGAGATCGCAAACGACATCACCCGCGAAACCAAGGCTTCCTTTGAACCTACCATAGATTATTGCGTTGTGAAGCTCCCACGCTTCACCTTTGAAAAATTCCCGCGCACCGACGACATACTTTCCACTTCGATGAAGTCGGTGGGGGAGACTATGGCTATCGGACGCACGTTCAAAGAAGCGATCCAGAAGGCCATCCGCTCGCTTGAAATCGGCCGATTCGGATTTTGCGATCCACCCGCCAAAGTGGACCCCGAATACATTGAACAGCTCAAGTTCAGCCTCACGAGGCCCAATTCCAACAGGCTCTTTCAAATCGGAGAAGCCCTGAAGCTTGGAATATCGATAGATGAAATTCACAGGCTCACCTATATCGACCCATGGTTTCTAAAGCATATCATGGAAATCGTCGAAGTAGAGAAAGCTATAGTCCAGTCGGCCGAGGGGCCTGCTTTTCTCGAAAATGCCGAACAGCTTCGACTCGCTAAGTCCTGGGGATTTTCGGACCGCAGGCTCGCACAGCTCACCGGCACCGACGAGGAAGCCGTGCGTTGCAAGCGCCTGCAGCATTGCATAAAGCCCGTCTACAAACTGGTGGATACGTGCGCTGCCGAATTCGAAGCCTACACCCCATACTATTACTCGACCTATGAGACAGAAGACGAGGCAAGGCCCTCGGACAAACCTAAAGTAGTGATCCTGGGAGGCGGTCCCAACAGAATCGGTCAGGGTATCGAATTCGACTACTGCTGCGTTCACGCCTCGTTCTCGCTCCGGGAAGCAGACCACGAATCCATCATGGTGAACTCCAACCCGGAAACGGTATCCACCGACTACGACACTTCCGACAAGCTCTATTTCGAGCCGCTGACCCTCGAGGACGTTCTCCACATTCTGGATCGTGAGAAGCCCAAGGGCCTGATCGTGCAGTTCGGGGGCCAGACCCCTTTGAATCTGGCGGTCCCGCTCGAAAAAGCCGGTGCGCAAATTCTCGGCACATCTCCCGACGCAATCGACAGGGCAGAAGATCGCAAGCGCTTTCAACAGCTTCTCCACAAACTCGGTCTGAGGCAGCCTGAAAACTCAACGGCGTTCACCATAGCCGAAGCCGTCGTTGCGGCCGCCGAAATAGGCTTTCCTGTTGTTGTCCGCCCCTCTTACGTCCTGGGAGGGCGCGCCATGGAAATAGTCTATGACAACGCCCGGCTCGAGGAATTCATGAAAACCGCCGTGCACGTCTCACCAGGACATCCGATACTGATCGACAAATTTCTCGAAGATGCAATCGAACTCGATGTGGACGCCATCAGCGACGGCCGGATCACGGTCCTCGGAGGCATAATGGAGCACATCGAGCAGGCCGGAATTCACTCCGGAGACTCCGCATGCGTGCTTCCGCCCATCAGCATCTCAAAGGAGCTGCAGGCGGAGGTCAAAAGACAGACAAGGCTGCTCGCCGAAGAACTCGGCGTAATAGGGCTCATGAACATTCAGTTTGCCATCAAGAACGGGGAGGTTTTCATCCTCGAGGTAAACCCGAGGGCGTCCCGGACGGTCCCATTTGTGAGCAAAGCCATCGGGCGTCCGCTGGCCAAGCTCGCCACCAGGGTCATGCTTGGCCAAAGCCTGAAGCAACTTGGGTTTGAAAAGGAAATAGAGCCGCGGCACATATCGGTAAAAGAGGCCGTCTTCCCCTTTTCGCGTTTCCCGAAAGTGGACACCCTGCTCGGACCCGAAATGAAGTCGACCGGCGAGGTCATGGGAATCGGCGAAAACTTCGGGATTGCCTTCGCAAAAGCCCAGGCCGCGGCCGGATACGAACTCCCGACAAGTGGAACGGTTTTCATAAGCGTTCATGACGCGGACAAATACAAGACGTTGCCTGTGGCAAGAGAATTCCTCCATTTGGGTTTCAAGCTGATCGCCACCTCGGGGACCGCAAGGTTCCTCGAGGCTAACGGCATACCCGCCGATCAGGTGTACAAATTAAATGAGGGCCGCCCTCACGTCGTGGACAGGATCAAGAGCGGCGAGATACAGTTGGTCGTCAACACCAGCCTCGGCAAGAAGACCACATCCGACTCCTATGAAATCAGGCGCACAACTCTCATCTACAATATTCCTTACGCGACGACCATTGCAGGGGCACAAGCCATTGCCGAAGCAGTCCTGGCTTTGCAAAAAGGCGACTGGGACGTAAAAACACTACAGGAATATCACCGGGAGATATAACCGTCATGGAGAGTGGGCTGGTACCCGATCGCAAAATCATAATTCCGGGAGACCCGGAGATTTTGACCTCTTTCATTCCCAGCAAAAGGGAAGAGTGCGGCATCTTTGGGATTTTCGGCCATGAAGATTCCGCCAAAATGGCTTATTTCGGCCTTTACGCACTCCAGCACCGGGGGCAGGAAAGCGCGGGAATCGCCGTAGGAGACGGGTGCCAAATCACGGCCTCTAAAAACATGGGCCTGGTCCATGATATTTTCTCTGAAGAAAGTCTCAAATCCCTCAAAGGCCACCTTGCCATCGGGCATGTCCGTTATTCGACCACCGGATCGTCCCTTCTGGCAAACGCGCAGCCGTTCGTGGTTTTCCATGGAAACAACTACTACGCGATCGGCCATAACGGGAACCTTGTAAACGCGATCGAACTGCGCGGTGAACTCGAAAGGCAGGGGGCGATTTTCCGTTCCACCATGGATACGGAAATATTCATGCACCTGCTGGCCAAAAACTTGGTATACGGCCTCGAGGAAGCTTTGGTTGAAGCATTGTACAGGGTCAAGGGCGCCTACTCGCTGGTAATGTGCACGAAAGACACGCTGATCGGAGTGTGCGATCCAAACGGTTTCAGGCCTCTTTGCCTGGGTAAACTGAACGGCAGCTATGTGCTTGCTTCCGAAACCTGTGCCCTTGACCTCATAGAAGCAACCTACATTCGCGACGTGGAGCCCGGCGAAGTCCTCATTATAGACGATAACGGGCCGCGCTCGCTTTTCCCCTTCCCCAAACAGCGCTGTTCCCACTGCATATTCGAGTTTATCTATTTCGCAAGACCGGACAGCAATATTTTCAACCAGAATGTTTACATGTTTCGCAAAAGGCTGGGGGCACTGTTAGCCAAAGAAAACCCTTCGATCTCCTCCGACCTGCTGATGCCGTTCCCGGATTCGGGAAACTATGCCGCCCTGGGGTTGGCCCAGGCCAGGAATATCCCTCTGGAAATGGGCGTAATACGAAACCATTACGTGGGACGCACCTTCATACAGCCCAGCCAGGCCATGCGCGATTTCGGGGTGCGGGTCAAATTGAATCCCGTACGGGAGTTACTCAACGGAAAGCGCGTGCTGCTGGTTGAGGACTCAATAATACGCGGCACCACGACGAGGACCAGGATCAATTCGTTGCGCCAGGCAGGCGCAAAAGAGGTGCACATGCTGGTCAGCTGCCCTCCACACCGTCACCCATGCCCTTACGGGATCGACTTTTCCACCAAGGGCGAGCTGATCGCAGCCTCACACACGGTTGAGGAGATACGAGATTTTATCGGGCTGGATTCGCTTCATTATCTCAGCATCGAGGGATTGCTGGAGGCGGCCGGGGCCACGGTGGACGATCATCCGTTCTGCCTCGCGTGCTTTGACGGCAATTACCCGATCAGATTTGTCGATGAGGTGCGAAAAGACTGCTTCGAGGAAAAGCCGAAACATTCCTGATTGCTCTTAGCTCTCAGCTGCTTTAATATCTGGGAATGTATAATCAGCTTATCTACTTCATTGTCGTATTGCTGCTTTTCAGCGTCCAGCGCCAGACGGGCAAGCCCCACGCCGTTTCGTTGCCGGATATTCTCTATATAGCCATCCTTTTTTGCTTTTTTGTTCTCTATTGCCGCAGGACTTTTCAAAGACTTCGAAAAGCGGCCGATCTAGGCGCCCCGCTTGCCGCCGTTACCCGCGCCCACTACCGCGCACAGGCCCTTCTATCCGTCGTGGCCATTGGATTTTGCGCCGTATATCTTTATGTTTTCAACCTCGACGCCTGCCTGCGCCTAATCCCGGGGTTCGACAGATTCCTGACCGTATCGGGACTGACCGGCCTGGTAATCTATCTGATACATCTTGCAGGGATCTGGTTCTGGAGCCATTCGACCCACCAGGCCATATTCGGTGTGGGGGTTTCCCGGTCAAATTTCATAAGGGGCAACCTTTCATTTACTTCGGTCATTCTGGTCCCCTGGTTTCTCATTTCCATCGTAACAGACCTGCTCCAGTCCATAAAAACGCCCTCTTTCATGGCCTCGGATTTTGCTCAGCTGCTGTTAATAGTGCTCGCGTTTGTCGGGTTCGTCCTGTTAGGGCCCTGGCTGATCGTTCGAATGTGGGGCTGCAAGCCGCTGCCCCAGGATTATGTCAGGGCTGAGCTGGAAAGGTTCTGCAGCGATCATAAATTCAGGACCGGCGGTCTTTTACTCTGGCCTATTTTCGGCACCGAGATGCTTACAGCGGGGGTGGTTGGCATCCTGCCGGGCCTTCGCTACATCTTGATTACCTCCGGACTGCTGAGAAGTCTCGAGATCGGCGAACTCAAAGCCGTCGTAGCCCATGAGATGGGACACGTGCGCAAAAAACACCTGCTCCTTTTTGTGTTCCTGTTCATCCTGTTCATTCTATTCGCTTACGATTTGAGCGACTCTCTAACTCTGCTCGCCCTTTCGAACGGGACCATTTTCAACTGGTATGCCGCTCCCGGAGACTTCGCCGGATCTGTTGTCTCCCTGCTGTCCGCCCTCCCGGTCATCGTGCTCATGGTCCTCTATTTTCGCTTTATCTTCGGATATTTTCTCAGAAACAGCGAGCGACAGGCAGACCTTTACGCCATGGAACTCATCGGGGACCCTCAGCCCCTGATTTCCTCGCTTGAAAAAATAGCCTTCCGCAGTGGTAGAATAGAGGACCTCCCGAGCTGGCACCATTTCAGCATAAGGCAGAGAGTGGAGTTTCTCGTCGAGGCGTTCAAAGATCGGGACCTCATTCGCAGGCACGACCGAAAGCTCTACGGCTCTGCCCTGATCTTTGTGGCGGTAGTCTGCGGCCTTCTCTTCATTAACTGGAGACTTGACGAACGCGGGCTGACCAGGGACCTGCGCTCTGATGTACAGCTTCATATCCTGGAGCACGGCATTTCCCGGGAACCCGCCAACACCGAATACCTTGCCGCATACGGGGGGCTTCTTTACGAAAAAGGCAGGTACTCTGAAGCCGAGTCTGTCCTGAGGGCCGCTCTTATGCAAGATTCGGAAAACCCATCCGTTCTCAATAACCTGGCATGGCTTTACGCGACGGGACCCTCGTCTTTGCGCAACCCGCATGACGCCCTCGACATGGCGCTGAAGGCCGCCGCCGTGAGTCCCGAACCATTCATTCTCGATACACTCGCGGAGGCGTACTATATAAACGGCCTATATGCCGATGCGGTCTCGACGATCAACGAGGCTCTCTCGGTAGACGGCCCACAGAGAAATTACTTCCTGAAACAAAAGGAAAAATTCGAAAAAGCGTTAAGGGGCGAGATTCGAAGCTCATGAGATTTTGCGCGGTTTTTCGAAGGACCTCCCGCCAGGTTTGTTGGAAAAGATTGTCAACGCATTGCAAACGGATATAATAGCCCGGGCCGAAGGCGGTCCAATGACCTTAACTGGTTTTTTCATGGATACTGATATCTTACACATTGTTTAAGGAACGAAAACCATGCATCTTCGAACAAGATGTGCAGTCACCGGCGGGGCCGGGTTCCTCGGGTCTCACCTTTGCGAACGGCTCCTCAAAGACCAGCATGACGTACTCTGCATCGACAATCTCTACACGGGCAGCAAGAAAAACATCGTCCATCTGATGAGCAACCCTTATTTTGAACTCCTCAGACACGACATAACCTACCCTCTGTATATCGAGGTCGACGCGATATACAACCTTGCCTGTCCGGCTTCTCCGATCCATTATCAGAACGATCCGGTCCAGACGACCAAGGTCAATGTGCACGGGTCGATCAATATGCTGGGGCTTGCAAAACGGCTCAAGATAAGGATCATGCAGGCTTCCACCTCCGAGGTTTACGGCAATCCCTTCGAGCACCCGCAAAAGGAGACATACTGGGGGAACGTAAATCCCATTGGGCCGAGGTCCTGTTACGATGAAGGAAAACGATGCGCTGAGACCCTTTTCTTCGACTATTACCGGCAGCACAAGCTGGACATCAAGGTCGCCAGGATCTTCAACACTTATGGCCCCAAAATGCACCCCAACGACGGCCGGGTGGTCTCCAACTTCATAGTGCAGGCCCTGACCCAACAGCCCATAACGATCTACGGGGACGGCAAGCAAACCCGCTCTTTCTGTTATGTTGACGACCTGATAGATGGCTTCATCAAGCTCATGAACACTCCCAAAGGCTTTACAGGCCCGGTGAATCTCGGAAATCCCGTGGAGTTCACCATTATAGAACTGGCCGATATGGTACTCGAGATGACAGGGTCAAAATCCGAACTGGTCCTGAAGCCCCTCCCGCAAGATGACCCGGTAATGCGCAAGCCGGACATATCCATCGCGCGGGAAACACTCGAGTGGCAACCCAAAGTCCCGTTGAGAGAGGGATTGAAGAAGACCATCGATTACTTCGATGACCTCCTGCACACCGATGGGACGGACATTGTTTGCACGGGTAATGCGCTCAACTCGAATAGTTGACCTGGAGACTCAGGGACCTGGGGATTGATCCGCTTGAGTGAAGGAGCGCAATGTGGCCGAGCATAAAATTGAAACGGACATTAAAAACCTCAGGGAAAAGCTGTGGCTGGCAAAACACGTGGCGGTCCTGAGCGGGGCCGGGATTTCAGCCGAATCGGGCGTTCCAACTTTCAGAGGTGAGGGCGGGCTCTGGAAACAGTTTCGGGCGGTTGACCTGGCCACGCCGGAGGCTTTTTCAAGGGACCCGAGACTGGTATGGGAATTCTATAACTGGCGCAGGGACCTGATCGGCCGGCTCAGTCCAAATCCGGGACATTTCGCCCTGGCGCAAATAGAGGAGCGCGTTCCACAATTTACACTGATAACTCAAAATATCGACGGTTTGCACGAGAAGGCCGGGAGCCGGAACGTGATCGAATTGCACGGCAACTTGTGGAAAGTGCGGTGCACCGGATGCGAAACGGTTTCCGAGGACCTGAGGATACCTCTTCCCGAACTGCCGGCGTGCGAATCCTGCGGCTCTCTTCTGCGGCCTCACGTGGTCTGGTTTGGCGAGATGCTCGAACCACAGGTGCTCAATGCAGCGTATGAGGCGATCGGCAATTGCGATCTCATGATCGTAATAGGCACCTCCGGGACCGTCCAGCCCGCTGCGTCAATGGGAGTGCAGGCAAAACGCAACGGCGCCTCGGTCGCCGAAATCAACCTGGAACCGACCCCCTACTCGGATGTCTACAACATCTCGATCTCCGGCAAATCGGGAGAGATCCTGCCGCAGTTGCTGTGAGATGAATTGAGCAGTTAGCCGTACGCCCTCCGTGATGAGTCTCCCCTCAATTTCCTTTTTCACGAAACGAGGCATACTATGTCTCCCTTGAGAAAACGTTTCATCGAAGACATCTGCTCGGTGACTGCCCTGCTATGGCTCGGCACGCTCTAGGAATCGCCCGTTGCGTACCAGCACGCCGAGGTATTGCGGGTACCGGGGGAGAAAATCCCCCGGCTACTCGATTATGTGCTCCTATTCGACATCTTCTTCGAAGAAGTCTGAGTCTACTTTTTTAATCTCATACGTCGAAGCAACCGACACACCGGCGTTATAGTCAATCATGTAGTCAGCCAACGTGATTCCATCAATTAGAATAATGCGGGACGAGTATTCCCGTACTGATGCGAGAGCATCCCGTGTGAACGTGGACGTGGTGATGAGTATGCCTTTGGTTGCCTTCTTCTTAGACAATGCACCCGCGAACTGATCGATGTCAGGGCTGCCAACGGGTTTGTCAGTCCAGCGTTTCGCCTGGATGTAGATGTTATCGAGACCGAGTTTGTCTTCCCTGATTACACCGTCTATGCCTCCGTCACCAGTTCTGCCAATAGCTTGACCAGCATCTTTGAGAGACCCGCCATATCCCATCCGTACAAGTAGAAAGATGACAAGGCGTTCGAAGAACTGCGGAGAGCATTTCTTTACCCTTTCGAGCAACTCGGAGGTTAGTGTGGCACGGATCTGTTCATACTGGGTTGCGATTGATTCAATGGGCGTTTCAGATGCTGAAGCATTGTTTTCCTTCTTTATCTTCTTCTTGCCTTGGAATTCTCGAAACTCCGGGAATTGCGAGAGCAATTTATTGTCAATTCGCTGCGGTTTCTTGTTGAAGACTTCGTTGCCGCGTTCTGTGATTCTGAAATGGCCGCGGCGTGTTGCCTCGATTAGACCCGCCTTCTGTAAATACGTTCTGGCCCAGGAGACACGAGAGGAGAACTTGAAGGTACCGCCACTGGGAAGCAGTTCTTTTCTCTCTTCGTCGGTAAGCTGGTATTTGGCGGCGAGTTGCTCTATGGCATCTAGTAGAGAAACCTCGTTGCCTTTTGCTGTTGCGGCAATGCGGAGAAGAGGCAGCATCAGGGTTTCATAATCAGGAATGGCCATTGGCACTTACCTCCTTGAACACACAACGTAGCCATCTCCAGCGGGAATACAGCGCTGAGGAATTCCCGTCCGTGTATATGGCTTTGCTCGGCCTGTCAGTTCGTCTGGACATCGTAGTCTCCCTTCTTAGCGTTGAAGACCATCTGTACGTGGTGGGGGTAATCTGCCGCCGCCATGCGAAATATCCTATGAATTTCAGGGATTGGTACCCGCCAGATGCACTCATTGCGGTCATAGTCTGAGACAACAAAAACGTCACTCCAGTTTCTGCTTTCATCCCTGGCAACAAAGCTCGTGTACGCATGGATAAACTGGTTTGCGATGTAACCGGGCTTCATGGTAGCGGCGACTTCTCGATCCAGATCATAAAGTTCCCATACATCGTGTCCATTGAGACGAGTCACGTTCTTGCCACGTGCCAGATATGAGAACACGATGAGCATTGGGTCGCAAGTGGCCGTCGAGACCTTGTGCAACTCAATTAACCTGCGCAGTATGAAGAAGCCGATCATCAGGTCTCGCTCGACAATGCAGTGCGCTCTTTCACTCCAACGCGGTGGCTTCGAAACACGGCGAATGCTCTGCGCGATGCGGTGAAGCTCTTCCTTCCAGTAACAGGACTCAATCATCTTTCTCTATACACCCAACTATGATTATCCATTCTGTATAAAACGGCAAACATAGACTATTTCTTTCTGTGTAATAAATTGCCATGTCTTCCTGTTCATTCAAATAACGCTTGCCATTTCATGCAATTACGATCCTTTGCTTTAGGGAGTACTAGATGCCACTTTAGACGATTACATCACCGTACGCCGAAAATCCATCCCTCATGTAATCTTGCACACTCGGTCATTTTCGGCGGTGACCAACATCGCAGTTTCTTCGCCAGGGAGCGCAATGCAGCAGAGGTGATGATGGCATCGGCCTCGTCCTCCGTATTCACAGCCATCATCGGTGTTAGCGGGCCTGATCCGAAAAATCCCAGCGTTGCATTGATGACATTGGGACGACTCCATTGCTGCGGGTTTTGGCCTGCCAAATGAAAATACAGGCGCGGAAATACCTCGACGATAACACAACTGGCGAGTGAAATATCATCGAACGGCCAAATCGCTATCTTGTCCTGGAAATTTATCTTCAAATAGTGAAGAAACCGCATGCCGGCGACAGATCCGATTCCAACAGAATCAGAGCCAACACATTTGAACATGCATGTTGGAGAAGCACCCGAAGCACAACATTCTCGCTCGGTTATTCGCAAGCGATTTATAGAGAATTTTTTGCCTCTGTATGTTTGGTAAAGCAGGTGATCGGCAAATGGGGCATCATAACGCAAGTAGAAAGAACCACCGTAGAATTGCTTGTCGGTTGTACATATCGTTTCGATGCATGCCCAAAGTTCACCTCTACTATTTGGAGTTTTCAAATGGTCAGGGAAATATGTCTGCTGGTCACAAAAGGGATAGGCAAAACCACAGTCAAGCCCGAGCAAGAGTCGCTTATTACCGGCCATTTGCGAGATTAACCATTGCGCCAGATCAGAACGCTTCCAATGCCCGCCTTTGGGATTAGGGATAATAGTGGGCGCCAATGTACCTGTGGGGCAATCTGCAACCTGCAGGCCCGGCAACCGTGGACCTTTGGCTCCAGACCAGTCCATAGCAATATGACGGTCGAACTGTCTCAATACCCGCACTCCTTACCCGATTATTGTCAGCAGCCAAGAACCGGGCCAGTCAGGAATGACCTGAAGAGAAGCCTCTACGACCGGTTATAGCATATTCAACTGTAGAGGTTGACTCTTGCCCTGTGTGCCAGCAAGCTCTAATACCATTAGAACCAGGTAGAGATTAATTCAGAGAGGATATTGCTGTCCACTGTCTTTCTGTCCCCTGCACCTCAGATAAAAAAATTATATCGGAACCGATCAGGCCAGCATGCTTGTTACGTATAGAAGGCAGGTAGTGCGCCACAAGGCTGCACGAGAGATAAGGGCAGACCCCTCGAAATCGACTTGCAGGAGCATGTTTTAAACCACCTCAAGCTGCTCTGGTAAAGAGCCAAGGTGGTGAGCGTTAAGGAAAGGCATGGGTTAAAGATGTCAGGCATGGATCAGGAAGGCGAACAAAGTTGAACCACTGACGAGGTGTCGAAATTCTAAAGACGATGTTAAAATGGATGGTTACAGGAGGACAAAAGCAATCATCGAAGAAACTCGGCATCGATCCAAAAAAAACGAAAGTATTTCGCCTGTGCAATTTGCTCAGAACAAATCAGTCCATTTATTTTGAAATCCAACACCGCCGCGGTGTTTCGGCGGCAGCCCGTTGACATGAGAGTCGAGGCGAGTTAAACTAGATTAAAACTAGTTTATGGAGAAACTCATGCCGATAGAAGTAGGCGCCTTTGAAGCGAAAACGCAGCTATCGAAGCTCCTTGAGCTTGTGCGCAAGGGAGAACGAATAATTATCACCAAACACGGCGTGCCGGTTGCGGAGCTAACCGCCCCTGTTCCCAGGCGGACCGTCGCCCCCTCGGAGGTTGCCGCGCAACTGAAGGCAATTCGCCGGAGGACAAAACCGGGTCCTGGAACGATCAAATCGATGATCGAGGATGGGAGGCGCCATTGAGTCGCTTTGTCCTCGATTGCTCGGTATCTGCTGCATGGTGCCTCAGCGATGAGAGCAGTGAAGCGGCAGAAAAGATTCTTCATCGCTTGGCCGGCGAGGACGCCATCGTGCCACCGTTATGGATTGCCGAAATGGCTAATGTGCTTGTCATGGCAGAGCGGCGAGGGCGAATCACGCCAGCTGATGCTTCACGAGCAGTCGAGTTGGTCCTGTCTTTGCCCATCCAGGTTGAGTTTGCGGATTTGCGCACATTGAATGCTTCACGACTTCTCGCCAGGGAATATGACCTTTCTGCCTATGACGCCTCTTATCTTGAGCTTGCCCAACGCGCAGGTCTCCCTCTGGCGACAATGGATCGAACTCTTTCAATGGCTGCAAGAAGGTGCGGCGTGCCCGTTTTGCCGGAGTGTCCGGAGTGAAGGTCCGAGAAACGCCAGGTTTTTTACATAAATACAAAGGGGTCTGTCCCTCAGGGTCACCCCTCGAATTTACGAATGTCCCCAGCCGGATTTGAACCGGCGCCGTCAGCTGAAACGGCGTCCTAAATGCGCATTTCACCTACCTTTTCCATGATTTGACCGGAGTCTGGATTATTGAGCATGATTGAAACTGAACCAGAAAAGCGCACAACTCAAGACACATTTTGGAGAGTCTTTCCCTGGCGCTCAAGAAGAATCTGGGACGTACCCGACATATAAACCCGCTTCGGTGCACTTCTCAATGACAATCCGCTGACACCCTTCAGGACTTCATCTAACATCACGCTGCAAACCCGCCAGTTCTTTTATGGCCCCGGCGATCTTGCTCAAAGCGCCCATTCGCTTTTGGGCGCTCTCCAGGTACGGCATGGCGTCGGGGTTTTTGTGCCTCGCCAGGGCTTCACTGGCCCAGGTGACGATGTATGGGTCTTCATGCCCGGTAAATTTTGCCAGGACCTCAAAAGATTCCTTGCACACAATATTTCCAAGAACGTTGAGCAGTCCGACTTTCAATTCATCGAAAGCGGGGTTTTCCGTCAGTACCAGCGAAATGACCGGCACCCCATGCTCGCCGCTCTCTTCGAGGCAGGCGAGGCATTTTTGCGAAAAATAGGGGTACCGGAACATGGAAAGCTCAGCCAGAAGGCGGAGGCACTCTTCGGTGCCCCAGCCATGAAGCAGTCCCGGGACAAACAAGCTGGCCCATGAAAAATTGTAAGTGAGAGGAAGAAGGAATGGAATCGCTCCCGGACCTTCCGACTGAAGCGTATCGAGGACCGGTCCTAACGCGAGTTTTCTTGCTTCGAATCCTTCTTCCTGCTTTGCCGGAAAGCGCTTCAGATCATTTGCCGCCAAGAGTTTTTCAACGGTCCCGCCGATTTTCGAACCTGGCTTGGCCGGGAACTCCCCCCGCCAGACGCGTGCGCGTTGAGCGATCCAGAATTTCTCGAGCCATGTGGAAGGCGCATAAAATTGAACGTGCAGGTCTTTGTCCACCCCTTCACGCTTATGATAGCCGTTTTCCTGAAAAAAGGTTTTTTCTTCGGAGGCTATCTGCCACCTGTTTCGCGCGGTCTGGAATGCCGCGTCATAGTCACCGAGGGCAAAAAGCGAACTCAATAAGATATCGTGAAACCTGTCGTCTTCCGGGAAGGCCTCGAGCTGTTTTTCGGCATACCGGCCCGCTTTTTCGTATTCCTGGGAAAATATGAACTCAAAACCCTTCCGGACGTCCTTTTCGAGTTTTTCCCGCACCTTGGCCCGCTCTTCCATCTGCTCCAACTGCTCTTTGGGTATTAGCCTCCGAGCTTCTTCATGGATCGGCTGGCAGCACTTCTTGTATTTTTTCCCGGAGCCGCAAGGGCATGGGTCATTTCGATTGGTTTTGGATGCGCTGAAAGCTCCGGCCACCGCCGCTTCACGCCGTGAAGCCTGGTAAGAGTTCAGCATCTTATCCAGCTGTGTCCTGCTGATTCCGTATTTGATGCATATTTGGTCGGGATCGCCTCCCTGGATCAACTCGTGCACAGGCAATAAAGGGTTGAATACGGTTTTTCCCGAAGCCCCCGGATTCTCTTCCATTCAGGTTCCTTTCCAAAATTACGAGTTCATGATTCAAATTAGTGGAACCGGTGTCCATTCTGAAACACACGGTTGAAATACCGCCGGTTTCCGATTCGGATTTTTCGACGCAAAAGAAAGGCATTTTTCGCCCCGGCCATCAAATCGAGCAGTTGCGCGGAGGCGCATACCGGCACACCACACGGGCAAGTACTGGAGTTGACACCGCCGGAGCCTGCCCCGTACCTGATCCGGGGGCTGAAAAGAACCATTTCCGTACGGAAACTAACCGAGGCATAACTGCTCAATTATTAACAGTTTATGCCATACAAGTCAAAAGAACCCGATTGATTCAGATGAAAAACGGCTTATCGGGCAAACGTGCCATTTACTTGACGTAACGCGCAATAATAGGATAAACTCCGTCAAATAATTTGTGGCCTGAGGGCCTTAAATCGAAGGAAGAGGGCAAAATGGTCCCTGACAAGACCAACGAGGGGCTGTCCGCCAGCCTTGAAGACTATCTCGAAGTGATCTTTCATCTCGAGCAGTCGAACCGGGTTGCAAGGGCAAAAGACATCGCCGATCAGATGAACGTGCAACGTGCATCGGTAACAGGCGCGCTCAAGGCCCTCGCCGGACGGGGGCTCATAAACTACAGTCCATACAGTTTTGTCACCCTTACAACTTCGGGGCGCGACATAGCACGGGACGTGATCCGCCGTCACAGAGCGCTCAAAGAATTTTTCATGAATACGCTTCAGCTCGGCCCTGACGACGCCGAAGCCAATGCGTGCCGTATAGAGCACGCTATCGATCCATCGGCCATCGAGCGGTTGGTGCGATTTCTCGAATTCCTGAGCATCTGCCCCAGGACGGGTTCGGACTGGTTTGCCGGATTTGCCCGCTTTTGCAAGCTCGGCCTGACGACATCGGACTGCCATGCCTGTTTGAAGCTATGCGCGGAACGCCTCGAGGACTCGGCGGACACACCTAAGGCGGTTGACGGCCGTGGGACATCGGATAATGGAGACCTGACCATGAACCGGGTAGATTGATGGGACTCAAGCCCAGAATCCTCATTGCTGACGACGAACCTGTCTCGCTGGAACTCATTGTCGAACGGCTCCAGGCCGAAGGGTACGAAGTGGAGGTGGTGCCCGGCGGCAAACAGGCTATTGAGGCTGCAAAGAAAAGCAACTTCAAAGTGGTCCTCACCGATCTGTCGATGCCCGACATGGGGGGGATGGAAGTCCTGGCTCATTTCGCCACGCAGTATCCCGAAACGCTGGTGATCGTTCTTACCGGATTTGGGACCGTCGAGAATGCCGTCGAAGCGATGAAGCGCGGCGCCTACGATTATCTTTCAAAGCCGGCCAATCCGGACGAACTTATCCTGACGTTGAGAAGGGCCGTCGAACACAAGGAACTCAAGGAAGAAAACGTCGCCCTGCGCTCCCAAATCCAGGAACATCACCGTGTCGGCAGACTTATCGGCCAAAGCCCGCCGATGCAGCACCTCTATCGCATCATAAAGCGGGTTGCCAAGACCGACTCGACAGTGCTTGTAACGGGCGAGAGCGGCACGGGAAAAGAACTCATCGCCAACGCTATCCATTACCAGAGCGTACGCAGGGACATGCCTTTCGTGCCGATCAACTGCGGCGCCATTCCTGAAGAGCTTCTGGAAAGCGAGCTTTTCGGCCACGAAAAAGGCGCTTTTACGGGCGCTTTCAAGGAAAGGCGGGGCCGATTCGAGCTTGCCAACAAGGGGACAGTCTTTCTTGATGAGATCGGGGAGATGAGTCCAAAGCTCCAGGTCAAACTTCTTCGATTCCTTCAGGAGACAAAGTTTCAAAGGATCGGCGGATCCAGAACGATCGAAGTCGACGTTCGCATCCTGGCTGCAACCAATAAGGACCTGGAACGCGCGGTCTCTGTAAACGAATTCCGCGAGGACCTTTTCTACCGCCTGAACGTCATCCCGATCCATGTCCCGCCTCTAAGAGAGCGCGAAAGCGACATAAGGCCACTGATTCAGCACTTCATCCAACAACATTGCCAGAAAAAGACTATCGCGCTCAAACGGATGTCCGCGGCCGCCATTGTAAGCTTCGAGCAATACGACTGGCCCGGAAACGTTCGAGAGCTTGAAAATATGATCGAACGCCTGGTGATCCTTACTGACGCTGAAGAAATACAGGTTCAGGATTTACCGAAAAGGATGCAGTCCTATCAGCAGGTCGAACCCAGACCCATAGAACTCGGCGATGACGGGATAAACTTGAAGGAGACACTCGATGGCCTGGAAAACCGGCTGATTCTCGACGCGCTGCAGCGGGCAGGCGGTGTCAAGAACAAGGCCGCAAAACTGCTGGGGCTCAACCGGACGACTCTGATCGAAAAAATGAAGAAAAAACAGATCGATTTTACGTCAAACAGTGCTATTTGAACCTGCTTTCCACCCACCACGGCAAACTTCAAAGCTTTCTGACCCCGGATTTCCGTTCATAATCCATCTGATCGCAAAATAAAGGCGCGTGATTAGATGTAAAAAAAGGCGGCTCATTTGCCAGAATTCGTGCGATAGCCGGCTGCCTTTTGAATTCCATCTCCAGAAACCGCCTGACCTTTGGCCTGTCCCATCCCTTGGGGTGCGAAAAGCCGGTGTAGAGCGACAGGTCCCCTTCGTAGTGTGGAGAAGTTGCAAACTTCCCGGCGTCCGGACTGTTGACCGGCATATTAAAGATCGCAAGATTCAGAAAATCGATAAAACGGCCGTGGCGGACCGTGAATTCCAGCGTGTTACGCGCCTCATCTTCGCACTCAGAGGGCGTACCGAAAAGAAGATATACGTACGTACCTATTCCAGCCTTCTTAAGCGCGGCCAGGGCCTTTGAGGCGACGGCCAGGTCGATCCCCTTGCCTTCGGCGTCGATGACACCCTGATCGCCGGACTCAAGACCGAGCTTCAGCATTACGCAGCCGCTCCGCTTCAGTGTCCGGCAAAAATCCTCATCGGCAAGCCTTCGGGTAATGCGCACAAAACCATACCATGGAGCACCCGGAGGGGTCTCCGAGAGTTTGCTCAGAAGGGCCGGACTTATCGCACTGTCCAAAAAGTGCATGAGCACCGGCTTCGATACGGAACACAATTCTTTCGCCTCGCGGGCCGCGGTTTCGGCTGAAATCGGGTCGAAGCGGACCCCTTCAGCCTTCTCCGGGCAGAAAGCGCAACGATTCCAGTAACATCCTCGAGACGCGCTGTAGGGGATAATCGGACCGGGTGCAAGGTAATCCCCCATCGGGAACGGATCATACGAAAACCGGCCCCGATGGATGGTTTCATCCTTCCCGGCAAGATGAAGCAGGGCCTGCTCGCCTGGTCCGTCTACAACCTGGTCCACAAGCCCCGAGAAGGGATTGGTCCAGTGTGGGTTGCGAACCCAGGAAGTAATCAGGCTGCCTCCGAGCACAATCCGAACCTTTCCGTATCGCGCCCTGATAAAACCAATGATCGAAAACGCCGTCAGGGCCTGGCTCAGGTAGTTCAGGGAAACCCCGACCACATCAGGTGAATGAAGTTCCAGGGCCCGGGAAATTCGTTTTGAAAAGTATTCGTGGAACACATTGTCTTCAAACTCTTCGGCCGCCCTGAACAGGTCCGAGGTGCGGACCGGGGAAAGCCTGCAATCCCGGTAGTTGGACAGGCTGAGCTGTACTCCGCCACCGCTTTCCCCCGCCTTTCCGATCAGCCGGTTTAAATCGGAAACCGTGCGCCTGTACCGCTGAAGATCGCGATAGCCCTGCCCGCTCCGGATCGACTCGAGATTGCGTGCCCGATTTCGATGAGCACGCATCGTCCACTTGTCGGAATCATATTGAGTCTTTCCAAGCAGATACAACAGTCCTTCAATGTTGGCATCGATTATCGAGCACTTTACCCCGGACATGCTCAGGGCGCCATAAAGCCGCGCAATACCGGGCGGCGGTTCGGAGGGTTTAACAAGAGGAGGGTTAATCAAAAGTATCATTCAATACCAGCCCGATTTCAGTCACCGGCGCACGCCGGCATGGCACGCCTCACCACGGCATGGCCCCCTCCCCTGCGCCGTGTCCGCCCAAGGCTAAGGACCTGGGCTTTCACATCGGTGCCGCGGGGGAACCGTCACGATCGAGAAGTGTATCCGCAACTTCAATTGACGAACAGGGTAAACAGCGAAAAAGCGAATCGAATTCGGTTCGCTCATGGACGCGAGACCGGATCGGCCGGTTTATAGGCAACCGGTGCGGCTACTTGGACATAATGGCTTGGTAATACTCTTCATAACATGCGTCTGCGTCGTCGCTGTTCAGGGCGACAACGTTTCTCAGGTGAACGAAGGAATCAATGTCCATTTCCCTGAATTCGATTGCAACTCCCGTGTCCGTTTGCCTGAGCGCAAAGCCTTTTGCCTTGATTGAAAGAAGGGAGGACGTCCCGGATAGAACTATCGAAATTTCAAGAAGGATGTCGCTCGGTACAACCTCATTTGTTGAGATAAATATCCCCTTCATGCTCAGATTATCGACCATTCCGCTAAAGCTTATTTGACCGGCCTGCACGCTGGCCATTACGTGAAAACCCACTCGCCTGTATCTACGCTTCTCCATCCCGTTCCTCCCCTCGTTAATAAAAACTAAGCGGTGACGTTTTTTGACAATGTCACTCTATTTAATCGGAGCAATATTCCTGGAAAGTGAAGAATTCTTTTCAAAAAATTTGCAATTTCCTGATCCTGAACAGGATTGGGCCTCAAAAAAGTGGCAACTGATGGCTGCGGTATCAGGCCGGGCGGGTTCGATACACGAGCACGAATATAATTTCCATTTTGTATTTCGACTCACTTCCGCCCGAATTGGAACAAACATTGGACACATAATCTTTATCCTTTTTCTTCCTGTAGCCGAATAATAGACAGTAGCGGATAGGCCGTCGCATGCCTGTCGAGGCCGAGACCGGTTTGGCCCGATGATTGCCTCCTGTGTCTAATTCGGAAGAAGCGAAGGAGAACCGCTAAATGTCCGAACTCAAACGCGAGCAGCTCTTAGCAGCCGTAATTGCCGGAAGAGGCCCCGCCTTCCTGCGGGGGGTGAATATGGCTTCTATAAACCTTTCGGGAGCCGGGTGGCTCGTAGAGGCAGACCTGCGGGGTGCGGACCTTTCCAACGCCAATCTGAAGCGCGCCAATCTCAGGGGGGCAAACCTGGAGATGGCCAACATGCATTCGGCAAACCTGATGGGGACCAATTTGGAAGGCGCCAACCTGTTCAAGGTTAGAGCTGAGGTTGCCAACCTGAACATGGCCAATCTTCGCGGCGCAAACCTCAAGGGCGCAAACCTGGTAGGCGCAAACCTCGTGAGAGCTGATCTCGAGGAGGCCGATCTGGAAGGGGCCGACCTCGAAGGAGCCAATTTGGAAGCAAGCAATCTGACGAGGGCTACAATTACAAATGTGAATCTCAAGATGGCAAATCTGGACAGCGTAGACTTAACAGAGACGGTTCTCGAGGGCATCAGCGGCACCGGGATACCTGGGGAGGGCGAAAGCGGAGACTTTCATGGCACGATCACCGCAATCAGGCTGGCTGACCTGCTTCAGATCGGGTGTCTTTCGCGCTCGAATCTAAATATAGCGGTTTATTCAGCAACCGGGCAGGGCAACATTTACCTCGGCTCCGGCCGAGTCCTTCATGCCCATGTCAACGGGAAAACGGGTGAAGAGGCTTTCATGGAAATACTCGGATGGGAGAAGGGCCGTTTTATAACTTACCCCTGTATTCCATCCTGCCCTATCACGATCGACAAGCTCGTACAGCCTCTTGTGCTGCAGTGGCTTCGACTCCAGGACGAAAAAAGGTTCACCGGCAAGTACTCGGGCATGTTAGGAAAAATCAGCAATTACATGCCGATCCAGGCGCAGGCTTCTGAGGACCTCGTGGAGTTCCTAAAAAAAGACGGCAAAAACCTCAGCCTCCTGGAGAAAATAGAGATCACCGACGTATTTTATGCCGAAAGCGGCGATGACATTTTGTGTTCGATATCCGCGAATGGCGAAGCGCTCATAGCGCCCATAAAGTTTCTTAACTTGGACAGCAACCATCCGCTTCATAACGAACTGGCCGGAATCATATAAGGCGGTCGGATCGTTCCGCATGGTTTTTGCATCCTGCTGGCGATGGCGCGCTTCCAGTACTTGGAGAACGTCTACAAATGAACCTGATATTGACAAAAAATGAAATCGGCAAGCTCGAGGAGATTATTTCGGACCAACTTCTTGATTCCGGCGCCGAACACGTTGTCGTGGTTGATCTATCAGGCAATTTGATCATGCAATGCGGTTCGCTGGAAATGGAGGACATTTTCTCCCTGGCGGCGGTCTCCGCCGCCCATTTCGCGGCGACCGCCGAGATAGCGAAACTGATCGGCGAGAAGGACTTCGCTCTCATGTACCACAAGGGGGGCAAGCGTAATGTGCACTTTAGCCGCCTGGCTAAGGATTATCTGATTATAACGCTGTTCAACGACAATGTTTCCCTGGGGTTGATTCGGCTCAAACTGGGGAGCGCTATTGGCGCCATGCGCGCGGTATTTGGCGAGCCGGAGGTAAAGAGCCTGTGGCCTTCATAGATTTAAGCAAAAACGAAATTCAGGCCAAAATCGTCTATTACGGCCCCGGCCGTGGAGGAAAGACGACCAATCTGCTTTATGTGCATAAGTCCATGTCCAGGCTGGTTTGCGGCAAAATGGTCACCATCGACACTAAGGGGGACAGGACGCTCTTTTTCGATTTCCTGCCCCTCAATGTCGGCAAGGTCAGAAACATGGTCATTCGGATTCAGCTCTACACCGTTCCCGGGCAAGTCATGTACAACACTACGAGAAAACTCGTCCTGAGAGGCGTTGACGGGGTTGTTTTCGTGGCTGATTCTCTCAGGGTGCAGAAGCATAAGAACATCGAAAGCCTGGAGAACCTTTTTGAAAATTTGAACGACGAAGGACTCTCGGTCGCGCAGGTGCCGCTCGTGCTGCAATATAATAAACGTGACCTGACAGAATCCAATATTCCTCTACTCACTATCGAGGAGCTTGAAAGCGATCTGAACCAGGGGCCTAACCTGCCGTCTTTCGGGGCCAGTGCAACCCTCGGAAACGGAGTGTACGAGACTTTGCGCGAGATAAGCAAAAGGACGGTAAGGAGCGTGATCCAGAAGGTCGGCGGTAAAATCGGTTGCTGACAATCGAATGTTCCAGCTTCTTCTAACCATATGAAAAAGAATCGCCGATATAGGTTCGCCTGCCTTTGCTTAATTCTGTTTGGCGGGGGAAGGTCTGAGCGCGCAGTGAGAATTTTACCAGACGGAATTGTCAGCCAATATGGATTTGGACTCAACGACGAAGAGCAGAACCGGGGCCTTGATTCAGGGGACCAACCGCTTCGTGCCACAACCACCCGAGTGGCTTTCATGTCATTCGTGACAAGAACACCATTAGGGTGCCCGCTATATACCAGGGCGGGAGAATAAAGGGGAGAATACGCACTTCGGCAACATGCCCCTTTATGCTTTCAACAATAAGCTGGTTTAAAGGGAAAGCCCATGCCTGAAAAAGATACGAGCCAAAGCGCAGCCGAGGCTTTAATCGATTTGCGTTCGCTCGAGCTGGAAATCGATAAGGAAATAGACGCCCTGTTAGTACCAGCGATCCAAAAGGCGCAGAGGGCTGCGGAGGGGTCCCAGACAGCCAGGGAAGCCCAGGATTCTCCCCAGCCCGGGACGGACCGTGAGAACCGGGAATCTACCGTGACGCGAAGCTTCAGTCTCGATTTCAACGACCTGCAGGTCGAAATAGAAAAAGAAATAGACAATCTGCTCGTTCCTGCTGTCGAATACCGGGACCAGGCGCCGGTTAAAGCCGGCAATAAAAAGCGGCAGCATAAAATGCAGAGCAAGTTTACGGCCGCGGATGAAAAAGAAAGCGGTCCCGCTCGAACAAAAGCCGGCCCATCGCCACAACCTTCCCAGGCAGCGGCGTCAACTAAAAAATTAGACGACCTCCAGATTGAAATAGAAAAGGAAATAGACAACCTGCTCGTTCCTGCTGCCGAGTACCGGAACCAGGCGCCCGTTCAAGCCGGGAATGAAGAGCTGAGCCCGACAGTGCAGGCCACGTTTACGGCCGCGGATGAAAAAGAAAGCGTTCCCGCTCTGGAAAAAGCCGGCCCATCCCCACAACCTTCCCAGGCAGCGGCGTCAACTAAAAAATTAGACGACCTCCAGATTGAAATAGAAAAGGAAATAGACAACCTGCTCGTTCCTGCTGCCGAGTACCGGAAATACGCGCCGGTTCAAGCCGGGAATGAAGAGCTGAGCCCCTCAGAGCAGGCCACGTTTACGGCCGCGGATGACAAAGAAAGCGGTCCCGCTCTGGAAGAAGCCGGCCCATCGCCACAACCTTCCCAGGCATCGGCGTCGAGTGAAAAACTTGACGACCTCCAGATTGAAATAGAAAAGGAAATAGACAACCTGCTCGTTCCTGCTGCCGAGTACCGGAAATACGCGCCGGTTCAAGCCGGGAATGAAGAGCTGAGTCACTCAGTGCAGGCCACGTTTACGGCCGCGGATGAAAAAGAAAGCGGTCCCGCTCGAACAAAAGCCGGCCCATGGCCACAACCTTCCCAGGCAGCGGCGTCGAGTGAAGAACCTGACAATGCACCCGCTGCCACGCGATTTGATTCTCGTGAATTGGCCGGACTGATTGAAAGATTCAACGCCGCATACCTAAGCTTTGACTGGGAACTTTCAAAAGAAAACATAGGAAAATTTCTTACCGTCCTAAATGAGCTTGAACCATTTGCCGCAAGGTCTGCTGACACTAAGTCCGTTCTAAGGTTAATGGAGGTCATTCTCAAACGGCTTCTGGACAGACCTCATGCGGTGAACAGCATACTTGTCCAGCTGATCCGCGATTCTCAGGGCCTGCTTGCGCACATGCTTCTCTCTGACGGCGAGACGGGACCTCATGAGAAACAACAGCTCAAGGAGCTTTTCGCACTTTTTAACGATCTGCGCCAAAGAGCGCTCGCGGCTAAGGCCGGGACTAAAAGACAGAATTTGGAGGACATCCGGCCCAAGGCGGCGGCACCGGCTTCCGTGGGTGAAATCCAACCCCCTCGCGAAACATCCCCCGCCCTTCTTTCGTCAGCCACAGAAACGAGCTCGATCGAGGAACTCCGCGATTGGATGGACACAATCTGGCGCACGCTTTCCGAAAATATCAAAGTTTTCGATACCGAGATCTCCCGCTTTAGGCAAATCGAGACTACACTCGGGAAAACCGCCGATCTTGTTCCCATCGCGCGAAGGCTCAACGGGATCGGAAACGCACTTGAAAGCCAGGTTGATATTCTGAGGGATAAAAGAGGCGAATTCATCGACTGGGCATCCAGAGTTGCAAGACTCGAAACCGCTCCCGGCCATGCGCAAACGAAGGCACCGGGAGCTGAGCCGGCGGCCGCGGCAGGCGCGACATGCGAAAAGGCCGGCGCGAGGGTTTACAATGAGAGTCTGTACCTGATTGCATCGAATGGAAAATGCCTGGCCTTGCCGGCTGCCTGTGTGCTCAAAGTGGCGCGCTCGTCCATAAAAAGAGCGGGCAAAATATTGAAGCGGGGCTATGCGACTCTTGACGATTTCAGCCCCCCCCTTCTCCGCTGGATAATAAGCGGTGTGCTTGGAGAGTGGACAAAGCGGCCGCGAAAAGAACTCAACTCTTACAGGTTCGAACCTGTGGAACCCGGCTTGTTTGATCGCAGCGAAACATGCGGGCAAGTGGCAGTTCTGGCAAGCGACGGCAACAAACACTCGGTCATATTTGCCGATAGCGCTGATTTAATAGCCGATCCTCAAATGGCGGTAGGGGCTTCGAACAAGGGGGACCCCGGCGCGTCTGAAACCCTGCAGTCCCTTTTTCCACTCGCTTTCGATCCTGCCAGCCCGCTTTCCCTGCCAGATCAGATCTCGAGCACAACCAGCGCCACGGAACGTTGCCGGAGGTGATCGATGTCGTCCGCAGAGCTGGTTCAAAAATTCATCGGCCGCCTGTCGGAAGCACGTTTTTGCCTGGAACAGGGCATGACGGAAGGGACCGCCGACCTCTTAAATGAAATATTGGCTGAAATCGAAAAAGAGGATTTCCCGCAGTCTGCGAGGGAAGAGATACGTTCGCGCGCTGAGTCCATGCTTAACAGCCTCAATGACCACTGCAGCACAGATAGTGCTCTCATGGAACAGTCTGAGGCCATCGATCCCGCCCAGTACTTCAACTATGGACTGGCTCTCATGGATGGGCAATTCTGGGAGGAGGCCATTCAAGAACTCAGCATGGCGGCAGGACTCGGATTTCAGCGCCTCAAATGCTGGGAACACTGCGGAGACTGCGCCTCTCACCTGCAGAAATGGGAGGACGCATTCGGCTTCTATGAGCATGTGTATTCTGATGAAAGCCTGACAGACGAACAGAAAAACGCAATTCTGACAAAGATAACGAAGTGCTCGCAATCTCAGAAGAAAAAAGATGCCCGTTGCCCAACCCGTGCAAAAGGACACGTAAAGACCGAACCTGCCGGCCAGCAGGTAAAATGTGATTGTGTCAATCCGTCGATACTCTCACCCGGCGCCCACTCGATTGACTCCATTATCGGCCAGACGGTCTCATCCTGGGAAAGTCCGTCAACAGGGCCCCTCGCCGGTCAAACTCATTGCTATCGCCTAACCGACCTGCTCCACGTCGGCTCGAGTTCTCTCATTGTTGAACTGGAAGAACAGGACAACGGGAAAAAGTATGCCGGCCAAAACTTGAGCGGAAAACTTGCCGAGCTCCTTTCACCCGAAAAGTTGGCGGTCTGGGCACAACGGCAGATGCAGTTCAATTCCCGGCATCATGTCAGGATCTTCGACCTTGCCGGCATAAACGGATATTTCTTCATAGTGAGGGAACACCTGCCGATCTCGTTGAGTGACCTGCTCACGGCCAACGGGAACATGCCGGTTTCACTGGCCGTGAGGTTGGCCTACCAGGTACTGGAAGCTTTGGGGGACCTGCATCTGCATATGACCGGGGACGGCGTGGTGCAAAACGAGTTCCATCTCGACCTGCGCCCATCGAGGGTCCTGCTGCGCAGTGACAAGCCCTTTGTGAAGATATATAACGGCGGCCTGTGGCATGAGATAGAGAAGGCCTGCCAAAGCAAGGCCAACTTGAAGGAACTGCCTCTTCCTCATCTTGCCTACAGGGCCCCGGAACAGTTCAGGCCCTATCTTGCGCGCAAAAGGCCTCCTGTTTTCACCGACATCTATCTTTTCGGGACACTTTTTTACGAAATGCTCACAGGGACCTCCGCGTTCAAGGCATCTTCTTTCGGCGAATATGAAATTCAGCACTGCGAACAATACCCGTCCCCTCCGAAGGTGTGGAGGCCCGAGATACCCGAAACCCTGAATGAACTTATCATGAACTGCCTGGCATCAGACCCTGTGAAGCGCTTTCGGAGTACGACCCAGATATCGCTGATCCTGGAGAAGGCTTTTCCCTCCGAGGTTATTCGCCCAAAAGACGACCTGTACCGACAACACCTGGAAAAACTGAATCTAATCTGAGAAATTTCGAAACCGAAATTCCATCGACATGGCCATGACCATCGGCTTTCGAGCCGGATTTGAATTTTGCGGAATCGATTTGGGCTATCTCAACTCTTTTCGGACAGCTGCCCCTCTCATCAGAAAGGCCAGGAAAATTCCAACCAGAGAAAGAAATCCAAGGAACCTGAAATTATCGATAAATGACCAAAGGTTCGCCTGGTTGAGCAGCATCGAGTAAAGGGCAAAATAGGCCTGCTTGCCGGCCATGACGGGATCGGATCCCTTTGAAATAAATAATCGTTGAAACGCATGGTATCTTTGTTCAAATGCAAAATCGAAAGATGTGAGGTGAGAAACCATTAATGACTGATGGAGCTGTGAGCTCCGCGATATCATCGTGCTGATCACGGCAATCCCGATACTGCCCCCCATACTCCTCATCAGATTGTACAAACCCGTTCCGGTGCCTATCAGCACATTTGGCAGGGTCCCCATGCACAATGTGGTAAGGGGCACGAATATCATCCCGAAGGATGCGCCGAGAATGACATTTGGCCAAATTACGCTGAACATGGAAATCTCGAGGTTCATTCCACCGAAAGCAAAATTAGCGTACATCATGGTAATGAAACCCAAAACGATCAAAATTCGATTATCCACTCTTCTAACTACTCTGCCCATCACAAAGGTCGCGACCAAAGCCCCCATGCCGCGCGGACTCAGCGCAAGTCCGCTCTCCAATGCCGGATATCCCATGAGATTTTGCAAAAACTGAGGCAGCATCACCAGTGTGCCGTAAAGAATCACACCGTAAACAACCCCGAGCAGAGTCCCCACTGAAAAATTGCGATCCGTGAAAATGCGCAGGTTGACAATAGGATTTTTCGTCCGCCATTCGTACAAAATGAAGACTATAAGTGCAACAATCGACAATGCTAAACACCAGCAGATCCAGGACGCATCGAACCAGTCGTCTCTTTCCCCCCGGTCCAGGACGATCTGCAGGGTCCCCAACCCTATTGCCATCAGGAAGAACCCGATGTAGTCGATTTTCCCCTGGGCGGCATCTTTCAGATAAGGGGGGTCTTTGATGAGCATTTTGATCAACAAAATCGCCAGCAACCCGACAGGTAAATTGATATAAAAGACCCATCGCCATGAATAATTATCCGTGATCCAGCCACCGATGGTCGGCCCCGCAATCGGCGCCACGATTACCCCAAGTGCAAAGGCAGCCATCGCCTCCCCGCGTTTGCCGGCAGGGAAGCTCTCCAGGAGCACGGCCTGGGAAACCGCCAAAAGAACCCCCCCGCTCGCCCCCTGAAAAATTCGGGCAATCACGAGCATTCCAAGGCTGTACGCTGAACCGCATAAAAAAGATGCCACGGTGAAAAGGAAAACGCTGGCAACAAGCAATCTCTTCCGACCCAATAAATTGCTCAGCCAGCCGGTAATCGGGAGAATGATCGCATTTGACACCAGGTAACTGGTCAGTACCCAGGTAGATTCATCGTAGCTGGCGGAAAGGCTTCCGGCAATGTGAGGCAAGGCCACGTTGGCGACCGACGTATCCAGGGCGACCATAAAAGTCGGGAAAATCATGGCGGCTGCAATGAGCCAGGGATTCACTTCCGGCACCCATTCACTGCCTGGCGCACCTGCGGACTGGTCCATACTGAAGGCTCTCCTGCGTTTACTATTCGAAAGACCGCAACCCCATTCTAGAGCAAAGATACCTGCGGTGAAAAACTTTTCTTTCCATCACCAGCAAAGATCAACGGGCATGAGGCGGGCGGTTTCGTGCAGCAAAGTTATGCAGGCAAAATTGAGGCGAAGGCATTCCCCGGGAGCCCGGCCCCGCGGCGCCGGCCGTAGACAGACTTTGGCTCATCGGGCTTAAAGCCTGCGACTCAGCTCATCGAAGACACAATCAGTTCAATGGATTTTAAACGGCGATATTGGCATGACAATAAGATGTTTCCCCCCCTGGAGTCCCCCAAACGCCAGGGGAGGGCAACACTTAGGAGGTAAACGAACAATGCAATAATTAGTACAAACTCGGCTTTGTGTCAAGCACAAATGCACAAAATCAAACACCTGCGCTAAATATTTTTCGCCTTCTCGATCAGCGTATATTATTGATTATTCTAACCTTTTCGGCTGGTCATACCAATTGACCACTCAGGTGCCGGGCTTTTTTTATTCTCCCGCCGCGAAACACGCGACCCGCCCGCCGCTATTGGCATCAGCGGGAGCGGGCCTCGCACTGCAGTAAGATATTTAAGATATCGGATCTTAGGAAAACTGGGCTATCAGGCGAGCGCGGAAGCCCCTGAGGCAAAGAATGTGGCTGGGGCCGGCACCGATGTTGGAATGGCATAACCCTTCCCGTCCATCAGTTCATTCAAAAAACAGCTGTGGAGCGAATGTCCGGCTTTACGGACCTCGAACTTTCCCAGCACGGGCAGGCCGGTCAGCGCCAAATCCCCTATGAAATCGAGGATTTTGTGGCGCACGCATTCATCGGTGTAACGAAAACCGCCCGCGTTCAGCACCTCGCAATCATCGAAAACGACGGCGTTGGACAATGATCCGCCCTGGATCAGGCCCATTTCCTGCAACTTTTGAAAGTCTTTTAGAAATCCAAACGTTCGAGCTTTGGCTATCTCCCTGCCGAAACTTCCATTTTTGAGGGCCCACGAGTATGACTGCCTTCCAACGCGCGGATGCTCATATTCGATCTCATAGCGCACCTGGAAATGGTCTGAAGGGGCCGCCGTGATGAACGAATCGCCTTTTTCCACGGTCAGTGGCTTCCGGATGGCAAGATAGTTCCTTGGCTCGTCCTGTTCAATAACAAGGGCTTTTTGTATCAACTTCACATAGGGCGCCGCACTCCCGTCGAAAATCGGCGCCTCGGGACCACTGACCTCCACCACCACGTTGTCGACGCCGCATCCATACAAGGCGGCCATAAGATGTTCGACGGTGGAAACCGCAACCCCGGAGGACCCGATAGTAGTGGCCTGAAATGTATTTACTACGTTGTTGTAATAAGCGGGAATGGAGGGACTACCAGGTTTGTCAGTGCGAATGAACCGAATACCCCTATTCGCTGGAGCTGGCTTTAACACCAGCGCCACGTTCACTCCGCTATGCAACCCTACCCCACTGCACCACACCGATTGACCGATCGTGTGCTGTTTTAGATAACTCAACCCCTTTAATCCTCCCCGCCGCCCTCCAGAGCATCTTTCGTGCCAGATACCGTTTCCGGCCGTTTGATCCTCGGAAAGCTAGCTGGGAGCACCTTTCCATAGATCGGCTCAAAACTTACAAATCTTGAGCAAAAATCTTATGTGTGGTAAAAAAGATACATACCGGTCTCTCGTGTATCTTTCTTGCCACACTTTCGCGCAAGGACCCTGTCGCCGAAATGCTCCGAGATTCACGGTTTCCGTAACTGCTTGATTATTTATCTGGAATATTTGATACTTGCAACACCGGCCCCCCTGTCAGGGCGCCTGGCTGCGCCGGGCTTAAGACAATCACCCTGCAACATTTTTGATTCAAGCGGAGTTTGCATGAAAATAGATCAGTTCCCCTTGGAAATGCAGCCTTACGCCATCCCGGAGATCGGCGGCGAATACCTTTACCGATGCCTCGGATGCGAAGAGCGATTCGGGATCGAGGAACTGCTCTACACATGCCCGCAATGCGGCTCGGTACTGCTTATTGAAGACAGTCAATGGGAACGCCTCAAAGAGGTCCCGGGCTCGAAATGGCGCTCGATTTTCGATTACCGGGCCATGTTGAATGTCCCGGCCCTTAGAGGGATATACCGCTTCCACGAACTGATCGGGTCGATAATTCCCCTGGACGATATTGTCTTCCTCGGTGAAGGTCATACGCCTGTAATCTCAGCCAACCAGGCCATGAGCGATTGGGCCGGGATTCGGTTTTGTTTCAAAAACGACGGTCAGAACCCGAGCGCATCCTTCAAGGACCGTGGGATGGCGAGCGCTTTCAGCTATCTGAATTATCTAATAAACAAACGCGGCGTTCACGATGTCCTTGCTATCTGCGCATCCACGGGGGATACATCGGCGTCGGCAGCCCTCTATGCATCGTATCTGTCCGGCAATGTAAAATCTGCTGTCCTTTTGCCCCAGGGGAAGGTGACGCCCCAACAGCTCGGCCAGCCGCTCGGAAGCGGTGCAAGAGTCATAGAAATCCCGGGCGTATTCGACGACTGCATGAAGGTCGTCGAATACCTGTCTGAAAACTTCTCGGTCGCGCTCATGAATTCCAAAAACGCATGGCGAATCCTCGGACAGGAATCCTACAGCTATGAAATCGCCCAGGCATTCGATTACGAAGTGGGCCAACTCGCGGTCGTAGTGCCCATTGGGAACGCCGGCAACATAACGGCGCTGCTGGCCGGCTTCCTGAAGATGTACGACCTGCGGATCATCGATTCTTTGCCCCAGGTAATCGGGGTCCAATCAGAGCATGCAAATCCGGTCTACCTCTATTATCTCGAACCCGAGGAGGCTGCGAGGCGGTTTCGTCCCGTAACCGTACGACCCAGCGTCGCACAGGCGGCAATGATCGGAAATCCCGTTTCGATGCCTCGCGTAATAAAGCTGGTCGAACAGTACATCAAAATCGCAGGCCACGAATCGGTCCGAATCGTTCAGATCTCCGAGCAGGAGATCATGGATTCGATGCTGACTGCAAACCGCAACGGCCACATCGCCTGTACGCAGGGCGGGGAATGCCTCGCGGGGATTCGAAAAGCGGTGGCCGAAAACAAGGTCGATAAACACCGCACGGCCGTCCTGGACGCGACCGCCCATGCGCTGAAGTTTGCAGTCTTCCAGGACAAATATTTCCTCGATGCCTTTGAGCCCGAATTCGAGGTAAGCCCGAAGACGGAGCTGCAAAACTCCCCGTTCTTGCTCAGCCTCCCCGATTCCGTTCCCAACCCGGCTACCGAAAAGCTTGGCCCCGAGCAGTTAAAGGAATTCGTGGAATATACTTCCTCTGTCATAGCAGGGCTTCTCGACCTCAAACAGCTTGGGGGAAAGCGGAAGCCGGAATAAGAATTTATGACGAGCTGCCCTCGAACTCGACGCTGCGCCTGGCCGGGAAATGATTGCCCGGTCTAAAGATCGCCTCGATCCACAGGCCCCTGCCGGGCGGGCGCGAAAGCAAAGGCCATGGCGTGGCATGCATGTGTTCCGGATGGACGTTTCGCAAAGGCATTGACAAAGTCCCGCGCATCTTTTAACCTTTTGGGGAAACTGGGGATGGATTCTAAATGAGTAGAGTTTCGCTTTTAAAAATTTGCTTTTTTGTTCCGGATTGGCGCAGACCGGAAGGACGCATTTTTTCGCCCTTTTTCGGTTTCTTTTTTTTCTTCTTTAGGAGCGTCCACCTGGGACATTAACTTATAAGACGGTGCCCTGGGTGGAGACGAGGAATCTCCCCCGGGGCCAACTAAGACATCAGAACCCCGAGGAGTTTTTCTCGGGGTTTTTTTTTGCGTTGAACTCAAAACCTGACTGGAGGATTTGCCGTGATTCTCGTTCTGGGAAAAGCAACGACACAGGAACAAGTGGACAGACTCAAAGAGATGCTTCGTTCCGAAGGCCATATGGTGAAGGAAATTGGAGAGGTGGGAGAACCGGTCCTGGGAATTGTCGGCACGAAGTACAGGGAAACCGCATTTTATGAATCGCTGCCGGGCGTCGAAAAGGCCGTTCCCGTATCCAAGCCGTTCAAGCTGGTGAGCCGTGAGCTGCATCCCGCTGCCTCCGTCATCAAGGTCGGAGACGTCGCCATAGGCGGGGACCGTATCGTGGTGATCGCCGGCCCATGCGGTGTTGAAGACAGGAAGACGACTTTGAATATTGCGCGCACGGTGCGCAAACATGGAGCAGTGCTGTTCCGGGGCGGGGCATTCAAGCCGAGGACCTCGCCCTATTCCTTTCAGGGCCTGGGGGAGGAAGGGCTGAAGATACTCAGCGAGGTGCGCGAAGAGACCGGGCTTGGCATAGTTTCGGAGATAACCTCTCCGAGCCAGGTGGACCTTATGGTCAAATACGTCGATGTCGTTCAGATCGGGGCCCGGAACATGCAAAACTTCGAACTGCTCAAGTCCGTGGGCCGAATCGGCAAACCGGTGCTCTTAAAGCGGGGGTTGTCGGCAACTATCGAGGAATGGCTCATGTCCGCCGAGTACATCCTCTCGGAAGGAAACGACCAGGTTATCCTGTGTGAACGCGGGATTCGCACCTTCGAGCGCTATACGCGAAACACCCTGGACCTTACAGCCGTTCCCGTCATAAAGGAGCTCACACACCTGCCGATCATAGTAGACCCGAGCCATGCCACGGGAATCAGGGACAAAGTCAGCCCCATGGCCCGTGCGGCGATAGCCGCGGGCGCCGACGGTCTAATAATCGAAGTGCATACGGAACCCGAAAAAGCACTTTCGGACGGGCCCCAAAGCCTCTATCCGGAACAGTTCGAACAGCTTATGCGAGACCTCTATGTAATCGCTCCGGTCGTCGGAAAACAGGTTGATTACTCCTATCTCGCTAAAGGCGCCCTAATGAGACCTGGCCGGGCCGGGAGCAAGGCCCCCGCCATCGTTGTCTATAGCGGCGTGCCCGGCGCCTTTTCTCACAAAGCATGCCTGCAGTTTTTCGGCGATGAAGTCCCCCTTCGGGAATGTGCGGCATTCAGGGAGGTTTTTGATCTCGTGAACAAGGGAGAAGCGGCCTTCGGCGTCGTTCCGGTCGAGAACAGCCTCACTGGCAGTATTCATGAGAACTATGACCTGTTGCTCGAATACGACATAAAGATAGTTGGGGAACTGACCTTGAGGATCAAACATAATCTGATGGGGCAGCCAAACGCGCAGCTCCACGATTTGGAAAGGATCTACTCCTATCCGCAGGTCTTTCAGCAATGCAGGGAGTTTCTCGAAAAACATCCCGCCTGGGAACTGATCGCGTGCAAAGATACGGCTTCGGCTGTCAAAAGGGTAAAAGAGAACGCCGATCCCAGGGAAGCCGCCATAGCCGGCGAACAAGCCGATCAAGTCTACAGGATGACGTTGATTAAGGAGGGCATCGAGACCAACCCCAGGAATTTCACCAGATTTGTGGTTATATCCAGGGATGATTCTCTTCCGGGACCCCGCAATAAATCTTCCCTGATCTATTCGGTCAGCGATAAACCGGGGGCACTGTTCGAAACCCTTCGGATTTTTGCCGTTAACGGCGTAAATATTGTCAAAATCGAATCAAGGCCGATCCACAGCAGGCCCTGGGAGTACCTGTTCTATGTGGACCTGGAATCCGACGTGACCGAAGAGAGCCAACAGCACATCGTGACCGAACTGCGGGAAAAGACCGAGTTTTTCAAGTTCCTTGGAAGCTATGACAAAGGGGCCCGCGCAAATCACTGATGGATGCCGCGCCCGATCCGAGGGCAGGGTTTCCCGCAATCCCCCGGCCCCCCTTTTGTAGAGGCCGGGGGGATTTTTCGATCTCCGGGCAGCGCGGCGAATTCGGAATCACGCCGCCGGGTGGAAAAGGGCTTTTTTGTCAAAGAATCCGGGCCCAAACCAGGCTAACCCGGCATCTTCTTTCTGAGCGCGGCAATCGTTGCGCCCCAGCCCCCGGCGTCATGGCCCGCTTCCCTGAACGATATCACCAGCGGATGCCGCTTCAGCACGGAATGGACCATCCGGCGCAGCACACCGGCGCCCTTGCCGTGGATTATTCGAACCTCTTCGAACCCCTTTTCGCTTGCCGCTTCCAGGTAATCATTCAAAAGGTCCTTAACCTCGTCCGGCCGGAAGGTATGGAGGTCGATCGAGTCTTCGATAGGATATTGGATTATTTCGTCTTCTTTCATAACAGGGACACCGTGGTCATCATACGAAGTTGCGTTCAAGAATGTATCAAAGGACGCTTTTTAAAAACGTGGGGAGCTAAGCCCCCCACACCCCCTAGTATGGCGCTTTGGCGGCGGCCTTTGGCCGGCGCCGAGCGCTCGGC
>JBEKMB010000140.1:0-3646 GCA_050008735.1 Syntrophobacteraceae bacterium
GCAGAACCGCCTCCGACG
The DNA here is from genome assembly GCA_050008735.1 of Syntrophobacteraceae bacterium. Lineage (GTDB taxonomy): Bacteria > Desulfobacterota > Syntrophobacteria > Syntrophobacterales > Syntrophobacteraceae > SbD1. The sequence goes on from JBEKMB010000140.1 coordinate 19, forward strand.
AGTCATGGGGTAGACCCATTCTCGGCGGTTCTGCTCAGCCAGTCTATACGCTTTTAACATGTTTCAAACATACAAGGATTTACAGGATTTACAGGAAAACAACATGCCAAAGGCACAGAATTGACAGAGTTTGACCGCTCATTGCTCCTCGTTTCCTGCTTCCTGTAAATCCTGTAAATCCTGTCTAAAGTATTGTCTTTTTTGGGTTCCTGGACAGAATTTAAAGAGTTTGACCGCTCATTGCTCCTCGTTTCCTGCTTCCTGTAAATCCCGTTAATCCTGTCAAAAGTATTGTCTTTTTTGGGTTCCTGGACAGAATTTGCAGAGTTTGACCGCTCATTGCTCCTCGTTTCCTGCTTCCTGTAAATCCCGTTAATCCTGTCTAAATCATCTGCCTTTCGTCTTAGGACATCTACCGGGCGCTTTTGGGCTGATCAGAAACGAATAAGGTTCGAGCCGTAGTTCAGTCCGCCGCCGAACGCAACGGTCGCCACAAGGCTGCCCTCGCGGATCATATTGGACCCAATCGCCTCATCGAGGGCTATTATCACGGATGCGCTGGCGGTGTTTCCGTACCGGTCGAGATTTACGTAGAACTTTTCAAACGGGATGTTCAGGGTCGATGATATCCCCTTCAGAATATTGATATTTGCCTGATGGCAGATGAAACAGTCGACCTCGTCCAGAGAAATTCCCGTCTCCTCGGCCAACCTCGCCAGCACTTCGGTCCCTCGTTTCATGGCGAACTCGTAAACAGCGCGTCCGTTCATTTTCAGATAAATTGCATTCGGGTTGGTAAGCCTGTTGAACGGGATCATGGTCCCGCCCCCGAATACGCCAACCGTGTCCCACAGATGGCCGTCCGAGCCAAGACATGAATGCTGAACGCCCTTGTCGCCGTTGCCCGATACAAACAGGATCGCCCCGGCGCCGTCGCCGAAGTAGGGCAGGGTGCTGAAGTCGTTCGGATTGAGAATTTTGGAATACATCTCGGCCGCAATGAAAAGCAGGTTGTCGAACCTTCCGGACCTTATCATCGAATCGGCGAGGCAGATGCCGTAACTGCTGCCGGCGCAGACCGAATTTATGTCGAAGGCGAAAGCCCCGGGTGCGCCCAGGCCGGCCTGGGTCCGGGTGGCCGTTGGGGGCTGCACGCGATCCGGAGATGACGTCGAAAGGATGATGCCCTGCACCTGTTCGACGGGAAAATTAGCTTTCTCCAGGCAGTTGAGGCCTGCTTTTATGGCCAGATCCGATGTGCAGGATTCCTCCGGAGCGAATCTCCTGGACAGGACCCCTGTCTTCATTGCTATGCGCGGCAGCGATTCCACGGGAAATTGAGTCAATTCGTCGTTTAACAACACTTTTTCGGGCAGATAGCTGCCCGTAGATCTGATAACTGCGCTTTTCATTTTAATCCGCCATCCTCTCGACGGGGTTTTCGACAAAAAAACAAAGCCACAGACCAGCCGGAAGGGTCATTAACCGGGTGCGTAAACCAATCTCGGGCTGGGGGGTTCGATTCCACGCTGATGTGCGGTTGAACAGGGTGAAAGATATGGGTCCTTTTTCGCTATGGGCATTTTAAATTGGGATATCATTCGATCAATGGGGCGAATACAGTGTTTGAAGATACCGTGAAGCGGAGAAGAGCGGGTGAATGGGAGAAAAAATGGGGTGAATGGGTGAGTAGGTGAATGGGTGAATAGGTAACCCACTCAAAACTAAAAACCGGCAACTAAAAACTCTCCCCAGGTGAGTAGATGAACCGGCGCCTTTGGTTTTGCCCTCTCACCTATTCACGCGTTTTCTGGGATTTCCGACTGGATCAGGGCGCAGGAATCTCCGGCAAAGGGGAAAAGGCAGCTCGTATCGAGGCTTCCGATATAGCTTTTTATATCGGCAATCCCTTCCACCTTTAAAAAGCGCTCCATTCCCTCGATTATCTCGACGGCAACGACGGGGTTAATGAAATTAGCGGTCCCTACCTGGACGGCCCCGGCCCCTATGAGCAGAAACTCCAGGGCATCGGTTGCATTGGTTATGCCCCCGATTCCTATCACCGGGCATTTGACCGCCCGCGTGACTTCGTAGACGCACCGAAGAGCGATGGGCTTTACGGCGGGCCCGGAGAGTCCCCCAAGAATATTGGCCAGCCGCGGCCTCCTGGAAAAAACATCGACCGCCATGGCCGCCACGGTGTTTATGCAGGCAATGATATCGCTTCCGGCCCCTTCGGCGGCCCTGGCGATCTCGGCGATGTTCGTTACGTTGGGCGTGAGCTTGGTGATAAGCGGCAGGGCCGTGGCCCGCCTGACGGCTTCGACCGCCCTGGAGGTCATCGCCGGATCGGTCCCGAAAACCATGCCGCCTGCCTTTACATTCGGGCAGCTCACGTTTATCTCGATGGCCGCCACTCCCGGCGCATCATTGAGCCGGGCGGCAAGTTCGGCATATTCCTCGAGAGTTTCGCCGAGGATGTTTACGATCACTGGAGCGCCCTGTTCACGCAAAAAAGGGAGCTTGAGGCTCACAAACCTTTCTATGCCGACATTTTCCAGGCCTATTGCGTTTATCATTCCGGCCGGGGTTTCGACCAGGCGGGGAGGGGGGTTGCCGGCGCGGGGTTCAAGAGAAATCCCCTTTGCCACAATGGCCCCGAGACGCTTGAGGTCGAAAAAATTCGAATATTCCTCACCGTAGCCGAACGTGCCGGATGCGCTCATAACAGGGTTTTTAAGGTGCAGCGGTCCTAGCTGAACAGCCAGGTCCGGGGAGGTTCCGTTTGCTGGGCCGAGATTTTGTTCCATTTTATAGATCCTGCCAAAAAGATTGGGCCGTCTTCGCACACATGGACAAAACTTTCGGATTCCGGGCCGCCTGGTATCGAAGCGGGAAGCGCGCACCCAAGACAGGCCCCGATGCCGCAGGCCATGAGCGATTCCATCGAAAGCTGGGCGAGCGTATCATGTGAGAGCGCCCACTGTGCCACGTGATACTGCATTGTGAGCGGTCCGCACGAATAGATCTCCAAGGGGTGGAAGGCGCCTTCCATCGTGAATTCTTCAAACATTTTGGTGACGTAGCCCTTGTAGCCGAAGCTGCCGTCATCGGTTGCCGTGCGGACCTGTACGCCCTGGTCTCCAAGAAAGTCTTCGGGTAAAAGCTCGGAGGCCGTGCGTGCGCCGTAGAAAAGATGCAGGTTGCCCGTGCTCCTGGGCCCGCGCCCGGATAACACCTGTGCCATCAGCTCCAGAAGAGGCGCTATGCCGATCCCTCCGGCAATAAAGGCCAGGGGAATGGTTCTGTCGAGCGGGAGTTCAAACCCGTTTCCCAGAGGACCGATAATGCTTACGCCGGATCCGGGCGTAAGGCGCGACATGAGCCACGTGCCGCGCCCAACAACCCTGTAGAGGATTTCAAAGTCCCCGTCTTCCGGGTATATGCGGCTAAACGAAAAGGGGCGGCGAAGCAGCGGATCGGTCCCCTCGCGTACGCGAATCATTGCGAACTGTCCGCAGCGGGCCGCGCCCGCGATCTCAGGCGAATGCAGCCTGAGCCTGAATATCTGTCCGGCGATCTTTTCCTGGTAAACTATGCGGGCATTTTCGATTATCTTATTCAAACC
>JBEKMB010000141.1:0-3913 GCA_050008735.1 Syntrophobacteraceae bacterium
TAAATAATGCAGCAGATGACCACGCCGAATATCAAAAGTTGAACGCTTTTAGAAAGATATTTCATCATGTCCGCGTCTCCTGGGACTCATGTTTTTAGCTGACCATGTGCAGGGCAACCATCACCACGTCGATCAGTTTGATACCAATGAAAGGTAAAACCACGCCACCAAGACCCCATACCAGCATGTTTCTGCGGAGCAGGGCATCAGCGCCGAGCGGACGGTAGCGAACTCCCTTGAGTGCAACCGGGATGAGCGCGGGAATAATCAACGCATTGAAGATAACAGCCGAGAGGATGGCCGAGGTGGGCGAATGAAGGTGCATAATATCGATCGCCTTCAGCCATGGCAGAGTGCCGGCAAACAGGGCCGGAATGATGGCGAAGTATTTCGCAACGTCGTTTGCAATGGAAAAGGTTGTGAGCGAGCCTCGAGTCACGAGGAGCTGTTTTCCGACTTCCACCACTTCGATCAACTTCGTCGGATCGCTGTCCAGGTCAACCATATTGGCGGCTTCCTTGGCTGCCTGGGTCCCAGCGTTCATGGCCAGCGCGACGTCTGCCTGCGCAAGCGCAGGGGCGTCATTTGTGCCGTCACCCATCATTGCAACCAGTTTTCCCCCCACTTGCTCCTTTTTGATGTAGGCAAGCTTTGTTTCAGGTGTCGCCTCGGCCAGAAAGCCATCGACTCCCGCCTTTTTTGCTATCGTTGCGGCAGTAAGCGGATTGTCGCCGGTGATCATAACAGTTCGAAGCCCCATTTTTCGCAATCGTTCGAAGCGTTCCGACATGTGCGGCTTCAAAATATCCTCGAGAACGACAACTCCGACAACATTGCCGCCTTCAGCGACCGTCAGGGGGGTAGCGCCCTGAGAGGCAACGCTGTCGACCAGCGAGCTGAGTTCCGGGGGCGCGCTTCCATTATTGGCGTCAATAAATTTGATAATGGCGTCCGGAGCGCCTTTCCTTATTTTTCGGCCGTCGGGCAGATCGATTCCACTCATGCGCGTTTGCGCCGTAAATGCAATGAACTGGGCCTCCGGCGGCACATCTATCGGAGCCGAGCTATTTTTTTCAAACAACTGCACTATGCTTTTCCCCTCCGGGGTGGCATCGGCGGCAGAGGCCAGTGCGGCAAGCCGCCCCACATCGGAGGCCGAGTATTTTCCAACCGGCAGGAATGTGGTCGCGTTCCTGTTGCCTATGGTGATGGTTCCAGTCTTATCGAGCAGCACGACATCGATATCACCGGCCAATTCCACTGCCTTCCCGCTCTTGGCGATGATATTTGCCTGAAGAGCGCGGTCCATGCCCGCTATACCAATCGCTGAGAGCAGTGCGCCGATAGTGGTCGGAATGAGGCACACAAGAAGGGCGATAAGGGTCGGGACATCGGTCCCGAGACTTTTCACGGGCTCCTGAATGCCCAGGTAGCTCTGCATGTATAGCTCGGCATTCCGGGCCATCGGCAAAAGAGGGATCACCACGATGAGAAAGATCAGCGTAAAGGCTGAAAGCACCAGCGTCAGGGCGATTTCGTTAGGGGAACGCTGGCGGATGGCGCCTTCGACGAGGGCAATCATCCGGTCCAGGAACGATTCGCCGGCGCTGCTCGTTATCTCGGCCACGATACGGTCCGAGAGCACGACTGTACCTCCGGTAACTCCCGACCGGTCACCGCCCGCCTCGCGAATTACCGGCGCAGATTCGCCGGTTATCGCCGACTCGTCAACCGAGGCTATTCCCTCGATGATTTCTCCGTCCCCTGGAATTGTCTGTCCAGCTTTTACTACGACCCGGTCACCCTGTCTTAGATCGGCTGACGAGACTTCTTCTATGGCGCCTTTTGCGTTCATACGGTAGGCAACAGTGTCGTGACGGGCTTTTTTGAGCGATTCAGCCTGGGCCTTACCGCGGGCTTCAGCAAGGGCGGTGGCGAAATTTGCGAAAATCACCGTCAAAAAAAGCCATACATCAAGGGCTATAAAGTAACTAATGGACACCTGGCTCGTGGCGCCGCCCCATGCAGCTTCGACGATATACAGAAGGGTAAGAACAGCCCCAACCAATACCACGAACATGACGGGATTATTCCACTGGAGGTCAGGCCGCAGCATGATAAATGCCTGCTTCAAGGCGACCATTGCGGTCTCCTTTTCCAGCAGCTTCCGCGCTCTTACACGGCGCACCGGCTGAAACTGCTCCGGACCCGGACGAGCCTCCCCTACCGGTATTTCAAAATCTGGAACTGCCTTGCTCATACCTGGAACTCCTTTGAGTGCGTCTTTTTCTCGCCGTATCTTAATATCGGTTTTCATCAGCGCTCCTGACCGTTATCCCCCAAAAGGCATCGGGCCAAAGTGCTCCGCCACCGGTCCAAGCACTGCCACCGGTAAAAAGAGCAAAGCGCCGATAATAACAACGGTCCCCAGCAGGAGAAAACCGAACGTTGTGCCGTCATCCCGAAGCGTGCCAAGACCAAACGGGCTCGACTTCTTGGCCCCCAGCGACGCCGCCAGGGCCATGGGCGCAATAATAGGGAGAAAACGGGCGAAAAGCATGACCAGACCGGCCGCGATGTCGAATGCCACCGCGCTCGGGGCTGGACTCACTGCATTCCAGAAACCATAGGTGACCCCGAGACCGTCGAATGCAGAACCGTTATTGGCGGCAGCCGAAGAGAACTGGTAAAGGATTTGCGAGAAGCCATGGGCGCCCGGGTTGCTTATTGCCTGAAGCCCCCAGGTCGTCGCGGCGAAAAGCCCCGTGGGCATGAGAATCATGACCGGGTGCACCAATATGGCGATCATTGCAAATGTTACCTCGCGGGCGCCGATTTTTTTCCCGAGATATTCCGGCGTTCTTCCCACCATCATTCCGGCGATGAAGATACCGACTATGATGAACGTCAACATGTTTATCATTCCCACGCCCTTGCCGCCGAACACGCAGTTGAGCCACATCCCGGCCATAGGCGAAAGGGCCGCCACCGGGTTCAGGCTGTCACTTTCCGCATTCACCGCGCCGCACGTCACATCGGTGGTCAGGGCGCCAAAAGTTGCGCCCGCCGAAGTCCCGAAACGCATTTCCTTGCCTTCGAGATTGCCCAGATGCTGGTCAACGGGCAAGCTCGGAACCGCCGGCAGATTCACTGTAAGCTTTCCTCCCGGAGCTGTTGCACTGGGGACCTCGAACTTTTGCTCTATGGATTGTCCTGTCAATCCAGGATTAGGTTTGAGCGTATCGAAACAGATTGCCCAGACGATTGTGCCTGCCATCATGACCATCATGACGGCGAAAATCACAAGGGAGTGCCGGAACCTACGTAGCATTCGGCCAAACATCAACACCAGAGCAAACGGGAACATCATCATCGCATAGGTGTTGAAGAAATTGGATAAACCAGTGGGATTTTCGAACGGGTGCGCGGAGTTCATGCCGTAAAATCCACCCCCGTTGGTACCCAGCATCTTCATCGATTCAAAGGCGGCGACCGGCCCCACGACAATTGTTTGCTGTTTGGCCTCGCCTGTGTCGGTCGTACCCATCGCCCCCGCCTCGAGCGTTGAAACCTGGTGCGAGGTCTGGAAGGTCATCGGACTGCCCTGGGTTATGAAAATGAGGGCCAGTGCACACAGGCCTACCGCCGCAGAGAAAAAGAGATTAAAAATACAGAAAAAAATCTGGCTGAAGTTCGACAGGTGCTGGTCGCCCGAATAATGTTGGAGGTTCGTGTTCGTAATGAAAGAGGCGACGCTGTTGAAAATGGCGCTCGGGGCCAGCAGCGTTTTTCCGTCGGGATTAAACGGCATCCACGGCTGGAGCGCCAGAACCAGGAAGCTGAAAACGAACATCAGTGTGTTGAACAGGAGCAAAGAAAAGAGATACTGCTTCCAGTTTTGCCAGCCGCTGTC
>JBEKMB010000142.1:0-2949 GCA_050008735.1 Syntrophobacteraceae bacterium
AGGAATGCGCGAGCGCATTAAAAACGGAAGAAAAAGAAGAAAATGCTTGGCCTATTCTTGACCGCCGGGCAGGCCGACTTTCTCACCGCCCATTTTGGCAGACTCTTTCACCGGCGGTAATAGGTTACGGTTGCAGTTTTGTTGTTTAGCCGATATTAGCCAATAATATCTAGTTAATGCAGTGACTTAGCTTCAGCAAATATGGAGATGCTTAACTTATACTTTCAGGTTCAAGCCACATTTCTTTCACACCAGCTTACTTTCATGTCATACCCCAGACGCACTCGCGGACACCATGCGCCTCGTCTCCGCCTCCAAAGTCGAACAGGCCCTTCAGAGGGCTAGAATGGAAGAGAGGGAAAAGCAACGCCAGTCTGAGCCACCACAACCATGAGCACTCAATTCACCATTTCCATTTCAGCCAAGATCATGGCTTTTGCCGCACCTTTCTCAAAGGCTTAGCCGAACTCGATGAGAACATTCGGGATCTGCATTATGCTTCTTCCCAATGGGTACTCGATGATGGATACCATCGGGGAGGGGTCAGACTGGGTGTGGATCAGGAGGATCAGGTGACTTTGCCTGTGGGGTATTCCATGACTGAAACCACGTAGTAGGGGTCAGGGCTGGCTGTACTTCAGAAAGATCATGCGATTTGCCTGACCCCTCTTCTATGGTTGAAACCATCGGGGAGGGGTCAGGCAGGCTGTGGATCAGGAAGATCATATGATTTCGCCACGGGGTATTCTATGACTGATACCACTGGGGGACCATTCCGGCATGAAATCCACACCGAAAACTCGGCTGATTGCACCCAGAGAACTTGTACACACGCCGAAGGTCTTCAGCTACGAAGAACTGGTCGATAGATCCTCCGCCCTACAAATTCGTCAATTGCCGATGCTGCGTCTGCTCCATGTGATACGGGACGCGGCATTCTGGGGAAAGAACGTCAAACCCTCCATAGACTCAATCATCCGGTGGCTTGTAAAAGTTGGGGCCAGGGTGGTCTCCATACAAGGAGATGGCACGTCCACGTTGTGTCGGCTTTTTCCCTCGCCCGCTATTATCGTATCTTATTCACCTCAACCCCTCAAGGCGGACAGGCATGAACCAGGTTATACAAAACTCCGGGGATGGAGGTGTGCCCTGAAAACGCAAACACCGGTCCCCTCGACGTATAATTTGCGTATTCCAATCGGAAATTGTCTAGTTTTTCAATGTACCGGCACGCGCAAGAAGTTTTTCCGGGCAAAAACCCCACCCGAAGAAGCGATTGGGATTGGCACTTAAGTTGATGCATTATTCCGGATAAAAGGAGGAATTCAAATGAACCGAAGTACAAATCAGGTCATGCGTCTTACGGTATTTCCATTGCTTTTATTCTGTATCCTGAATCCGTGAATTTACAAATATCAAATTAGCACCTTGTTATACATAACTACTGGTAATAATTAACTATTAGTGGTATACACTCACCTCACACGAACTCACTTGGGAGGTGAACATGAAGAGCTTTCCGGTAAGTTCCGGGGGTATTGGCATGGACGATATCCTTCGCAGCTATGTCGGACTCCTTTCCATTGGGCAAAGCGATTTCGAGGCCGTGACCAACCGCAGGGAAGACGACTATTTCAGGCAAGCCCTGGGAATTGGCAGAGTTCCTTCGACTGAGACTATGCGTCAGCGGCTGGACGAGGTTGCACCTGATCTGTTGGCTCTTGCCGATGCCTGTTCTGTGGAATTTCTCAAGAAAGCCCGAGTAACCATTACTCCTCTTGAGACCGGACATGTACCTCTGGACTGCGATGTCTTCGGTATGGACAACTCCAAGACCAAAAAAGAAGGAGTGTCCCGTATCTATAATGGTCGGGACGGCTATGCGCCGATAGCGGCCTATCTGGGGAGGGAGGGATGGTGCCTGGAGCTGGAGTTGAGAAAGGGCAGCCAGCATAGTCAGGAGGGGTTCATCCCTTTTATCAAGCGGGTTATTGAAAAGGCCCGCACCTTGACTTCCCGAAAGCTCCTGGCACGCTTGGATTCTGCCCATGACGCGCTGGATACCCGAGTTGCCCTGGCGGGACAAAGGAATGTCAGCTATATCATCAAGTGGAATCCCCGAAGGGAAGACCAGATTGAATGGGCGAACCGAATTTTCGAAGATGGAGAAGTTGTCTCGCCGCGAGAGGGGAAAAGGGTTGGTCTGCTTACCGTTCATATCCGCCAGGTCCATGAAGGGAAAACGTATCAATTCAAACGGGTGATGCGGGCAGTTGAACGTACTATCGACCGATCCGGACAACGGTTCCTTACCCCGGAAATCGAGATCGAGGGATGGTGGACCACTTTGGATCTGCCGATGAAGCATGTCATCGGACTCTACGAAGACCATGGAACGAGTGAACAGTTCCATAGCGAAATCAAGACCGATCTGGACATGGAAAGGCTCCCTTCGGGCAAATTCGCCACCAACGCCCTGATCTTGACCTTGGGAGGCCTGTCCTACAATATCCTGCGCTTCATCGGACAGATCGGACTTGTCGATGGACAGACCCCGGTGCGCCACTTGGCAAAACGGCGTCGAATCAAAACCGTGATACAGGAACTCATGTATTTGGCTGCTCGGCTGGTGAAGACAGGCCGGCGTCTGAAATTGGTCTTTAGCCGCCATTGTCCTGCGTTTGAGGCTTTCCTGAGCATCCACACACGCTTTACTTGTGGCTGAAGCCGCGAATTGGAACTAAGAGAAAGTCGAACGTATAGAAGATCGAATCACAAGTATAACTCTGCCCAAGGAGTGCCAAACACAAGATAATTATTATTTACAAGGAACCGTTATGGCCAGTTGAGCCGTAAATTGAGCAGCCTACTGACCTTGCTATCGGGTTGCCGTAAAGAACGAACGCCCCAAAATAACTCACAAGAAGTGTGCTCATTTTGAAGTCACGG
>JBEKMB010000015.1:0-68395 GCA_050008735.1 Syntrophobacteraceae bacterium
GAGATCATGGCCACGCACAGGAGCAGCTTGGTCATCATTTCCGCCGTGGCACTCATCGTCTTCGTAATCTCGGTCATATCACGAATGCTAAAATCATCCGGATCGGAATTGCGAAGGCGGTGCCGCTGCCGCAGCAAGTCGCCGAGTTGTTGGATTGCAGAGGGAATCCGGTCGGCCGAAGGCGCGGCGGTCAGTACCTGGTCGACGTTTGGGAATCGAATCGGTTGGGGCGTGTCGCACTGTTCCGTGGTCGATGGGACCGGATAAAGATTTTGCTGCAGGTTCGGGTAAGTCATGTTAAGCGTATTGACTTCGCTGGTATTCGCGGTGTTGTTACTGCTCTGGTTGCCACCTGAAAGCGAGGAAGCGACCACGCGATATTTGATCGTCGTCCACGGCGCCAAAAGAACATCGTCCTGGTCCATGCCCATCAGATTGGCGCCTTTTTTGCGCAACACGCCGATGACCTTGAAATCTACGTTCCTGATGCGCACATGCCTGCCGACGGGCGACCGGCCGCCGAAAAGCTCTCTTACGACGGTCTGGCCGACCATGCACACTTTGCTCGAGTTCAGGACTTCATGCTCTGTAAAGGCTTCCCCTTCAGCCATTTCAGTCCAATCGCGTATATCGAGAAACGATGGGGTAGTGCCGTAGACGTAAGTCGGCACCCAGTTCCGATTACCGTACACCACCTGGGCGCGGGCGCGCACGATCGGCGCCGCACAGGCGACAGAAGGGCACTCTTTCAGGATCGCATCGGCATCCTGCGGTGTTAGCGTCATCATTGCCCCGGCGCCGCTGTTGACACCTGCTATGCTGACTGCTCCAGGCAGGACCACCAGAGTGTTCGCGCCCATGCTGGCCATGGTGCGCTGGATGGCCACGGAGGCCCCATTGCCTATCTCCATCATCGTGATCACCGCCGCAACGCCTATCACAATGCCCAGGGTCGTCAGGGCCGCGCGCATGACGTTGTGACGCAGCGCAAGCGAGGCCATCTTTAAGGTGCGATACAGTTTCACGGGGGCCCCTCCTCGGCACTCGATCATGCGGCGCCGCCATCGATCAGGCCGTCCCTGATGCGGATGATACGCTGCGCATGTAGAGCGACACCAGGATCATGGGTCACGATAATCAGCGTGATGCGATCCATGTGATTGAGCTGTTGAAATATCTGGAGGATTTCCTCGCTGGTGCGCGAGTCGAGATTACCGGTCGGCTCGTCGGCGAAAAGCACTTGCGGATGGCTGATCAGAGAACGGGCAATCGCCACGCGCTGCTGTTCACCTCCCGAGAGTTGCAGCGGCTTGTGATGAAGGCGACCCGATAACCCGACTTTTTCGAGCAATTCGGCGGCGCGCCGCGCCATCTCGCGTTCGGTGAGGTTATCCCTGCAGTACATGAGCGGCATCAGGACGTTTTCAAAAGCCGTCATGCGGGGCAGCAGGTTAAAATTCTGGAATACGAACCCTATCATGCGGTTTCTCAACCTGGCGCGTTCTTTGGCCGTCAGCCTGGAGATCTCACGGCCGTCGAGCCAGTATTGGCCCGAGCTCGGGTGATCGAGGCAACCCAGGATATTCATCAGGGTGCTCTTGCCGGAACCGCTGGCCCCCATCAGCGCCACGAACTCAGACCGGGCGACCTGCTGGGAAATCCCTTTGAGCACCGGCAGATCCATCTCACCCAGGCGGTAAGTCTTGCAGATGTCGCGAAGTTCGATCAATTCCATATCCGGAATACCCCCTGGCCGAGTTCAGCGTCCGGCGCCGGGCGGGGCTTGACCTTGCCCGCGAAGGCGCCCTGCCTGCGGCATAAATGGGTTTGCGCCCTCGTTTTTATTGCCCTCGGATTCCCGTTTGCCTTCACCGGTGACCACTCGCAGGCCCTCGGTCAGCCCATCGCCGCTGACTTCCGTCCATGCCCCGTCAGTTAACCCGACATGCACCTTGACCGGCCCAACGTCATTGCCCAGGGCGACCCAGACAGCTCCGTCGGATGCAGACGCCGCGCTCTTTGCGATGTGCCCCTCCCCGTCCCTGGGACGGCCGCCCTTGGCATCGGAGGCCCGACGAGATTCAGAGGATACCCGGCTGGACCGCGGGGCCCATCTCAGCGACGCGTTTGGCGCCATCAGGACGTTTTGACGGCGGCCGACTTCGAATTGCAGGTTAGTCGTCAGATAGGGCAGCAGTTTGCCATCGGAGTTATCGGAGTTGACCTCGACCGTGTAGGTGACGACGTTCTGGGACATGGTGGCGTTGAGCCGAATCTTGTTGACCACGCCATGGAAGACCTGGTCGCCAAAGGCGTCGACCGTGAAGGTCACCGGCTGGCCAGAGTGAATATTGCCAATGTCGGCTTCGTTAACCGATGCCCATACCTGGATGCGCTTGAGGTCCTTGGCGATCAGAAACAGGCTTGGAGCGCTCATGCTGGAGACGATGGTCTGGCCTATATTGACCCGACGGTCAATGACTACGCCGGCCACCGGCGACTTGACGGTGCAGTATGCGAGGGTTTCCCGGTCCTTTTTAAGAACGGCTGCCGCCTGCGATACAGCCGCTGCCGCTGTTTCCACGGCGGCCTCGGCCACCGCCACGTTGGCCTTTGCAACCTCGTAATTGGCTTTGTATTGATCATAGGTGGTCGGCGCCAAGGCCTGTGAAGGTCCGAGGACCTTGGCCCGGCGCCAGTCCACCTCAGCCTCCCACAGCTTGGCCTTCACCTGAAGCACGTTGGCCCTGGCATTGACCAGGTTGGCGCGGCCCTGTTGCAACTGGGCCTTATCAATCTCGACGGCAGCCACATAGAGCGTGTCGTCTATTCGCGCCAGTACATCGCCCTCCTTCACAGCCGACCCATAGTCGACAAGATTATCGTGCTCGTCCCGGCCGAAGGCGAGAACAATACCGGCAACCTGCGCACCCACATCGACGACCTGCTCCGGCTCAACAGTCCCCGTGGCGCTGATCACAGACACGAGATCGCCCCGCTTCACCGCTGCCGTGTCCAATTTCGGCTCCCCGTCCCGCTGGTACCAAAACCACCAGGCACCCACACCGCCCAACACGGCCAGGCCGGCAACCACCAGTGCCGCTATTCCAAAAGCCCGTCGCACTTTTGTTCTCCATGCTTTCCGCTGCAGGAAACGGCTGCGAATTAAAACTCACGCCGATATAAAAAGGGTCAGACCGGGACAATCCGGATTTTTTGAGCCCAAACGGCTCACAGCGGTCGATTTTAAGCGCAACTTACCCTGAATTAGCGAGTTATTTTTTGTTAAGAATTGTTAAAATTCCGGAACATCCCAGTGGGAAACTAAATGGCTGCGGGGATAGCGAATACCGAAGGAGAGAGTTCTTTGGACCCGATGAACAGAGTGGATCAAATCCCTAAAAATGCCTGCTTGACCTGCTGGTTCTCCAGCAGTTCCTTTCCCTTTCCTTCGAGAACGACCCTGCCGTTTTCGAGAACATAGGCGCGGTCACAAATCGCCAGGGTCTGTTTGACGTTTTGCTCAACCATGAGGATGGTAAGACCCTGTTCGTGTATCTTGAGGGTAAGCCGAAAAATTTCCTTAGTGAGCAGGGGAGACAATCCAAGGGAAGGCTCGTCGAACATAATCATCTTCGGCCTTGACATAAGCCCCCGGGCGATCGCGCACATCTGCTGCTCCCCACCCGACAGCGTGCCGGCCATCTGTTTCCTGCGTTCCTTGAGGCGGGGAAAAAGCTCCATGACCCATTCCAGTGACTCTTTGCGCCTGGCTTTGGCCGCCGGTACGAGCGACCCGAGCTCCAGATTTTCCATGACGCTCATTTCCGGGAAAAGCTGCCGCCCTTCCGGGACGTGAGCAATCCCGATTTCCACAATCTTGTGCGGCGGCACCAGGTCCAGCCGCTGGTCCTGAAACCAGATTTGTCCCTCGTCCGGCGTAACCATACTGGATATGGCCCTCATTATAGTGCTTTTGCCCGCGCCGTTGGCGCCTACAAGCACCACGAATTCATTCTCGGCAACATGGAAAGAAACGTCCCAGAGCACCTGGACGTCCCCATAGCCGGCGTTAACATGCTCAACCCGCAGCATTCCTAGTCCTTTCCGAGATATGCTTCGATAACGGCCTGGTTGTTGGCGACCTCGGAGGGAGTCCCCCTGGTTATTTCCTGGCCGTGATTGATGCAAAGGATGCGGTCGCATATGTTCATGATCACCTGCATGATATGCTCGACTATGATGATCGTGATTCCCGCGTTCCTGATCTTGCGAATGAGTTCCACGCCATCGGCCTGTTCCTGTGGCGTAAGGCCGGCCATCGTTTCGTCCAGCAGGAGCAGCTTAGGTTCGGTGGACAAGGCCCGCGCGATTTCCAGTCGTTTCCGGTCCCCGATCGTAAGGCCTTTCGCCGAGTGGTCCAGCTTTTTGTCCATCTCGCAAAAATGCAGGACTTCTATAGCCTTGTCTCTGGCCACGTTGGATTTGGATGTCCTGCAAAACGCGGAAGTCATGACGTTTTCCAGCACTGTCATGCGGCGAAGGGGCTTAACTATCTGAAAGGTCCTGCAGACCCCCTGCTTGCAAACCTGCCAGGTGAGCAGACCATTCATTTCCTTGCCCCTGAAATGAATAGTCCCTGAAGTGATCGGGTAGAAGGCCGTAATCAGGTTGAAAACGGTCGTTTTCCCGGACCCGTTGGGACCGATGAGGCCGTATATCTCACCTTCTTCGACCTCGAAGCTGAGGTCGTTTACGGCGATAAGCCCCCCAAAAGCCTTTGTCAGGCGTCTTGTCTCGAAAAAGTGCATACTCAATTCTCACTTGCAACGGAAGGTGGCGGTTTGTCGCCGAGCAACAGGGCCTTGATCTTTGGCAAATCCCCTACCACCCCATTTGCCATGAAGCGGATAACCAGGATGACGAGGAGCCCGAACGCAAGCGCGTGCGCGTTACTTACCCATTTCGGGGCATATCCGAAAAAGGAGCTTCTGAAAAGTTCCTGGAGCAGCACCATTATGAAGGCGCCCACAGGCGGGCCAAAGATGGTTCCGGCCCCTCCGATGATAGCGACCAGGATTGCCATTATAGAGATGAAATAAAGGGAAAACACGACCTCCGGGTCGATGAACCCCATGTAGTTCATATAGAAGGCTCCGGCGAGGCCGGTGAAAAAGGAGCTTACCATGACCGAGAGGCTCTTGTATCGAAAGGAACTGATGCCGAGTGCCTCGGCGGCGTCCTGGTCCTCGCGGATTGCTATGAAATAGAAGCCCCACTTGGATTTAATAATAAGGCTTATCGAAAACACGCACAGGGCTGCAAGTCCGAGGGCCAGGAAATAGTAAGGTATCTTGGAGCGAAAAGTCGTAATGATCAGGATTCCCTGCATCCCTTCGGTAAGATCTTTCCAGTAGATCGCGACCAGGCGAAAAACCTCCGCAATAGCCAGAGTCGCCAGGTTGAAGTATGACCCGCGCAGCCGGAAGCATATCCATCCGAGGAAAAGTCCCGCCAGCATGGCCATGGGGCCGCCCAGAAGCATTCCCCACCATGCGGAGATCCCCAATTTCGTTGTGCATATGCCTGCCGAATAAGCGCCCACCCCGAAAAAGATCGCATGCCCAAAAGAAATCTGTCCCGTATATCCCGCGAGAAGGTTCCATGAGGACCCGATTACCACCCACATCAGGGCGATTATGAAAATATGGCGATAATAATCCGAGCCTATCGCGAGCGGAAAGATCACAAGGAGCGCGAGCAGCCCCAGTACGACGAATGTCTGTCGGCGTTTCATGTTCTTCCCCTGTTAAACTTTCGTCAGCGTCTTCAGGCCGCCTGGAAGAAATACGAGTACGAGAACGAAAATGACCATGCCGAAGGCGTCTTTGAGGGCCATGGAAATATAGGTGGCCCCGAGAGACTCCGCCACGCCAAGGACCAGGCCGCCGAAGATGGCGCCGACCGTGCTGCCCAGGCCGCCGAGGACGGTTATGATGAATGCCTTCAGTGTGAATGGAGCGCCCACATCGGGAAAAAGGTAGTAGATCGGCAGAAGCAGTGTCCCGCCCGCCGCGGCCATGGCTGCACCGAGTCCATAGGTGAGCTGAGTGATCCACTCGGCGTTGATGCCCATGACCATGGCGGCATCCTTATTTTGCGCCGTAGCGCGAACGGATTTACCGGTATCGGTCTTCAGGAGGAAAAAGAAAAGGCATGCAGTCAGCAGGACGGCGAGTCCGAAGGCCACGACCATCGGAACGTTCCATGAGATGGAGCCTATCATGAAGGTGGACGAACTATAAGAGGTCTTGACGGATTTATAATCGGAGTGAAATATGAAGCGTATCGTCTCGGTCAGGACTATCCCAACTCCGACTGTCATCAGGATCTGGTTTTGCGGGATCACCGAGTCAATCTTGAGGAGCGGATTGAGAAAATATTTCTGGATTGCCGCCCCCAGCAGGAACAGCAACGGAGGCGCAATGAGTAACGAATAATACGGGTCCAGCCCCAGGAATTCGTAAAGAACGAATGTAATGTACATGGCAACCATCATCAATTGGCCGTGAGCAAGATTGATGATGCGCATAACACCCATTATCAGGGTCATTCCAAGCCCGATAAGGGCATAGACGCCGCCTATCAGAATCCCGGCGACAAGCGTCTGAATAAACATTTCCATTAGATTGGTCCTTCCCCGCCGGCGAAAGAAAAGGGGGGCAACCTCCACACCACTGCCACCCCCCTATGGTCTAACACAACCTACTTCCAAACTTTTTCCCAATCAATAGGATAAACATAAGGCTTGGTCGCTGTTTCCTTAGGCCATACCATCTCGAGCTTTCCATTTATCCATTGCACCAGGTAAGTCGGAAGCTTGTTCTGATTGGTCATCTTTTCATATGCGACGAATTTGACCGGCCCGAATACAGTCATTAGATCGGTCCCGGTAAGCGACTCGCGGACGTCTTCCGGACTCAGGGTCTTTGCCCTTTTGAGTGCGTCCGCGATCACATAGGCAGATGAATATCCTTCAGCTCCGTGGTATTCAGTGTCCATTTTATATTTCTGTATAAACTTCTCATAATATTCTTTGGCGCCCGGATAGGGCAAGGTCTGATACCACAGGGTCGCTGAATAGACCAACTCGCCGGCTTTGCCAGCATTCTGACCGAATTCAGGCAGGGTAAAGCCTGCGCCCCCTCCCACAAAAACCTTGGGGGAGAGCTGCAACTCCATCGATTGTTTCATAATAAGCGAGGCGTCCATCAAGTAAGAAACCATGTAGACCACATCAGGGTTCGCCTGCTTAACCTTGACCAGCAGCGGCTTGAAATCCACGCCACCGCTCTGATATCCTTCATTCATCACCACCTGGAACTTAAGCCTTTCGCAGGTTTCCTGAAAAGTCTTCGACCCTGACGAACCAAAGTTAGTGTTCTCGTAGAGTATCGCCACCTTCTGAGGCTTTACTATATCTGTCAAAAAACTTTCAAGGGCCTTCGAATAGTCGCTCACCGGCTGGTTGAGGCGAAACACGTAATCCCATTTCCTCTCGGTGATCTTGTTGTCGGAACCCGTGCTTACCAGAAAAGGAACTCTGTCCTGCTGGGCGACACCCGCGATGGCAAACGTTTCGGAGCTGCCGTAACCACCACCGAGCATGACAACGCCCTCCTTGGTGATCAGCTTTTCAGCCGCAGCCCTGGCCACGTCGGGCCGCCCCGTATCGTCTTCGTACAGGAACTCGAGCTTCTTGCCGTTTATCCCTCCGGCCGCATTGATCTCTTCAAGCGCCATCTCAAAGGATTTTTTCTCGATCTCTCCGAATTTTGCCTTCTCACCCGTACCTGGGAGAATAATGCCGACCTTTGCGCTCTCCGGGGGCCGTTCGCACGCGCCGAGCAAAAAAATCGCGAGAGTCAAACCAAGAGCAATACCGCAATACTTTTTCATAATCCCTCCTCGTGAGATGGCACATAGTACTGATTTTCACAAGCACTCGAGGATAACTCACTTCTTCTAAAAGTCAGCCGCTGTGGGTTCATAACCGAAAATGATATGCTACGCTGTGCTTAAAGGAGTAAATAGGAAAAAACAACTATCTATAGCTGAAAAACGACAAATTCAGGATAGTCTATAGAATGCAGGCAAGTCAAGGACCGACATGATCGACGGGGTCCAAAAATAATAGGATCGGCAACATTTTCATAAGCCTGAAAAGGCGACCTGCTCGAGCAGGGAGTCCACTGCCTTCCTGGCTTGTGCCCTGTCCGGGACATCATTTAAAATGACTGCCGCCGCACAGGTCTTGCCGGACGGACCGGTTACATATCCCGCAAAACCGATCACGTCGCCAAGGGTCCCCGTTTTACCCCTTACCGTCAGGCCCGGCTTGCACATCCTTCTTCTGAGGGTACCCTGCCCGCCATTGAGCGCCAGCGACGAGATGAACTCCTCTCTTATATCTTTATCGTTCCAGGCCGCGGAAAGCAGCCGGCAAAACGTTGCCGGGCTCACTCTGCAAAAACGGCTAAGTCCCGACCCGCAGTCCAGAGTTGCGATTTCATGCGGGATACCGGCTTCCCTGAGCGAGGTCCTGATAATCGCGATTCCCTTCTCAGAGGTGCCGGGGGCGCCCGCAATGAATCCTCCAAGTGATTTCAAAAGCATCTCGGCCATGAAATTATTACTGTACCTGTTCAAACCGGTTATCAATTCCGAAAGCGGGGGAGATTCGCAATAAGCGATCACTTTGGAATCCGGGGGCGCTGTCCCTTCTTGTGCGCGGGTCCCCAGCACCTTTACGCCCGAACGCTCCAGGGCCGCCCGCATGGCATTTGCAAAAAGTCCGGCAGGATCAGCCGCGTTGAACCGGAATTCTCTGACGCGGCCTCCACGCGCGGAGGCCTGCCCGGAGAGCTGGAACTGTTCCCGGCCGTTTCCAGTCGCGCCAAGAGAGCGAAGTATCAGGGAATTGCCTCCTTTTTTCTTCAAACTCGCTTGGCCGCTCACTCGCACATAGCCTCCAGCGGGACCCGCATCGGCGCTGAAGGTCTTCCCGGCCTTTGCCGGAACGGTGATCCTGACCGTCAGTGTGTTGAAATCGATTGCCGCCGCGGACACTACGGGGTTGTAGGCGCCCGCGCAGTCGTTGTCCAGACAGATGCGTTCCGATGGGGGCTGGAAAAAGCCGTTATCCACAAAAATGCCGCCCTCGATTTGTCTGACCCCGCTGTCTTTGATCGCCTGCGCCAACCGGGAGACCTTCTCCGAAACAAAGAAAGGATCACCGCTTCCCTTTATCCATATATCGCCTGAAATGACTCCATCCACCGGCTGCCCGGCCGCAAGCGCTTTGGTCGTAAAGGTAAAAGACGGTCCTAGCTTTTTAAGGGCGGCATAGCTGGTCAGCAGCTTCATGAGAGAGGCGGGAACGAGCGCATCCGCCGGCCTGGACCGGCACACGACCTCACCGGATGAAAGGGAGACCACAAGTACCCCCGCGATTCCGGCGGCTTTGTCGATGCGATCGAGCGCCTGTTGAAAAGCCGTGGGATTTTGCGCCTCGGACCCAGCGGCCGAGCCCTGAGCTTGAACGTGAGAAGCGGGCAGGAGCGCCAACAGAAGCGATAGACAACAGAACCTGAATAGCTTTTTCATAACCCTGGTTTTCCTGAGGACTCAAAAGGCAACGGAACAGCGGCAAATCCGATTTATTCCGGATCGGGTGCTTAACCAAATCAAACCGGATTCTTCCCCAGTCCTTCGAAAATCTCCCAAAATTCGGGGAAAGATTTATTGACCGACTCCGCCCCTTCTATGACGACTCCATTCAGGCGCAGACCGGCAAGGGCAAAGGCCATCGCAATCCGGTGATCGTCAAATGCCGAGACCGGGCCCGTGGGCGGTCTGAGAGGGGCGCCCCCATGCACCCTCAGCCCATCGGGCAGCTCTTCGGCCTCAAAGCCGAGCGTGGTCAAACCTGCCGCCAACGCTTTGAGCCGGTCGGACTCCTTTATTCTCAGATGACCCACATTGCGAATGCAGGTAGTCCCGCTTGCGAAGGCGCTCAGCACACCCAGCGTCGGCACCATGTCCGGCATTTCATTCATGTCGATGTCGATTGGCAGAAGCCGCGCGGGTCCCATAACGCGAACCCCCTCACGTTCCCATACGATACGGCAGCCCATTTTTTCCAGGACATCGAGAAAACGGCAATCTCCCTGGAGGCTATGGGGCAAAACCGGTGAGGTTGATACCTCTCCGCCGGTCAGCGCGGCCGCGGCCCAGAAATATGAAGCCGACGAGCAGTCGCCTTCGACGGTAACACTGCATGGCGCGTAGACCTGGGGAGCCGGAATAAAGATCCTGTTGGATGCTTGCCGCTCAAACCGGACACCCGCCCCTTTCATCATTTCAAGGGTTATGGCCACGTAAGGCCAGGATGCGACGGGTTCGGACCATTCAACCCTGACATCGGCCCGCGCGATTGGAGCGGCCATGAGGACCCCGGATAAAAACTGGCTGCTTTCCGAAGCATCTACGAAGACATCCCCGCCGTTTAGACCTCTGCTCGTGATCTCCACGGGAGCAAAGCCCTTTTCCCCGAGCCAACGCATCCTGGCCCCGAGCTGCTCGAGGGCTTTCGCGGCCGAACCGATCGGGCGTTGCCGAAGCCGGGGTGTTCCGTCTAATACGAATGTTCCGGTTCCCGATGAGACCAAGGCGAGCAGAAGACGGGCGCTCGTCCCGCTGTTTCCGAGAAAAACAGGCCCACCGGGTTGGCGCCAGCGGAATGCGGGCGGCACTATTCGAACCGAGTCGCCGCCCCATTCGATTTCAGTCCCTAAAGTCTCCAGCGCCGTGGCGGTGAGAAGCGTATCTTCGGCCCTAAGGGGGTTGCGCACCTCGGAGGGGGCCTTTGAGAGCGCGGCCATCATCAGCGCGCGGTGGGTCATCGACTTGGACCCCGGGAGCCGAATTCGCGCACTGATTTTCGAAACGGGTCTAATCGCTTTAAGAAGATTTTTCATTTACAGCTTCTTCCAGGGCCTGTCGCATCGCAGCGATGGCGGGGGTCTGGAAAACCGGGAGTCCCAGCCACCATTCGACCTGCGCGGCCCCCTGATAGAGCAGCATTTCAAGGCCGGAAACAATCCTGCACCCGGCTTGTCCGGCAGCCCTGGAAAAGGCGGTCCATCGGGGGCTGTAAATTACGTCCATAACGGTCATTTCGGGTTTGAAAAAAGAATCCAAAACGATGGGGGATGCTTCGCCGTTATCCAGTCCCACCGAAGTGCACTGAACGACTATGTCAAAGTCTTTTGCAACATTGGCAAGGCGGTCGAGCGCAATAAAATTGCTGTTAAGCTGCGCTGACAAAATCCTGCCGCGTTCGACGCACCGGTTCGAGATGGTGAGTACTGCTCCGGCCCTTTTCAGGCCAAAGGCCACCGCTCGAGCGGCCCCACCGGCGCCCAGGACAAGGGCCCTGCCGCCCGAGACGTCAACGGCCGCCGCAAGGGCCCGCAAAGCCCCGATCCAGTCCGTATTGATGCCTTCCCAGCCGAGGTTTGTCCTGCGCAGCGTGTTTGCCGCCCCGATCTGCTCGGCCGTTTTGTCGATTTCTCCTGCCAGCCGGCATGCGATCTCTTTGTAGGGAACGGTGACGCTCAACCCGCTGAACCCCGCTTTGTGCAGGACCTTGAGATCGCAGTCGAGTTCATCGACATAGAAAGCCGCGTAAAGGGCGGGAACCTTCAGCGCCCGGAAGCAGGCGCTCATCATTACCGGACTGAGACTGTGGCGCACAGGGTTTCCAATGACCGCGAAAAGCTTTTTCTGTTCAGGTCTTATCATTTCATGCCATCCCGCTGATTTTTCCGATCACTAAAGGTAGCGGCCTTCATCGCGGCAAGGTCCCGTCCCGCTGTAGTCTCAGCTTCTTCCTCAGGACCCCGAGGCAGTGCAGGAATTCGGGTTCGCGATAGTCGGGATACGTCCAGGGAAGGGGCCGGTACGCGCCTTTATTGTAAATAAGGGTCAGGTCTGCATAGATGCCGTCCCGAAGATAAATTCTGTGAGTAAAATTTTTCCCGGTCGCCAGGATGAAATTCTCCAGGCTGAGAAGGCCCGGGTCGATATTGACCTTTCTTTTTCCATCAAGTGAAAGGTCCGTTTCGATTTCATTGGTCCGGAGCTTTATGGCAGCCAGGGACCCCGGCGCCACAAGATTTAGAAAGCTGGCGGTTTGTCTGCGGACCCCCTGTCCCATTTCATCATCGTAGTAGGTCGTGTAGGGAAAAGCTCCGGGAGCGGACAGAAAATCCACGGATCCGAAATCCGACACAAGGGCATTGAGGGCTTGCGTTTGAGCCCCTGGATCGCTAAACAGGAACCTGATTATGAGCTTGACCGGGTAGGGTTCTCTAGGTTGACTCATAATTACTTGGTGAAGAGTGAAGAGTGAAGAGTGAAGAAAAACAACTCTCTTCGCAGAGGTTTTTTCCAGTCACCATTGACTTATTCACCAAATTCACTGTTTCAAAGGGGCTTTGCTTCCTCGATCAACATGATCGGGATATCTTCCCGGACTTCATACATGAGCCTGCACTGATCGCAAATGAGCATGGTCTCATCTGTATTCGGATGTATCGGGCCTTTACACTTCGGGCACCTGAGGATTTCGAGAAGCTCTTTTTTGACAGCCATTTAGGAGTCTCCAGTGGTAGAGAGTCGAGAGTCCGAAGGCGAAACCCCTCGAGTTTAAGTATTTTGTTCCTGAGATTCCGGTTTTTCTTCAAATTTGCGAGGGCTCTCCTTACCGTCGTCGTCGAGCATCTGGCGGAAAGCGTCAAGGAGCGAGCGCACCCTGGCCCCAAACTGGATCCGATTCCGCCTCATCTCCGACATTTCCTGCTCCATTTTGATAATTCGATTCCCGGCATCGCTGAGTATCCCTTCGGCTTTGATTTCGGCCTCGGAGACAATCAACTTGGCCTCACGTTCGGCGTTTGCCCTGGTCTGCTCCGCATTTTTTTGAGCGCCGACGAGTACGGCCCGAATCGTTTTCTCACGATCCCTGTGCTCTTTTATTTCCGATTCCTGGGCCTGCAGGTCCCTCTTGAAGTTTTCGTTTTCCTCTGTGAGCCGCCGAAGCTCTTCAGAAATTTCCTGGAGGAAAGCATCCACATCGTTGGGATCGAGCCCGATCAGACGTTTTCGAAAACTTTTCCCCTCGATGTCGCTCATTTCCATCAGACTGCTCCGAAAGTTCCGTACCGCCGGAATGGGGCGGGACCCGAAAAAGCTTACACCCCTATTATATATGCCATTCTGGACAGGGTTGGTACTGCAAATTGATCTAAAAAGACGAGTGCGAGGATCAGAATCATCGGAGTGAAATCGATTCCGCCAAAGTCGACCGGGATCGCCCTGCGAATTCGATGCAGGACAGGTTCGGTTACGTTATAGAGAAAACGGACGATAGGGTTATACGGGTCGGGGTTTACCCATGACAGGATCGCACGGGCTATCACGATCAGCATGTATGTATAGAGGACGTAGTGCAAAACCGTGGCCAGCGCCAGTAGAAAATATGAGATAATGAACATGTCCGACTCCGTGGTCTTGTGGTTGTGTGTGAACTATGTGCACGAAATCGAAACTACTTTTTTTCGCGTGGCCTGTCAACCCGGCACTCAGGTAAGTATTAGCTTTTTGGATAGAGGGTAAAATCAGACAGGGAAAAGAGGCGGATGGATATGAAAATAACCGATTCTTGGTTTTTTATTGCCGCGTTTGCGGCCATTATCGTTATTGTGGCATACCCGCATGGGGCTTGGGCCTCCTGCCGGGGATCGGCCGGCACGGCGCGGTTATTCATGCCGGTTCCCGAAGATTTCGAGAGATTCATCTATGAAAGTTCCCTTAATGGAAAGGTAACGCGCCACATGTTTGGGGAGCAGGCGATGGATGAGCTTCGGATGCAGCTCAGCCCTTTTTTTGGCTCCATAATGGTGGAGCATGTTGAAAATGAGGCTGCTGCAAGGCAAATGCTTCATTCCGGAGATTATGACATGCCCAACTATGATCTTATTGCTATCCCGAAATTCAGGAATGTGAATTTCTGGGTGCAGGGATGGCATTACGGATTTGATATTGACCTGGTGGTCGAGGTTTATCCATATGACATGTCCAAGGTAACGCAAATCCGAGGACACGGTGAGTCCAGGACCGGGTTTAATGCCGATTCCAGCCCTGGGGAGAGTGCCGGCATAGCTATGAGAATGGCCGTTGAAGCAGTTGCAGACGGCGTGTGCCAAGCGGGCAACTCCCTTTATTAGCTTGCGGATGGAAATAGAGCCGCTGCAGGCGAACCTTAAGCACCCCGGCTTTGTATTGAGAGCAACTTGAGGTTGACATTAACCGTAAAAACAGGGATGAAGAGCGGTTTGGAGGTTTTCCTATTTTTCCGGGGGGCTTATTCGATGAGTAAATTCGAGTTCGGTGAATGGGTGCTGCTGACTTCCCAAAAAGGGAAAAAATGGCTGGTGCGAATCGAGGAGGCGCCCTATTCGTCCCATCTTGGCGGCATTCACCTCGGGGACATAGCGGGCCGGGAAGAGGGCGACTGGCTTGTTACCAGCAAGGGCGCCAAACTCATGCTCTTCAGACCCTCCCTGCAGGACTTCATTTTCAACATGACGAGGCGCACCCAGATCATCTACCCCAAAGATCTGAGCGCGATGATCTTCTACGGCGATGTTTATCCGGGGTGCATGGTCCTGGAGACCGGGATCGGATCGGGCGCGCTTGCCCTTTCCCTGCTGCGGGCCATGTGCGGCCGGGGCAAGCTCGTTTCAGTCGAGAAGCGGGCCGATTTTGCCCTGCAAGCCCGGGAAAACATCAGGCTTTTTTTCGGCGGAGAGGCTGCAAATCACGATATCGTCATTGCCGATATTGAACACGTCTCCATTTCGTGCGAAATGGACCGTATATTCGTGGACCTTCCCGAACCCTGGCGCGCCATCGGGAATTTGGCCGGAATGCTTCGGATGGGAGGGCTCCTGGTAAGCCTGAGTCCCAATGTGGGCCAGGTTCAGCTCACCAACCGGCAGCTTCAGGTAAACGGGTTCGGGGACATAGTCCATTTCGAACTCCTGAGGCGAGACTGGAAGATTGACCAGCTTCGCGCCCGTCCCTTCGACAGGATGGTGGCGCACACCGGGTTTATCACGGTTGCAAAGAGGGTTTCGTCCACCAGGGGTGAGCCGCCGGAAAGCGGTCCTGAAAATGGTGGTGATATCGAAGCAGCCTGCGAAACGATCTGAGAAATCCCGGCGCCGGGCAGTCTCCACGATCCGCGAGGCAGTTTTGCGGGAGGCACTCGAAACAAGGCGCCCCGCGGACGCACAACGCGCATGATAGACGCGCAGAGCGGGCGCCTTCCGCGCTCCGCGAGGTGCTGCGGTTCGTGGCGCCCGCTAAGACCACTTTGCATTATGAAAGGTGGTGCCGTTCATAAGTCTATCTTACGAGGTGGAATGTAATGGCAGTATCGATGAAGGGCGAAAAAATCGACATTTCGATTGTGATTCCCATAAGGAACGAAGCACCAAACATTCTGCCACTGGCCGATGAAATAAAGTCCATAATGGAGCGCGAATTTCAGAAGTGGGAATGCATCTGGGTCGATGACGGCTCGACCGACGCGAGTCTGGCCACCCTTCGTGAACTTGCACTCGCCGACCGCCGCCATAGATATGTTTCCTTCGAGCAAAACACGGGGCAATCGGCCGCTTTGTGGGCTGGGTTCAGTGAAGCCAGGGCCTCAATAATAGCTACAATCGACGGCGACGGCCAGAACGATCCCGCGGACATCCCCACGCTCTTTCGAACAGTCGTATCCGGCGCCGCCGACATGGCCAACGGCTATCGCGCAAGCAGGCAGGACAACTTCAAAAGAAAAATCTCTTCCATTCTCGGCAACGGATTCAGGACCATGCTGACCGGCAAAACCGTAAGAGACGCCGGATGCTCAACCAGGGTCTTCCGCAGGGAATGCATCGAATCGCTACCTCGATTTACCGGAATGCACCGTTGGCTGCCCACACTGGCAGCCATGCAGGGCTTCAAGCTGACTGAGGCGCCGGTAAACCACAGGCCAAGAATCAAAGGGCACAGCAAATATTCGATTTCCAACCGGTTGTGGGTAACACTGGCGGATGCGTTTGGGGTATTCTGGCTCAAAAAAAGGGCTTTCCACTACAATATCAAAGCGGGATCGGATTTCGAAGCCGGTCCCAGCACGGACGCAGGGCCTCCGCGCTGAATACGAGAATTTCGGAAAAACGCAATAGAGATCGAATTTCCGGCTTTGCTTGCCCTCCTCGGAGGCTTTCCGCGGCTTCCCCTCCAAAAAACTCTCACGAAAATTCCGGAACAATCCGAATTACCATTTGGTATTAGAGTGTCAGTCAATGCAATGACCGGTGACAATTTTTGGCCATTCATTTTTGAAAACCAATGCGGCGACATTTGAACACGCACACTGCAATATCATGTTTTTTAGATGGTTACTGATAAGCGGCTTATGGTTCGCGACTCGGATGAAATCTCGATTATATGGATGTGAAAAGGCACAAAATGTGCATGGAATACTTGGGAAGATTACGCAGTCGCAATAAAAATGAAAACACTCTGCACGGAAAGAGAGGGTATTTCCGCATGCGCGGCGAAAAAGGCTTCACTCTGGTCGAGTTGATGGTGGTCGTTTCCATCGTAGCTGTCCTGGCGGCCGTGGCAACGCCGGCTTACATCAACTACGTTAACCGGACCAAGCAGGGGCGGGCCGTAAGCCTGCTACTCACGGCCAGGTTGGAGATGGAGGAGCGTTATACGGACTTTGGTCAATATGCGGGTACCATAAAATGCCTCCCGTCATTTGCCGGGGCGAACACTCAATGCCTGAGCAATTGCGTGGCCGCCGGCTGCGCCAACAGCGCTACGGTCGGAGACTATGTGTTCAGTGTACCGGCGATCGTCCAGGGAAACGGCACAACCGTGCCTTATTACCGAGTTGCGGCCATGAAAGCGGTCAATGCCGGAACCGACCAGTTGACAATAAGCTCAAACACCGACACGCCGGTGATAGTGAACCCGGGCGCATTGAAGTTTTCCGTTTTCCAATGGCTGTTTAATTAAGAGGCAAGGATACGGCTCGTTTTCCGGGGGTTTTGGCCCCGGCTTTACTGAACAAAAGAGGAACCTGCCATGCCTAGGTTTATCACTGCCGGAATCGTCATTTTATATCTTATGCCATTGTTTTACCCATCCGGCGCAATGGCGTTCGCGGTTGCGGCAACAGGGGCCAGTCAAAACGCCGCGCCTTCCAAAACCACTACCGATAAAGCATCCAAGAAAGCATCTTCAACTAAATCGGCGTCAAATGCCGCCACGCCGAAAGCCCTTCAAAGGAACGTCGTCAATATCGTTGTGGACAAGATCGAGGGTGGCACAATCTATTCCAAGGGTGGGGGAAAATTCAGAATCAGTGGTTCCACCAAGGTCATCGATAACCGCCATTCAGTAACAAAAATGAGAATAGCCGAACTGGTTTTCGAAGACGGCACTCTGGTGGCGGTAAGCATAAAGTGAAGGGACATTCACAGAGGCCTAACCAAAACTTGAGGAGCAGTCCATGAGGCGAGCCATATTCATTGTGATATTTCTTTTCTTTTTTCCGCTCGCTTTTTTGCCCGGAGATGTCTCCGGGGGCCCATGCAGCAATTCTACCGCACCTCCGTTCATTGCCAGCGGGGTCAAGCCCAACATACTCATAATCCTGGATAATTCCAACAGTATGGACGAAGATTTCTACGGCAACGCCGTCGGTTCCTATTCTCCTGCCAGCAAGACGGTGGTGGCGAAACAGGCGTTGCGAAACGTGGTGAGCGCCCTCCAAGATAAAGCCAATGTCGGAATAATGACCTACGGGCTGCCAGGTGACGTTGGAAAAATGCAAATCCATAATGCCATGCCATTTGCTTCCTTCAATCCCGCGTCATACTGCCCCAACCCTCACCCCGACCCCAGCGACAAGGACTATATACCGGTCTGGCCGCCCCAGGCATGCCTCACGTATTGCATAACGGAGGATTCCACCGCAAGACAAAGTTGTGAGGATGCATGTCCGGGTCTTACGAGCACGACCTACGACAACGGGACGCATTTTCCTGATTTGATAATTAGCTACAACGGAATCTCGACAGAGCCCAGGGCAAGATATTGCGGACTGGCCTATCCTAAGACTCAAAGGTGGGAGAACCCAACGGACCCGGGCCATTACGTCTATTATAACCAGACGGACCCATTCTATGACTATGGCGCCGACGGAATAAGGTTCGGGTATAGCGGAGCCGATAACGACATCCACATCGCATACAGTCCAGCGGAAAATGCCGGTAACTACTACGAATACACCCCTGTCAAGACTGGAACCAGCGATCTCTGGTCAGGTTACAGCGGCGGGTCTTCCAATTATCTTTTTTATCCCACCGATTCGGACTTTGCTTTAGGTTTTCATAACTGGGGCCAGATGATGCCCTGGTATTGGGTGGGCCCGACATGGTTCAGCGGTAGCTCGTACAGCAACAGCTCGTCTCCGCAGGGATACCTTCACGTGCCGGTGGGCGACCTGACCGTTTCGAGCCAGTTCAACAGTGTCTACAACATACTCAATCCATGCGTCACCACCGACCCACATGACACCAGTGACGTCTCCGGGTATATGAGCTGCGGCCAATCGGACAAAAACACCTGCTCTTATATTATAAATGCCGGCAATACACCGACCGCCGGCACCTTGAATACGGCGTTCAACTACTTCAAAGGCCAATATTCAGGGCAGAGCAGTCCCATCGGCTCGGTATGTCAAAAAAATTACATAATTTACGTTACGGACGGGTTGCCGTCCACTAAACTGGACGGCTCGACCGCGGACGTTTCGCAGCTCATGCCTGAAGTCCTTGCGCAACTTGACAGCCTTCGGACAAGCGTGTCGAAGTCAATCGACGGTACGTCCCACAACTTTCCCGTCAAAACATATGTCCTGGGAGTGGGCCTCACATCCGACGCGAAGACAAACCTCGATCAGATGGCCACCCATGGCGGCACGCTCAGCGCCCAGGGGCATGCATACTTTGCCGACGATCCCAGCCAGTTGACCAATGCTTTGGAAACCATCATGATAGACCTGCTGGGACGCGTTTCAGCAGGGAGCGCCATCTCGATTCTCTCGGAGGGCCAGACTCAGAACGGCGCCAACATGCTGCAGGGCGTGTTCTATCCTCAAAAGACCTTTGGGAAGGCAACACTCTACTGGCCGGGTTATCTGTACGACTACTGGTTTTACAACAGTGCGACATATAACAACATAAGAGAGGATACCCTTCATGACTATATCCTCGAACTAGATCAGGACTATGCGTTATCTTTCGTATTCGACGCTCAGAACGGCCTTTCCATAGACCGCATGCAAGACACGGCCACCCCGCCCACCGGCAACCCGACTCAAAAAGTCGACAATGTCGGGCTGGATTCCCTTACGCCAATCTGGGAAGCTGGAAAGATGCTATGGCAGACCTCCGATACAGCCAGGACAAT
The DNA here is from genome assembly GCA_050008735.1 of Syntrophobacteraceae bacterium. Taxonomy (GTDB): domain Bacteria; phylum Desulfobacterota; class Syntrophobacteria; order Syntrophobacterales; family Syntrophobacteraceae; genus SbD1. The sequence goes on from JBEKMB010000015.1 coordinate 19,672, forward strand.
ATATACTCCAGGGAGCACCGACACAGGCCTGGTCAGCTTCGACGATACCTCGGGCACTACCTCGTTTATGACGACATTGTCGTCCCTATTGGGCACACCTTCGGCATTTGATGCCTGCCTTCAGGGATCAAGCGATACCGTTACCCGGCAAAACCTCATAAATTATGTAAGAGGTGTCGATATAGCAAATTCATATTGTTCCAACGGCCCTTCTTTCAATTCCCAGGTCTGCACCAGGGACTCCGATTGCAAGACCGGCTCTTATACTACGTGCAAGGCATTGCCTTGTAAAAGCAGGACCGTCAGCTTTTGTTCCAACGGGACCCCATGCACTAAGAACTCGGATTGCCCGAGCGGCGGCAGTTGCACGCCTAATGTGTGGAAAATGGGAGACGTCGTCTATTCTTCGCCCAAGGTCCAAGCCGATTACAAATATTGTTCCGATGGCTCTTCTTTCAGTTCTCCTGCTCAGGCCTGCTCCTGGGACATTGATTGCACGACCGGCTCCTATACCCATTGCACTAAGAAGGAAAGCCTCGTCTTTGTAGGCGCAAACGACGGGATGCTGCACGCTTTCAAAACAGGAATTCTGAGCACCGCGGGACTGGACTCATCAAAATACGAAACGACGAAACTCACGGGGATTCCGACCTCGGATATGGGCAAGGAACTATGGGCCTTCATTCCGCAGAACAGTCTTCCGTACCTGAGGTGTCTTGCAGTACCGCCACCGAGCAGTTGCCATCTCTATTACAACGATTTGAGCCCGTATCTTACGAGAATGGTTTCGAACAAGGTGACAAAGACGGTCCTCATCGGCGGGATGAGACTCGGCGGGGGAGCCATTTCCAGTTCCAGCGGCTCATACTGCTTCAGCAGCTCCGGGGAATCCAATGGAGCGACATGCACAACGACCTCGGACTGCACGGACCCATCATTTAAATCGAGTTGTGCCACAGGTCATTATCTCAACGCGCCTACGGACACATGTTCATCCTTGTCTTCCGCCACCATGCACTCCACCACCGCTGCTTTGTGCCCCGAGGCCACGACCTGCTACAATCCTTCGAACTGCACCGGGCTTTCATCATATTACGCCCTCGATGTCACAGACGCCGAGAACCCCAAACTTCTCTGGGAATTCAGCCATCCGTTTCTGGGCTATTCCTACTCCGGGCCGGCGGTCATTCACAAATGGACAGATTGGACACATTTGGAAGGCGACCAATATTACGTGATGTTTTTGTCCGGTCCGACCAACCCCACGGACGGCAGCTCGAATCAAAACCTCAAGGTCTTTGTGCTGTGGTTGGACGAAAACCTGGCCATTAAAAGCGTGTACTACAGGGACCTGGGCATTCAGAAGGCGTTCGGCGGCCGGCTTTTCACCAACGGTCTGGATGTGAACGAGGACGGCTACACCGACTTTGTTGTCTTCGGGTATTCAAGCGGCCAATCAGGCAGCACCACCGGGTGGACGGGAGGCCTCGGGAAAATTTACACCGGCAAGGCCACTACGACAGACCCCGTAGTCACCGCCGGGGAAGCGGCCATGGACCCTCAAAACTGGGACTATGACGTTACAACTTACGCAGGATTGGCAACCCTGCCCATAACAGCGAAAGTGCAGAGCGAGCAGTGCTTCAATACGTGGTATCTATTTGCCGGGACGGGAAGGTATTTCTTCACGCTGGACGACTATAAAGGGTCCAGTTTGAATTCTATCATGGGAATACCCTTTACCTGCAACGAATTAAACCAAAATTGCACGAGCATCGCCTCCCTGAACGACAGCTCGACCGCATGCACCAATTTGCAGGCGGGGACTTTAGGACAGGCGGGATGGGCGAACACCTTGAATGAAGCCTCGGGGTCCTTTCTCAGGGAGAGATTGACCACCGATCCCACGGTGTCAGCAAGCAACAAGATATATTTCACCACCTCCGAGCCCACTTCGGACCCATGCGGCTATGGCGGCCAGAGCCGGGTGTGGGGTCTGAACTGCGCCACGGGAGGGGCGCTTTCGGATTCATGCAATGGATATGGGATTACAGATACGTCCGGCACCCTGTATCTGCAAACTTCCACCGGGGCAATATACCAGATCTCCACATTCAACGGCAAAACGACCGCGGAGATGCCCGGCATGCCTCCGGATAATTCTCTTCCGAACGTTCTTCCGACAACGACGCCGAACCAATCGGGACAGTTGATTCAGTGGATCGAAAGATGAAAGAAGAAGACGGATTCACACTCGTTGAACTTATGGTGGTAGTCTCGATCACCGCTTTGTTGCTGACGTGGGGTGTTCCCTCGTATTCGACCTGGAAAAAGAAACACGACATCGAAAACCAGATGGTCCAACTCTACAGCGACCTTCAGTTTACACGCATGAACGCTTACGGCACCAAGGTCGTATCGGGGGTGTGGTGGGGAGGGGGTACGAACATCAACACATACTGGGTAAAGTCTGACACGAGCAACAATGGCAACTTCAACACCCAGATCGGTGGAGCTGTGAATGTTAAGCGGGACTGCGCCATTACCTCTTCGGCACCCCAGAACAGCGTGAGCTTTGACGGCAGGGGCTTTGGTCCCGTCAATTCGATTACATTCAATATCACTCCAACCTACGGGGCTGGAATAGACTGCGTGGCCGTATCGAGCACGAGAATAATTTTGGGAAGAATGAATGGAAACACCTGTATGCCAAGATAAGGGGCGTCGGTTTGATGCTGCCTCCACCGCCGAAAAGGGCTTTACGCTCATCGAGGTCATGGTCACCCTGGTGATTTTGGCCTTCGGCATGTTGGCCTCCATCGCAGGGATCATGGCGGGGGTCGACCACAGCTTCATGAACGAAATGCGCAATGAAGCCGTAAAGATAGCGCAGGAGCAGCAGGAAGCGGCAAGAAACATGCCCTACAACAACCTCCCCCAATTGACTAATGCGGACCAGACCGTGACGAGGGGTCTTAGAAAAGCCCAGGTCCCTTTCACAGTCACGTGCACACAGACCGCGGCCGCGGGTTTTTTCGCAAATATGGCGGCGTGCCAGGTCAATTTCAACGTCAAGTGGAGATTTAAGGACAGGACCTATAATTATCAGCTGCAAACTATTGTGAGGCAGAACAGACAATGAACAGAGAGCGCGGCATGACGATGGTCGAACTGATGGTCAGCCTCGTGATCGTCATGCTTATCATCGGCGCGGCAACCACGGCCTATCTTAAGCTGCTGAGGACATATAAGACCCAGGGCAGGCTGGCCGAGGGCTATATGGCCAATTTGACCGGAATGGAGCTTTTAAGGTACGATATCCAAATGGCCGGGTTTGGGCTGCCCATAAACGTGACGGGCGTCAATTACAACGAAGCCGTGGACGGCGGCGTACCCTACTCGCCGGCATCTCTCAACGATTCAGCGAACAACCCCGCAACACCGCGGGCATTTGCGCATCTAGACAGCACGAATAACGGCTCCGATGTCCTCGCCATAAAATCGAGCGCGGCAAGCGTCAACCCCATGAGTAAAAAGTGGTCCATGATCATTGGCGCGACTGCTCCCGTGGTCAAGATGTGGGGCGGTACGGTGGCAGATGGGGCCCTGGACTTTGCGCCCAACGACATGTTCATCGTTCTCGACAACAGCTACCAACTGATGACCAAAGGGGGCGCATGGTCTTTTGCCTTCAGCAATGCATATTACACAAACGCCACCAATCTCCCCGCCCCAGCCAACGACCAGAAGATCAACTACATTTACGGCCTGGACAGCGGTAACGTGAGGATGCCGTTCAACCGCGTAGATTATCATCTGGGCCCCGGCCTGGGCCACTGCGCCGCGAACACCTCCACACTGTATAGAAGCACGGTCAGCCAGGTGGACGGCTCCCTGAGCCCGGCCCCACTCATCGACTGCGTCCAGGATTTCCAGGTGGCTTTCGGGCTTGCCCTAAACAATACAGTCGGCAACGTCGACACGTGGGTGGCAAACCTGGGCGGGATGAGCGCAAACCAGATTCAGCAGCAGGTCCGCGAGGTGAGAGTATTTCTGCTTTACCAGGAAGGATCGGGCGATGCCGGCAAATCCGCCGATTTCAGATTTTCCGGCACCTTGAATCTTGGCGACCAGGACATAGCCAAGAGCCTCGATGCGACATACGTAGCGACGAACACCTTTCAGCAGTTGAGCAGCGGGACCCTTACGGGGAACCCGGCACTGAGCTTCTTCACCCCTCAGGGGCCCCAATGCCAATACCGTTGGAAGGTCCTCGAGATGGCCATAAAACCGGTGAACCTGATAACGAGACAATGAAAAACCCGATAAAAAATCAAAGAGGAATAGCGCTCATCGCCACACTGATGCTTCTCGTGCTCGGGTTTGCGGTTGTGGTGATTCTATTTCGGCTCTCTACCCAGGAAACGAAACTGGCCCGGCTTGAACAGGGCTATGCAACCGCGCTTGACGCGGCCAAAGGCGTGAGCGATCTTTTCATGTTCATGGTGCAAAATGGATCATATCAGGCCACTTCACCGGCCCTGCCCTTCGGTGCGACCCGCAGCAGTTGTCTTCAGACAAAGATGGCCTACCCCACATCATCATGGAGCGCACAGACCGGGTGGCCCGCCATATCGACGACAAGCACCACCGCCCCTTCGGCAATAAGCTCCGACCCGACTGACACGCCTGACATAACCCTTAACTTATCCAACTACACGATCAACCTCAAAGTCATCGATAACTCGGTGACCGCGGCCTCCGGCGGCAATCCATGCTATCACGGCTGCTACTATTACACAGTCGTTGCGCGCGCTCAAGCACCCGGAGGCTCCGGCGAGCATGCCGACATTTTGTTCGTGTACCGCTACGATGCACCTTAGGCGACGGTATCCGGAGGCTCGATGCCGAACCTCGGAGCAATGCCAATAATGGCGGGTCCGGTCCCCCGCTATACCGCATCCTTTTGCAAAAAGGCAGTGAGAACATAGAAGAGCGTGCTACCTTCTTTGAAGCCAAACTGGTATAAGGGCATCGCCTGGTAAGCGCCAAATTCGGCATTTCTCTCCATTTTTCCGAAGGGGAAAAAAACTCCCTCTCTAAATGCCCTCAGGGCCAAAATCCACAACCAGGCGCACGAGGTCCTAAATGAAGCCAGGTCCGGCTGTCCTGTTCTCTTTTGTCACCATTGGGCTCTGCCTCGCCAGCTATGAACTCCTCGATCTGCCGGCCGCGCGTTTTTTCGCCACGGTTGACCACAGGATCAAAAACATATTTGAGCTGATAACCCTGCTGGGGATATCCACGCCTTACCTGGCAGCCACATTCGCCGGGTTTGTCTACTTCAAGTTCATCAAAAAGAACCCGGTCCTGGCAAACGCATCCATTTTCCTTTTCGCGGCCATCGCCCTCGCGGGACTTGCCAACGATCTGATCAAGGCACTGGTTGGAAGAAGCAGGCCGTGCCTTCTTATTACCCAGGGCATATATGGGTTCAAACCCTTTGCCGATCGATACTTTTATGCCTCGTTCCCATCGGGCCACTCCAATACGATTGCCGCCCTGTGTTACGGATTTTGGGTGGTAACCGGCCGCTTCAAATCTATCTGGCTGATTATAGCTTTGGCCGTAATGGCGAGCCGTGTCGCAGTGGGGGCACATTTCCCGAGCGACGTTATGTTCGGGGCCTACCTTGGAGTAATTGTCACCGAGGTCGTAGCCGCAGGGTTTGAAAAAAAGGGATTTCGAATAACACTACATAGCAGTGAAAAGTGAACAGCGGGCAGACAGACCTTCGACCCTAAAGGTGATCAGGATGCCGTTTTGCAATATCGGGGACATCGATCTGCATTATGAAATCCATGGCGATGGCTTCCCCATCCTGTTCATAGGCGGTCTTTCCGCCGGCATCCCGGCGTGGGAAGGGCAAATCCCGTTTTTCAAAAAACATTACAGATGCATAGTTTTCGATAACCGGGGGGCGGGGTTTTCCGGCAAGCCCCCGGGGCCGTATACAATAGCCAGGATGGCCGAGGACGCACTCCGCCTGCTGGATTGTCTCCGGGTCGAAAAAGCCCTGGTATTTTCCCTTTCAATGGGTGGAATGATCGCGCTCGAGCTGGCAAGGATTGTCTCCGCGAGGCTTGGGGCCATGCTCCTGGGCTGCACACATGCGGGCGGGCAGGACCGCATATCACCATTGCCGCAAGCAGTCTCGCTTCTGGTGAACAATGCGGGCCTGAGCCGTGAGCAAATCCTCAAGAAAAACGCTGCCCTCCTTTTCAGTGAGAAATTCCGGGCCGAGAACTGGAAGGCGATAGAGGAGCACAACCGCATGCAGCTTTCGGCGCCGTTTCAGCCTGAATACGCATTTCTGGCCCAATTGGCGGCAATAGTCCAATTCGACTGCACGGACGCCCTGAGAGATATCAGAAACCCCGTCCTGATTGTAACCGGCACGCAAGACGTTCTGGTCCCGGCCTCAAACTCACGCCATCTTGTCCGAAGTCTTCCGAATGCCGAGTTGATTCAAATACCTGGAGCCGGGCATGCGTTGCATGTTGAATGCCGGGATTTTCTCAACCAGGCCGTCCATCATTTCTATCAGAAACATCTTGCGGCAAGGACCGTCCTGCTCTAAAAGTTCCGCTTGAGAAAAGCCGTTATTTTTTCTGAAAGCACCCGCTCGGTCCCCCAGTAGAAGTGGTCCGTGTAGGGAAGGATTTCCAGGGCTACGGGAGCGCCGGGCTGGTTCGAGAGCCACTTTCTCAAGGATTCGACGGAGCAGAAATCGTCCTGGTTTCCAATCGTAACGAGCCCCGGGACTTCAGGCAGTTTGAGTCCCTCAAAAGACATAAAGTCCAGCGGAGGCGATAAGAGTATCAGCGAATCGGGGGAAAGGCCCATTCGGATTGCCTCCAGTGCGACCCATGCTCCATAGGAGTAGGCCGCAAGGTCGATGCGTCCGGGGGAGCCTGCTTTGAGATATTCGGAGACGGCGATAAGGTCTTCGGCATCTTTTTGGCCCTGGGCCGGAGACCCGCCGCTTGCACCCGCCCCCCTGAAATTGAAACGCAGCGTTGCCCACCCGAGGCCGGCAAACACCTGCCGGGCGGCCTGGACGACGTTACTGTGCATGTTGCCTCCGTAGAGCGGATGGGGATGGCACAGGACCGCGTTTCGGCCGGTTCGTCCCTCCTGAAACAACCCCTCGAGAGTTATCTTTCCTCCCTCGACAGGTATCCTGACAGGGTCCTCAGCCATGATCCGCTCCTTTCGGCCCGCCATTGGATTGATTATATTCAGATCCTGGGATTCATACACCGGAACCGCGGGTCTTTACAATCCAGTAAGTGAGCCGATCCGGAGCAGGCGATGCAGTCTGGATTTGTCCGGCCATCCCGGGGACTTAACGGCGTAGTTTGTATTTTGCGAGTCCAATTTACCGAAAAGGAGTTCGAATGTCCCGCTTCAAATCAGCTCTTGTGCTTAGCGGAGGCTCTGCCCGAGCACTTTCCCACCTTGGGGTGATTCAGGGAATCGAGCGCGCGGGCCTTAGGTTCGAAATGATAGTTGGAACGAGCATGGGGGCGGTAATAGGTGGCCTTTACGCCTGCTATGAAGACTCGGCAAGAGTTATAGATCGTCTGAAAAATCTTTTCGAAAGCGAGCTTTTCATCAAGGCGGCCTCCAACGCGGCAAATGAGAAGTACGTATTTCTCAGCCAGGACGGTTTTTTCAACCGCTTCGTGTGGCTTTTCAGACAAGGGGTGTTCTACAGCCACACAATGCTGCGGATGGAACTGGTAACGGAAGATATCTACGAAAGGCTTATCGCCGCGCTGGTCCCGGACGTGCTCATAGAGGACCTGCCGGTCCGGTTTGCCGCGGTTGCAATGGACCTGATGACGGGAGAAGAGGTCGTGCTGACGAAGGGGTCTTTGAGACGCGCCGTTGCCGCAAGTTCGTCGATACCGGGGTTTTTTCCGGCAGTTCAGATAAACGGACGGTCGCTGGTTGACGGGGGCTGGACAAACAATGTACCCGCGGCCCCGGCGATCGCCCTTGGGGCCCATTTCATCCTGGCAGTGGACGCAACCCTGGAGATTTCGGCAATGGCCTCATCACCCAGGTCCGCAATGGAGGTGCTGTTTCGTTGCAATGAAATCTCCCGCATTCTTCTGACCAGACATCGGAAATCAGCCGCGGACGTCCTGATCGTTCCCGAAATCGGCAACATATTCTGGGCGGACTTCGGGTCGTTCGACCACTGCCTGAGCGCGGGGAAAAAAGCGTTGGAGGAAAACTCATCGGCAATCTCCAGACAGATGCTCCTGCGGCGGCTCCAGACGCTTGAAGGGCTGGTCCATCCGGGCAGGACCGGGCAGTGGAGCCATCCGTTTCTGATTCTGTGATTCGGGACTGCAAACTCATCTGTTGACACCCAGACACAAAGTATTAAACAGAAGCTGGAATCAACTTCAACCTGCCCTCTCTTTCTCATTGTCGAAGCACCTGCTGCCGTGAATCCCCCACAGCGAAGCCAGCCGCGCATGTTCTTGAAGACTTGAGGTGAGTCATGGGAGTAACAGCTCGCGACATAATGGAAACCGACTATTTTACGGTGCGGCCCGAAACCCCGGTTACCGAAGCGATAAAAGCCTTTCGCGAGGCGACCCGCAAGCTCGAGAGGCGGGTATTCGGGATGGTGGTCGTGAATGCGGAGGGCGAACTTGTCGGTATGATTTCCATGTATGATATCCTCGTTCTTATGCGTCCCAAGCACATACAAATCTGGGGCGAGATGAATGACATAAATTTTACCGGGTTTATCAATGAGATTCTCGAGCGCGCCAAATCCATACTGGTTGGGGACCTCATGACTACGGAGGTCATTGCCGTTACACCGGATACCAATCTGCTGCTTATCGTAGATATCATGACCCGCAAGCACATTCGCCGCATACCGGTGATCGAGGACGGCAAAGTGATTGGGATCGTTCATATCAGCAATGTCTTCTTTTACCTTATGGAAAGAGATCCCCACGCGACAATGGATGGCGTTTCCCCGGAAAAGGGAGTCCCTCATGACGAACGTCGAACCGAAATACATGCTGAGCCAACTGCTGGTGCGCCAGGCTATGCGAAGGATTGCCACGAGCATCCGGGTCGGAACGACAATCGAGGAGGCAGTCCGGTGCTCCATAAAAAATAAGATCAGCGGTATTGTAGCGACCGATCTCAGTTTTGCGCCGTTAGGGGTAGTTTCAAAAACCGATATCGTGAGCGCCTACTATGCCGGCATTCCCATTGACTCTCCCGTCGAAACCATAATGAGCACTCCCCCTATCTGCTGTGCACCGGAAGACAGCCTTGACCACGTTTTGGGAATCATGCGCGAAAAGGGCATACACCGCCTGTATGTAGTCGATAAAGATCGGGCGGCGGGGACAGGCGTTATATCCTACTCCGACATTGTGGGTCTGCTCTACCGCTGCTGCCACAAATGTGAACGCAACCTCAAAGGGAAGATGCTCAGCGACGATGCGGATTCGGCCGATCTGGTGAGGGTCCGCGAGATAATGACACCTTCGGTCCTTACCATCGAGGAATATGCAACTCTTTATGAGGTGATCGAGGCCCTTTGCCAACATCGCTTCGGAGCGATCCTCATAACCTGGAGCGGGCATCCCGCGGGGGTAGTTTCCAAGACCGATTTGATCCTGGCCTACCGGCATCGCGTCCCTGCCACTGCCATGGCAAGGTCGATCATGCGTTCCCCGGTGCGCTCCTGCGATGAAAACGATGAACTGGCGCGGGTAATTCAACAGATGATATTCCGGGACATCAAGCGTTTCTTCGTCTATAAAGGCGATCCGGACGAAATCGTGGGGGTGATCTCACTAACCGATGCCGCCCAGGCGCGGTCGGGATCGTGCAGGGCATGCATGCCGAGCCGGATCGAGGTGCTGTAGGGCTGGAGGAGGTATGGTGAGGGCGCCTCGTTTTTTCCTTTGACAAGACACTCCTTCTTTATGCAATAGTAATCCATCTCGAACAAGAACCCAGCGGTCAAAAAACTAATTGCAAGCCGAAAGGGGACATACCATGGCTCAGAGGACTACTGTTGCTGTTTTTATCATCGCCTTGAGTCTGTGCTTCCTTCTACCCGCTGCATCCACCGCCGGGGTGAGCGAGGACGCCAAAGTCCAAGCATCGACCGCCGTCATAAAAGAGATTATGGAAATCCCCGAAAGCGCAATCCCCCCAAGTCTTTTGGCCTCCGCACACGGGATTGCGATTTTTCCCGATCTGCTCAAGGCGGGATTTATTCTGGGCGGCCGCTACGGAGTCGGGGTGCTGCTGGTCCGCAATGAGGACAGGAACTGGAGCAACCCGGTCTTTTTTCGCCTCATAGGAGGCAGCATCGGGTGGCAGATCGGCGCTCAGTCCACCGACGTGATACTTGTGCTGAAAAGCATTCGCAGCCTCGATGCAATATGCGGCGGCAAATTCACTCTCGGGGCCGATGCTTCGATAGCGGCGGGTCCGGTCGGGCGGCAAGCCGAAGCCGGAACAGACATTCTTCTGAGGGCGGAGATACTCTCTTATTCAAGGAGCAGGGGCCTTTTCGTGGGACTTTCGCTCGAGGGGGCCGCAATTCAGGTGGATTACGGCTCCACCGCGGCTTTCTATAACATGCCGGGGTTGCTGCCCACGGAGATTTTGAGAAACCGCACCGTGCTGACGCCCCCTGCACCCGCGGGAGAACTCAGGTATGTGCTGGACTGGTATTCCAGGCAGTGATGCCGGTTGCCGGATAAGGGACCCGAAGCATCATAACTTTCGAAATCTTCGTTACCAGGGGCTGAAGACCGCAAACCGGTCACACCACCGAGACCCTGTTGCGGCCCTGTTTTTTTGAGTGGTACATAGCCTCGTCCACCCTTACGAAAAGCTCATCGGCGCCGGAGTCCGCAGGCCTTGCCTGTGTTACTCCGAGGCTTATCGTGAGGTGAATTACCTGGTCCTGGTAGTTGAACCGCGTCTTGTCGATGCGTTCCCGGATTTTTTCAGCGATACTGCGTGCGTTCTCAACAATGCTTCCAGGGAGAATGATTATCAGTTCTTCTCCGCCGTAGCGGGCCACAAAATCTGACTTACGCACAGAACTCTCCACCAGTTTCGCCAACTCCCGGAGGCATTTATCCCCCGCCCGGTGCCCGAACTTATCGTTTACTTCCTTGAAGTGGTCGACATCTATCAGGATGAGGCTGGAGGGCAGTCCGGTGCGGTGACAGTCCCTTATGGTCTCCTCGATTTTCCAGTCGAAGGACCGGCGGTTGTTTATCTGGAGCAACGGGTCAAGCAACACTTCTTTTTCAAGCTCGATCGCCCGCTGTGTCACCAGGGTTATCTCCTTATTGTAATTGCGGACGCTCATTTGCAGTTCCGCAATAGTGGAATCTGCTTTCTTGAGCCGTATTTCATCCTCCTGGCGCTTCATTTGAATTGCTTTTCCAATGAGCGCAAGTCGAGAAGAGATAATGCTGCGGGCGTCCTCAAGGGCCCTTGCGAAAACGACAGCCTGATCGATCTGCTGGGACTCAGTGAGCAGATTATCGCAGAATTGGCCCTGCAGCTCATATGTTTCGCGGTTTTGGCTCTGGTAGGAGAAAAGCTGTCCTTCCATCGCCGAAAGATTTTCACTCAGTTCCATCAGGAACTCATTTGTGAAATCGATATCTTCGACAGACCGGCTGACAATGGAGTTGACAATGCTGAGGACCTCACCACTTTGCCCGGCCAGGGATTCCAGCGTATCGCAGGCATTGAGGCGCAGCCTCAAATCGGACGCACGCTTGATGTGTTCTTCCCGTGAGATTGATTCGATGCTGGCAAGGATCATCTTGAAGGTATCGAGGAGCTGCCGGAAAGTAGGGGTGTACTCAGGGTGCCGCGCCTGGTTTACAGCCGCGGCTTCGGCTGGGGCGGGCAGGACGGGATAGGGCCCGTGCTCGATACTTGCCGACGAGAAGCCATCGAGCAGCGAACAAATCTCTCCTCTGCCGGAAAGCGCATCGCACAGGGAGTCCACCGTCAGCGACCGCTTTTCTGAGGAGAATTCCTTGAGGGTCTCAATAATTGCTTCCGACAAAAGCTGAATCGATTTCATACCTTCTCCAAATCGTGCCACGGACTTACGTGCAGCACTAATATCTGAAAAAGAGGAGAAATTCTAGATTATTAAAGCATGGAACAAAGCAAAAAAGCATCGGCTTTCAGCCGGGACCTCAGGGCAAGCTCAGGCAACCACCCAAAGAGCGATACTTTCCGCAAGCTGGATGAGTTTGCCTGTCACGCGCCCCATATCGAACTCACCCACGTTGGACAGCCCTTTTCTTCCCACAGCTATCGTAGCGCACCCTTGGCGGAGGGCTTCTTCAAAAATGGCCCCGGCGCGGCTCGCCACGCCGGAAATAACTTTAGTCGAGATTCCATCCGGGTCGATTCCCGATGAGACAAGGATACGGGTTGCGGCATCAAAAGCCGGCCCGATCTGGTTTTCCGCTTCCTCGATCAGCCGCTGCCGGTATTCTTCCGGAAATGTTTCCCCCATGCCGGCCGAGGAGACTTTAATGCCGCGGACCACATGAAGGAGCCTCACGGTACTGTTTGAGGCGTCGATCATCTTAGATACGTGCTCTACTGCACGCATAGCCGATTCAGAGGAGTCCATCGCTATAATAACGCCCTTACCGCCGGCGTTTTTTCCGACCAGCCACAGGTTTGTGGCGTCGAGTTTTGCGGCCATTTTGGCCGCAACGCTTCCCATCACGTGTGCGCCGGCTGCCCCGAATCCGCTCCGGCCAACCGCTATTGCATCGTAGCCGCCCCTGGCTTCCTGCAGCAGGTCTCTTGCAATGCCTTCTCTCACTTTCCGGATGCTGATTATAATGGAATATTCGGGTATTCCCGTCTCCGTAAGCTGTCGCCGAATATCGCGCATGAGATCGCGGAGCTGTTTTTCCCGCTCTAACTCCCATTTCCTTAGATGGTCCGCATTCGTCAAGGCGGTTGGGTCCTTTTCCCAATCATATAACGATTCCGGGGCCTTCGGAATTATGTGAAAAAGAACCAATTCAGTATGCCGGGCGGATATTATGCCTCCCAGATAATCGACAAGCCCCTGCGTATGTTCCGAGCCATCGACAGCGACAAGCACTCTGCAGCGTCCGCCTTCCATACTGCTGCCTTTCAATTCCACCTGCTCCCCTTTGGGGTCGAGGGCCGAGGGTCACGGGTCGCGAGCCTTTACCGCTGCGCGGGGGGCTCCGGATCAGAGTCCGAGCGACTCAATCTCTTTCAATCGGGAAGGTGAGCTTGGCCCCATGCCACCCGATCACTGAAACCATAGGACAAAGGGAAAAGGCGAGCAACAGATAAATGAAGCTCACGCCCCTTAACCTTGTCAGAATATCCGGGGCCATTTCCCGCCAGATCAGCATGATAGCCGACACCACGAGCATGAGCAGTGAAACGCTCAACTTCACATGGATGGCCCGCAGTGGTCTGGCCAAATAATTGACCACCCAGGATATAATGCCCGTCAGCATTGTGACCGGGATAGAGATTACGCCGCAGCCGAGGCAATAGAAAGCGGTGGTATCGTAGGAAGGATCGGCTGTAATGAGATTGAGAACAGTAAATAAGACGGCGGAGAGCATGAATACGATGGGAAAATGCACCGTCATCGGATGGGGGTGCCTTCGAAGTAAGGGTAATTTTTTGAAGAGTGGTTCAAGAAAGGTTTTTAGCTCAATTTCGGGGACTGTCTTCTGACTGATAATCCCGACCTGGGGGTATCTCTCGAGGACCTCCGGGCCGTGAGGAGCGGCTTTCAGATCAGTGGTGAGATCCTTTCCCGAAGGATGGCGCTTCATGTGTGAACCTGTTTTCCAGAGCTTGCTCAGGCTTACGTCATAAATTCGGCCCTGATATGCGATATAGACTGGCCTGCCTTCCTTGCCGTCTTTCCGGGCAAGTTCTTCCAGGCTGAGTTTCATGTCCGGCATTTTTGAAATCTCCCTCGGCTCAGATTGGTTTTTTCGCGCAATTTCGAAAAAAGATAACAATAGAACATTTTAATACAATTACTATTGTTTCGAACTCCTGTACGGTGGACCCGGTGCAACTTTATTTGGTTGCATTTAGGCCGCGGATTGTTATCGTGGTGGGAATGCCTGCACGGCAAAGGGCGGAGCGGGGGCGCGCTCTTAAGGCGCACCTTCCGTCCGGGGTGTTGCGGAGGCAAAAAGCCCAACTGGAATTTCCTTTCATTTTGCGCTGTTGCGGCGCGAGGAGGCGTGGTTCTTTGAAGACGGCGCGCGCCTTTGTGCGGTCGATGTCCGGACTGGAGCAAGGAGCGAGGAGATCTTTTCGCTTTCTGCTTCCTGCCAGTTGCTTCCTGCTGGCCACTTTTTTTTCGTTTTCTTCCCTCTGTTCCGCAGAGATATTCAAGGATGCCTCCGAGGCCCGGCTCTCAAACGGGCTCAAGATCATCATGTTCGAAAAACACAATTCTCCACTGGTATCCTTTCAGGTGTGGTACCGGGCAGGGGCCCGCAACGAAATAACGGGCAAAACCGGGCTCGCCCACATGGTTGAGCATATGATGTTCAAAGGCACCGAAAAGGTGAGCGGAGAAGAGTTTATCAGGGCAATCTATGAAGCCGGGGGGGAACAAAACGCCTCCACTTCGCACGATTTTGCGGGGTATTTCGAAACGCTTTCCTCGAACAACATAAGGATACCCATCGATTTTGAATCCGATCGCATGCGCCATCTCGTTTTGAGAGAAAGCGATTTCAGAACCGAGAGGATGGTCGTTCTCGAAGAGAGGCATATGCGCGTGGATGACAATCCGGCGTCTTTTCTGCTCGAACAGCTGGATGCCGCGGCGTACCAGTCTCAGCCGTACCACTGGCCTATCATTGGATGGATGGAAGACGTGGAAAGGCTCACGGTCGAGGACGTCAAGGCCTTCTACTCGAGGTACTACAATCCGGCCAACGCCTTCGTCGTCGTCATCGGGGACTTCAAGAAAGAAGAGCTTTTGCCGGAGCTTGAAAAGGCGTTCGGGGAAATTCCGAGCGGAACGCCGGCTCAACAGTTTGTTTTTCAGGACCCTCCCCAACCCGGTGAAAAACGTGTGGTCGTGGAGCGCCCGGCCCAGGTCGGCTCCCTTGCCGTCGCGTGGCATGTTCCCAATCTTCGGAGCCCGGACAGCTATGTTCTCGAAGTTATAAAGGCAATTCTTGCCGAGGGGAAAAGTTCGAGGCTCTATGACCGCCTGGTGCGCGAAAAAGCGCTCGTGCTTGAATCCTCCGTGGACTATAACCTGGTTTCCCAGGACCCGGGCCTGTTTTACATCACTGTTTCAGTTCTTCCAGGGAAAGATTTTGGAGACATAGAAAAGGCGATCTATCAAGAAATTGAGCTTTTACAGACAACACCCGTCGGCCCCAGGGAGCTTGAAAAGGCAAAAAACCAGCTCGAGGCCGCTTTTGTCTTTGACCAGGAATCCATCTTCTCTCTCGGCCAAAAGCTGGCCGGATACGAAATAGCCCTTGACTGGACGTCCATCGGCGCCTACGTCTCTTCTATCAGGAGCGTTACGCCCCAGGAAATTCAGCGCGTTGCCTCAAAATACTTCACAGCCCAAAACCGCAATATCGGCGTTCTCACCCCAACGGGACCGCCCGTTCAGCTGCCGTCCGAGAGGTTTTCCCAGCCTGGCGGCGGCATAAAGGAGAAGGGGATGAGGCTTCGGGCTACAGATGTTCGAAATGAGACTATCCCTTAGGAGACGCCGGTTGCGTGCGGTGAAGCGCGGACCCTTGGACCCTGGACCCTGGACTTTGGATTCTCGACCCGAGCGGAGCGGGGCGGTTATGAATCGAAAAAAAACCTGCATTGTTTTCGTTTTGATCCTGATCGGGTCTTTGGTGGCAAAGACTTGCCTCGCGATGCCAAAGGCCGAAATGATCGATTTGCCCAATAAACTGAAGCTGCTCGTGTTCGAGGACCATACGATTCCGGCCGTTACGCTGCAACTGCTTGTCTCCGCCGGTTCGTGGCGCGACCCGCAGGATAAGAAGGGGCTAGCGAACCTGACCGTCAAGTCTGTTCTGCTCGGAACCCGGCGTTTCTCATTTGACGAGATAAATAACAAGCTCGATTTCATCGGGGGCAGTCTCGATGCGGAATGTTCCAGAGACTTCGCCACAGTTGGCATGCAGGTACTCAAAAAGGAGCTTCGCACGGGGATTGACCTTTTTACGGAGGTGATTCTCCAGCCCGTGTTTCCAGCAGCCGATGTGGCCGGGCAAAAAGACGACATCATAGGATCCATACGGGAAAAAGAAGACAATCCTCTGGAGGTAGCAAACAGGGCCTTCGATAACGCTCTTTTCAAGAACAGTCCCTACGCAAGCCCGGTCGAGGGAACGGAGAAATCGGTTGCCGGAATCGGGCCGGAAGATCTTGCAAAATTCTATTCCTCTTTTTATAGGCCAAACGACTCCGTGCTTGTGATCGGAGGAGACATAACCCCTGAGGAAGTAAAGACCCTGATAGTGCCCAAATTGCTTACATGGGAAACAGCCGAGATCCCCGAAATGCTCTTTCAAACGGAGTTTGCCGAAGGCCTCGTAAACGTCGATATCGACAAACCCGTGTCTCAGGCCGCGATCATAATCGGCTGCCCAAGCCTGGAACGAGCCAGCGCGGACTATTATGCACTCAATGTGATGAACCAGATTCTGGGGTCGGGAGACCTGTCGAGCCGTCTCATGGTGGAGATACGTATCAAGAACGGACTTGCCTACGCTGTGGAAAGCATTCTGGCCGCACGGAAATATGCGGGTTCTTTTCGCCTTGTCATCCAGACCAAGGACGTGTCCGTCAAAGAGGCTATTGAGCTTGCCCGCAAAGAATTGGTGCGGCTCCAGCGCGAGCCGGTTTCAGACGCGGAGCTTCAGGGCGCGAAGAAGTTTTTGATCGGCAATTTCCCATTGAAATACAGCAATACACAGCAGGACTTCGCAAAATTTCTGGCGCAGATCCAATTCTACGGACTCGGCTCCGATTATCCCGACAGGTATGCATCGCTGATAAATGCCGTGACGGTAGACGATATTCTCAGGGTGGCGGGGAAATATCTCCAACCCGAGAATGTATTAGTCATTGTCGCCGATCTGAAGAAGGCACAAATAAACTGAGAAAGCGGACGAAGTTGAGCCTGAAAACCGGGTAAAAACACGGCGCCGCTATTGTAATCGAAGCCCGCGATATTATTTTCGCAATGTGGTCCTTGGGCAGTAGGAATTTTATTAGGACTCTTCCGGCAGTTTTCAGCTTTTTTCACTGAGTTCCCTTTACATCATTGCCGGGTTTTTTCAAATGCGTGATCTATGTCGCCGGGATTTTCTCAAACTCTTTGGTGCAGCCGGGGCAGGAGCGGCACTGACGGGCTGTTCCGAGCCCACCAGGTATCTGATTCCCTACATCAATCCACCTGAAGATGTCGTCCCTGGAAAGGGAGTGTACTACGCGACGACCTGCCGCGAATGTCCGGCAGGATGCGGGATGGTCGCGAAGA
This sequence comes from Syntrophobacteraceae bacterium, assembly GCA_050008735.1. Lineage (GTDB taxonomy): Bacteria > Desulfobacterota > Syntrophobacteria > Syntrophobacterales > Syntrophobacteraceae > SbD1. Next base: position 37,334 of record JBEKMB010000015.1, read on the forward strand.
ATCGTGAAGGGCGCATCGTAAAAGTGGAAGGAAATCCGGCACACCCGGTCAGCGAAGGCAAACTGTGTATGCGAGGGCAGGCGTCGCTGCACGGCCTCTACAATCCCGACCGTTTCCAGGGTCCCATGCTGCGCAAGCCGGACGGCGGGTTCGACCCGATTACCTGGGAGCTGGGCGAGGCGATTCTGAGTTCGAAGCTCACTGAAGCGGTCCGCAAGGTTGACAGCGGCCGCATAGTCGTCATGACAGACCTGATTACTGGATCTTTACGCGATTTGACAGGGTTTTGGCTGAACGAAATGGGACAGCAAAACGGCCATGTGATGTATGAAACATGGTCCTATGAGCCCCTGAGAAAAGCCAATCAGGTAGTTTTCGGCCGCGACGGCATTCCGACTTACCGGTTCGATGAACTCGATTTTCTCATATCTTTTAATGCGGGCCTGCTTGAAACCTGGATATCGAACCTCGAATTTGCCCGTCAGTACGGGTCTTTTCACCCTCTCAGAGCTGAGAGGAAAAACACCTTCGTATTCGTCGGCCCCCGGCTTTCGATGACGGCAAACAATGCGGACCTCTGGATTCCAACGCGCCCCGGAACGGAGTATGCGGTCGGACTCGGGATTATCCGGACAATCCTCGATAACGACCTTGCGCGCGAGATGCCCGCCGAGCGCAGGACGAAGTTGGCATCAATGGTCAATGACTGGCCTGTTGACAAGGCTGCCACAACGGCCGGGTGCGATCCAGGCCTCATTGAAGCCGTTGCGAAAAGGTTTGCCGGGGCGACTCGCCCCCTGGCTATCGCCGAAGGCCTTTCACAGTGCCTGCCCAATTCAACTGAGACGGCGGTTGCCGCGAATCTGCTCTGCACGATCAAACACGCGAGCCTCTCAGCCATCGACTTCAACCGTGAATCCTCCTATACACTGTGCGCGCGTGCCGATCAGGTCAAAACCCTTGCCGACCGGATGCGCTCCGGGGAGGTGGACGTTTTTATCTTCCGGGGAGTGAACCCGGTTTTCTCGCTTCCCAAATCCTGGGATTTCGCCGGAGCGATGAAGGCCGTTCCTTTCGTGGCCGGGTTTTCTTCCGCTATTGACGAGACCGGCGCCCTGGCTCACATGGTTTTGCCCACGAATTATTCCTTTGAGAGCTGGGGGGATCATTCACCCAGACCTGGGGTGAGCGGGTTCATGCAGCCGGTGATGGGACCGGTTTTCAATACGAAGCACATGGGGGATATCCTGATCTCCACGGGCAAGAAGGTGAAGGGGGAGGACAGCTTTCCCTTCAAGGATTTTTACGAGGCGCTCCAGGGCTACTGGACGCGAATATCGGCCGAGGCGGGCAGCGAATCCTTCGACACCTTCTGGCAGAACATGATCATGCAGGGCGGCTACTGGCCGCAACAGCCGCCGGCAGCCCCGGCGCTTTCCCTGCCCGTACCGGCGTTCAGTTTTGCCGAACCGGAGCGAAAGCCGGGGGCGGGTCCGCCTCTGGTCATATACCCGACGATACAGTTCTATGACGGCAGGATGGCCAATCACCTGTGGCTCCAGGAGATACCCGACCCGATGACCCAGGCGACCTGGGGAGGGTGGCTGGAAATTCACCCGCGGACCGCCGGGAAATTGAACCTGAAGAAGGGAGACCTCCTGGAGGTAAAAACCGGTTTTGGGACGATCCGAATTCCGGCCCTCCCCATCTACACTGTACCGGAAGGCGTAGTTGCAATACCGGTCGGCCAGGGACATTCCAGCTTCGGCAGGTTTGCAACCGGGCTTCCGGCTAATCCTTTCGAACTCCTTGCTCCCGATATCGACCCGTTTTGCGGCTCTATCCGGCGCCAGGAGTTGAATCCAGAGATCGAAAAAACGGGTGAGACTTTCGATATTGCAAATACCGACGGAAGCTTCTTCCAGGAAGGCCGCGGCATGGCGGTGACAATGGCCCTGGAAGAGCGAAACAGGATGGCGGCGGCTGGAGAAAAGCCCAACATCTACTACCCCTTGCCCGAGGGCTACCAGGAGTCGAAAGATTTCTACCCGGCTCACAATCATAAGGATTACCGCTGGGCAATGGTCGTGGACCTCGACCGCTGCATTGGTTGCGGCGCATGCGTGGCCGGATGCTACTCCGAAAACAATGTTGCCGTCGTGAAAAGAGAGCAGATCCTCAAGGGACGAGAGATGTCCTGGATACGGGTCCAGAGATATTTCGACGATAACGGCAAGGCGGCCAAATGGCTGGTGATGCTTTGCCAGCATTGCGACAACGCGCCTTGTGAGTACGTGTGCCCTATTTTTGCCCCGCAGCATAGCGTGGAAGGGCTCAACAACCAGATCTACAACCGCTGCTTCGGAACGCGTTTCTGCTCTCAAAACGATCCCTACAAAGTGCGGCGCTTCAACTGGTTCACGTTCACCAGGCCCGAGCCGCTCAAGTGGCAGCTCAATCCCGACGTTACGGTGAGACAGAAAGGCGTAATGGAGAAATGCTCCTTTTGCGTTCATAGAATCATAGAGGCAAAACTCGACGCCAAAGCGAAAGGCCGCGAAAAAGTGCGCGACGGCGACTTTACGACAGCCTGCGCACAGACCTGCCCGACCGGGGCGCTGATCTTTGGCAGCCTGCTTGACCCGGACAGCAGGGTATCGAAGCTGATTAACGATGTCAGGGCTTACCAGGTGCTGGCGCACCTGAATACCAAGCCCGCTGTGATCTACCTCAAGAAGGTAACCCAGGAGATTACCGTCTGATTTATGTCCTAAAGGCTTCCCGCTGCAAGCCCGACGTGATTGGCAGACCATGCATAGCGGGCGCCTTCCGCGCTCCACGAGCTACATAGTTGTGGGGCGTCCGCAACCGATATGTGTTTTTTGCTCAGTGTAGTACATAAGTCTGTCAGACGAGGACTCTGCGCAATGGAGACTATAGTTTCGCACGAGATGGCGCAAGAGGCAGGGCCGCGGAACCTGACCACTTACGGCGCGGTAGACGATCAGATACTGGGGGCCATGTGGTCTCCCGGCGGTTATTACTGGCTATGTCTGGCGATTGCCGGGCTGGGCGTTCTTATCGGTGCTTATTCCTGGGGCTACCAGATCGCAACCGGACTGGGGGCTGCAAACATCCTGCACCCCGTTATGTGGGGCTCTTACCTGACGAACTTTGTCTTCTGGGTCGGTATTGCCCATTCAGGCACACTCATTTCGGCCATCTTGTTTCTTTTCCGCGCATCCTGGAGAACGACCATTTCCAGAAGCTCCGAGGCGATGACTATTTTCGCCGTAATGATAGCCGGACTGTTCCCGCTCATCCACCTGGGACGCGTCTGGTTAGTGTACTGGATACTTCCATATCCGAACCAGCGGAACCTGTGGCCCAATTTCCAGTCTCCGCTGGTCTTCGATGTGGTTGCGATCTCGACGTATCTCACCGTGAGTTTCCTTTTCTGGTATACGGGAATGATCCCGGACCTGGCGACCATAAGGGACCGCACCACCGGATTGAAAAACAGGATATATGGTTTTTTCTCTCTCGGCTGGCGAGGGACCAACGAGTCCTGGAGACATTACGGGACCGCTTACCTGCTGTTCGCGGCCCTTGCCACTCCGCTCGTCATTTCGGTTCACAGCGTAGTTTCCTGGGACTTCGCCATGGGGGTCGTTCCCGGGTGGCACAGCACCATTTTCGCCCCCTATTTCGTCGCGGGCGCAATTCATTCCGGGCTTGCGATGGTCCTGGTGCTTCTGATCCCCATGAGAAAGATATTCGGGTTCGAAAACCTGATCACGATCGGAGTGCTCGAACAGATAGGCAAGACGATAATCCTGACCGGACTCATCGTAGGCTATTCATACATGGTCGAGCATTTCATGGCCTGGTATGGCGGGGGCAAGGCCGAGGAGGCCCAGTACATGTGGCGGATGAGCGGTTACTACTCCTGGTGCTTCTGGCTGATGATAATCTGCAACGCGGTCGTTCCGGTGTTTCTATTTTTCAAGGCAATCAGGACCAACCTGGCGGCGCTGTTTTCGATAGGGATCCTCGTAAACATCGGGATGTGGTTCGAGCGCCTTGTAATCATCGCGGGCTCCGAGGCCCACGAATACGACCCCTACTCCTGGGGTGTCTACAAGTACCCATCCATAGTCGAATGGGGCATCCTCGTCGGTTCTTTTTCCCTGTTTTTCTTTCTTTTCCTCCTGTTCGCCAAGTTTTTGCCAACCATCGCGATAACGGAGATAAAGGAAGCGATACCGGTTCCGGTCAGGCAAAAATAAGGGACACTTCGATGGTCAAGAAGCTGGCTGTAGTCGGGATTTTCGCATACTTAAACGAGTTGCTTTCCGCAATCGAAGGCCTCAAGAGTGAAAAGATCCGCATCAGCGCGGTCTATTCCCCGATGCGCATTGAAGAAATCCGGGAAGCGCTGGGCGAGCCGCCTCTGGGGCCGGGGCGATTCTTTACCCTGACCGGGGCAATTCTTGGGGCCATGACCGGGATTTTTCTTGCCTGGTACACATCCATTCAATGGCACTTCATAGTGGGCGGCAAGCCTCCGGTCCCGGTAATTCCAACGGTCATTCCCGCTTTCGAGTTTTTTATTCTTATAGCTGTGTTTTTCACGCTCGCAGGTTTGCTTTTCCTGAACAGGATGCCGAAAAGGCGCCTTCCCGTCCATTACGACAAGCGCTTCAGCCAGGACCGTTTCGGGATCTTGATTCATTGCACGGTGGACAGCTGCGAGCCGGTCGCGAGTCTTCTTGAGGACCTTGGGGCCGAGGAGGTCCGTCGGATTGAAGAATGAGATGTACCGGGAAATCGAGCTTGCAAAGAGCTCGGTAAACTGGGGCGCACTGAAAGCATTGTGCCTGGCCCTTTTTCTTATCGGCGCCGCGGCGTTCCTCTACCAGCTCTTTGGAGTCGATGCCAGGAGGGCCTGGTCGGCCTACCTGACCAACTACGTCTACTGGACAGGCCTCGCGTTCGGGACTTTCCTTCTTTCTCCGGTCCTGATTTTGACCAACGCGTCCTGGGGGAGGCCCATAAAGCGGCTTTCGGAATCAGTCGTGCTTTTTCTCCCCGTTTTGTTGATCCTGCTCTGGCCTCTTTTCCTCGGCAGAGAAAATGCCTTCTGGTGGGTGCTCCACCCGGAAGAGCAGAAAGCGCCCTGGCTGAATACGCCCTTTTTCTTCACGCGCGAGCTTGTAGGCCTGCTCCTGCTGATCCTTTCAGCGGCCCTGCTCACCCGCAATTCCGTAAAAAGCGATATGGAGTATATCGAAGGGAAACCGGGCCCGGCAGACCGCAGGCGATCTGATACCGCCCTTTCCACGGCATACGCAATCCTCTATGCGTTCATTATGACGCTGGTGTCATTCGACATGATGATGTCGCTCAACCCGGAGTGGTTCAGCACGCTTTTCGGGGCTTATTACTTCGTGGTTTCGTTCTACTCGGGGCTTGCGTTCCTGGCCGTTCTGTCGACTTTTGCCGTCAAAAAAATGGGTATGGGCGATACGGTCGAAAAGAAGCAGTTTCACGATCTGGGCAAGCTCCTTTTCGGCTTCTGTGTGGTTTCTTTGGATTTTTTCTATGTCCAGTTTCTGGTCATCTGGTATGGCAATCTTCCCGATGAGACTCGATATGTGATCTGGCGCGTTATTTACGATCCATGGGCCGCGCTGGCGTGGACCGTGCTCATCGTGGTTTTCATCATCCCTTTCCTGGTCTTGCTGCTCAGAAGAATAAAACTCGAACCTGTCCTTTTGGCCTCGATTTCCGTTTGGATTCTGATCGGAATCTGGCTAGAGAAATTTCTTCTGGTGACCCCTTCACTGTTGAAGAGCAAGTCTTTGCCCCTGGGAATATTCGAAGTGCTTATCACCCTTGGATGGCTGGGGCTTTTTGGGTTTTGTGTCTGCTCTTTTTTGCAGAAGTACCCGGTCCTGGCGGTTTCCGACCCGATGCTGGCGGTTGCGCTCGAGCCGGAAAAAGAGAAGGTGCGGCTGGCGTGATGCAGCACTCGCGGCACAGCCGGTTAGAGTAATGTCTCCGATTATTTTCGACCGAGAAAAGATGCCTGAAGGCACCAAGGCAACGAGAAAAGAAGCGGGATGGTGGGCAGGGTGGTTCTGGGTGGCCGTTTTGCTCCTGCTCACCCTCGTGTACTTCTATTATCTGTTCCCGTCACAGGATATCGGACCGGTTCAGCCGATATATTTCAGCCACCGGATACACGCCGGGGTAAAACAGATCAACTGCAGGTTCTGCCATCCGTATGTGGAGAGATCGGAGCACGCGGGGCTGCCGGAAATCGACAAGTGTTTCTTTTGCCATAAATACGTAATTCCGATGCACCCGCAACTTGTGAAAGAGAAGCGGCATCTGGACGCTAAAGTCCCGGTCCCCTGGGTCCGCGTCTACTTTGTGCCGGATTATGTGAAGTTCAGGCATCGTCCGCACATGATGGCGCAAATCGACTGCCTGAGGTGTCACGTCGACGTGCCGGCTATGGACCGTCTGCCCGGCGTGGATTTCAAGATGAATTTTTGCATCACGTGCCACAAGGAAAAAAACGCGCAACTCGACTGCTATCTTGGTTGTCATCACTGAAGAGTTTTGAGTTTTTAGTTTTTGGCGCTGAGTTTTGAGTTCTGAGTTACTCAAAGCGGCAACTATGAGGTGTAAGCAGTGCAGTTTCTAAAGGTTCAAGAAAACGGGACCGCAAAACTGTTCTTCCTGAGTTCGGCCCTCTGGTTTGCCCTTGGCACTCTCGAGGGCATCACGGCGGCCATACAGATGGTGGTTCCCGACCTGTATGGAGGCATTGCCGGGCTGGTTTTCAGCAGGGTCCGCCCTATGCATACCACCACCATGATATTCGGTTTCGCCGGCTCGGCTCTCATCGGGAGCGCTCACTACATACTCCCGGCGGTGCTGCGGACCTCGCTGTGGGACGAAAGGCTCGGGAAGATTTCTCTGTGGATCTGGAACCTGTCCATCCTCACGGGTATCGTAGCTCTCGACCTCGGGTACTCACAGGGCAGGGAGTACGCCGAATGGATCTGGCCGGCCAACATCGGGATTCTGCTGTCCATGGCGCTCATATTCATGAACCTGCTGCAGACAGCGGCCAACCGGCAGGAAAAGATAATGTACGTCTCGACCTGGTATATATTTGCAGCCCTCGTATATACTTGGTTTATCTACTTTTTCGGACATGCCGTCTTTAGCCCCAAAGGCGCTATAACAGGGTTGCCGGACGCCATTCTGGCATGGTTTTACGGGCATGGCATCGTTGGCCTGTTCCTGACGCCCCTGTCTTTGGCCATAGCCTACTATATCGTCCCGAGGGTGGCCCGCAGTCCCATCTACAGCCACTCTTTGTCGCTCGTCGGCTTCTGGACCATCCTGGTCATATACACTCATATCGGTACGCATCACATTCTTCAGACCCCCGTGCCGGTCTGGCTGAAAACCCTGGCGGTATCCGGAAGCATCGCGATGATCATCCCCGTCTTTACGGTACTCGTGAACCTCTGGCTGACGATGCGGGGCAGGCTGGGGCTCTTCCACGCCGATATCGGCGGAAGGTTCGTCATGGCCGGCCTGCTCTGGTATATCCTCACCTGCACCCAGGGCTCGATTCAGGCGCTGCCGGTGGTTCAGCGGGTCACTCACTTGAACAACTGGGTTGTCGCACATTCCCACATAGGAGTTTTCGGCTTCTCGGGGATGATCGCACTGGGGGGGCTATATTACCTACTGCCCAGAATCACAGGAAAACCGCTCTACAGCGGCCGTCTTGCCGACGTCCAATACTGGCTGCTCGTTCTCGGCATGGCCGGGTTCTTCATGGTGCTCACAGCCGGTGGGCTTGTCCAGGGCAACAGTTGGCTGAACGGAGAAACCGTCTATCGAACCCTTCCCATGATTCATATCTATTTCATATTGCGTGCGGCTGTAGGGTTGCTCATAGTCGGCGCGGCTTTTATCGGCCTCTATAACGTAATCAGGACCATCCGCGGCGATCAGGCCCCCGGCGAGCGCATATTCGGAGAAGAGTTTCAGGGAGAAGTACGATGAGGATGACGCCGGCCGTACTGGTTCTGGGGGGGTTGCTCATTTTCGCCCCGGTGCTCTTCATGCACGTCATCCTGCCCTGGATGACGATGACCGGTCAAGGCTCGGACATCTTCAGGGCACGCACCGAACTGGAAGCGGAAGGGCGTTCGATCTATGTAAACAACGGCTGCACCTACTGCCATACGCAGTTTATTCGCAACTTCGACTGGGACATCGGCTCCGAAAGGATAGCTCAAGCCGGGGACTATATCGCAGACTCGCCCCATCTTGTTGGGACCGAGCGCACGGGTCCGGACCTTTCCCAGGAGGGCGGAGAGCATCCTGACGACTGGCACCAGGCCCATTTCGCCAACCCCAGGTTCACCCGGCCCGAATCAGTTATGCCTTCCTGGGAGTTTCTAGGTCCCGAGAAAATCAAGGCCCTCATAGCCTACAAGCAAAGCCTCGGCCTTAAACTGGCTGACGAAAGAATGGCGAGGCAAAACTACTGGAAAACCGAATCGATAGCAGCCTTCGAGTCCGGTCCCGATAAAAACGTCGACTGGCTCCATTCCCATGTTCCTGAAGGCTGGAGAAAGCTGCCCAACCCCTACCTGACCTCTGCTCCCGGCCTCGGGCGCGGACACCGGATTTACCAGAGCTTTTGCATCGGCTGCCACGGGCCGGTTGGGGACGGCATGGGCCCGGCCCAGCCTTATCTTTACCCTCCCCCCCTCAACTTTACGATACTGATGGGCAGGGGCATCTCCGGGGGCATACTCTATTACCAGATAATGAACGGGATCACCGGCACGGCAATGCCCTACTTCAAAAAGGACCTTCAGTCAGAAAAGATTTGGGATGTGGGCAATTATGTGGCGGTGACGTTTATCGGGCAGACCGACGCCAACGCGGAGCCGAGGGGGATCGACGCCGCCTACGAACCGGTGGTGAAAAAGAAATGATCTATTACGCCGGATGGCTTTTCCTTGTCGTAATCAGCCTGAGCGTGAGCCTTGCGGCATTCATCTGGGCGCTCCGGGCGGGGCAGTTTTCGGACCAGGAACGTGCGAGGTATCTGCCGTTGGGCAAAGACCTTCTTTCGGAGCCGATTTTAGCCCTAAGCCGCGCAAAACGCAGGGCACACACGACCGCCCTGTGTCTGATAGCAGCAATCGGCTTTATCGCCCTGGCGGCCGCATTGGCGCTGGGCATCTATCACCGCTGAACGGGTGCGAACATGCGATTCTTTGTCTGGGTCGATTTTCAGTATGGAATGATCGCCCTGTTTTTGGGCGCGATATCTCTTATCATGGCCTATATGGCCTGGGCGAGTTACCCGAGAAGACGCGTAGCGAGAACGGAGCAGGAACTCGAGCAAAGAAGGGGTCACGAGCGCCAGAGCGGACACCATCTGGAAAAAAACCCGATAGCTCCTTTTCTCATCTACACTTATCTACTCATAGCCGTGTGGTCTTTTTCCTATTTGATCTATGTCTGGGCCAACGGCAGCAGGTTTTAAGGGCGGAGTATCCTCAGATGCGCTCGGAAGAAGAGCATAGCCAGGTAAAGACCTGGTCGATAATTGGCGCTATAGCGGCTGGGTTCCTCGGGTGGGGTTTGCTGATCTATTTTGTCATTGGAGACAAAGGGCCGCCTGAGTGGGATTTCAGCATTATCCCCGATATTCCCGGCCAGTCGGTCTATTCCACATATAGTCCGACCAGACCCAACGGGCTCGCTCCGGGACCTGAGCCGGCCCTGGTTGAGCCTCAACACGTCATGGGACCGGTATCGAAAATGCAGGAGCTGGAGGCGCCAAAATGAAAGCAGCCCGAAGCGCATCCGCTCACTCGCTTACGAGCGCCGTAACGCTCATCGCGCTGCTAACCTTTTCGTTTGCAGCCCTGTCTGGCTGCAATTACTCCGAAATGCGAGATGACGAGGCGGTACAAGCCTACAACCAGGAATTCCCGCAAATGCCCAAGAAGACCATCCCCGTCGATGGAGGCATCTGGGTCGAACGGGAAGCAAACCCGCTGGAACTCGAAAATCCCCTGCCGTCCAACTCCCGGATGACTGAGTGGGGATGGGAAAGGTATCGTTTCTACTGTGTTCAGTGCCACGGTCCCAAGCTGGATGGCAACGGCACGGTCGGACAAAGTTTCGCCCCCCTTCCGGCAAACCTGAGAAGTTCTCAGGTACAAGACCAGAGCGATGGCGAAATCTTCTATAAAATCCGTTTCGGATTCAACAGGCATCCGCCCCTGTATTCCACCGTGACAGACGCTGAAACCTGGGCCATCGTGCGTTACGTGAGAAGCAGCCTCCGGGGCGATGGCACCGAGACCGCCAGCCGTGATTGACACTCAAACCGGAAGCGCCATTCAAACCTTTAGCCGCGGGCGGGTGCCAGTCCCCAACACAGGGTTCGCCTCAGGCGGCCCCACTCTTAAAATTAGCAGTCCATTTCATAAATTCGGTGACGTATTGTAATACCGGGCGGCCAGCGGATGCATGGCGGGCAAGGCTTTATCGGGGCGCACCATTTTGCATCCGCCGATTCCCGCGAGAAAGAGTGTCTAACCTCTCGGCTGTTATTTTGCAGGATTGAGTGCTTTCAGCTTCTCCAGCTTTGCGCTCTTGAGCAGTCCGGCATCGGGCAGGCAGCACGCTGCCGGCGGGTTCACTGAAAATATAAATCAAAATCCGTTTTACCGCCAATCAATAAAATGAAATCTGTATTAGTGTCTCTAGGCTGGCGTTGGTTGTAAGGCATCGGTCACGGCCTGCGGGTTGCGGGCAATGACGACAAGGTAAGCCCTTGCTGCCGCATCAGGTTCTTTGCGGTTTTGCTCCCAATCGCGCAAAGTGCCGAGTGGAATATGAAAACGCCCTGCAAAGTCCTCCTGGCTGAGCCCAAGCGCACGGCGAATGACTTTCACCTGCGGCGTGCGCTTCATGCGCTTTATATTCTCGGGTGTAACGGGTTGCGCGTCGGGATCGTTCAAGGCAGCGGCATGGCGTTGCCCTTCGCTCATAGCGTCCAAGCGCTCCCAGTCGGGCTTAGTACGAGTTATCTTCGTGGTATTTGCGTTTTTCATAGGGTTCGGCCCCTCGGGCTGAGATAATGCGGATCGTGTCACCCCTAATGGTGTAGGCAACATAGAGCAGACGATTTTCCACCATGCCGATGATGACGTATCGGTCTTCGCCATAGGGCACGCGCTCATCAAGCCAATCGACGGCGAAAGCATCCTTGAACACACCCTGGGCTGTCTCAAAACTGACGCCATGAGCGGCATGGTTTTCGGCGGCCTTAGTGTCGTCCCATTCGAAAACACCATCATGCATAATAATATACTGCTCAGCCGTAGTTTTTGTCAACTATCAAAACCCCGGCCCCCACTCTGTGCCAAAAATCAGCATATTTGACACGCCCATCAGGGTTTTGCTTGCTCCGGTTCCGCAAGCCGATTCGGCCACACGTCTCGGTCTCTTAACGGCATCGCCAGAGCGCTGTCTAACTTTGCTATGAACAACTCTCAGCTCATCATTCCATCATTTTGATGCTGCCCGGCAGGATTCGGTGTGAACTCTCCTTTTACTCCTGCTATAATCTTGTGCAATATGTTTGAAATATTTGCTTCCTTTATCGTTGGGCTGACAGGCAGTCTCCACTACGTGCGAGACGGCTATTGAGTTGGTCATCGACTTTATCCTTAAAATCATAACTGCCAGAGACATGAACAGGAATCAGAGAGATACATACAATAAGAGGAGAAAGACTCCGTGAAGAAAACACCAAAACAAGTGTCCGAAATCCCCCCATGGATGATGAGGATCTGGAGCGGTTCTGGGAGGCGCATGGTCCCGAGGACTTTCAGGGCTGGACAGAGGGTGGGCTCAAGTTTACCCGCCCGGCCAAACGGCTGATTCAATTGCGACTTGACCCAAAGGATATCAGGGTGATTGACAGAGAATCCAGGCGATCAGGAATCGACAGGGCACAACTGGTACGCTCCTGGGTAAAGGAAAAGATAAGACATCTGGAAGCGCAAAAATGATTGAACATCTCGCCAAAACACCGCCAATTGTTTCGATGCTGTGCTAAGTTATTATCATTACAGATTAAACTTTTCCTCCACTCCTGCTATTAATCTTGTGCAATATGTTTGAAATATTTGCTTCCTTTATCGTTGGGCTGACAGGCAGTCTCCACTGTCTCGGGATGTGCGGGCCGCTCATCATTGCGTGGTCTTTGCGGTACAGGAGCGCATCTCAGGCCGGCTCGGAAGTGGCGGGACCTTCCCTTTACTCCGGGGCCATTTTGCATCACCTCGCCTTCCACGCCGGGCGGATCGCCACGTACGGCCTGCTCGGCGCCATTGTCACGGGCATCTTCAGTTCTTTCGAGGTACACAGATTTTCAATGCAGTACAGGGCGGGCTTCGCCATTGCCTCGGGAATCGTGCTCGTTGGCCTGGGTCTGGTAATTTTTGGCGCGCTGCCTCTCCCCGCTTTTGTTACCCGGCTGCTCTCGCCTCAGGCATCGGTTTTTGGCAGGAAGCTGGCGAGGCTGACAAACTCGGTGAGTCCGGGTTCAAAAATGGGCCTTGGCCTTCTTGTGGGCCTCCTTCCCTGCGGTCTCACATGGGCCATGCTTGTTGCGGCGGCAAGCACGCTGAACCCCGCCAAAGGGCTTGTCATGATGATCTCTTTCGGGTTGGGGACCGTTCCGGCACTGCTCGCGGCAGGGACGTCGGCCTCGTTGGTGTCTGCGAGGATACGACTGCTGGGCGAACGGGCGGCCGCTATTTTCATTGTAATAATGGGCGCATCGATGGCTCTAAGGGGTCTGGGGGTTATCCTTGGATTCGGAGACCATTGCGGCCCGATGGATCTCCTATCGAAATGCGGTCTTTTCCACTGACAGGATTTACAGGATCGAAAAAGCTTTGACAAGGATTTACAGGATTTACAGGATTTGGAAAAAAGCCCCCTGGCCCAGACAGAAGAAACAATTGCTTGCGACCGGCAATCTACACCCTTCGCAAGGGGAGTGTAACATCCCGTCGTCTTTCATTCTTTTCCTGTTAATCCTGTCCAAAAGTCTCCACTCAATCGCGCCGATTGAACTCATTCATAGCATCGGACAGGCATGTGGCGAGGACGGCGCCGGCTGCTTTTTCCGCCAGCGCAATCATTTTTTCGAACTCCTCCCGATCTTCCGGGTAGGGGGGCTGGAGGACAAAGGTTTCGACCGGCTCGCCGTATTTCGGGCGGCCGATTCCCATCTTGAGGCGGGGGAAATCGGCGCTGCCGGCGTGATCGATTATGGATTGAATGCCCTTGTGCCCGCCCGAACCGCCTTTTTGAGCGATGCGTATGCGGGCAAACGGGAGGTCCAGATCGTCATGGATTACGAGCATCTGGTCTGGAGGGACCCCGAAATACTTGATGATTTCGCCGACTGCTTCGCCGCTCCTGTTCATAAATGTAAGCGGCTTTGCAAAAAGGACCTTTCGCCCCTCCACCGTTGCGAAACCCCATGAGGCCCGGAACTTGCGTTCCATCATGCCGGGCGAATGGCGCGCAATCAGCCGGTCAACCACCTGGAATCCCACATTGTGGCGAGTGCGCCCGTATTCTTTTCCCGGATTGCCAAGGCCGACGACGGCGAGGATTTGCTCTTCTTTCCGGCAGACATCAACCATAATTCAGTGAACAGTGAACAGTGAACAGACAAGGCAGTCCTTATCCACCCCACTGCGCTCCTCCCAAAAAATCCTGCTATTTCGCGGGGGCTTCCTCCGTGACCGGGGCCGCGCTCTCCGGGGCTACCACGCTCACGACCCCCACGCTCGAGGCCTCGTCGAATTCATAGGAGGATTCCGCAACGAGGTCCCCGACATGGAGCATCTCCCCTAAATCGAGTTTGCTCACATCTATCCGGATACTCTCCGGAATCTGGTTTGGCAGGCAGCGTACTGCGAGTGTTCGCTGAATCAGGTTCACCTCTCCGCCCTTCTGCAACCCTATGGGATCTCCTATCAGTTCGACAACGACTTCCACGGTGATTGCCTGATCGAGGGGCACTTCGTAGAAATCGATGTGCAGAAAACGTCTTCGATAGGGGTGCGTCTGTATTTCGCGAATCAGCACCTGCCTGGTTCGGTCGCCCTCGATATTGAGATTGAGCAGCTTGCTTTCGCCGCCGGTTTCTTTGAGAAGCTTTTCCAGGTTCAAAGCCGAAACCGAAAGTGAAGTCGGCTGGGTTTTCGGTCCGTAAAGCACCCCAGGAACGTCCATATCGCGACGCACGCTTCGCGCGCCGCCTTTTCCAGTCTTTTGTCTTGTTACCGCTCTAAGTTCCAGACTCATTTGCCTGTGCCTCCTGATTTATCCGGCGCCCGGCCCGCGCGAAATCACCCTCCTTAGTGGAAAGCTCAAAGTACGGACCCCGGGTGCTGTAAATTCAAACCTCGCAGAATAATGGACTTAACTGTTCTTCAAAATGCACCCGCTTGATCACTTCGGCCAGCATTGGCGCAATGCTCACAGTATGGATTTTCTCGCAGGCCCTCGCGCTCTCCGAAAGAGGTATCGTATCGGTCACCATGATTCTCCGGATGGGAGAGGCTTCTATGCTTGCCACGGCGGTTCCCGAAAGCACCGGATGCACGGCGCAGACCTCGACCGACTCGGCCCCGGCTATCACAGCCGCCCTTGCGGTGCGTATAATCGTGCGCCCGGTATCGATCAGATCGTCGAGAACTATGACCTTTTTCCCTTTGACGTTTCCTACGATCCTGGGGTGAATGCCGTTCTCCTCGCGATAGTCCATCAAGGCCATATCGAGCTTGAGCCGGGATGCAAAAAGCCGCGCTCTCTCGGCCCCTCCGGAATCGGGCGCCACCACGATCTCGTTTCCACATATCTCCTTAATGAGTGCGTCGCTCAAAACGATCGTGCCGAACATATGGTCCACCGGAATATCGAAAAAACCCTGGATCTGGTCGGCGTGCAGGTCAATCGTAATAACCCGATCAGCCCCCGCGACGCTCAAAAGGTCGGCAACCACTTTAGCTGAAAGCGGCACCCTCGGCTTTTCTTTCTGGTCCTGCCTGCCGTAGCCGTAGTAAGGGATTACTACGTTGATCCGCCGGGCGGACGCCCTTTTTAGCGCGTCCATGATCACCAGCAGCTCCATCAGATTTTCATTGACAGGGGGACAGGTGGACTGCATAACGTAGATGTCTTTGCCCCTGACGTTTTCGCCCACCTCTACCCGAATCTCTCCGTCGCTGAAGCGGGTGATAAGGGCCCTGCCCGGGCGTATCCCTAACTCTGAGCAGACTTTATCGGCCAGGGCGGGATTGGAGTTTCCAGTAAAAAGAGTGAGGCGGCTCCACATAATCGGTCAGTTTGCCAGCTCGATGCCAGGTTTAGTTGGTTTTCGCCCGGAAACACAATTCCCCAGGGCAAAGACATGCCGAATCGACTTCCCCTCAATCGTCCCTGAAAAGGGGGACTTCAAGGCCAAAGAAAAAAATGGCTGGGGCGGGAGGATTCGAACCTCCGAATGCGGGTGCCAAAGACCCGTGCCTTTCCACTTGGCCACGCCCCAACGCTATGTCTAACCAGTGCCCCTGGTAAATCACGGCGGAGGGCAATCGAACAAAGGCCCTCACCTTTTCAGATCAAACCTCCAGGGGCGATCACCTCAGCGGTATTAACCCAGCATTCCGGCCAGTCCCTTTTAGCAATGATTTCAGTCGCCGCGGCGGCTTGCCTGGAGCTGAAAATTCCAAACACGGTCGGCCCGCTTCCACTCATGGAGGCCGCCAGGGCGCCGTGGCCGAGCAGCCATTGCTTGAGGTCGGCTATGACCGGATATCGGGGTATGGTTACCGATTCGAGGTCATTTTCAATGAACTCCCCGATCTGCCGGGGGTGTACGCTCAAACTGCTTAGCTTAATTTTAGAGACCGCCTTTGTCAATTTCAAATTTTGATATACCCAGCCGGTCGGCACGATTACCGGCGGTTTTATCAGGAGAAGCGGATAATTCGGCACTCCATCCGCAAACTCGAGCTTCTCGCCTACCCCGGTCGCAAGGGCGGGTTTTGCGTGCAGGAAAAATGGAACGTCCGCGCCAAGCCTGAGTGCCAGCCTTTCCAAGTCGGCAGGGGAGATCGCGTTTTCGAAAAATGAGTTCAGGGCGACAAGAACTCCGCCCGCATCCGAACTCCCACCCCCGAGGCCGGCGGCCGAAGGAATATGTTTTTCCAGATCTATATGGACCGAGGCTTTTTTCCCGCTGTTTTCGAGGTAGAGCTGAGCGGCGCGCCAAGCCAGGTTACGGTCATCCGACGGTATTTCCGGCCGGTCACAGGTCATTGAGATTGTCCCGTCTCCGGGCCCAACGTCAAGCCGGAGGTTATCGAAAACCGAAACAGGCAGCATGAGGCTCGATATATCGTGATAGCCGTCCTGCCTTTTCCGGACCACCTCGAGCCAGAGGTTAATCTTAGCTGGAACGCTGGTTATTAGAATCAAATCCGGAGCGGCCTTTCCTTGAGCCTCTTGCAAAACTACCGAGGGCGCCTCGCGGAGCGTCGAGATAGTTGCCGTTCGCTCGAAAGCTCAACGTACACAAATGTACGCCTCACTCGCTTGCCCCTGGCACTCCGGTCTCCTCGTAACGTTTCCCAAGAGGCTCCTATTTACCCGACTTCTGGATGTAGCGCATTCGCAGATCATAGAGCACGGCCTTCAGGAGTCTTTCCTCATCCTTGTCAAGATTGCCCTTCGTTTTCTCCTCGAGCATGCCCAGAGTGTCTATAATCTGTTTTGCTATGGGCAAATCAACATTTGCCTTATTGGTTTCCGGCTCGGGAATTTCTCCCAGGTGCACCAGGGCCGACGAACTTAGAGAGAAAATGAAGGTGGCCAACGTTACTTCCGGAAAAGGGCCCTTTGACTGCTCCTCACTTGTGGAAGCCTCCCGGGCACGGGAGCTCTTTTGTTCTCCGGCTGAGGGTGCGGCCTCAGCCTGCGCTTCCCCTTTTTTTTCTTCCTCTTCGGCCTCCTCAGTGAACCTGCGGCGGTCCTTTACAACAAATCCCTTATCTTCTTCCTTTTCCGCCATGGCGATTTTTTCCTCCTGAATCGATCGAGTGGATTAAAGCTCGATTGCCTGGACAATATCGACATTATCCATTCCAAGCAGCTCTTCGATGACATGCGCGGGCACAGGTGTGTCAGTACGCAAGAAGATAATGTTTTGTCCGCGTTCGAGCACCTGCCCGACATTCATAAGCGAAATATTTAGGTTGTGCCGCCCGAGGCACGTACCGATGGCGCCTATAGTGCCAGGGGTGTCGATATTGTGGATCAGCAGCAGATGCCCTTCGAGGGCCGCTTCGAGACGGAAGTCATTGATCCGTACCATACGAGGTTCTTTTTTCCCAAGTATGGTCCCCGCTACGAGGTTTTCACCCTGTGAAGTTTTAACATGAATACTGATCAGGTTGGTAAAATCCTCGGCTTCGCTGCGCACGGACGTAGTAACCCTTATATCTCTTTCCTTGACGTGAATGGGGACATTTACGAAGTTGACCATATCGCCGAGCACCGGAGTAAGCATGCCCTTCAGGATGGAGATGGTGAGCGGCTGGGTTTCAAGGGAAGAGACATCGCCCACGTACTCTATCGATACTTTTTGTATGGCGCCCTTTGTTATCTGTGTCAGAACACAACCGAGCTTTTCAGACAGGGTCAGGTAGGGGCGCAGCTTCGACAGTGTAGCGCCGTCTATGTTGGGAGCATTTACCGCGTTGCGGATCGTCCCCTTGGTCAAAAACTCGGCTATCTGGTCGGCAACGGCTATGGCGACGTTTTCCTGGGCCTCCGCGGTCGAAGCCCCGAGGTGCGGCGTCGCTATGACCTCTTCGAGGGTAAGCAGGGGATTATCCGTGGGAGGCTCTTTGACAAACACGTCGAGCGCAGCCCCGGCCACGACTCCCTGTTTGATCGCCTCATAGAGGTCCTCCTCGTTCACGATTCCTCCGCGCGCACAGTTGATGATGAAAACGCCCGGTTTCACTTTCTTGAATGCATCGGCATTGAGCAGGTTTCGAGTCTCCGAAGTCATTGGGACATGAGTGGTAATGTAGTCGGACTTGGACAGGAGTTCATCGAAGGTTACGCCCTGTATCCCGAGAGTGTCGATCACCTCGGGATTGATATAGGGATCGTAGCCGATGACCTGCATCTTGAGCCCCTGGGCGCGTTCAGCCACGACACGCCCGATCCGGCCGACCCCTATGATTCCAAGCACCTTGTTGAAGACTTCCTTTCCCTTAAAGCGTTTTTTCTCCCAGCAGCCGGTTTTTAGAGAGCACACAGCCTGCGGAATCTTACGGGTCAGGGCAAACATCATGGCAATGGTGTGTTCGGCCGTGGTTATGACGTTTCCTTCCGGAGTGTTCATCACGACGATGCCGAGTTTGCTTGCAGCGTCAATATCGACGTTATCAAGCCCAATGCCGGCACGGCCTATAACTTTGAGATTATGCGCATTTTCCAGCGCTTCGGCGCTGACCTTGGTACCGCTGCGGATAACCAGCGCATCGAAATCCTTTATGACCTGCTTGAACTGTTGCTCCGTGAGCTTCGTATTCACTTCGACTTCGAAGCCGGGGACTTTGGTGAGCTTTGCTATCCCCGATTCGGACAGGTCGTCGCTGACAAGAATCTTCATAAATTCCTCCTGAAACATATTGCTCAGAACGGCCCCGATAAAAAGGACCAAACCCCGGGGCCCTGGATATGTCGAAGCAGCACTAGCGGGAATCTGGAGACCAAATAGCAGCCTCTTAGGCGATTTAATATAAGAGGAACTCTCTAATAGAATCCGCCCTCACCGTTACGCCAAAAATAAAGCTAGCATTATCGGTCCCTTGGCGTCAAGAATCAAAGAGGGCTGAACCGTTGGGCACAAGCCCCGGCTTTTCAACCCCGTTCATCCGCGAAAGGCACAGATCATTGAGTTTTTTCAACAGCTTGCAGCTGCAGCCCCGCTTTTTTCAATTCTTCGTCAATCATGGTCTTGAAGCTGTCCACAGACGGCCCACCGGCAACCACGACCCCATTGATCATAAATGAAGGGGTCCTGTCCACTCCGGTCTCAACAGCGTCTTGCACGTTTTTTTCCACCAGGGCCCTGTACCTTGAATCCTGAAGGCACTGGCTAAACCTTTCCGGTGACATTCCGACTTCGACGGCAAGATTTACCAGGTTTGCCGGCGCGAGGTCCGGCGCGGAGTAAAGCTTTTCCCGATATTCCCAGAATTTGCCCTGGTCCTGGGCGCAGTGGGAAGCCTCCGCCGCCTTGAATGCGTCTTTGTGGCGCCTCAGCGGATAGTCTTTAAAGACCCAGCGTATTTTGTCTCCATAGGCCGCACTGACCTGCCTGACCACCTCGTGGGTCGAGCGGCAGGCGGGGCATTGGTAGTCCGAGAATTCGATTATGGTGACCGGGGCGTCGGAAGGCCCCCGGGACGGCGCGCCCTGGATATCGACCTTAACTTTTGGCATAGAGGGCATGGGCATGAAGACCCGGACACCGTATTTGGGCTCGAGCGCTCGAGTATAGTCCCTGATGGCCTGTGATCGTTTTTGCTGTTCCAGGAAGGCCCTCAGACGATCTCTCAGCTCCGGGATGCTTCCCTTGTAGTCCTGGAGCCGCTCCTGATTGTCCTGCAGGTACTTATCGATCTCGGGCTCCCCGACCTGCAACGAATCGGATGGGGCTATTTGCTCCACGAGATTCTCCGGTGTTTTTCCCTGCTGCTTTGCCTCCTTATCGAGAATCTTCTCAACTATCAACTGGTCCAGCTTCTCCTTTTTCATCCGGTAGATGTCCCTGCGCGTCTCCAGAATCTTGGAGCCAAGGAGCACATCGAGCCGCTGATTAGTTATGACCTCGCCGCCCACCGTGGCCGCGATGTCTGCCTCATCGCCACACTGCGCCCCGGCCGTTGCGTGACGTGAAAGATCGTTTCCGAAAGGGACCAGGAAGGATACCCCCACAAAGAAAACAAGGGCCAAAGTCGCTTCCTGCCAGAAAAGCCGTATTCTAAACGTTGCCACGAGCAGCAGGAGGATGACGGCGGCATTGGCCAGGCAGAAGAAGCACGGAATCTTCAGTTGAATCATGATCCACACAAGAACGGCTTCCACCCCGACGGCCGGGCCCACGGCCCATAGCGCCAGCTCCTGTTTGAACAGAGCCAGTACGGCCATTGCCGAGTAGAACACCACGCCCAGGGACCACCATGGCATGCCGAGAAAGCGAATCTCGGCGGTATCGCTGCACGTGTCGGCGCAAAGTGATTTTAGGAAAGGAATATTTTCCCGAAATCCGCTCAGCAGCGCTATCAACAGTCCGGCCAAAGATATGATGAGCAAAAGGGTGCTTCTTTTCCGGTGACCTGAAATTTCAGGCGTTTCCTGTTCGTTCGATCTATCCTCGGTTTTTTGGGATGACATAAATTCACGGTCTCCATCAGCACACTGTCAACTCGTTTCGCTCGACACCCCGGACACGCGCTGCGCGAGGGTGCCCACGCGGTTGCGCGACAATCCTCTACGAAAATCGAAGGACTAAATTGATTTAAACGTCAGGCGTAAAAGCCCAAACGAATCCTCTTAACGGAAAATCCCCCGAAACCCCAGGGGAGATTTGACTTCTCCGGCCTAAACGCCGGTCAGTTCCCCGCTTGTGTGCGATAAGGCTCGTTATCCTTTTGAAGGGGGTGTCCATTTCTTTTTTGGATCAAGTTCTTTCAGCGTTTCGTCTATATTTTCAATTTTTATAGGCGAATCCGTGATAAGGGATTTGGCCTTTTTTAAGTGCATGATTGCGAGATCCCTGTCGTTTTTATGAAGGTAATAGAGGCCGAGATGGTAGTGCGCGAGGCCAAGTTTGTTTTGCTGCCCCAGGACCACCCCCAGGTAATAGTTCACCTCGGGGAAGGTGGGGGCAAACTCTTCAATTTGCATCAAGTGATCAAGGGCTTCATCCTTTTTTCCCATATCGATTAACACGAGGGCCAGCCTGAAATGTGCGATCGAGGCGGCAGGGTCCAGCATCAGGGCTGATTGCAAGGTGCTTTGCGCCTCCTGCAGCTTGCCCGCCTGATGGTAAGCCCTCCCGAGCGTGCTCAGCACGAACGGACTGTCCGGCATAAGAGCAGCGGCTTGCCGAAGCAGTTCCACCGATTCGGACCATTTGTTCTGCCTCAGGCAGAGGCGTCCAAGCCCATATACGGCCAGCTTGTCACCTTTTTTCACTCCGGCCTCGAAACGTTCGAGAGCTTTTGGCTCGTCGGTATAATCCGCTATCAGGGCGGTCTGAATGACCTTGAAATCCCCGGTCGTCGGGTCAGTCGATTTTCGCGATGAAGCCTTCTGTTTTTTGACCATCTCATTGAGGTACTGGATGCGTTCGGCAAGGGCCGGGTGAGTGGCCAGATAGTTTGGGACCCTGGAGTTTGCCATCCACGTGCTCTGAAGCAGCTTTTGCATGACCGAGGACATATCCGCGGGATCGTAGCCTGCCCCGCATAAGAACCTGAACCCGTACTGATCGGCTTCCATTTCATGGTCCCGGCTGTTTTTCAAGGCCGCCGTCTGGGAGGCAGCCATGCCTCCGGCTGCAAGCCCCGGGGCCCCCAGAAGTATCCCGGCGACCAGACCGGCTATCATCCCAACGCTCAGGATCTTCGCCTCGTCTATCGACCGCTGAAGGTGCCTCGCCTGAATGTGCGCCAATTCGTGCGAGAGAATACCTGCCAGCTCCCCCTCAGACGACATCATTTCGATCAATCCCCGGTAAATGAATATATTGCCTCCTGGAATCGCGAAGGCGTTCGGAATTGATTCATCAACCACGTAGAATTTGAATTGATAGGTGGTTATGCCGACTTCTTTGGCAACACGGTTGCCAACGTTCCTGACATAAGTGAGCACCTCACCGTCTTCGACCAGGGGCATCGTCTTGCGGATCATCCCGACGATCTTTTTCCCCAACTCTTTTTCTTCGCTTAGGTTAATTGCCTCAACTTCGCCGGGCGGCAGCAGGATTACGAGAGTGAAAATAGACAGGATCAGGGCAGCCAGTCCCCTTTTTGCTTTCTTGACGGAAAACGCTGGAAAGATCATAAGACTCAGTCCTTATCAGTCTGTTTCCGTTGCGGCAAGGTCAGACCCCTGCTCCAACTCCAATCTCGCAGCGTCTGACCAGAGACTTTCCAAGTCGTAAAAATAGCGCACAGGGTCGTAAAAGACATGAATGATTACATCTCCGTAGTCCAGAAGGACCCAGTGGCCCTCACGCTTTCCCTCGGTCCCGATTGGCTTCAGTCCCCTGTGTCTGAGTTCGTCTTCGAGATTGTCGGCTATCCCCTGGACCTGTCTTCCGGATTTTCCGCTGCAGATGATAAAATAATCGGCAAAGGAGGATAAGCGGGAGACGTCCAGCACAACCAGGTTAAGGGCCTTGAAACTGAGCGCCGCCCTGGCGCACAGGATAGCCTTTTCCTTACTGCCCATCACAATTCGAGGCGCTTTGCCCTTCTGTTCAGCTTCCGCCGAGGTCACCGGATCTGGCATCATTATTCCTTGAACAATCAGTTGCGGCAGGCCGTTCGGCCTTGCGGTATAATTCGTTTCCCACAATATAACCCAGTACATCATCCGGGACCAGATATCTCACGGATCGCCCCTGGGCGGCAAGCTCCCTGATCCTGGTCGAAGAGATATCCATGCGCGTGTTCCGGAGGTTGTATACAGATCGAAGCGCCGGATGCCGGATTTCCCGACTTTCCGGAACGATCCTGTATAAATCGGAAACCTTTCCTGTCACAAACTCCAATATTTCCTGTTCACCCTCACCGCACCCCGGCCTGCAGAGCACGACAATGGCGCTCAGCCGGAAAATTTCCCCGAATCGATACCAGGTATCAATCTCGAAGAAAGCGTCGCCGCCGACCAGAAAAAACAGCTCCGCCCCGGGGTTTTCCTGACGGAGCTGACCGAGCGTATGCACCGTATATGATTTTCCGGGCATTCGCCGCTCGATGTCCGAAACCCGGAAACGCGGATTGTTGCCGATGGCAAGCCGGAGCATTTGCAGGCGGGCCTGGAAGGAGGCAATCGTGCCGCCGGGTTTGTGGGGAGGAACAGAGACCGGCACGAAAACCATCTCATCGAGCCCCAGTAAATCCAGGGTTTCCTGCGCCGCTCTCAAGTGGCCAAGATGAACCGGATCGAAAGTCCCACCAAGAACGCCCAGCCGCAATGGCATTGATTCTGCTCCATCCGAGAAGCAACAGGTATTAGTGCCGGGAGCTTCTTATTATCTTCAGCCGCGCAACTGACCGTTGCCGAAGGCGATGAATTTGGTTGTCGTAAGTTCCTCTACGCCCATAGGTCCGAAAGCGTGAAGACGCGAGGTGGAGATGCCGATCTCGGCCCCCAAACCAAGCTGAAATCCATCGTTAAAGCGGGTCGAAGCATTGACCAGGACGAGCGAAGACTGCACCTGCCGAACGAACCGGTGGGCCCGCTCAAAGTTTGTAGTGACAATGGCCTCGGTATGTTGAGAGCCGTATTTTGTGATATGGCGGATAGCTTCGCCCATGTCCGGTACTATGCGAACCGCGAGAATGAGATCGAGATACTCGGCGTACCAGTCATCCTCGGTAGCCGCGGCGCAGCCGGGTACGAGCGCCCTGGTCTTTTCGCAGCCGCGCAGCTCAACGCCGGCGCTCCTGAATGCTTCGGCCATTCCGGGCAGGAACCCGGCGGCAATCGCCTCGTGAACCAGCAATGTCTCCATTGCGTTGCAGACGCCCGGCCTTTGCACTTTGGCGTTCAGGCATATATTTCCGGCCATTTCCAGATCCGCGTCCGAATCCACGTAAACATGGCAGACGCCCTTGTAATGTTTTAAGACGGGCATTCTTGCATTTTCGGTTACAAAGCGGATCAGATCCTCACCCCCGCGCGGGATCATGACATCCACATATTCCTCGAGGCCGAGCAGGTCGAGCACTGCCTGCCGGTCGGTGGTTTCGACGAACTGAATTGCGTCTTCGGGCAGCCCTGCCTGCTTGAGCGCTTTTCTCAAAATACCGGCAAGGCAGCTGTTCGACTGAAAAGCCTCGGAGCCTCCGCGCAGCAGCACGGCGTTTCCGGCCTTGATGCACAGCGCCGCCGCATCCACCGTGACGTTAGGGCGAGACTCGTACACTATGCCGATCACCCCGAGAGGTATACGCATCCTGCCTACCTGAAGGCCATTGGGCCGAGTCCACATGCGGGTAATCTCGCCAACCGGGTCGGGCAGAAGGGAAACCTCTTTGAGGCCGTCGATCATCTCCTCGAGGACCTTTTCGCTTATAGTGAGCCGGTCTATTTTTGCCTTGCCCAGCCCCTTGCGCTCCGCCGCTTCGACGTCCCCGCGGTTGGCCGCCTCGATTGACAAACGCTCCAGATCAAGGGCGGAAGCCATCTTTTCAAGAGCTTCCCGCTTCTGGTTGCTGTTTGCCATTCCCATGAGATGAGCGGCTTCGCGGGCTTTTTTTCCCATCTCCAAGATTTCTTCCCGCATGGATTCCTCCCGTTATTTCCAATTCTCAGAGGATCTCACCTATGAGAACGAAATTATCCCTGTGAATCACATCATCGGAATGCTTGTAGCCGATGAGTTTTTCGATTTCCTCGCTGTGGCGGCCCTTTATGCTTTCGATCTCGTTGGATTTATAATTGGTGAGGCCTACACCTATCACGTTGCCTTCCTTATCGATGCACCGCACCGGAGCGCCGACTCCGAAGGTGCCCCGCACTTCCTTTACCCCAATAGGCAGAAGAGACCGGCCCAGCTTTATGAGCGCCGTTACGGCCCCATCGTCCAGGGTTAGTTCTCCGGCGGGTTTTGGCAAATTTGCAAGCCAGACTTTCTTGCCGGAGTAGGCTCGCTCCCTGGGGAGAAACAACGTGCCAAGTTCTTCTCCGTCAAAAAGCCGCAGCAGGACATCTCTTTGCTTTCCAGGGGCGATTATCATCGCGATGCCGGAAGCCAGGCACTTGCGGGCCGCGTTAAGTTTGCTCAACATACCGCCCGTGCCGACCGATCCGGGCTGCGGGGTTGCGCAAGCCAGAATTTTCGCGTCTACTCGAGCAACTCTTGAGATAAGGGTGGCGTTATCATGAAGCCGCGGGTCGCAGTCATAGAGCCCTTCGGTATCCGTGAGGTTTATGACCAGGTCCGCACCGATAAGTCCGGCAATAAGCACCGAGAGGTGGTCGTTGTCTCCGAACTTGATCTCTTCGACGACAACCGTGTCGTTTTCGTTCATAATCGGCAGGATTCCCCAGGACAGAAGCGTCTCGAGCGTGTTGCGCGCATTCAGATACCGGTGACGGTGGGCAAGGTCCTCGCTGGTAAGGAGCACCTGGGCCACAAGCAGATCGTATTTGTCGAAGGCCGCCTCCCAGGCTTCCATCAGCACGCCCTGTCCGACGGCGGCGGCGGCCTGTTTATGAGGGATCGTCCGGGGGCGCTCGGTAATGCCCATCCTGCGCATGCCGGATGCAATCGCGCCGGAGGATACAACCACTACGTCCGTCCTTGCGTTGCGTTCACGCAGTTCCGCGATCTGGTCGCTAAGGCGGTGAATCATGACCCGGTCGAGCCCTTTGGGACCCGTAAGAACAGCGCTGCCAACCTTAATCAGAACCCGCCTGCACCGGCTGAATATTTCCACTCGTTCCTGAGACTTTTGCATAACCTGGATCGTTTCACCGTTAGAATATCAGAGAATCTCAAGCCGTTTAAGCGCCTGCAACGAAATTTAATAATCATATTCCCAAAACCTGTTTTTTTCAATCTGTTCAAGGAAATGAAGTCGAGGAAATTCAAAAGAAGGCGGCCAACCTGATGTTTTTCATACAGCCTGCCGTACATGGGACGTCCCTGAACTGTCCGGCGCCTGGGGATCGTATACCCGCGGCCGAAGGATACATGGTTATCGACAAAGACCTCCAAGCGGATATGCCTTCCCGTGTGAGCGGGTGAATGGGTAAAACGATGAGGACCTCTCAAGCCCTAAATTGTCCAATTCCTTTTTGGGGACGAGTTGGACACGTTCAATCACACAATATAAGGAGGAAGCTGCACGGCGGATTTGCATCGATTTCATTGTCACAGGGCCGGATCGCAATCACCTGGGCCTCTTCATAGCCTGTGCGCACCGCGAAAGAATTGAGAGCGCCTCGAAGGGCTGTTCAATCTCGGGGAACGAAGGGACCCCAAGAGGCTCGATGAACGCCTTGCACTCTTCCTCGTAATGCTTGTCGCCGCTAAAGGTGATAAGGACCGGTTTTTCCGGATATTTTCCAGCCAAATCCACTATGAAGTCGAACGGCGGTATGCCGGTATCTTCCGTCAGCATGAGCACCGCTATAACCGCATCGATATCGGGGTCCTTCAGGACCGCTTCCATGCCCTCCCTGTAAGCGAACTCCACCCCATGCACCGACGCCGAGGCCCAGATATCGACGGGGTTCCTCATCCGAATAAATGGAGGGCTGATTTCCTGAATCCTCTCCAGTGCTCCAGGTGTGAGCTCAGGCACCTCAAGCCCCAAACGTACGCAAAGGTCCGCCAGGCTGACCAGCATAGCGCCGGACGGGGCGAGGAAACTTACCCGTGCTCCCCTGGGCAGGGGCGCCATCGAAAGGGCCTTTCCAGCAAGGATCAGGTGTGAGTAATTGCGAATTCGAACAATACCCGCCTGACGGAGCAAGCCGTCAACCAGGCGGTCCTCGGCGCCCATAGCCGCCGTATGGGCGACGGCAGCATGCCTTCCCGCCTCGGTGGCCCCGCTCTTCAGCACCACGACGGGCTTGTGGGCGGTAACCTCTCTGGCCACTTCCAGAAAACGCCCCGGCCGTTTAATGCTTTCAAGGTACATGACGATCGCACTCGTTTGGGGATCATCGGCCAGATACTCGAGAGCGTCAGTTTCATCGATATCGATTTTGTTTCCCAGACCGATAACCCTGCTAACGCCGAAATGCTCGGCCGTCAGGATGTGCTTCATGGAATGGGTGGCAAAATTGCCTGTCTGCGCCACATAGGATACCTTGCCGGGCCTGATCCTGCCGAGGGGGAAAAAAGTGGAAGTGAATCGATGCGGCGTGGAGGTATGACCCGAAGTGTTTGGACCCAGCACACTAACCCCCGTCTGCTGGATAATATCAACTATCTCATGCTGAATCCTGAGGCCGGATTCGTCCACTTCGGCAAAACCGCCGGCGGACAATACCACGTGTTTGATTCCCTTCTTTGCACATTCCCGGAGCGCCCCGGGCGTATCTTTGGCCGGCAGGATGATGACGGCCAGGTCGATTCCCACCGGCAAGCTGCTTATAGAAGCATGAACGGGCAAGCCGAATATTTCCCCTCCCTTTGGATTGACAAGGTGGAGTTTACCTTCATAGCCATTGGCCAGGATGTTTTTTATCACTTCATTTCCGGGTTTGTGGGGGGTCGCAGAGGCCCCGATGATTGCCACGCTTTCCGGTTCGAAAAAGGGACCAAGTTCTTTTTTCATTGTCCATTCTCCAGCGGCAGGGCGGCAGGGCCGCAGCCAAGGTGGGCGCTGCTGAATGCGGCGCCTAAATACAAAGCGGCTAGGCCGCAGTAGTCGGAACAGGGGCCCCCGCGCTGAGAATTACGAGAGCGTCCACCGCCACGGGCTGTCCGTTCGGGCGAATTTTCAGGGGATTTATATCGACCCCGACCACCTCCTTGTGTTGGAGCCCTATTTCACCGAGCGCCACAAGGGTCCCGCACAAAACATCCAGGTCCACGGCAGCTTCTCCCCTGAAGGGTTCGATAATCTTTTTCGCGCGAATCTGCGAGATCATGTCTACGGAATCCGCAAGGGTCAGGGGAGCGACACGAAAGACGATATCTTCGAGGACCTCCGTCAGGATTCCGCCAATACCGAACATGACGCACACACCGAAAGCAGGGTCTCTCATCAGTCCGCAGACTATTTCCCGGGCGCCCTTCACCATCTCCTGCACCAGCAGACCCTGCGTGCCTTTGATCTTCAGCAGACGCTCGCCTTCTTTTCTCACTTCCTGCTCAGTTCCGAGGTTAAGGGCCACGCCTCCCAACTCGGTTTTGTGAGTGATGGCCGCCCCGGAAGCCTTCAAAACGACGGGAAATCCAATTCCTGAAGCCAGTGCAACAGCTTCGGCAGCATCCCTGGCAATAAATTCACGGGTTACCGGGATGCCAAAGCTCGACAGCAACAGTTTGGACTCGTGCTCACTGAGAGCCGATCTTCCTTCCGCCAGGGCTTTATCGATCAGATTCATAGACTCCTCCATCCATGTGGCGTCTTGTCCGTTGGTTTCCCTGCCCCCAAGTTAAATAAAATTCGTTTCCGCATAGATGTATCTTGCTCATTCAGGAAAAACTGCAGCTCGAAGTCCTAAAATACACATTAGATGGGCTGCCGCAATGAGTATCGAAGCGATCTTGTCATCCAGAGGCATATAACTTAACTTGATTTGCAGAATTTGCTCCGATACCGCACCGGCAGATTGGTGGCAACGTCCTTTCGCAGGGCCGGCCTATCGACATCGGCATTGACAATCGGGACCGGTACCTCACATATTGCGGAGAGCTAAAGTGATAAACGATGGCGGCACCGTTAATACGGCTGGAGTTGGAGGCGAAAATCGCAACGAATCCGGACCAGCCGACGCTTCAGCGGTTACCCGCAGGCAATTCCTGGGAATTGCCGCAGTTGCCCTGATCAGCGTCCCTTTGCACCCCGGCGCCGCGGAAACTACGGGGGAGGTGCCTTACCGCACGCTCGGCAGAACAGGCGAAAAGGTTTCCATGATAGGTATTGGCGGATATCACCTCGGCAAGCCGGAAGTCGCCGAGGCGGAGAGTATTCGCATCGTTCGAACCGCCATCGACAACGGAATCAACTTCATGGACAACAGCTGGGACTACAACGGCGGGCAGAGCGAAATACGGATGGGCAAGGCGCTGCGCGACGGCTACCGGCAGCGTGTGTTCCTGATGACCAAGATCGATGGACGCAATAAGGAAACGGCTGCACGGCAGATCGAAGAATCGCTCCGGAGGCTTCAGACCGATCACCTTGATCTTTTGCAGTTTCATGAAATCATTCGCATGGAGGACCCCGGGCGCGTTTTTGCTGCGGGGGGCGCAATGGATGCGGCACTCGAGGCAAAAAAGGCCGGAAAAATTCGATACATCGGATTCACCGGGCACAAGGACCCCGACATTCATTTGAGGATGCTCGACACGGCCGCGAGCAATCAATTCCGTTTCGATACGGTCCAGATGCCCCTGAACGTTATGGACGCTCACTTTGAAAGCTTCGAAAAAAAAGTCTTGCCGGTGCTCGTAAAGGCCGATATCGGCGTGCTGGGGATGAAATCGATGGGCGACACCATAATTCTCCAAAGCAAGACGGTAACTCCGGTCGAATGTTTACATTACGCCATGAACCTGCCGACCAGCGTCGTGATCACGGGATGTGACTCCACGCGGATACTCGATCAGGCGTTGAACGCAGCGAGGAATTTCCAGCCGATGAAGCCCAACGAAATCGAAGCTCTTCTGGCTAAAACAGCTCAGGCGGCACAGCTCGGAAAATACGAGCTGTACAAGACATCGCACCAGTTCGATTCGACCTGGCGAAATCCTGAATGGCTGGGATGAGGAGTGGGCCGGGGGAAGATAAAGAACCAGGATTGCGGAGCCAAAAAAAAGGGGTGGTATTATGAAAGTCGGATTTATCGGGTTGGGAAACATGGGGACCGGGATGGCCGCGAACACTCTGGCGGCCGGCCATGAAGTAACCGTCTACAATCGCACGGCCGCAAAAACGCAACCGCTGGTAGAAAAGGGCGCGAAAGCCGCAGACCGTGTGAAGGATGCCTGCCGTGGCGAGGCCGTAATTACGATGCTGGCTGACGACGGAGCCGTTGAAGCCGCCGCGTTCGGCGGTGAAGGCATCATCGGCAGCCTGGGCAGGGGTGCAATCCACATTTGCATGAGCACCATCAGCGCAGGTTTATCGGAAAGGCTCGCAGCGGCGCACTCTAGCGCCGGCCAACGCTTCGTCGCGGCACCGGTTTTTGGGCGGCCGGATTCCGCGGCGGCGGCCAAACTATTTATCGTCGCCGCCGGCGATAAGGATGCGGTAGATGCCTGCATGCCAATCTTCAACTCGATTGGGCAGAGGACTTTTTATTTTGGCATTAAACCTCAAGCCGCAAACCTGGTCAAACTGAGCGGCAATTTTCTGATCGCCTCCGTGATCGAGGCGCTGGGCGAGGCGATGGCGCTGGTCGGCAAAGCCGGAGTCGATTTGCACCAATATCTCGATCTGCTGACCTCAACTCTTTTCTCCGCACCGGTTTATCGCACTTACGGCAGTCTGATCGCCGAGAAAAAGTTCGAACCCGCGGGGTTCGCCGCGCCACTGGGACACAAGGATATCAGGCTGACGCTCGCCGCGGCCGAAACGCTTCGCGTGCCCATGCCCCTGGCGAGCCTGCTACGGGACCGCTTCCTGACGCTGCTTGCTCGAGGCGGAGAGGCGCTTGACTGGTCGGCGATCGCGCAGCTCTCCACGAACGACTCCGGCCAGGCGGCGGGGCCTCAGGCGGGATAGTCGGCTGGGAGCCGCAGCCAGGGTAAGCGGCTGGGAGCCGCAGCCAGGATAAGAACTCAAACCTGCGGTGCTGCCTTCGGCGGCACCTTTGCCCGCCCTGAGCTTTGTGGCAATGGGCCAGGCGGCGGGGAGCCGCAGCCAAGGTAAAAAACTCAAACCTGCGGTGCTGCCTTCG
>JBEKMB010000016.1:0-68211 GCA_050008735.1 Syntrophobacteraceae bacterium
TAAGCCTTTAAAATCCCCCTCGATCCCCCTTTACGAAAGGGGGAAGCAAAACCTGGTCCCTTGGGATTTGCACCGAGCATTTCTGAATTACGACACAGTCTCTTTCGCCGGGGTGACGATCATTTGCCATGAGATTGAAACTTTGTTGACGATGCCCTAGTGTAGCGCAAGTTAGCCCCTCCTCGCTGCTCCCGCGTCAAACGCGGGTGGCTCACGCCGTATCGGCAGTCAAGGCTGGCGCTTGTCGGCCGAGACCATCGCATTGCCGTCCCTGAAGACATTGCTTACGATAAACATCGGCCGGCCGCGAACCTGCTCGTGCATGCGGCCCAGGTACTGCCCGATAATCCCCAGCACGAAGAGCTGAATACTGCCCAGCACGGTTACGACCATCATCAGGCTTGCCCAACCTTGCGGGGTCTTCCCGATGTAGAGCCAAGAGTAGAGGATGTAGCCGAACAGAACCAGGCTGCCGGCGGCAAATGCCAGCCCGGCATAGCTCGCCAGTGCCAGAGGCCGCGTGGAAAAGGCGACTATGCCATCGAGCGCCAGTTGCACGAGGCGCCAGAAAGGATATTTAGTTTCGCCGGCAAAACGGCTGTCGCGGTCATAGAGGAAAGCCATCTGGCGGAAACCGACCCAGCTTACCATGCCGCGTATGAAGCGGTGGCGCTCCGGCATCTGAAGAATCACGTCCAGCACGCGTCTCGAGATAAGGCGAAAATCACCCGTATCGACCGGGATCGGGATATCCGACAGGCCTCGCAAAAAGCGATAGAAAACCGCGCAGGCCATGCGCTTGAGAATGCCGTCTCCCGGCCGGCTCCGGCGTTGGGCGTAGACAACATCGGCCCCCTGATCCATGAGCGCGAGCATTTGGGGCAGCAACTCGGGCGGGTCCTGCAAGTCGGCATCCATGATGAGGACCCGGTCTCCGGAGCAGTAATACAGTCCGGCGGTGATCGCCAGCTGATGGCCGTGGTTGCGGGACAGGTCCAGCACTACGACCTCCGGATCGTTCCGGCTCAACTGAATCATCTGCTGGAGCGTGTCATCGGTAGAGCCGTCGTTTACAAAAACAATCTCACAGGCGTTTCCGACTGATTCGGCTACGGCTTTTACGCGGCGATAGGTTTCCACCAGTACCGCCCCCTCGTTGTAGCAGGGCAATAGAAAGCTCACGAAAGGGCGAGCGGGATTTTGCTGACGAGATACGGTCATAGGGACACCTTCACTGCGCCGCCGGCATGCCTGCAAACGGGCTGTCCGGACGCCGGAGCCAATAGACCAGCATTGCGATAAAAACGGTTGTCATCACCGGGTGCCAAAACAGCGCGAAGTAATTTCCGAACACGTGGCGCAGCAGGTTAGGCAGAAGAGCCATAGACAAACTGATGGACGCCGTCAGCCATCCGAACCCGCGGGTTGGGGCCGCCTCGATCGCCGCTACAGCCCAGAGGCCCAGGGCAGGGGCCAGAATCACATAGCTGTTCGATTCGTTCATCGGATTAAACAACATCAGGTAGCCCGCGCTCAGTGCCAGAAGCCACATAGCCCGGAAGGGCTCGCGGAGCCGCCGGGACCCCATCAACCACAATCCCAGGGCTAAACCTCCCGCCGCGGCGCGCACCAGTTTCGATATGCCGCCCGGCAGTTCACATCCAAAGGTCCGGATAATACCGCCTATGTCTGCGAAACGGTGTTCGGTGACCGCGGCGCACGATTGAATATTGGCAAAAAATGCGCGGTGCTGCTCTATTACGTAACCGGCGGGGGCGAACAGGAAAGGGAGCAAAGCCAGCGCGGCCAGGGCCGGAACAAGGCGCCAGCGCAGGGGCGCATAAACCGTCACCGACAGCAACAGCAACACGGCGCCCAGAGGTTTTATCCCTAGTGCAAGCACCATCAAAAAGGCGGCCTGCCACCACTGCCGGCGCGGCATACACGCCGCGGCGTGCAGAGTGAGCGCCGCAAACATCGCATTTGCCTGTCCGTTTCGAAGCGCGCCGAGGCATAGCGGCATAATGAAGAGCGAAGCATATAAAAAAGCCCGGGCAGTGTCATCGCCGAATTGCTCCCGCTGAAAGCGCCAAACCCCGGTTGCCAGGAGCACCGCCATGCACAAGCGCCAAAGTATATCTCCCGCCGGCGCGGGCAACGAATGAAAAGGGGCAAATATCACGGGGAACTCGGGCAGGTAGTTCATGCCGCCAGGGCCGCGGTAGAGGTCTTTTCCCGCCCACCAGTTCTCGCTGGAATGATGGTAGAGCGGGGTGACGTTGCGGTGTGCGGGGTTCATCGCCACCAGGACGGTGATAACCAGGAAGGGCACGAGCCAGATCAGGACCCCGAGTCTTAACTGCACTAGTTTATCGTTGAGCCGGCCGGGCATTTTTGCTTGGTCCCGCACAACTATTTCGGGCATATGCTTTCCTTTGATCCTTCCTCTCCTGGGACTGTGCAATGGTCGCCGGGCCGGCGTACAGCAGCCCGGAAAGTCCACAGTTTGTTCACTGTAAAATTCCAGACAAAAACGCAACCGGTGGCAACCACCTGGGCGAATACGTATTTCAAACTCAGGATGTTGAGGCAGAAACTCATTACGACTGCATTGAGAAAAAGACCGGTCCCCATGGTCAGGCCGAACATAACCACGGTTCTTTTGTGAGCGGCCGTGGCCTTGAATGTGATTCTGCAGTTCAGGTAATAGTTGAAACAGACGCTGACCAGGTAGCCGATAACAGAGGCGACAACAGGGTCGAATCCGAACCGCTGCACGAGTAAAACCAGTATGCCGAACTGAATAAGGGTAGCCAGGGCGCCAACGCAGGCAAACTTCCATAGCTGGGAAACTGTCTCGCAGGCGCCGGAAAATTTGTTTATAAGCCCGGATCGAGAATTTGCGGAAAGTGAATTTGGAGGTTTGATCGCCATAGCAAGCATCTAAGCCCGAAAACAGTGTACGCGAAGGCCATGCGGAGCGCTGGAGCAGGGAAAAACGGAATATCTCGCGGTCATCTATGCTGCCCGGCAGTCCAAAGCCTGACGCAAGATGAGCGAATGGATTTGAACCTTCGGCCTCTTATTCCCAAAGCTGATGCGCCAGTCTGCGCTTGTCCAGAGACTAAAGCGCCCTTCTTCTAACACGCAAGGCGGCTCGATGGCAATCGATAAGGCCGATCCGCAGCCCTCGGGGCCGTTTGCCGCATACTCCCGGTGCGATCAAGAAAACTACTTTTCCCGAAGAGGTGATGGGCCTTTGGTGCGGATAGACGGTTGAAAACGGAGGGAAGTGTGATTAAACGGAATCGGGGCCTTTTGCCGCAACGGGCGGCCCCTCTGCGATTCACCAGGATTTTTCAGGGAGCGCTCTTGGGAGGTGACAGATGAGTTCTGTGCGCAAGATCGACAAGGTATGGAAGAGCAAAGCTACTATCGAGGGGGCGGGTGTACACCTGAAGCGGGCTTTCGGCTACTATCAGGTCCCCAGGTTCGATCCCTTTCTGCTATTGGATGACTTCCGCTCAGACGATCCCGCAAAATTCCTCCCCGGCTTTCCCTGGCATCCGCATCGCGGCATAGAGACCATCACGTACGTGATCGAGGGGGATGTGGAGCATGGGGACAGCATGGGAAATAAGGGAGACATCTCGGTTGGAGACGTACAGTGGATGACCGCCGGAAGCGGCATTATTCATCAGGAGATGCCCAAGGGAGATAAATTTGGTCGTATGGGCGGATTTCAGCTCTGGGCAAATCTTCCCGCATCCATGAAAATGATGGAGCCCCGCTATCGTGACGTCCGAAGCGAGCAAATACCGGAGGCTTCACTCGATGGAGGCGTAAAGGTCAGAATAATCTGCGGCGAAGTGAACGGCGTCCCTGGACCGGTGCGCGATATCGTGATCGAACCCGAGTACCTCGATGTCTCCGTACCGTCGGGATCCACTTTCATTCACCCGATCAAACGGGGCCATACGGCTTTTGCATATGTGATCGAAGGGAAGGGCTACTTCGACGACGACCTGGATTCCTTCGCACATGAAGTGGTTGGCAAGAACTGCTTTGACCTTGACCGTGAATGCATCTGCGACAATGGGACCCTTATTCTGTATGAGGACGGAGAAAAAGTCTCAGTCAGCGCTAAAGATAGTCTTCTGCGGTTTCTGCTTGTTTCGGGCAGACCCATTGGCGAACCGGTTGCCTGGTATGGTCCCATCGTCATGAACACGCAGGACGAACTGCGGGTCGCTTTCGACGAATATCAGAAGGGGACGTTTATCAAGCACAAAAAGCCCTTGCGCGAGCAGCACACTTAGGCGTTCTATTTCGAAATTGTCCAACATTATGATGGCCACGTACTATCAGCGGCTAAGTTCCACGATCTTTAGGCCTGACTGCTGACATTCCCGCGAAAGGACTGGAATGGAGAACGATTGCAGGAAGAAACCACCTTTAAAGCTCCTCGAAGGCATAGGGCAGTTCAATCGGGGTGATTACTTCGACTGTCATGTAACGCTGGAAGAAATCTGGATGCATGAGCAGGGGAAAATACGGGACCTCTACAAAGGCATTCTGCAGATAGGAGTTGCCATCTACCATGCGAAGCGCTCCAATCTGAAAGGGGCCATGAGACTTGTCTCCTCCGGCATGGAACTTCTTAGTCCATTCGCGCCCGAATGCATGGGTATCGATGTGGCCCACCTTCTTCAATCTGCCGGGCGATTCAGGGAGGAACTGGATGAGCTTGCATCCGGTCCAGGCCTATCGCTCAGGACCATTCCCGTCATCAGATTTATTGAGTAGATGTTTCTCTCGGAGTTCAACTAAATATTTCGCCTTGGCTTATCGCACCATACCCTGTGATTCAGGCCCAAACTCACGCCATCCTGGGGAACTGCGAACTAAGATCTGCCACCGAGAGGCCATTTTCTCCCTGCAAACCATCAGATATGCCTTGAAGTCCCACTCGTCTAAAGCCAAGGTCATGGCTGGACAAAATCCGGTTGTCTCAATTGTTCTTCGAAATTCCGAACAAAGAGATGATCGAGGACCTGGACGGTCAAGATGAACACCAACGCGCTGTTCAGCCTTCTTTTGAACAGAGAGTCGCAGGGAAGCAGCTTCATTAACCACCGCCATACACGGATTCGCTGATAACTGAAAATGCCGCTCTCCTCAATGGCCTCGCGGCTGAAATATTTCTCGAGAAGAGCATCCAGCCCGGGATATCGTCCTTTGGCGATCCACAGAGGCGGGGCGGAATAGGGCCATTTCTTCCGGGAGTAGATCGCTTCGGTGACCCTCTCCTTGAAGGCTTCCCTCAGCACGTACTTCTCAATGCCGTCGCGAATCTTGAAACGGTCCGGGATATGGCGCGCCGCTTCAAAGAGATGGTGGTCCAGGAAAGGGGTCCTGCCCTCGATGGAATGTCCCAGTTCAGGGCGGTCGCCAAGAACGGTGAGCAGGTAGGGGGCGAGCATGTTTTTGATCCAGGCATACTGCATCTTCCTCACCTGCGGCCGCCCTTCCGTCTGGTCCCGGTCGATGCGCTCCTTGAGCCTCTGCACCGGTTGGCACGCCTTAAGCCGGGGCCGATGTTTCCTCTGGAAACATCTGAGGATGCGCTTTTGAGTTTTAGGCGACAGCATATAGACGTAGTCAGGCATAGGGATGAAACCGAGTGCTTCCAGCATCTCACCCCCCTGCGAGCGCACCGGCGCTTTTTGCCCTTTCAGCCTGTCTATCATCTGATCGATGAGCGCTCCCTTCCCCGGCTGAAAAAGGACGTATCCCAGGAACACTTCATCGGCTCCTTCCCCTGTGAGGACGACCTTTACGTGTTTGCGCGCCAGACGGGACAACATGAACTTCCCTACACCGTGGAAGTTGTGGAAAGGCATCTCCGTCACCCAGACACAATCTTCCATGTCTTCCAGGAGTGTTTCAGGGCCGCACTCGACGGAGTGGAACTCCGCCCCGATCTTTGCCGCCATCTCCCGGGCCAGCCGGTTTTCGTCGAATGCTTCGTTCTCCGGGAAGGAGATGTTGAATGCCATCACCTTTTCATGGTGGTATTTGGCGACTGTGGCCGCGACGATCGCCGAATCGATGCCGGCGCTTAGATAGACGCCCACGGGAACGTCGGCCCTGAGGCGAAATCTCACGGCCTCATCGAATTCTTCCCGAAGGGTTGCAAGGCATTGGCCAAAATCGGTCTCGTCCCTTCCGTCGTCTTCCGGCGGCAGGTCACAGTCCCAGTAGCGCATGATTTCGTGCGTACCCTCTCCCAGGTTGGCAATGAGCATACACCCCGGGGGGACGGCCTCGACCCCCTCGAACATTGAATCAGGGATCACCATGCTGAAGAAGTCGCGGATTGCTTCGATGCTGAGACAGGGCTTGAGCAGCCCCGTTGCCATCATCGCCTTGGCCTCTGAAGCGAAGAGAAAACGCCCGTCCCGATCGTTGAAGAAAAGCGGCTTGATTCCGAATCGGTCCCGGACAGCCAGCAATTTCCTCTCGCGCCGATCGTAAAGGAGGAAGGCAAACTCACCGCGCAGGCGATCGGCAAAGGCGAGGCCGTATTGCTCATAGAGGTGGACGATCACTTCCGAGTCGCTACCGGTGCGGAACACGTGACCCATGAGGATCAGTTCCTCGCGCAGGCGTTCGAAGTCGTAGATCTCGCCGTTACAGACGAGGACGATACTCTCGTCCTCCGAATAGAGCGGTTGCGCCCCTGTCGCCAGGTCGATAATGGAAAGCCGTGCGTGCCCCAATGCGACGGGGTTTTCGGGATCCATGAAGATGCCGCTGCCATCAGGTCCTCGATGGCGCATCGAATCGACGGCCGCACGCAACGCCTGTTCGGAAATGGAATAGCCTGTCGCACCTATAATCCCGCACATATCAGGTCACCTCCATAAGGCTGCGTTGAGCGACCCCGCAGGTCCGCCTGGCGCTTCCGGCGCAATTTCGAAACCTGTAAAACAATACGTTTTCCAAATCGAACATACAAGTGATATGAAATTGAGTGGATGGATGGATCGATGGATTGTCTTTTAGAGAAAATAATGTTAAAATTAATTGATTAGAAGCTGGTTCGATATTTTGAATTCCTTGGAGATCGACCTTTCGCCTGTGCAAAGGAAGCGGTTTCAAGGTAGGTTCGAAGTGCCGCAACCTTTATGAGAAAAACACAAAGATCAGGGAGCAGTTGAAATGGCGGAAGGTCGAGTAAAATGGTTTAACGACAGCAAGGGCTATGGGTTTATCGAAACTGACGGTGGGCACGACGTCTTTGTTCACTTCAGCGCTATCGAATCAGAGGGATTCAAATCCCTGGCCGAGGGCGAGAGGGTCAGTTTTGTGGAAGAGCAGGGCGCCAAGGGCCCCCAAGCCTCACAGGTCAAGAAGATCTAAGTCGGTTGCACTGAGAAAGAATGCGAGCCGGGGCCTAAAAGCTCCGGCTTTTTTTGTCTGGGATGGGATAGGTGAGACCGTCAGCCGAAATGCACGAAACTGCCTATTATCGCCGGGCTGTCCAGTTCCAGGACTTTGGGCTCGATGCGCCGGAGTTCGTAGACGTTCCAATGGCCGTCTTTTTCTATGAGCGCCAGGGCGTGCTCAATGGATTCGGCCAGAACGGCTATTTCGGCCTGTAGATAATTGTCTCGGTAGATGTGCGGTTCATCGAACATCGACCAGCTGGAAAGAAACTTGCTGTGGCGCCAGGTGAAGATCTTCATGGTGTTTGGCTCCCGAGACTCAGGTGAGGTTGCAGTGAAGCGGGACGGCGGCCGATAAAGTGAAACTTCTCATTTTTGAATGCGGAAAATACGCGCTGCGTTTTCTCCGGAAATAGCGTCTATATCAGCCGTGGAAAGACCGGCCTGTTTGAATTCGTTAAAATAGCGCTTCGGAGAGAGCAGGGGGTAGTCACTGCCAAAAACAATCCTGTCGGAGCCGGCGACCTGGGTTGCAATTTTGAAAATTTCATGGCTGTACACGAAGGGGGAAGCCGCCGTATCGTAATAGATGTTTGTCAAGAGCCGCGGGGCGTGTGTCTTCAAGAGTTCAAAGAAGAACAGGCCGCCCCCCCAGTGGGCCAGGATAAGCGTTGCCCCGGCGGCGGCTTTTGCCAGGCTGTAATAAAAATCAAGGCCGAATGGAGCTTTCCCCGGATACTGACGGCCGACGGGTTCGTTTGCATGGGCGAGGATCACGAGGTCTTTTTCGCGGCACAGATCGGCAAGTCCCTTGAAATTGTCGAGAACACGGTCCATATTTCCCCCGGCTGAGTAAACGGCGAGTTCCCCGAAACCTCTGAGAGCGCCAAGGAGCAGTTCTTCGGCTTCCTCGACGCATCGTTGCGAAAAAAGGTCGACGCAGGCCATGGGGAGGAGCCGGCCGGGAAATCGTGCGGCTGCTTCGAGCACATAGTCATTGTGACGCGCCCGCAGCTCTGAGGTTCGCCAGGGGAACCCGAATACCACCGAAAGGTCTACCCGGTTTTCATCCATCGATTGGATAAGCGTTTCCGCCGGGGCCATTTTGGAGTCAGGGTGAGCGTATAGAAGCTTGAATTCAGGCTCTTCGGCGAAGAACAGGCGCCGTCCGCTGATTATATCGGGCGGGAAAATATGGGTATGGGCGTCTATTATCAAGGTCGCGGAGCGCTCCATTCGGCTTTAAATGAAGTATTATGGCGGGGTGGAGATCTTCCCGGTTTTTATTTTGTAGCCAATTTCTGATCCACATGCAAGCAGTGTAAGGTCATTGCGAAACATTTCGAGGGACTATGATGCTCGACAAGATGGAAGCTATTGCCCGAAAGACCATATTCGAAGCTGGAGAGTTGATCCGGCAGCACATCGGACAGGTGGCCGGTTCCTGGGTCTACAGCAAGGGGCCTTCGGATTACGTCACCGAGATCGACAAAAGATGCGAATCGCTGATCAAGGAAGCGATCCGGAAGAATTTTCCCGACCATCACATTATGGCAGAAGAATCCGAAAATGAGGGTTTGCAGGCAGGCTACACCTGGGTAATCGATCCGGTGGACGGCACCACTAATTTCATCCACGGCTTCCCGTTCGTTGCCGTTTCGATTGCGGTCTGCGCGGATAAGAAGCCTGTTTTGGGATTTGTGCTGGACCCTGTACGAGGGGAGCTTTTTTCGGCAAGAGAGGGAAAGGGGGCCTGGCTGAACGGATCGAGGCTCCGGAGGCGCGAAAAGGTCGAACTCGACCGGGCGCTGATCGCCACGGGATTTCCTTTCAGGACCAAGCACTACATGGACGATTACCTTAAGGCCTTCAAAGCGATCTTCCTGCGCGTAAGCGGAATCAGGCGGGCGGGGGCCGCCGCGCTGGACCTGGCATATCTGGCCGCCGGCCGGGTCGACGGATTTTGGGAAATAGGCCTGAAGGCCTGGGACATAGCCGCCGGCGCGCTGCTTATCACAGAGGCCGGCGGCGTGGTGAGCGATTTTCGGGGCGAGGACAATCACCTCCTCAATGGAAATGTTGTGGGAGGCGCGCCTTTGGTCTACCCGTTTTTGCTGGAGCAGGTCCAGGAGTGGCTGGTTCCAGCCCTGGAGGCGAAGTGTTGATCAGGCAGCCTGGCTTGGAGAAACTATGTTCATCGCCATCAGTTTCTTGCTGCTTTCGAATATGACCTCCATCTTTCGTGGCGAGATGAGCTTGGTAACCACGCCGATCCCGAAAGTTGGGTGAGTGAGCAGCGAGCCGTCTCTGTAAGTGTCCGAGATCTTGTAGGCCGGTACACCCTCCCTGCTGGCATCCATGAGCAGCTGCCGCCAGTCGTCGTCGGTTTTTGGCCGCGTGATCCCTTTGTAGAGGACCGATGGCAGCAACTCCTCGTCATCATCGGCGTCTTCGAGCAGCAGGTCGTCTTCGCCGGCGAAATCAAGTTCGTCGGTCTGCTCAAACTCGAGACCGGATTCATCTTCGAAGTCATCCATCATTCCGTCGTTATCCATATCTTTTTTCGGCATGATCCAATTCCTTGTTTTGGCCTGTTATCGGGCAAAGTCCCGTTTATTGGAACTGTGCAAAAAGGTCAAGCTCTTTCATGCTTTGCCGCCCTGGAAGCCAGGACTTCTTCCGTGCACATGGTTGGTATTATAATACGGAGGATTTTTCAGGACCAGTCCCCGGAAGGGTCCTTTCAGGCCGGGACCGAAACTACTCTCCCGGCGTTTGTAATTCGTCTTCGGTGGCGAGTCCGTATTTGAGCAGTCGATACCTGAAGGAACGAAAACTGATCCCGAGCAGCTTGGCGGCTTTTAGCTTTGCGCCGCTCGTCTGCTGGAGCGCCTGCTGGAGCATACGTTTTTCTATTTCGGCCATGTGCCCGTCCAGGTCGAACCCATTGATTGAAATTTCGGAAACACCTGGAGCGGCGGCCTGTTGCTGTTCTTTTCGCCGGTATATCGAAAGCGTAAGAGAATCCGGCAGGATGATCCGGGAAGATTCCATTGCCACGCCGCGTTCGATTATATGCTCCAGTTCCCGCACATTGCCGGGGAATTCATAACTGCAGAGGATATCCATGGCGTAGGAAGATATTTTATGGATGTCCTTGCCGAAATCCTTGGTAAATTTCGAGAGGAAATACTGTGCCAGGACCGGGATGTCCTCCCTGCGCTCTCTCAAAGGCGGGATCCGGATGGGGAGGACGTTCAGCCTGTAATAGAGGTCCTCGCGAAACGTCTTTTCCATCACCATGCGTTCGAGGTCGCGGTTCGTGGCTGAAATGATCCGGACGTCGACCGGAATGTCGTCGGTCCCGCCGACCATTTTTATCGTTTTCTCCTGGACGAGCCTGAGAAGCTTGACCTGAAGAAGCGGGGAAAGCTCCCCGATTTCATCGAGGAAAAGGGTCCCGCCCTGGGCGGCTTCGACGAGCCCTATTTTGTTTGTGGTTGCGCCGGTGAAGGCGCCCTTCTTGTAGCCGAAGAGTTCGCTTTCGATCAGGTTTTCCGGAACGCCGCCACAGTTGACGGTCATAAGAGGTTTGTCCCGCCTCGTGCTCTGACGGTGAATGGCTTTGGCCACAAGCTCTTTGCCCGTGCCGCTTTCGCCGGTGATTGCGACATTGCTGCTGGTCTTGGCCACCCGCTGAATACTCTCATAGATCTTGCGCATCGGAGGGCTTTCTCCGATAAGGCAGCCGAAAAACAGCGGTCCTTCCTGCGGCTTGCTCAAAGTTTGATCGTCGCCCCTGTTGCGCACGGCATTGGAGATTACCGACAGGATTTCATCGTTGTTGAAAGGCTTTGGGAAGTAATCGTAGGCCCCTTCGTTCATGGCCTCCACGGCCAGCTCGGTGCTGGCGTAGGCCGAGATCATGATGACGGTGGTTCGAGGGGAGATCGCCTTGCATTTTTTCAGAACTTCGAGCCCGTTTACAGGATTCATCCTGATATCCGTGATAACG
This sequence comes from Syntrophobacteraceae bacterium, assembly GCA_050008735.1. Taxonomy (GTDB): domain Bacteria; phylum Desulfobacterota; class Syntrophobacteria; order Syntrophobacterales; family Syntrophobacteraceae; genus SbD1. The sequence continues at coordinate 11,467 of JBEKMB010000016.1, forward strand.
AGATCGAACGATCGGCTTTGGATTATATCGAGGGCTTCAACGCCGCTTTCGGCGCACTGGACGTCGTAGCCGTGCTTGAGCAGCAGGATTTCAAGAAGCTCTCGCATGCTCCTTTCATCGTCGACGACAAGAATTTTGGGTGGGCCAAGGTGTTGTGGCATAATAGATACCCGGAGTTAAGATTATGGGCCGGAGAAAACCACCCTCCCATCGACAAGAGTCATAACCGCTTTTCCCTGCGCTTCCATGCCGTTAAACGGACAATTCCTGCTCTTTGATTTAAATCGTTGCGCATCGATCGTATACTTCGATTCGGGATCGATAAGCGTCAAATCGGCCGCGGAGCCTTTACGCAATGTACCGAAGGGTATCGAAAGGATTCGGGCGGGGTTGCAGGTTACCTTTGCGACTGCTTCCATGGGAGTCAGGACGCCCTGCCTCACCAGCCCCAGGATTAAAGGGAGGGATGATTCGAGTCCGATCATGCCGCTGGCGGCAAATTCGAATTCCACCTCCTTTTCAACCGCGCTGTGGGGCGCATGATCCGAAGCTATTGCATCGATAGTCCCATCGGCCAGCCCGGCCTTTATCGCCTCGATGTCCACGGGGCCTCTGAGCGGCGGATTGACCTTGTAGACCGGGTCAAAGGAAGAGATCAGGTCCTCGGTAAGGGTAAAATAGTGGGGTGCGGTCTCCGCGCTGACGGGAAGGCCCCGTCTTTTGGCCTCGCGTATCAGGGCCACGGACCCCGCAGTGCTGATGTGAGCCACATGAAGCCTGCTCCCGGCAAGTTCGGCGAGAAAAATGTCGCGGGCCACACTGATTTCCTCGGCGGCCCTTGGAATGCCCCGCATTCCGAGCACTGTGGATACGGTGCCCTCGTTCATCATGCCCGCGCTGGAAAGGTTCAGATCTTCGCAGTGGCTTATGACAAGGAGGTCGAATGTCCTGGCGTACTCGAGCGCCCGCCTCATTAGAAGGCTGTTCATCACCGGCCGGCCATCATCTGATACGGCTAAGGCGCCTTCGGCCCTCAGTTCCCCATATTCGGCAAGATTTTTGCCCTCGAGCCCCTCACTTATGGCCCCCACGGGGAAAACCCGGCAGGCCCCCTCATCTTTTGCCTTCTGCAGAATGTACCGGGTGACCGCGGCGCAGTCGTTTACCGGGTGAGTGTTAGGCATGCAGGCCACGGCGGTGAATCCCCCGGCCGCGGCGGCCTGAGTCCCGGATGCGATGGTCTCCTTGTATTCTTCTCCCGGTTCGCGCAGGTGAACGTGCATATCGATCAGTCCGGGCACAATCCATTTACCTCGAGCGTCAATTTGCTCGATTTGCGCGAGCCTGTCCGGACCTATTTCGATATTAGCGCTGGTTTCGACTATGATCCCGTTTTCGATGAGAACGTCGGCAACGGCGTCATAGCCCCCGGCAGGATCGATCACCCTGCCTTTGCGCAGCAAAAGATCGGCTGAATTCCTGTTTGCTTCCATTATCGCTCCGGGAAAAGGCAAAAAGCCGGATTAAGCGCAACAGGCAAACTACCTTTGCGCGAGCAGATACAACAGCGCCATCCTGACGGCAACCCCGTTGGTCACCTGGTCCAGGATAACGGAATGTGGCCCGTAGGCGGCTTCGGGGCTGATCTCGACCCCCCGGTTTATCGGGCCGGGATGCATGATCAAAACGTCCTTTTTTGCCTTCTTGAGCCTTTCGCCGTTTATTCCGTAACAGGTCGAATATTCGCGCAGCGAAGGCAGCAACATCTGCTGTTGTCTTTCCAATTGCAGTCGCAGAACCATTATTACATCGGCATCCGGGATGCATTGTTCCAGCCGGTTCGATACTTCAACGCCCATCGTTTCGATATTGGGAGGAATAAGTGTGGCTGGGCCGCATACCACCACTTTGGACCCCATCTTTGTCAGGCCCCAGATGTTGGAGCGAGCGACACGGCTATGGAATATGTCGCCCACGATAAGGACGTTCAAGCCGTCCAGCCTGTTCTTGTGATCGAGAATGGTCTGCATGTCGAGCAGTGCCTGGGAAGGGTGCTCATGCATGCCGTCCCCGGCGTTTATGACGGATGCCGGCGTGCGCCCGGCAAGCATCTGGGGAACGCCGGAAGCGGAATGGCGCACAACGAAGACGTCCGGCTTCATTGCTTCCAGAGTCTTGAGGGTATCCAAGGCGGTTTCGCCCTTGACTATCGAACTGGTTGAGGCCGTAATCGAGTAAGTATCCGCGCTTAAACGTTTTGCCGCAATATCAAAGGAAGTTCGCGTCCGGGTGCTCGGTTCATAGAAAAGGTGAATGACCGTTTTGCCCCTCAAGGTCGGCACCTTTTTGATGGACCTCTCGTTGATTTCCTTGAAAGAATGCGATACAGTGAGAATGTGTTCAATTTCAGAGACTTCCAGATCGCGAATTGCCAGAAGGTCTTTCCGGTTGAAGCCCATAGTGTTCCTCACGAGGTCCTGGAGGACCCCTTATCAATCACCCGGTTTCATGGTTGTTGGGGGAAATCTGGCGCCGTGCAGTCACAAATTCACAGCCCGCAACTCTATCACGACGCCGGGGGTTAAGGGTAATTCAAAATGGACCGATCCGAAAAAATAGACTCGATTCAATGATTCCGGGCGTGCCACCCGGACCTCATCCGGCCCGGTGCCCCGCAGAGCGCGTGGATGTCCGGCGCGGATGCACTTTTTGATGAAATTTTTTCAGTTTTAGTAGTAGTATATATGTAAATATTTAAGGGCCGGACCATCCGTGCGGTTCCATGCCAGTTGACGGCTTGCATTCAGCGTTGACCGGGACCGCATATTTTATTTTCAAAGGAGCTGAAATGGCGAGAATCCCCATTACCAAGATGGGATACGAAAAACTTAAGAATGAATTGCAGCGTCTGCAAAGGGAAGAACGCCCCGCTGTCATAAAGGCTATAGAGGAAGCTCGCGCGCACGGCGATATTTCGGAAAACGCCGAGTACGAGGCCGCCAAAGACAAACAGGGTATCATCGAGGGCAAGATTCAGGAATTGAACGACAGGCTCGCTAACTCTCAGATAGTCGATCTGCCTCAGGCCGTGAACGGAAAAATCATCTTTGGATGCAAAGTGATCGTTGAGGACCTGGAAACCGGGGAGGTCAACTCATATCGATTGGTCGGTCCTTACGAGGCCGACGTCCAGGCTGGAACCATATCCATTTCATCTCCCATAGGCAAAGCGCTCATCGGCCGGGAAGAGGGCGATGAGGTGAAGGTTCAGACACCCAAGGGTATCCGGAATATCGAAATTCTCCAAATCCAGTTGTGAAGCACATCCTGCAGTTCAACGCGAGGCCGCGCGACAAGTCAGGGCAGGACCGGCGCATGGTTTGGGAAGGTTTTGCTTGTCCGCGCTCTTGGAAAGGGTTGATTCAAGAGTAAGTCGGGGTCTCCAAGCGTACCAATTGTTTGCCGGTAATAAATGTTATCTGCGTTCTAAATAGCTACAAATAAACGCGATTTTTGTTGTCATCCTTCGGGCGACCGTTTACAATCAGTCAAAATTCTGATTAAATCCCCAAGGAGCCATGCGTTATGAAGTTTGTGAAGCTGACCATAGCGATCCTGGTTGTGGTCATGATAACCATGACTGCATCCACAGGCTTTACCCCTGTCGTCGAGGTGTTGGCCATGGGCCGCACCGTTGACAGCCCTATGCCCTCCTTTGAGAACCGGCTGCAAACCGACCACTTCGTTCTCAGATGGACAAACCAGAGCAGGCATTCGGAGGACAATATCAGTGACCGGCAGATTATAAAGGACACTGCCGAGTACATGGAGATCGCGTGGGGGAAATATGTTTCGCTCTTCGGAAGGAAACCTTACATGGCCCCCGGTCGGGACAATATCGAGGTGGTCTTTCGGGACATGGATTGCTACGGGGTTTCAGATCCTCCAAACGGGCCGATCCAGTTCAATTCGTATGCCTGGGTGAACAACCGCGGAATCCGGCAGCCGACTTCAGCCCACGAGTTATTCCATAAAATGCAATACGCATACGGGTATAAAACCAGTTGGAAACCTAAAGAGCCCTACCTTTGGTTTACCGAGGGCACTGCCGCCTGGTCCGAGGTTTTCGTGTGGGGAAGGGTGAGCCGCACCTGCAAGGTGGACACGATCTTTAGAGATACCAAACTGGGCCTTTATCAGGCCGATGATATGGCGATGCCTTTCTGGATCTATTGTGTCCAGGGCAATCACCCGAATCCGAACAATGCGTTCATTGTGAAGCTTTTCGAAAAATGCGAACAGCTCCGGGATGAAAGGCTTGCTTTGAACGAAGCGATAAAGGAGACTTACGGTTCGGTTGACGACTTTTTCAAGTCTTTTGCCAAGGACCGCAACAACGGGTTCTGGGCCGATACCTGCGAGAACCCGTACAGTTGCATCCTGGGGCCGGATGGGAAGGACATGGTCAAAGAGGTCAAGGATATTCAGAAAAAACATAAGAGCTGATCGGAGAGTATCGGGAAATTACCTGCCCAGGGGTAGCACCGTACAGACAGCGGACCCCTGGCAGGTCAGGATTCAGTGCAGCAGCCACAGCCATCCCGCCGCCATCGCAAGTGTCGAAACCGTAACCGGCACTCCTACACGGGCGTGTTCTTTCCAGGAGATATGAACGTTTACCAATACCGACGCAGAGCGTCGCGAGCACTATGATAAGGCGTTTACGCCCAGTCGGGCAAACTCCTGGTTCCCGGCGCTTCATCAATGGATTTATCGCTTACCGCGCTTATCGAAGATTCAACAGCTTGCCAGCTTTTCATCACTCACCCTCCTTTGTGCGCCGGACTCAAAAATCCGGTACCCGTATTGTCAACTGCGCATTCGTCGCGTAACTTTTGAAAAGGTGGCCGTCCCTGTGCGGAATTATCAATATATTAAGGTAAGATGAATTGAAAGTGGCGGTTTGGAGCACGCCTGGGGGGAAACCACCGTCCGCGCCCGGAGTGCAGTTGCGTAGCGGTCCTCGGTCGTCGGCCCGGGCTATAGGTACATGAGGCCGGGCAATAAAAATTTTCCAGCTATGCGTTTTGACCTTTAAGTGCTCTCGATGGGGTTATAAAATAGGGAAAACGCAAAGTCTCACATAGATGGCATAATATCCTACGATATGGAATGATGATGAAACTCAGAGCAGCAGCACTGGTTTGCGTTCTTTGTCCATGGTCAGTGGCGCTTCTTGCCGGGGTTGCGCCGGCCGCCCAGTCCGATGCAGTGTCCGCGATGTCCTGGCCGATTTTCTCGGTTTTCCTGTGGGGCATGGCCCTCAATCTCACTCCGTGTGTTTATCCCCTGATTCCCATCACCATATCATACTTCAGTGCCAAATCGATCGAGGGCAAGGCGGGGCGCGGCCGCACGATCGTCAATGCTCTGCTCTACGTTCTTGGAATAGCCTTGATGAACTCGATATTGGGGGTCTTTGCGGCTCTTTCCGGACGTCTTTTGGGAACGCTGCTGGGACACCCGGTGACTCTCGTCCTGGTTGCCCTTGTCATGCTCACCTTTGCTCTCAGCATGTTCGGCGTCTGGGAGTTTCGTCTGCCCGCGGCGGTAACCGGCCTCGCCGCTCGAAATTACGCCGGTTACTTCGGGAGCCTCGTCATGGGGTTGACTCTTGGTATAGTCGCCGCCCCGTGTATCGGGCCATTCGTAGCCGGGGTCCTGGTTATGGTAGCAAATATCGGGGACCCTGTTTTTGGATTTTGGGTCTTTTTCAGCCTGAGCATGGGAATGGGGTTTCCGCTCTTTGTGCTGGCCCTGCTCTCCGACCAGTTGAAGAGGCTGCCAAAATCGGGTGAATGGATGCTCTGGGTCCGCAAGATCATGGGATGGGTAATGATCGGGGCCGCCGCGTATTTCATTTCTCCCTTGATGCCGTACGGAGTCGGCACCGGGTTGCTTGCGGCCGTCGCTGTGGCCGCCGGAATTAATCTGGGCTGGATAGAGTCTACGGAGGGGCGGTCCTCCCGGTTTTGGTGGATAAAAAAAGGCGTTGGAATTGTTTGCATCGGCTTTGCCGGAGCGCTTATCTGGAGCGCCATGCCGAGCGAGGCGGTACGGTGGACGCCTTTTTCAGATACGGTTCTTTCCGAAGCAAAGGAATCGGGCAGGCCTGTCATAATCGATTTTTATGCCGACTGGTGCTCGCCCTGCCGGCGTTTGGAAAAATTTACCTTTCACGATCGCTCTATCATCGATGCGGCCGCAAAGGATTTTATCATGATAAGGGTTGATCTTACCCATAGTGGAGATGGTGCAAAGGAAAGGCTGCTGCGTCTCTATAACGTTCTGGGGGTGCCCACCGTGGTTTTCCTGAAGCCTGGAGGTGATGAAAGGACCGATTTGAGGGTTATGAATCTCTTGCCGCCCGATGAATTCCTGAAGAGGATGAATCAGTTGAAGACTTCGGTGGTCTCGCGGGAAGCGAAGTAAAGTCCCGGTAATGTACCCAGGCCTGGAAGGTGAAAGGTTTCGAGGGCCGTGCCGGACACGTTCACGGCCATTACGGGGTCCGATCTCGGCCTCGCGTCTATCAGAAACACCGCTTTCGCGGGAGAGCCGGCGCGGAAGATCCACTTTTCCACTATATATCGGCATTTTGGTGATAATCAGGCAGGAGTATTACTATGCCACTTGAACGAAAATGCAGGATCGGAGTTCTGCTGCTGGTTTTTATCCTGCTGTTGGGCTTTTACGGGTCCGGCAGTTTCGGCGGGGTCGATTCCAGACCGGAGCCGCACACTGCAACATGGGCCGTGCCCTACTTTGAACTCCCGGAGAGGGCCGAGCTTTGCGGAGAGCCCGCGCCGCTACAATCCGCCGACATTCGCGAAAGATACGACCGGGAGTTTACAATAGTAACGCAAAGCCATGCGCAGGTTTACCTCTGGCTCAAAAGATCGGAGCGCTATTTCCCATGGATCGAAAAACAGCTTGGGGCCAGGGGGCTTCCGGATGACTTGAAATATCTGGCCGTTGCTGAAAGCGATCTGATGGGCTCGGCGGTTTCGCATGCCGGGGCTGCCGGGCCGTGGCAGTTTATGGCGAACACGGCTTCCACATACGGCATCACCCAGTCCTCGGCCGTGGATGAGCGCTATGACTTCGAAAAAGCAGCCCTTGGCGCCTTCAAATATTTGCAGGATCTTCACGATTTATTTCAGAATTGGACCCTTGCCGTTGCCGCCTACAATTGCGGGGAACATCGCATAAAGGATGAAATCGAAAAACAGAGGACAAACCGCTATTATTCCCTCAAGCTTCCCCAGGAGACCGAGCGCTACATTTTCAGGATTCTTGCCATAAAGGAGGTTTTGGGGAACCCCGAGAAGTACGGCTATTGTCTTCCAAGGGGCGCCGGTTATCAGCCGATCATTTTCGAAAAGGCAAACATCAGTCTCCCCGCTCAGATGCCGATAATCACGGCGGCCAATTGCGCCGGCGTTACTTATAGAGAATTTAAAACACTCAATCCCTTCCTGGTTTCCGACGTGATCCCCAGGGGAGACCTCTCGGTTCGTGTCCCCGAGGGCAGGGCGAAGCAATTCGAAAAAGAGGTGGAACTTTGGAAATCGACGTGCAAGCCGAGCGTTTTGATACACAAAGTTTCAAAGGGGGAGACGCTCAGTGGGATCGCCCATAAGTACGATTCGACGGAACAGCAGATTTGCGCCTGGAACAATATTGCCAGGAATAAAATACGAATCGGGCAGACGCTCAAGATTTACAGGTAGGTGGTTCCGCCGGATGTGGAAGTCTTTACCAGACGGCATTTTCCGAAGTTTTGAGTGCAATTTGCGATCCTCTTAAACTCTTGACAAGCATTGCCCGGGGAACTACGATAACGGGCTGTTTAAGTTGAAAAACTTAATGATTCTGGTGAAATATGGAAATATACGAGCGATTCTCTGAATTGCTGCTTCAGAGCCGATATGCGGTAGCTCTAACGGGCGCCGGGATATCGGTGGAAAGCGGGATACCGGATTTCAGGGGAAAAAACGGTTTGTGGTCTAAGCTCGACCCGTTTGAATACGGGCATATAGATTCTTTCCGTTCCAATCCTGCAAAGGTATGGAAAATGCTTATGGAGATGGGCGCTCTGGTTGAGAGCGTCAATCCGAACGGGGCGCACATTGCACTGGCTGAACTCGAAAAGCTTGGCATAGTTAAGATGGTCATTACCCAAAATGTGGACAGCCTGCATCAGAGGGCCGGGAGCAACGATGTCGTCGAACTTCACGGAAATTTCCGCAGAATGCACTGCGATAACTGCATGAAGCCTTATCTGCGCGCGGATATTTCACTGTTGACGCTTCCGCCTCTATGTTCGTGCGGAGGACCGATTCGGCCCGACATAGTCATGTTCGGGGAGGGAATACCGCCGGAAGCGTATTCGCGTGCATTCGAGGCGGCGCAGAAGTGCGACATGATGCTTGTGGTCGGGACTTCGGCAAGTGTCGTACCGGCCTCAGAGCTTCCACGGATTGCAAAGAGCAAAGGTGCCCACATTCTGGAAATTAATCCGGCTGCCTCCGGATTTACCAGTCGGATAGCGGAGTTGCACGTTAAGGAACCCGCCGGGCTGGCTTTCAGAAATATACTCAGAGTTGTCAGATCAATGCGTGCAGAGGGTTAGAACAGATGCTTATCCAGTTTTTGACAGCAATCGCCAGTGCCGCTCCCGATATAGCCGCGCCGTATCAGCGTTCGGGAGACAGCGTGATGGACATGATCTTCAACGCCGGACCGATGGTAAAGTTCGTCCTCCTTATCCTTATGGGGCTTTCCATTGCGTGCTGGTGCATTATAGTGGTCAAATTTCGCCTCATTCGGCGCGCAAACCGGGAATCGAATGATTTTATATCCCTGTTCAGGCAGCGCAAAAACTATGCGGCGCTGTACCGGGACAGCGAGAAACTGACTGACAGCCATCTCGGACAGATTTTTCGGGTAGGCTACGCGGAACTGAGCAGAGTCGGGAAATCGCTGGATACGAGGAACCTCCTGGATTTGTCCGCGAACCCCGAAATGCTGATCGAAAACGTGGAAAGGGCGATCCATGGTGGCATGACCTCGGAGCGGCAAAGGTTCGAGCGCTTTTTGCCCCTGCTTGCCACGACGGGGAGCACTGCGCCGTTTATAGGCCTGTTTGGAACGGTCTGGGGCATCATGACGAGTTTTCAGGAAATAGGCGTAAAGGGCGCCGCCAACCTGGCTGTTGTGGCCCCCGGAATTTCAGAGGCGCTGGTTGCCACAGCCATAGGCCTGGGGGCTGCAATCCCCGCCGTTGTCGCCTACAATCACTTTTCTACCAAGATCAGGGGAATCGAAAACGAAATGAGCCATTTTTCCGCCGACTATCTGAATATGCTCAAACGCGACCTCATGCGTAAGGGCAGGCAGGAGGAGGCGATGGCGAACCCGGCGCCGGAACAAAGGTTTGGCCTGCAGGATTAAACTCGAAGGATAGCGGCCGATGCAAACAAGCTCAAGCAACTCAAATGGAATGGTTTCCGATATTAACGTTACGCCACTTGTCGACGTAATGCTCGTTTTGCTCATCATATTCATGGTGACGGCGCCGATGATGACCCAGGGGATAGACGTGAAGCTCCCGCAGAGTTCAGCGCCTGCGATCCCCACCGATGATGAACGGCTGGTCGTAACGGTTACTCAGGACCGCAAACTATATATCAATGACAATGTGGTGGAACCCGGGGAACTGGGGTCCAAACTGGCCGCGATTACTCAAAACCGGGCCGATCGAAAGGGAGTTTTTCTGCGGGCCGACGAGAAAATTCCATACGGGTATGTAATGGAAGTCATGGGAATGATAAAGCAGGCTGGAATTGACCAGATAGGGATGGTGACCGAGCCTGCGAGAAGTCCTGCTCCGGATGCTCAGCGTAAAGGCAAGGGCAAGATTTGATTTCATATCCCGGATCGCCGGGTGGGCCTTGCCCGCAACTATCGGTCTCCACGCTTTTCGAGGTGGAGGAGCGCAAATATGGAATCCTTGGCATTTGCTGGTAGGAAAGTTCCCAGGAAAGACCTGATAACCGGGATCGGGACGTCGTTTCTGGTTCATTTTCTGGTTTTCAGCGCCGCGTTTATCTGGGCGTGGGTGATGCCGCACAAACCCTTGCAACCACCCTATTGCACGGTTAATCTGGTGTCTCTCAAAGACATCGGAATGGGAATGGCGGAGCCCAAGGGGAGTCCCAAAGCCGCTGAGGAGGCCGTGGTCTCCCAGGATGTGAGGTCTTCGGGCAGGGCGAGCGGAAAATCCGAGCCTGTGGCGCCGATAAAAAGGCTGACTGTCGATGATTCGGTAAAAAAATCTGAAGCGCAGATAAAAAAAATCGAGCCCAAAGAGGTCCCGGCAGAGCCCGAAAAGACACAGGGCCTTGAAGCCATAGAGAAGAACCTGGATAAGTTGGTGGCCAAACCGAAAGCAGTTCCGCACACATCTACGCCGGCTGCCGAACAGGCGGCGCCTCAGCCCAAAAACCAGGTCCAGGCCGCCCCGGCGCCGGAGCCGGCAAAGAGCCGGCAGGGGAGTGAAAAACCGGGCAGGGGAACACCGAATGGAGCTGTTGAGGCAGGGAGCCTTGGAACGACCCATGGGAGCACGTCGGGGACCCCTGAGGGGAGCAGCGCGACAAACCAGTTGGCCAACATGTATGGACTTCAGGTCATACAAAAGATCCAGAGCGAATGGAGACTGGCAAACGAGCAGGGAGTTGGCGGCCTCAAGACTGTGGTCGAGGTCCAGATAAAAAAGACGGGCGAAATTATCGGTATCAGGCTCAGGGAGAGGTCGGGCAACGATCTTTTCGATGAGGCGGCAATGCGGGCCGTGAACAGGGCTGCGCCGCTTCCTCCGGTGCCTGAGGCCATTGCTCAGCAGAGTACGACATTGATTCTTAAGTTCAGACCAGGGCAGGTATCGTAGTCAGGCACAGAAAGGGTTGTCCGTAATATGTATACAGTCAAGAGAAGGCTGCTGTCTTTTTGTATTTTCATTTTTGGGACTTGCGGACTATTGGGTGTGGCCTCCGCTCAGACTATTTACCTCGATATTACCAAACCCAGTTTCCAAAGAATTCCAATCGCCGTCCCGGATTTCAAATATATGTCCCCGGAGCAGTCCCAGTTGGCCCGGGAGATGAGCGAGGTGCTCTCCAACGATCTTAATATCTCGGGTGTTTTCCGGCCCCTGGACCGTAAAGGGTTTCTCGAAGACCCTCAAGTGATGGGCCTCGAGGCCTCCGAGATCAAGTTCCAGGATTGGGCCCGCCAGGGGGCCGACTTTCTGGCGCGCTGCTCCTACCAGGTGCAGGGGTATTCGGTCAGATTGGACGGGCGGCTCTTCGACGTGTCGGGCAGGAAACTGGTGGGAACGGCCAAGAGCTATACAGGCGATTTGCGGGCCTGGCGTCAGATGGTGCATGCGTTTGCCGACGACATCATGTTGATGCTGACCGGGGAGCGGGGGGTGTTTGACACCAGGATAGCTTATGTTCAGAGCGTCGGGAGCGCCAAGGAGATCTTCTACTGCGATTTTGACGGGAACAATCCGGTGCAGGTAACCAGGGACAACAGCATCGCTCTGTCTCCATCCTGGAGCCCCGATCAGAGCCAGATTGCCTATGTGAGCTATCGTGACGGCAAGGCCAAGGTTTACGGTGTAAACGTTTTAAACAACTCCAATTACGTGATCAGCGGTTTTCCGGGGCTAAATATCACTCCGGCATGGAGACCGGGAAGAAATGAGCTGGCCGTTACCTTGACCAAAGATGGGGGACAGGACATATATCTGGTAACCCCGACAGGCCAGGTGGTGCAGAAATTCGGGGTGGGTTCGGGGTCTTCGATAAGTGTATCTCCCGACTGGTCGCCTGACGGCAAGAAGTTCGCCTATGTTTCCAACGAATCCGGAAATCCGCAGATATACATTTTCGATACCGCGAGCGGTCGAAAAAGCCGGCTGAGCTTCAGCGGCAAGTATAATACATCTCCCTCCTGGTCTCCTAAAGGCGACTGGATCGCCTACAGCTCGGGAGAAGGGGGAGAATTCAATATATTCATCATTCGCACGGACGGAAGTGAAAATCATGCGCTCACGGCCGGAGGCAGGAATGAAGGTCCCTGCTGGTCGCCCGATGGGCGTATGATCGCTTACAGCTCCAACAAACATGGGGGGGCCGCCATTCGGATTATGTATTCGAACGGGACTGGGGACTGGCAGCTGACGCGGCAGGGCGGGGCGCAGGAGTTGCCTGACTGGTCACCCAGAAGGAATCGCCAGTGAGCCGAATCGCCAGGAGGGATAAGGAATGAAAAGCAAACACAGTATTTTTCTGGTTTTTATGATCTTCACTATGATAGCCGCAATTGGGGCATGCTCGAAGAAAAACGTTCCTCCACCGCCAGGCTACGGCGCTCCGGGGGGGGATTACGGTCCCGCCGCGGGGGGAGGGCCGATGGATGAGGCGAAGTGGCGGGAGTTGGGCATCAACTCCGAAGCGGAAAAAAGGGAATTTCTGGACAGGGCCAAGGCCTTTGAGAACCAGGATGTCTACTTTGACTACGATGCCTATACACTCTCAGAACCGGCAAAAAAGATCCTGGACGAAAAACTCGCTTTTTTGAAAAGATACCCCAAGGTGCAAGTGACTGTGGAAGGGCATTGCGACGAGCGGGGGACAACCGAGTACAACCTTGCGCTGGGGGAAAGGCGCGCGCATGCGGCGCAGCAATACATCGTGAGCTCGGGCCCTTCGAACTTGAGGCTCACCACGGTGAGCTACGGCAAGGAACGCGCTATTTCGACGGGGCACGACGAGGCCTCCTGGGCAAAGAACAGGCGCGATCACTTCGTTTTGACTTATTAGAAGTTTCTTTTCACCTTCGATCTGTATTCAGTGTCCATCCGGAAACACCGGATGAGACGCCGGCGGTTTCCGATTTGGAAAAGGGGGGAGGCGCGGAGGCGTACGTGAGTACGGCCTCGCGAAGCGTCGAGGTGCTGCCTTTGCCGCCGCCGAAGGTTTGAACGGCGAATCCGCCCCGGCGGTCCCACCGTCCGTCGGGGCGGATTCGCGCCCTTGCCGGACGGAAAGTATTTAAAAGACCGGTCTTCATGATGTATCATGGAGACCGGTCTTTGGTTCGCAAAATACCAAACCCCATTTTCCGCAGGTCACGGATTATCCCCGAGGTATGCGGGGAGGGATCGAGGCGGCCGTTTTCCAATGGCCGGGTGAAGGCCTTCACACGAAAGGGTCTATATGAGGGGTGGAATCGAGTCCCAGTTGCTGCTGTATGCCGTGGTGCTTTGTTTGGCGGGACTGCTTTCAGGGTGCGCCACCACGTCGGAAACCGACACCATCCAGCAAAATCTCACAATTCTTAATGAGCGGCAGGCCGCTATCGAGTCGCGCATTCAAAACGCCGAAGGGGCATCTCAAAGAGGCGGCGATACGTACGCGCGGATGGAGGAGCTGCAAACGAGGATGAGGACGCTGAATGGCAGGCTCGAAGAACTGGAGCACAGACTCGATCAGGTCCAGCGTGCCCAGGCTTCCGCTGCCCAGGGGCAGGCACAGCAACCCGCGATGCCTCAACCGGGGCCTGTCGTGATGGAAGAAGGCCCGTCGGCCGCGCAGCCGGCCAGGCCGCAGTCTCAGCCCCCGGCGCCGCCCGCGGCCGTTCCCGCGCAGGCCGCGGCGCCTCAGAACAAGAGCGCCGAGCAGTCTGAATTCGACACGGGAGTCCAGTTGTTGCAGCAAAAGAAATATGAAGCTGCAAGGAAGGAATTCCAGGGATTCGTATCCAAGTTTCCAAAATCCGATCTCGACGAAAGCGCCTTGTATAACATCGGGGAGTGCTATTTTTCGGAAAAGCGCTACGAGGATGCGATAAAGGCGTACCAGCAGGCGATAGACAGGTACCCCAAAGGGAGTAAAACCGCCAGCGCGCTTCTAAAGCAGGGGATGGGATGGCAGCAGATGGGTGAAGCCACCATGGCCCGGATTATTTACACGCGGCTGGTGGAAAAATACCCCGGCACAGCCGCGGCGCAGGCTGCTGAAAAGAAAATGCAGCAGATGTAGACGGACGGTTTCAAATCGGAAACAGGAGTACTCGAGAGGTACTGGTGTCTGGTGTATTTTTGCACACATGCGCAGGTTGAGCCGGGAAGGGCTTTGGATTATGGATCTTTTGCCGGTGTGCATCATCCGCAAAGACATGAAATAGCTTCCGGTTCGAAAATGAGCAATTTTTCAGCAGCACAAATGTGGTCGGGGGCCGGCGCGGAGGCGCGAGATAAATCCACGTTCCGCAAAGTCAGCCGACTGAAGCACCTGTTGCTTAAAAGGGCCGTTTCCAGATGGAAACCGGCCCTGTTATTCGTTATGATCTTCGTTCCGCTTCTTTGGGCCGGCCCTGCAATTTCCGCTGAAGCCGAACAAACACAAGCGCCCGAAAATCCGAAAAAACCCCAACTCCAGGTCCGGGAGATCCGTTTTGAGGGAAACAAGTCTATATCATCGTCTGAAATAAAGAAGATCCTCACCACAAAAGAGATGAAATTCCGCTGGTTTTTCAAGGCCCCTTTAGATGAAAAAGTCTTTTCAGAAGACCTGGAAAGAATCCAAACATTCTACCTCAGCCAGGGATTCTACCACATGGAGCTTGTATCTCATGAGATCGAGCCCCTGGTGGGCAGTAATGTGAGGATAGTGATTCGCCTTGAAGAGGGGCCTCCGATGATGGTCTCGGAACTCAATCTGAAAATCGATGGTCCGTCTCCCGACAGTTGGCGGGAAGGAATTGTCAAGGTCCTTCCGATCAAGGCGGGAAAAAGATTTACGACGCCCGGATACAAGGACATCGAAAAGAGCTCGAGGAGGTATCTTGCCGAGCGAGGCTATCCGAAGGCAAACGTGGACATGCGGGCCCGGCTCGATAAGGGGTCTAACCTCGGGACCGTATCGGTCGAGATTCGGGTCGGTCCCGTTTGTACGTTCGGGGCCGTGCGGGTGGAAGGCAACGAATCGGTTTCGAGCAAGGTAATAATGCGGGAGATTACGTTTCACCAGGGCGAGCGGTTCAATTCCTCCAAAATTGAAATGAGCCAGCAGAAGCTGTTTTCACTGGACCTTTTTCAGTTTGTCGACATCTCGGTCGACGACATGGAAAAAGAAACGACGGTCCTGCCGATCCGGGTCCTGGTCAAGGAAGCAAAAAAGGAGACCGTGCGGCTGGGGGTCGGTTATGGTACGGAGGACCAGGTTCGAGGGCAGGCGCAGTATGAGATCAGAGATTTTCTGGGTGATGGCAGACGGCTGCAAATCAACGTCAAGGCAAGCTCCATCGTTCAAATGGTCGAAGCCAGGTTTATACAGCCCTATTTTCTGGATACCAAAGGGGCCATGATCGTGGACGGCGGCATTATGCGAGAAAATCAGGTATCGTTTCAGAATTTGAAGGAATATATTCGGCCGAAGTATGAGTACAAGTGGTTAGACGGGCTGGTGTCCTATGCCGGGTATAATTTCGAGGCCAACTACCTTGAAGATGTGGTAATTCCACCCAGTGCAACGGACCAGGAACACCAGGCGTATTTTGTCTCCTCTATTCTGGCGGGCACCACTTGGGACAGGGTAGATTCCGTGCTTGACCCCAAAAAGGGCTGGCGTGTTTTGCAGAACTTGGAATGGGCCAGTTCCTGGTTGGGCTCGGAGGTGGATTTTTTCAAGTTCACTATTGAAGGCAGGGGCTATGTTCCTGTGTTGAGCTTCGGCTCCCTGGCTGCAAGACTGCGCTACGGAGGAATCGAGCCCCTTGAGAGCACTTCCGATGTACCGATTTTCAAGAGGTTTTTCTCGGGGGGTACCGACAGCGTCAGGGGCTATCCTTATCAGAAACTTGGGCCGCTTGATTTCGCGGGCAATCCAATTGGAGGCATGGGGCTTATGGAAGGCAGCCTTGAGTGGAGATTCCCGATAAGGACCCCGCTGGAGGGGGTTGTTTTTTCCGATTTTGGAAATGTTGCGTCTACGATTGAACGCTTTTCCTGGGCCGAGACCCGATATACCGCCGGTGTCGGACTGCGCTACCTTACGATAGTGGGTCCTCTCAGGTTCGATGTCGGCTACGAGTTAAACCCGCCGGAACCCAGTCCTTTTACACCCTATCAGCTGCATTTCAGTATCGGGCAGGCGTTTTGACTCCGGGCTCGAAGCTTTCGCCGCGAATCTGATCGCGCCCGGTCCGGGCGGATGGCGGCCTGCAGCCGTTCCATACTAAGAAAACCAATCACAAATCGAAACCGATTAAGAAGATGAAGATTCAGAAGAAGACGTCTTTGCGCACAGCCTTGCGGGAGGGAGGCTACCCCTGTTCCCACCATTAAAATACATTTCTTATAGAAGCAAATACACTGTTCACCCCATACATATTCGTGTTCGACCATTGTATCTATATTTGCCAATAAGGTTACTCCAGTGTTCTTATGGTCCTCGTGAGTGTGTATAGGAAGTCAGGTTTTTACGGAGGGGAAATATGGAAGGCGCCTCGCTTCAGACATTCATGTGCCAGTATGGAATCAGCATGCAGCTGATGAAGGAAAATGGGGGCAATCCGGGTCGCGTTCATCCGGAAAGCGACATCGACCGTTACCGGTGCCGGATCAGCATGCCCGGGAAAAAGGTGCACCTTTATGTCGCCGTCCCTTCGGAGGAAGGCGCCATTACGCCTTCCGACGTGCTGTTCATGCTTATTCTGGATGCCTCCGGCTGCGAGATGTTTAAGGATTATTACGACAGGCATCATGAATTCGAAGAAATTTTCACCGGTTCGGATGAAAAACTGAACGGGTTTGACGAGTTCTGGCTCGAATACGAGTCAAGGTGCGTGCAGAGCCGCAAGTTGAAGGCTTTTCTCGGCAATAATCTTTACCAGGAGCTTATCAGCCAATTCGGTTTCGATAATTAGCGTCCATCAACCTACCTTCTTTTGTGTTTCCATCGATGCGGCGGCTTTCGGGCCGCCATTTTCTTTCCCGGCCCCTATCGGGGCCTCCCGCAAATTTTCACCTCCTGTGCTCCAAGGCAGAAAATAGGGTGGTTTTTCCACACATATGCCGATTAACAGGCTGGAGGCGGTGGGGACCATGACCATCGGCGCTTTGTTTTAATTTGAAAAGGGAGTTGAATCGAGAGGGGTGTTGAGGTGACGGCGACAAAATCAGAGCGGGGTCCCGAGGGATTGGCCGGATTAAATGTTCGAAGCATTATGCGGCATTTGGTCCTGGATGGGGTCCTTTCGCAGAAGGACGCAAAGAAATTCCTGGACAGACCGAAGGCCAAAGATGGCGCCCATGAACATCCGCTGGTATCGATATCCAATGCCGGACTGAGCAGGGCGACCCCTCCGCATGAATCCGTTTCGATTGAATTTCTCGTTGCCTGGCTGGCGAAAAAGAGGGGCCTGCCCTATCTGAGGATCGACCCTTTGAAAGTGGACGTAACTTCGGTTACAGGCCTCGTTTCATATGCCTATGCGTCGCGTCACAGGATCCTGCCGTTGGATGTTGGGGCGGACAAGGTCGTAATTGCCACCGCAGATCCTTTCGATACGGTGTGGGAGGAGGAACTGGGGCGTATTCTGCGCAAAAAAATTTGTAAAGTCATGGCCAATCCGAATGACATAAACCGCTACCTTATCGAATTCTACGCGCTCACGGATTCTGTCAGGAGGGCCTTCGGAAAGTCGGAAGGCTCCCGGCTGGGCGCGGCCATGAACCTCGAACAGATGATAGAACTCGGGCGGGCGGGGAAACTGGATGCAAATGACCGCTATGTCGTCAACATCGTCGACTGGCTGCTTCAGTATGCGTTTGAGCAGAGGGCCAGCGATATTCACCTGGAGCCGCGCCGGGACGACAGTGATGTGCGTTTCCGCATTGACGGGGTCCTTCACCTGGTCTATCAGCTGCCCACGGTGGTGATGAGCGCTGTGATCAGCCGCCTCAAAGTTATCGGCAGGATGGACCTGGCGGAGAAACGGCGTCCACAGGACGGGCGGATCAAGACAAAAGGAGCGTCGGGAAGTGAGATCGAGTTGCGCCTTTCGACCATGCCCTCGGTTTTCGGTGAAAAACTGGTGATGCGGATTTTCGACCCGCAGGTGACTGTAAGGAGTTTCGAGGATCTGGGGTTTTCAGAGCGCGAGTTGGAGCAATGGCAAAAAATGATAAGCTCCCCGTTCGGTCTTATCCTTGTTACCGGACCTACCGGGTCCGGAAAAACGACTACACTTTATTCCACATTGAAACATCTTGCCAAGCCGGAAGTAAACGTCTGCACTGTCGAGGACCCGATCGAGATGGTCGAGCCCAGATTTAACCAGATGCAGGTGCACAGCGCAATCGGGCTCGATTTTGCCAGCGGTCTGAGGACCTTTCTTCGCCAGGACCCCGATATCATAATGGTTGGAGAGATACGTGACCTCGAGACGGCGGAAATGGCAATCCAGGCAGCCTTGACAGGGCATCTCGTTTTTTCGACCCTCCACACCAATGATGCTCCTTCAGCGGTCGTCAGGCTTATCGATATGGGGGTGCCGCACTATCTTTTACAGACGACCCTGCTGGGAGTGGTAGCTCAGAGGCTTGTCAGAACCCTTTGTCCCAATTGCCGCAAAGCGGGCGCGGTCGATGAAGAGCTTTGGAACTCGTTGATCAGCCCCTGGAAAATAGAAAGGACCAATTCGATGTTTCGGCCGGCAGGTTGTCTGGAGTGCAGGGAAACCGGCTACCTCGGCCGGGTGGGAATCTACGAGATGCTCACCGTGACCCCAGCGGTTCGTAGTCTTATCAGACCTGACTCAGATGTGTCAAAGGTCAGGGGACTGGCTGAAAAGCAGGGAATGACGCCGCTTCATATCGCGGGCGCGCTCAAGGTTTGCCGCGGATGGACTTCGATGGAGGAAATCTTTCGTGTTGCCGGGCGGGTCGATTCCGTGTAGGAGATAGCGTTTTTAAGCCATCGTCAGCCGCCGGCAGGATATAGACACGGGCACGAAGGGGCGTGAATAAAAAATGGCCAGATTCCTGATTGTTTTTTTCCTGATCTATTCGCTCATGCACGCCTTTTTCTACTCAAGGGTCAGGGTCCTTCTTCCTGTAAAATGGCCGGCCCATATTCTGCTGATAATCTTCCTGGCCCTTATGGTTTTCGCGCCCATAGGGGCCAGATTGCTCGAAAGAGCCGGCCAGGATTTACCGGCCCGGATAAGTGCCCTTATGGGATATAGCTGGCTGGGATTTCTTTTTTATTCCTTCTGGGGTTTTCTGCTGATCGGCGCTGTCGGGGTGCTTTTCAGACTGACAGGCCTTTTTGCCGGCTTTTCACTGCCCACTTTCAGCGGCCCGGGCGCGGCCGTTTTAGTCCTTGCGACAGCGCTTGCCATAAACATTTACGGGTATTTCGAGGCGCGCTCCATACGCGTGGAAAAAATCGTCATAAAGACGGCAAAGCTTCCCCCCGGTACCGAACGGTTGAGAATAGCGCAAATATCGGACGTGCATCTGGGGCTTCTGGTCAGACAAGAGCGCATGGCTGAGATTCTGCGCAAGGTCGAGGCTGAGGGGCCCGATATCCTTGTGAGCACGGGCGATCTTGTCGATGGAGACATGCAAAAAGTTGGGGTCCTTCCGGCGCTGTTTGGAAAAATTCTGCCCCGGCTCGGCAAATATGCCGTGTCGGGCAACCACGAAGTTTACGCCGGGTTGACCGAGTCACTTCTCGCCGAGAGATCTTTCGGTTTTACCGTGCTGTCCGGTCAGGTGAAAACAGTGGACAATATTTTGAACATTGCCGGGGTCGATGATCCGGCCGCCGGTTTGCCCGAGGATGAGAAGGCAATCCTGGCAAAGGCCCGGAACGGCCTGTTCACTCTTTACCTAAAGCACCGGCCGGATTTTTCGGAGGAGACCCTGGGGTTTTTCGACCTTCAGTTATCGGGACATACGCACTACGGGCAGTTGTATCCGTTCCGGTATATCACCGGTTGGGTCTACCCCTTTCAGAACGGGCCCTATTATCTTCCGAAAGGGTCGATTCTCTACACGAGCAGAGGTTCGGGCACATGGGGTCCGCCCATACGGGTGCTCGCGCCCCCTGAGGTCACGATTTTCGATATCGTGCGTGAGTGAAGGTCCTTTGTGCAGTGTGCCGAAAATTCCGCAAATCTGACTCCAGGCCCCGCCAGGTGTGGGGGATGGGGGGGGACATACGCCTTTGTGAAGCACGCCTTCCGGCTGCCAGGGCCGGGAAGACCGATGTGGCGCGGCGGCGGGGCAGTTGAGGCTGGATCAGGGCAGGAAAAATCCGGGGTGCTCAGCTTATTTTGTGTTGTTTTCTCAGGCGGTCCATCTCGCGGGCTTCTTCCTTTTTCTTCAGGCTTTCCCGCTTATCGAATTCTCTTTTCCCTCTGGCAAGAGCGATTTCCACTTTCGCCTTTCCGTTTTTGAAATAGACTTTCAGGGGAACGAGTGAAAAACCGCGCTCCTGTGTCTTGCCCAGCAGTTTTTTTATTTCGGCTTTGTGCAGCAGGAGCTTTCTTACCCGCTCAGGTTCGTGGTTGCTGAAAGAAGCGTGAGAATAGGCGCTGATGTGCAGGCCGAATAGAAACACCTCGCTGCGCTTCACCCTGGCATAGCTGTCTTTGAGGTTGGCGCGACCCTCCCGGAGTGATTTCACCTCGGTGCCGAGCAAAACTATGCCGGCCTCGAACCTTTCGCCCACTTCGAAGTCGTGGAAAGCCTTTTTGTTCTGGGCGATTATTTTTATTTTTTCTTCAGGATCGGCTTTGGACATATACTTAAGGGGGCTTCCTTCCCAATTTTATTTCAATCTGCCCGAAGGCTGCCTTGCGGGGGCATCGGCGTTAACGAGCCAGTTCGGTTCGAATACCCGAAATTCTTCCGGGAACTTTTTCATAACCATATTTCTCAACGATTCGTTTACCTCCTGTGCCGTTCTCATGTGAAGCAATTTGTTGGTAAACCGGTAACATTCCCTCATGAAAGAGCGCCTCACCAGGTTCTTTACGCGGGGCAAAGACTGCGGGTTCATGCTGAAGGCATCGATTTTGAGGCCAAGCAGAATCGGCACGTACATTGGCTCTCCCGCCATTTCGCCACAGAGAGCTACCGGTATCCCGGCTTTATGGCCGGCATCCACCGTCTGTTTTATGAACCTTAGAACGCCGGGATGAAGTGGTTCGTAGAGGTATGCGACATGTTCGTTGGATCGATCTATTCCGATGGTGTACTGGATGAGGTCATTGGTGCCGATGCTGAAAAAATCGACCTCGGTTGCCAGCAGGTCCGCCACGGCGACGGCCGACGGTAGTTCTATCATAACCCCGAAGGGCATGTTTTCATCAAAAGGGATTCGTTTAAGGGTCAGCTCATCGCGGACATCCTTCAGGATGCGTTTTGCCTGTAGAAGTTCTCCCATGCCCGAGACCAGGGGCAACATCAGCCGAAGGTTGCAGGCGATTGCGCTGGCCCTCAAAATTGCCCGGAGCTGTGTTTTGAACAATTCTTCATAATGAAGGCAAAGACGTATTGAGCGGAGTCCAAGCGCGGGGTTTGTCTGCTCCAGCACGGGGAACCAGTAGGTGAGTTTCTCTGCCCCTACATCGAGGGTTCGGATTGTTACCGGGCAAGGGGCCATCAGCTGCGACAATTCGCGGTAATCTCTGAAAAGGGCCTCTTCATCCGGGAGTTCCACCCGGTTCATGAAAAAAAATTCCGTCCTGTACAGGCCTATGGCTTCGGCGCCGTTGTCTTTGGCCGCCACCACCTCCTCCAGGACCTCGATGTTGGCCTCGGCGCTCACCCTGTGACCGTCACGAGTTTCGGCGGGCAGATGAGCATGGCGGCTGATTTGCCTTACATATGCCTCCATCTCTTCCTGGCGTTCGTAATAGAGGCCTATGTCGTTTTCGTCCGGGTTGATTATTATTGTTCCGGTTGTGCCGTCGACGATTAGAAGATCGCCCTTGCGGATAAGGCGAGAGGCGTTTTCGGCCGCCACGACAGCCGGGATGTTTAACGAGCGCGCAACTATCGAGGTGTGAGAAGTGCTTCCCCCGATCTCGGTAACCACTCCCAGAGTTTGCCCGACCTGTAACTGAATGGCGTCGGCGGGGGAAAGATCGCGGGCGATAATTATGACCCGTTCGCGGATATCTTCCAGGTTGGTATGGTTCTGTCCCGCCAGAATCCGAACCACCCGGTCCCCGGCGGCCTCCACGTCTGCTATTCTGTTCTTCGCGGACTCATCATCGAGAGCGCCGAAAAGATCTCGCGCCCGCCTGAGCGATTTCATAACCGCAAGCTGGGCGTTGACGTGCTCCTTTTGTATATAACGAAGGGATTCGTCATAGATCGACGGGTCCCTTAAAATCATCTGTTGCACTTCGAGCAGGCGCGCGTGTTCTATGAATGCGGATGGGATGCTTTTCTTTATTGCTTCGAGGTCGGCTTCGGCCCGGGCGACCGCTTCGATGAACCGCCCGCATTCCTGAGATACGGCCTCATCGCCCAAAAGCTTATGGCGCGGGACGGGAATACGGCCCCGTTCCAGCAGATATGCTTTCCCGATAGCGATTCCCGGCGCAGCCCCGATGCCAGTGATGGTCAATGAGGAGTTGTTCATCGATTATCAGGTCTCTCTGCTAAAAGGTATGGGCTCCCATGTCTCCTTTTTCTTTTTAGTCTATTTTCGCCACGGATGGAAGGGAGGCTTCAGGGTTCGCCGAATTTGGTCTGAAAAAGTGCAGCCAGGGCGTTGAGGGCTTCGGCTGCGTCAGGGCCTTTGGCAGAGATAAGGATTTTGCATCCGAGAGGGCAGACCAGGGTCATGAGATCGAGAATGCTTTTACCGTTAACGGTTACGCCGCACTTGGTGAAGAGGATTTCGGATTCAAACTGGCTGGCGACCCTGACTATCTGGGCCGCAACCCGCGCGTGTATTCCCAGTCTGTTGGCGACTACGAATTCCTGCATCAGAATGGGAACTTCTGCGGCGTGCTGTTCCAAAGCGATTTCCCTTCGATAAGAAAAATTTCGGGGGTCTATTAGCATAAGGATCCCTTAGAAGTCAACTGTCTGGAAGATACCAAACATGAATATCGGAAAATGAGGAAGTTTTCACAACACCAGGTAGAAACAAAATTCAAGAAAACAGGATGGCATTTGCGGCCCGATAATTTAGGCAGTGCCTCATCCTGTACCCGCGGTTCGCCTCATCTCACCTTCTTTGCCTCTCCATGAGCGTCGCTGATCCATCTCTTCCCGCAGAACCTCGACCACTTTTTTCGCGGTGGATTTTGAATAGAGCATTGCCGTATGGCTCAAAGGGTCCGTTTCAAAGTAGACCCAGCCGGGGTATGGTACCCTCATGGCTTCAGACGGAAGCACCATGTTATCGACTGGTGAGAAGATGGCAACCCCGTTACAGGGAAGCCGGGCCGGGCCGGCTTCGATTTCGGCAAAAAGCGGACCCCGGTAAATCAGACTTGAAGCCAGCCTCCCCAGGCCGAAAGCCGCTATTTTGGAGCCCTGGTGCGGGCACCCGAGAGTTATTACAGCTGCGGGGATAGCCGGGCCCTTGGACCTTTCCGCATAAACCCTTGATAAAAGACCTCCAAGACTGTGGCCTATCAGGTATACGGGTTGGTTTGGCACCGCGTGCCTGGCGTCGGCGACAAAGTCTTCGAACTTTTTGAGTGTTTTTTCAAAAGAAGTGAAAAAGCTGCCATAACTCATGACGAAAATATTTTTGAAGCCGGCCTTCCGCAGGCGTGTTCTCAAAAGCAGCCATGCACTCGCATTGTGGTAAAGTCCGTGTGTCAGGATAATTATGGGCCGTCCGTCAGAGATATCCCCGGGCAACCAAAGGCGCCGGATCATGCCAAGAGGGTGTGAGACGATTATGAAAAGGACGCTGGCAATAGAGGAAAGCAAGCCGGCAAGTACCATCGATTTCAATTTTGAGCCTGGATCGGCGGCAAGCCGGGCGCGCCATGCGTTCTCACACCAGAAAAAGGAGTAAGTGACCAGCGATGCCCAGACTGAAACGAGCACCAATAGGCAGATCAGCAAGAAAAGCGCGCTCATAGCCATTTGTCCTTTAAGGTGTTCCCGAGGTCCTTGGCGTCTTCAGCTATTATATGCGGGGTCGCAAGATTTCCTCAAGCATCCTGGTAGAAGCCGTCCCCCACGATAAGAGCATCGGATGCGGGGGGGGGGCTGCAACCGCAAGCGCGTGGCCGAGGGGTAATTTCGCGTTCGGCGCCATGCTGGAAAATATAGTGGGTCCGGGGCAAATAGACAAGGCCTGCCCGGCATGCGCCGTGAGGCAAAACTCGGGGGGGGGCGTGTGGGCCGGGCCTGATATGGACATAATTCGAACAGGCTCATTCTCTGTCCCCGGCGGGCCGGCCACTATCATCTTTTCTGCAAAACGTGCTATTATCCGCTCTTTTCCAATTCGGGAACCGGATAAAGAGACCGCGGATGTATCTTACTTCATTTATTCACCGGGAGGAGTTGCTTCGAATCGCCGAGCGCTGGCTTTGTGGAAGGCCGATGCCTTCCGACGCTATGCTGCTCACGCGGATATTTATCTGCGACGGCTACGTGCTGGGCGAGACACTGGAAACCTTGATAGGACAAATCGTCGGGACGATTTATGCCGGTGAGTTTCGAAGGGTTCGAATCCGGTCCAAGGGGGCGTTGAGGGACGCTTTGTGTTACAGCACGAGGCTAAAGGGTCCCAGGATGGAAGGTCTTTTCAGCCGTTATCGTCAGAATCCGGAGTACTTCTATTATCAAACCCCGATTAACGGGGTCCTTTGCTTTGACGATGAGGGCCGGTTCATTGCCACATACAGGATCAAGCGGCCCAAAAGAATCGCCGAAAAGGCAAACAGGCGTATTGCCGACTGGATCTTCAATACCGTCAAGAATAGAGCGCTCGCAATGGCCCTGGGCCGCGCAGAGAGTTCCGGTGTTCCGCTCGAGATGCTGATTACTCCCAGGGAGCAGATGGACAGGGAATTCATCGAGGCCGAGGAAAATATTGCGGACAGGTTCCGCGAGGGCAACATCCGGCTGGACCGGACATCGATTACGATACACGACGTGGGTGGGGTCAAAATTCTGGGAGGGCAGGAACAGCTTACGAAGCTCGAAGAGACCCTGCGAAGCGACCATTCGATTCGTGTGGGGGACCGGGAGAATTTTCACGGAAGCTATGAAGCCACCAGCCTTATCCTCGATGTTTTGTGGGACGCCGAGGAAGTCTGCCGGAGATATCGGGACACGAAGAGCTGGGAAAAGTATATGAACCGGGGGGTCCCGGAAACTGAACTGAAAAGGGGGCTTGAACCCTTCATGGAAAAAGCGGAGGAGCGAATCAAAATTGAATTGATCCTGTCGAGTCCGGAGGCGATGGTGGAATCAGAGTTGGGCGACAGCATCCATGAAGAGAGGATAATCGCTCAAAGAGACGTCAAGCCCTACAAAGGGTATATTCCAATTAATGTAGAATTCCTTCTCGAGTACCTGTTTGCCGTGGGATTCAGCCCCACCGCCGAGATCAGGGACATCCCGATAAAGCTCTGGGGAAGATATTTGCCTGATACGCTCGTGATGTATATACGCGAACTCTTCAATTTTCCTCAATTCGATCTTTTTTATTAAACCTTTGCTTTCTCGCTTTATCCAGAAAAACGCCTTGAGTGCTCACCGGTCCGCATACACCCCAGGGGGGAAGAAAAGAGGTGTTTTTCCGCCGGCTTGGACTTATCCGAGGCTGAAGGGTGTAAATTGCTCTAATTCAGTGCTCGACAAAATCTTTTTTTTTTATATGATGTTGGTTTAAGACATGTGAAAGTTTTTTCAATTTAACGCGCGCTTGTTTAACCGAATGCTTCTGCCAAAGGAGTTGAAAATGCCAGATTTCAGTTACCAGGACCCTTTCCCCTTGGAGAAAGACGACACAAAGTACAAGCTGCTCGCCAAAGGATATGTTTCTGTTGCTAACTTCGACGGCAAGCAGATTCTGAAGGTGGAGCCCGAAGGACTCGAATTTCTTGCCAACCAGGCTATGCGCGAAGTTTCCTTTCTGCTTCGCCCCAAACAGCTTCAGAAATGGAGCGCGATCCTTGAAGACCCCGAATCCTCACCGAATGACCGGGGCGTTGCCGTAGCGCTTCTTCAGAATGCCGAAGTATCTTCCAAGTTTGTGCTGCCTCTTTGTCAGGATACAGGGACCGCCACAATTGTGGCCAAGAGGGGCCAGCAGGTATGGACCGGCGTCAAAGACGAAGAGTTCCTTTCCAAGGGCATCTATAAGACCTACACAGAGGAAAATCTGCGTTACTCGCAGACGGTCGCTCTGAGCATGTATGAAGAAAAAAACACAGGGTGTAATCTCCCCGGTCAGATCGACATCTATGCGACCGAAGGGGACGAATACAAGTTTCTGTTCGTGGCCAAAGGCGGGGGTTCGGCCAACAAGAATATGCTCTATCAGGAAACGAAGGCCCTGTTGAACCCGGCGAACCTCGAAAAATTCCTGGTAGAGAAGATGAAGTCTCTTGGTACGGCCGCATGCCCGCCCTATCACGTAGCCTTCGTAATCGGCGGGACATCGGCCGAGGGCTGCCTGAAGACGGTGAAGCTTGCGAGCACCGGATATCTCGATAACCTGCCCACTACCGGAAACGATTGGGGCCGGGCGTTCAGGGATCTGGAACTCGAGGAAAAAATCCTGCAGGCTTCCTATAAGCTCGGATTTGGCGCTCAGTACGGGGGAAAGCACTTCGCCCTGGACGTAAGAATCGTCAGGCTGCCGCGCCACGGGGCATCGTGTCCGGTCGCAATGGGAGTTTCGTGCTCGGCGGATAGAAATATCAAGGCTAAGATCAACAAGGACGGCATCTGGCTCGAAGAGCTCGAGGCGCATCCGGAAAAATACATACCCGCAAAGTTCCGTGGAAAGCATGAACACGGAGTTGTGAAAATCGATCTGAATAAGCCGATGAAAGAGATCCTGGCCGAACTGTCGAAATACCCGGTAAAGACTCAGCTTTCCCTTAGCGGAACGATAATCGTGGGCAGAGATATCGCTCATGCCAAGCTCAAGGAAAGAATCGACAAGGGCGAGGGTCTGCCTCAGTACCTCAAAGATCATCCCATTTATTACGCAGGCCCGGCAAAAACCCCCAAGGGGATGCCTTCGGGCTCATTCGGCCCGACAACCGCAGGCCGGATGGATTCCTATGTTGACCTGTTCCAGTCCAATGGCGGTTCGCTCGTCATGATAGCCAAGGGCAACCGGACAAAACAGGTAACCGATGCGTGTAAAAAACACGGTGGTTTTTATCTGGGTTCGATCGGCGGCGCTGCCGCTATCCTGGCCCAGGACAATATAAAGAAGGTGGAATGTCTGGAATACCCCGAACTGGGTATGGAAGCCATCTGGAAGATCGAAGTGGAAGATTTTGTCGCTTTCATCCTCGTGGATGACAAGGGCAACGACTTTTTCGCCCAATTACCCGGTTGTTGAGAAAGTCAGTGCCAGTAGGTATCCGAGGTGGGCGCAGACTCAATTCGGGCGCAAAACTCGGTGCAGCGCAAGTTCCATGATTTCTTGAGATGACCATTTAGAAAACGGCCGGTCAGTTGTTGCCCGCTTTGAGGGCGGGCTTTAACTGGCCGGTCTTTTTTGCGGAAAGCAGATCGGCAGGTAGTAAAAGGCGGCGACATCAGGGGGAAGGAATCGGCCTGGCGGCGAAAAATCAAATCCATGCAGCCGGAGCTTTTCGGTTCTTGTTCTACAGTTTTATTGCATCCATTCTTCCACCACCGGATTTCTCAGCACTCCTATTTTCTCTATCTCAATTTCCACGACGTCCCCATGGTGGATTCGGCCAACCCCGCTGGGAGTGCCCGTTGCGATAATGTCGCCCGGCAGGAGGGTAAAGTTTTTTGATACGAACGCCACGATCTCGTCTACCGGGAAAATCATCTGGGCCGTACTGGCATCCTGAACCGTCCTGCCGTTGAGCCGACATTGAAGGCGCAGGTTTTGAGGGTCGACGATGTCCTGCCGGAGAACGACCTGGGGGCCGACCGGGCCGAACGTATCCAGAGACTTTCCCCGGAACCACCCCGAACGGTCACCGGTCTGAAGATTACGCTGGCTGACGTCATTCATGCAGGTGTAGCCCAGAACATGATCGAGCGCATCTTTCGGGGCTATTTTTGTGCATTTTTTCCCGATTATTACCGCCAGTTCGGCTTCATAGTCGGTTCGGAGGTCCTCGAACCCGTATTCGAGAAGGAAGGCCGGTATTACAATGGGCTCGCCGGGCCCGACGAGCACGTTTGGGGTCTTTGGAAACAGGATAGGTTCTTGAGGTATTTCCTCTGTAAACCCGCGGACCTTGACCGAGTGGCTTTCCGCAATATGGCTGCGATAGTTCAGGCCAAGGGCGATTATTTTCGACGGGTTTATCTCATAGGGCTGCAGTTTGCCGAAAACCGGTAACAGGACCATCTCTGTAGCTTTACTCCTTTTGCGGAACTACCGGCATGGCCATCTTTTCATATCCCGCCGGAAGTTCGAAGAGGGAATCCTCAAGAGGGCCCAACTTGATGTTCTGGTATTCCATGGTCACTTCTGAATCTTCGACCTTGATTGGGAATGGGAATTGGGTAGAAATCCAGAAGAAGGTCTTTTCGCCGTCCTCCAGGGTTTCGTATTTTTTGCACGACATTCCGGAAACGGTTTCTTCGCCTAGAAGTTTAGCCTTCTTTTCCTTTTCTGCCGTCCATTCTTCGAAAGTCTTGTCTTCGGACTGATAGGGCATTTCCATGTATGTTTTTTCCGCAGGCGTGATCATCCAGGTAGTTTTTTTATCCGGCCGGATAATCATGATCTGGGTTTCATCCTCTTCGACAGTTTCCTGCCTGACTTTGTCGCCCTTTACGAAGATCTTGCCCTTCATGGGTTCATCGCCCTTGGGCGCGATGATCATATCGGCTGAAAACTCCGCTGCCTTGGCTTGCCCAAGCCCCAAGAGCGCCAGGACGGCAACGGATACGGAAAAAACCAGAGAAAAAACCAACATTCTTCTCATTGAACACCTCACCGGAAGTGGATTTGAAGGACAGACGGGCGACTTTGCCTCGTCCACATCTAAATTTCAGGAACTGCTCGTCGTTTTTACTACGACTCAATTGTCTTTGAGAATATATTGTACTCACCAGCGTGTCAATATCTGTGACCGGTCCTTCAGCCGGTTACGAAAGCGCGCTCGCTCGACTGGAATTGGACGTGGGGCCTGAAACTTTTACATACTTATCGGAGAAGGCGGGAGATACGGTGCTCTGCGCCTACATTCAGCCCAGGGCCGCAAGGAGTGAATTTTCGGGGACTTTCCGCGGCAGACTGAAAATACGCATCAGTTCGCCCCCGGTTGAAGGAGCGGCAAACCATGAATGCATAGGGCTGCTTGCCAAAACTCTGGGGGTCTCCAAATCGGAGATCGGACTGCTCAGGGGCGAGCGGTCGCGCGAGAAGGCATTCGTTATCTCCAGGCCGATCGGGTTCGTGCGTGAAAAGCTCAGGGATGCCGGCCTGGACCTTGCCTAGATATTTCCGGCCACTATATTCTTTTTGTCAAAGATTCATGGTTCTGTTAAAAGAAGAGTTGGAAAATCTTTAACTGGTGTTCATCTGGAAACGCCGATGAGACACTGCCGGTTTCCGATCAGCAAAAAAGAACCTTTTGTGGGCGGAAACCAACTAAATCGAGCGAATTTCTTTCAGATTTGATGTTCCGGATCCGGTTGGAAATTCCAGCCAAATTGCCCAGCCCCGACTCATCTTGCGAATAGGCCAGACAGGGGCGTCCTGCCCGAGATATCCGTCAGATCGCTCGATTTAGGTTTTTTCAGATGTTGGTCCATCTGCTCATACTCCCTGTAATCTATCGAAGAGCATTGTATCAGGAAAATGAATGTCTCTGCCTACAATCATCAGGAGACCGCCATGCGAGAAGCTGTAATTGTCAGTGCTGTTCGGACGCCGCTTGGGAGCTTTAATGGGTCGCTCGGTTCCATTGGGGCCACAAAGCTGGGTGGTATTGTAATCGAAGAAGCCGTTAAGCGGGCCGGAATCGGCAAAGATCAGGTGAACGAAGTCATAATGGGTCTGGTACTCCCCTGCGGTTATGGACAGAATCCGGCCAAACAGGCTGCAATTGCAGCTGAGATGCCATGGGAGGTGGAAGCGGTCACCGTCAACAAAGTCTGCGGTTCGGGTTTGAAGGCTGTTATGCTTGCAGCTCAAGCCGTTCAGGTGGGCGATGCCGATGTCGTCGTCGCAGGCGGGATGGAAAACATGAACATGGCGCCCTACTATCTGCCCAAGGCGCGGACCGGATACCGGATGGGCGACGGCGCCGTCATGGATCACATGGTTCATGACGGCTTGTGGGATGTGGTGAACGATTTCCACATGGGCATTTCAAATGAGCTTTGCAGTGAAAGATATGGGGTAACTCGCGAAGACCAGGACCGATATGCGGCCCAATCCTACGTGAGGTCGTTGGCTGCGATTGCGGCCGGGAGGTTCAAAGATGAGATAGTCCCGGTCAAGTTGCCGCCCAGGAAGGGCGAAACTGTAACATTCAGCCAGGATGAATGTCCGAGGGAAACATCTTATGAACAGCTCGCAAAGATGAAGCCCGCGTTCAAGGAGGGGGGAGTCACCACCGCCGGGAACGCTTCGGTGATAAGCGACGGCGCCGCGGCCGCAGTCATAATGTCCAGGGAAAAGGCGATCGAACTGGGTTGTAATATGATGGGCACGATAGGGGCCCAGGCATCGAGCGGCATCGACATGAAATACGTTCTGGTGGCCCCGATGTGGGCCATACCCAAATGCCTCAAAAAAGAGGGCATCGGTCTGGAGCAGGTCGATCTTTTCGAGATAAATGAAGCGTTCAGTGGATCAACGGTGGCCGTCATGAAAGAGCTGAAACTGGACGGGTCCAAGGTAAATGTAAATGGGGGCAGCGTGGCGTTAGGGCACCCGATAGGGGCGAGCGGCTGCCGTCTGCTGGTCACATTGATCCATGAGATGGTACGTTCGGGTAAAAAGACGGGGCTTGTTTCGCTGTGTCTTGGAGGAGGCGAAGCTGTTGCAATGGTCGTCAAAAGGTAGCACATCGGGGATAGAAGGAGACTCGAATGGAAATAAGGACATTTGGAGTTGTTGGCGCCGGTCAGATGGGAAGCGGGATTGCTCAGGTCGCGGCGATGAGCGGTCTTCAAGTGATCATGAACGACATCAGGGATGAGTTCGTCGAGCGCGGTCTCAAAAACATCACTAAGATACTGACCAGGAATGTCGAAAAAGCAAAGATGACTCAGGAGGAAAAGGAGGGAATCCTCGGGCGGCTTAAAACCTCCACCAGCTTGAAAGATATGGCTGCCGCCGATTTTGTTGTCGAGGCGGCAAGCGAAAACGAGCCGATCAAATTCGGGGTGTTCCGCGAGCTGGATACAGTCTGCCGACAGGAAGTCATTCTTGCAAGCAATACTTCTTCGATTCCCATCGGGCGGATTGCCGCCCAGACCAAAAGGCCCGAAAAAGTTATCGGAATGCATTTTATGAACCCTGTTCCTGTGATGAAGCTCGTAGAGGTCATTCGCGGTATTGCAACTTCGGACGAGACGTTTCAAATTACCTGGGACCTGTCCGTAAAGTTCGGGAAGACTCCGGCGCTGGCCAACGATTATCCGGGTTTTATCGCCAACCGCATCCTCATGCCCATGATCAATGAGGCGGTATATGCGCTCTATCATGGGGTGGGAAGCGCCGAGGACATCGACACCGTCATGCGCCTCGGGATGAATCACCCGATGGGCCCACTGACGCTCGCCGATTTCATCGGTCTGGATACCTGCCTGGCGATCATGGAGGTCCTGTACAATGGGTTTTGCGATTCAAAATACCGGCCGTGCCCCCTTCTTCGCAAGTACGTGGAAGCAGGATGGCTGGGGCGAAAAGTCGGGCGCGGATTCTATACATATTGATTGGGCAGGGTGGACAACATGGATTTTGAGCTGAGTGAAAAGCAAAAGAAGATTCAGGAGACCGCCGCGGAATTTGTCAAAACTGAGCTGGAGCCGATAGCAGCCGAATTGGACCGGACAAAGGACCGCGAGAAGCTTTTGGGTGTTTTGAAGAAGCTCGCGGGACTCGGTTTTATGGGGATCGCAATAGATCCCGAATACGGCGGCACCGGAGCGGAAACCGTCTCCTTCTCCCTGGTCATGACTGAAATCGGCCGGGCATGTGCTTCGACCGGAGTCACGACATCGGTCAACAATATGGTTGCCGAAGTTATTTATGCGGTCGGCAGTGAAGAATTGAGACGAAAATACATCCCGCCCCTGTGCAGCGGTGAGTTCTCGGCGGGCGGGTTTGCGCTGACCGAGGCCGTTGCCGGTTCCGACCCCGCATCGATGCGCATGAGCGCTGTTCTTGACGGCGATCATTGGGTGTTGAACGGCCAAAAGATTTTCATTACCAGCGCTGAATTTGCAGGTGTTTTTGTCGTCTGGGCGGTAAGCGACAAGGAGGCGCGCAAGGGCAGAGGCATCAGCGCTTTTCTGGTGGAACCATCATTTCCGGGCTTCCGCGTCGGCCAGGCCGAAAAAAAGCTCGGACAACTGGCTTCTCCGACCAATGAACTGATTTTCGACAATTGTCAGGTCCCGAAGGAAAATCTTCTGGGTGTCTGCAATGATGGTTTTCGCATTGCGGCCTCTGAATTGGCGGGCGGCCGGATCGGCATTGGGTCCATGGCCCTGGGCATAGGGCTTTCGGCGATCGATTTCGCCGCAAACTACGCTAAGGAGCGGGTGGAGTGCGGCCGGCCCATTGCAGATCGTGAAAGCATTCGGCTGATGATAGCCGAGAACTGCGCGCGGCTCAAAGGCGCTCGATTGCTGCTGTTGCGGGCAGCTTCGCTCAAGGACGGGAAGAAGTTCTACGCCAGGGAAGCTTCCATGGCCAAGCTCTATGCTACTGAAACGGCCAACAGGGCCTGCCATGATGCCATGCAGATCGTCGGCGACTATGGCTACACCCTGGGCTGTCCAACGGAGCGGTATTACCGGGATGCGCGCGTAACTGAAATCTATGAGGGAACGAGCGAGATCCAGCGCCTGATCATAGCGCGTGAATTGTTGCGGTAAGCAGGGAGCAATTGCGGTTTACGAGCCGGATGAAAAGTTGCATTCATTCAGGCCATGCCCTGGTCCGTAATAAAAACAAATCGCGATTGGAGACATCACGATGCAGTTCGAATTGACGGAAGAGCAGCAACTGGTCAAAGCCAATATGAAAGAGTTCTGTGAAAAATACGTTGAGCCCGTCGCCGATGAAATCGATCGGGAGGAGCGTTTTCCCGCCGAGAACATCAAGAGGCTGGCCGAGCAGGACATGCTTGGCGTCCCGTATCCCGAGGAATACGGTGGGGCCGGCTCGGACTATTTGACCTACGTCATGACCGTCGAGGAGCTTTCTCGCGCCTGCGCCTCCACGGGCTTTGTTGTCGAGACAAATACGTCGCTTGCGTGCTTTTCATTGTATGGATACGGCAGCGAAGACCAGAAAAAGAAGTACCTGGCACCCCTTTGCAGAGGTGATGCATTGGGCGCCTTCGCTCTGGATGAGCAGGGAGCAGGCAGGGAGGCGGCCCCCACGACTGCTGTCCCTGAGGGCGATCTCTATGTGCTGAACGGCGTCAAAACCTTCGTCATGAACGCGCCGGTTGCGGGGACCTTCATCGTGTTTGCCGATGTCGCCAAGTCGGGAGGGGGCGGCGGGCCAAGCGCTTTTATAGTTCCCGCTGGCGCCCCTGGAATGGAAGTGGGGAAGCCGGTGAGTAAAATGGGCGCGCGGGGTGCGCCAAGCTCTGAAGTTGTGCTGAAAGGGTGCCGCATACCCAAAGAGAACCTGCTGGGTCGGGAAGGGCAGGGGCCCGTCATCGCCGGGGCGGCCCTGGACAGCGGCAGGATTGGCATGGCCGCCCTGGCCCTGGGAATTGCCCAGGCTGCTTTGGAAGAATCCGTTCGTTACTCGAAGGAAAGGGTCCAATTCGGGCAGCCGATTTGCAATTTTCAGGCAATTCAATGGATGATCGCCAATATGGGCACCGAAATAGAGGTTTGCAGATATTTAACTTATTACGCTGCCTGGTGCTACGATCAAGGTCTTCCTTACAGCGAGGAGGCCGCAATGGCAAAACTCATGGCTTCCGAAACCGCGGTGCATCAGTCCGACAGGGCCGTGCAGATTCACGGAGGCATCGGCACCGTGAAGGGCCAAAAAGTCGAGCGTCTCTATCGAGACGCCAAGATCACCCAGATTCATGGAGGCACACCGGAGTTTACGAAGATGGTAATTGCGGACAGCGTGCTGGGCCGGCCGGGGGAATTTCCGAGTGGATTGAACGCAGCACGAACAGGGGTTACTCGGCTTTCCGTCCAATAAAGGGGGGCGACACTGGCGTCCACCCGCAGTTGTCAACGTTTCGAGAAAGGGAAAAAATGCTCAGGATTTTGACTTGTTTCAAATGGGTGCTGGACGAAGCGGATATCAAGGTCGATGCCGGCTCTCGCAAGTTGATACTTGACCGTGCCGGCTACAAGATAAGCGTCTATGACCGCAATGCCGTTGAAGAAGCCATGAACCTTCAGCAGCAGCATGGCGCCAGCGTGGCCGCTGTGACCGTAGGCCTACCCACGGCCAAAAGCTGTCTGAAAGACGTTCTGTCCCGTGGACCGGAGAAGGCGTATTTCATAAACGATCAGTCGTTCGTGGACCTTGAGCCCTCTCAGACCGGCGATTTGCTGGCGGCGGCGATCCGTGGGAATATTGAGTTCGATCTCATCCTCTGCGGCGAGGGCTCGAGTGATCTTTACACGCAGCAGGTCGGACCGGTTTTAGCTGAAAAGCTCGGCATTTCATGCGCTACATACGTTAACAAGCTAACATATGTCGAGACTGAAAACCGCATAGTGGCGGAGCGCAAGCTGGATGACGGGATCGAAGTCGTGTCCGTTCCTTTGCCGGCGTTGATAACGGTTTTGCCCGATATCAACACCCCGAGGATACCGTCTTTGAAACAGGTGCTCGGGGCGGCCAAAAAACCCGTCGAAAATATCACTCTGGATAAACTTGGCCAAATTCCCGGGGCATGTTTGCAGACGACCGGTATTCTGGCGGCGACCATGGAGCGGCGGCGGCTTAAGTTTGGCGCCGGGGCGGAAGATATCGGCGCGCTGATAAGCGCTCTTTTGAAAGATGGAGTAATTGCCTGAGGAGAATTTACAAATGGCTGGGATATGGGTTTTTGCAGAAACACGTGAACAGACTCTGGAACTTCTTAATGCCGGTATGGATCTGGCGAAGGACCTGGGCGTGAAGCTGGTGTCTTTCGCACTCAGCGATGAGCTTGCTCGTGAATATATAGACCACGGCGCCGACGAGGTCCTGCTGCTCCAATCGCCGGCACAAGATCAGCCGCTTGAGTCCTGCGTGGAGATTTTGGCGCAGGCTGCCAGGGAAGAGGACCCCGATGTCTTCCTGGTTGGGGCGAGCCGGCGGGGAAAAGAAATCGGCGCCCGTGTAGCGGCGCGGTTGAATACCGGACTTTGCAGCAACTGTACCGGTTTCGAGCTGGACAGGGACAAAGGGCTTTTGCAGATGGAACGTTTGCTGTTCGGGGGGCTCGCGGTACAAAGAGTCGTTTGTACCACTCGTCCCCAGATGGCCACCATTTCCCCTCGGGTTTTCGATCCGGCGCCTCTCATGGAAGGGCGCGAGGGAAAGATTCGCGAAATGCCGGCCGTTGCGCCTTCCGCGGTCACGGTAGTCAGCCGGACTGCCAGGGCGCGGGAGACGGTGGACATAGCGGAAGCAAAGATCATCGTCTGCGTTGGCCGTGGTTTCGCGAAAAAGGAAGATATCCAGGTAGCTCGAGATCTGGCTGACGTACTGGGGGGCGAGGTGGGCTGTTCCAGGCCTATAGCCGAAGAACTGCGCTGGCTTCCGGAGGAAGTTTACGTGGGGATATCAGGCAAGAAAGTCAAGCCAGACCTTTATGTGGGCGTTGGGGTTTCAGGACAGATTCAACATGTAACGGGCATTCGAGACAGTAAAGTCATTTTCGCCATCAATCGCGATGAGAACGCCCCGATTTTCGAAGCCGCCGACTACGGGATCGTGGGCGATCTGTATAAAGTCGTCCCATTACTCACCGAAGAACTCAAAAAAGCCCTGAAAACCTAGGTCGTGCCACGCCCACTCGACGTTGGCAATTTCCACTGTGATTCAGTTGGACCGCAGGGGTGAATTGAAATATTTCCGTTCGACCCCTTGACCCTGCTGGAGGTAATGTTAGTCTCCACCGGGAGTTGCCGGTATCGCATCAGGTTAGGCTTGTCCCGTTAGATCGGGGAAATCATGGTTTTTCAAGATCAGGTGGTGTTTTGGCATGGCTGAGGAAAAACTCACTGCAATCATAGTAGGCGCGGGTCCTGCCGGCAGTACAGCCGCTTATATTTTGGCCAAAGAAGGCCACGACGTGGTCCTGGTCGAAAGGGGAACGACGCCGGGCAGCAAGAACATGTACGGGGGCCGCATGTATAGCCACGCGCTCAACCGCATTATGCCCGGGTTTTGGGAAGAGGCGCCGGTTGAGAGGCCGATCGCGCAGGAGACCGTTACCTTTTTAAATGGCGCTCAAAGCGTTTCGATCGGCTGCGGGAATATGGACTGGACGACTGGCCCGTATCATTCCTTTACGCTGTTGAGGGCGGAATTCGATGCCTGGCTTGCAGGCAAGGCTGAAGAGGCCGGCGCGTTGCTGGCCTGCGGCATACGGGTTGACGAACTTTTGATGGATGGCGCAAAGGTCATAGGCATACGGGCAGGCGAGGACGAAATGCTGGCTGACGTCGTTATCGCGGCTGACGGCGTCAATTCGATAATGGCCCAAAAGGCTGGTTGGGCAAAGGTGTTCAGCCCGCGCCAGGTGGCTACCGGGGTAAAGCAGATCATCGAACTTCCGGCGGAAACCATTAGCCAGCGGTTTCAGGTTTCCGGCAATAACGGTGCGGCCCGGCTCTTCGTCGGCGATTGCTCGAATGGCATGATGGGGGGCGGCTTTCTCTACACTAACAAGAACAGCATCTCCCTGGGGCTGGTCATCAATGTGGGGGAACTCCAACGCTCGCAGGTAAAGCTTTGTGACATGGTTGAGGATTTCAAGAGCAATCCCCATATCGCCCCCCTGATCGAAGGCGGAGAGGTGGCTGAATATTCCGCTCATCTCGTGCCCGAGGCCGGTTTGGCCATGATGCCCAGGCTGTATGGGGACGGGATGATTGTGGTGGGAGATGCCGCCGGATTTGTTCTCAACCTTGGCTACACGGTACGCGGAATGGATTTTGCCATAGCGTCCGGCGAAGCGGCCGCAAGGACCGTCATGGAGGCTAAAGCCCGCAACGACTTCTCTGAGCAGGGACTCGGCAGATACGTGGATTTCTTGAAACAGAGCTTTGTCCTAAGAGACCTCGAGGCATACCGGAAAATGCCGGACTTCCTGGAAAATGAACGCATGTATAAGGCATATCCCGAGCTTGTTACGGGCCTTGCCTCCAAGTTGTTCACGGTCGACGGCACGCCTCATGTCCATCTGCTTAAGATGGTCATCGATCAGATGAAAGAAAGCGGGATAAGCCTGATCCAATTGGCCCGGGACGGCTGGAAAGGAGCGAAAAGCCTTTGAAAAGACCCACTATCGAACAGCTGCTGGGTGTAGACAAGTTTGTCGTGGACGATGAACAGGCGCATATAAAAGTTAACAAGGAGATCTGTTCCACCTGTCAACCCAAGCCATGCACTTTCGCATGTCCCGCAAGCCTGTTTACCATAAAAAACGAAGAGCTGAGCTTTGATTACGCGGGATGCCTGGAGTGCGGGACCTGCCGGGTGGTTTGTCCCAATGCCGGTGTCGCGATCGAATGGAAATATCCCCGTGGCGGATTCGGGGTGCATTACCGTTACGGCTAGTTTCCGTTCCGGAAAGGGTCCTTTGCCGCCCTGGCGGCGTCAATCTTCAGGTTTCCTTGTGCGGCGTACCCCTTTGTACGCCTCCGCGCAAACCCTCGATTTCCTTGCCAGGACGAAAAATGCCTCCTTGCCGAATCTGAAACTGCCATTGTCTCATCAGTGTTTCCGGACGGTTTGGCATCTGTCGCAGATAATATGTAGATTGCATGCATCTTTAAGCTTCTTTGATGGACCCGGTGAAATTGAACGGCTTATTGACTTCTTTAATTACGGAAGCTCGATATTATTTGTACCGAGAGTGCAAGTATTTGAAAGAAGGTCTTTGCCGGAAGTGGATTTTTGTCCTCACCGCTGTTGCGTTAATGATCGCGACGCATCAGTCAGGGGCCGCGCCTGAGCTTGCCGGCCGAGCCGGCATTGTCACGGGAACGGTAAGTGTTGAGAGCGCCGGAGGAAGGCGGACCCTGGAGGCAGGCGATTCAGTGTTCGTTGGAGACAGATTGATCACCGCCCAGGGGAGTTCGGCCGAGGTCGTATTTGTCGATGAGGGCCGAATGAAACTCGCGGCAGACAGCGATCTGGAAATCACCGGCTATTCATACGATCCCGATGAAAAAACCAGGCAGGGGCTCATTTCACTGGCGTATGGCAGGGTGCGGTTTGCCGCGGGCGACCTTGAGCAATTCGGTGAGAAGCGGTTTCGCGTTCTGACCCGCACAGCGGTCGTGGTAAGCAGCGGCGATGCCGATTTCATCGTTTCCCTGGATCGGGAACGCGCCAGGGACGAAGTTTGCCGGGATGGGCTGGTGAGCGCATTGTGCCTGGGAAATTCCGTCGTTGTGATCGGCCTTGAATTCCCCGGGAACCCCGCGGTCCTTTCTTCCCAAATGATAAGCCGGGCATGCGGGCCGAATATGCCGGCCCCGCCCAGGTTCGCCACTCCCGCGGAGCTGTCCGGAATACTTGCGGACCTCGATCGGATCGGAAACACCAGGACCACGCCGATGCGATATTCGCGGCCTTAGTGCAGGTTGTGTGCGGCCCAGTCGAGAAAACGGACGATCAACCCGGAGCCGGCAGGCGCGGCTGCTCCCGGTTCAAACCCTCTCATCCATTCCTTGTTCTGAGCGATAATGGCCTGGCATTGCCTGAAGTCGGCCTGGACCCGGTCAGACTCCGGAGCTTCCGAATTATCGCTGAACCATTGCAAAAAATGGTTGGAGGCCTCCTCGCACCTGTTCATGTAAAAAGAACAGTAAGCAAGGGAAAGAACGCTTTCGTCCCGGATTTTCCTGTCCTGGAACATGGTGAGCGCTCCGAAAATATTGTAGGCCTCAAGATATTTACCGGATGCCATAAGGGCTTTGGCTTCCTCGAGAAGAGAGGCCGCTCCGATCATTTCGGCCAGGCGCAGGCCCGCCTGTTTCGTAGCGTTATTTTCAGGCCAGGAAAAAAGCGCCTGTCTGTAAAACCTTTCCGCATCGTCTTTTCGCCCCATGTTTAAAGATGCTTCCGCCAACCACGTGAGGCAGTCCGGGTATATACGGTTGTCCGGATTGTCTTTGAGGAAGCCCTCCAACATCGGGAGCAAATCGTCCCACTTTTTCCAGGCGTATAACAAAGATGCCTTGTAACACATGGAGTGGTCCAATACCGAGGAAGGGCCGAATTTTTCGATGCATTCATCTAAAAGATCGAGGACCCGCAAGGTCTCCCCGGACGGTGAAAGTGCGGGTGCCGGCCCGGCGGTGCCGGATGAGGCTTCGTTGATTTTATCCAGTTTGCCGGCTGCAAGTTCGTACAGAAGAACCGGGTCGTGATGATTTCTCATCGATAATGTTACAACGACGACAATGGCCATCAGAGCAAGCGCGGAAAAGAACCTGGCGTTTAGTCCGATTGTCGGGGACGTGGAACTCCGGGGTGCAGTTTCGTCAGAATCCGGTGGCCCCTCACCCTTCCGGCGCTCAAAAATCCATCGCGGCCCATGCTTGAAAAAGTGGGGCGGGAAGATGGTTCGGACCGGCAGGGCCTTAAGAATTAATAGCACGATAGTGAAAAGTGACAGGACCTTTCCCCAAAAATAGACCCCGGAGGCGGTGTCGAAGGTCAGCACTACCCTGGGAGTCCGGGGCACAAGAAGCATAAAGGCCGGAGAGGCCGGGTAAAGTTCGCCCGCTCCTTCGGTTATTCGCCAGTCCGGATGATATGATACTTTTATCCAGAGCGGGTGACCCGGCTTTGAGGTATCTATTGTAATCCTGCCGTCGCCCAGGTCGGCCCGCGCTCGAATTTCTGAATCCGCCGGCCAGGCATTCGGGGGTCGAGGGACGGATGTCTCCGGGATTGGTGTTTTGGAATCCGGTGCTTCAGGGGCTTGCTGAAAAGGGACTTCCGGAATACGTTCGGGCGTTCCGTCATAGAATTGCAGGTCTTTCCAGAAATTACCGGGTGAATCTTGCGATGCAACGACGAGGGGCACTCTCAATGAAGACTTGCGGAACCATTCGAACTGGACTTTTCTCCAGTCTCGGGGGGGTATTCGAAGTGGTTTGAATCTGAGCGGCTCGACGTAAGAATCGGCGCGTTGCCTGAGCCGATAGATCCTGTAGGGCGGAAAAGTCATGGTGAGTTCGTAGGCCGGCGAATAGTCCAGAGCGTTGGCGATATTGTTGGAGGCCGCTATGACCTGGCTGACATTGAAAAGACGCAGGTGATCGGCGGCGCGGTTTGGATCGGGCCGGGAGTAGTGATACTGTGAGTAATTGCAGGATGGGATCTCGGTAAACTCCGATTGAATATAGAACACGAACGGGGAACTCAGGCTCGACTGCATGTAGAGCCCTTCCAGGGTCGATCTGCCCGAATAGTAGGGCAGCAGCTCAAAAGCCCTGGTGGAGCCGGCGCCGTTTGTTATTTCACTATGTTCGTAGACCACCCTGGGGCTGTTCCGATCTCCGCTCAGATATTGATTCAAATGGCTGTATGAGTTCCAGAGAGGCTTGGATTCCATGCCGGAATAGTTCCACTGTATCCACGAGTCCACGGCTGTCAGCCTGGTTAGCGAAAGTGCGATTATCCCGATGAAAAATGCCGCAAGCCACAGGTTTGGGCGTGGAAGACGCGATAAAAACCTGCCCCATCCGACGGCCCCCAGCAGCGCCGCCATTATATGGGCAAAAGGCAAGAAGCGGGAATCGGCAAGCCCCATGTAAGGCGCCAGGCAGAAGGCCAGCAGCGCGATTGCCGATTGCCAGAACAGGTAAAACTCCGGACCCTCGATTGAGTCCTTGAATATGGCGGCAAATCCGGTTTTGCGCGTAAACAGGCCTCGAATGCCCGACAAGGCGATCATCAGGACGCCGGCAAAGGAAGGCCATAGAAGGGGCGGCGCTATTTCGGCCCAGCTTGTGAAACGCCAGGAGTTCACAAACGGCGAATTCCAGGATATACGCCAGAGGAGGGGCAATAGCCAGAACGCGGCAAGTCCGAACGCCGCGGCATGCAGCTTGAGTATGTAGCGCAGGCCGCCGCCGCGAAGCAGGAAATACGCTGTCCCCATCGCGGACTGAACAACGCCATAGCCGTGGCTCAAGGCAATCAGGGATTCGAGAACGGAGGCGCCCCATGGGGATTTGCGGCTGGAGATGTCCGCATATAGTTTTCCGGTGAAAATGACGTAGAAAATGAGCGAAATGCCGAAGGCGAATTCCCCTGAAAGGCTGCTGAGGATGTTTCCTCCCCACATCGAATTTTCGGTCATGAAGAGGAAAGGCAGCGACAGAGCAGCACCAATTGCCGCGGTATTCTGCTGGTAGCCCAGGCGCCGAAGGCACAGATAAGCGGCGGCTGGCAGAGGAATAATCGCCGCCAGCGTAACGAGCTTGAAGGCGATCTTGAGGGAAACGGCCAGCGAGACAATCGCGGTCATGTAAAAGGGCAGGGGAAAATACTGGAGGAAGAGCGGAAAGCCGCCAAAGGCGCCATTAATCCAGGTAACCGGCGAAAAGAAAGCCCGCAGGCCCCTGCTGATCGCGACAGCCGAGATGAAGTGAGACGGAGTGTCTCCACCCGCGATAAGAGTCGATTCAAAAAGAAAAGATCCCGGGAAAAGAAGAATAAGGAGGGCTTCGGAAATCAATAAAATCAGGACGGGCAGTTTAATTTTTTGAATTACACTCATCGGGTGCTCCACGAACGGAAAAGCAACCGGTTATGGATCGCTCGTGCGCCCTGAGTATAAAAGCCTGTCCAGAGCCTGTCAAATGGCCCGGATGGGAACTTAGCGGACTTTTAAGGATTTGCCTTCCTCAAGGACTTCAAGGGTTACACCTGGGATACGAGCCAGTTCAGCCACGATTTGTGACCTGAAGGGCGGCTTCAGGTGCGAAATATAGATTTTATCCGGTATGCTCGGCATCTTGCGGATTTCCGCTTCGAGAAGGGCCGGCGAAAGATGGCCGGTGGCCAGAGCGCGCGAGCTTAGCTCATTGGGAAATGAAACCTCCACGATGAGGGCCTTTACGTTACGGCCCCGCATCTTTTCCCAGATCGCCTCGGTGGGGCCGGTGTCGCCGGTATAGAGCAGAGATGCGCCTGAAGCATGCTCGACGAAAAATCCATAAGCCGGAACGGTGTGATTGACTCTTGTGGCGTGGATTTTATAGTGGCCTATCACGACCGGTTTGCGTGTCGAGATCACCTGATATCGCATTATGGGATTTTGAGCATCCGGAATTGTCGAAAAATCGGGCCAAATCCTGTTGTTGAATATATGCTTTCTGAGATCGGAGATCACCGGTCTGCCGCTGAGGATGATAATCCGGCAGGCCGGGTTCATGGAATTGAGGTTGTCCAGCAGGAAGGGTATGCCCTTTAAGTGGTCAAAATGGGCATGGGTGAGAAACACATGAGTTATGCGGCATTGCGCTATCTCGTCCAGGGTGAGCGAAACGGTCCCCGCATCGAGGAGCAGGAAATTGTCGATGAGAAAAGCGGGGGGATTGAGTCCAATGGCTTCAGACCCCGCCGATCCGAAAATGCTTACTTCCATAGGTCCCTTCACAAAGGAAAAGTTATCCGCCAAAGGGATTGGATTCTAAAGAGTTTTTTGAATATTACAATGAATTAAATTTCAGCCTGAAATCAGTGTCCTTTTGAGGCGCTACAGAAATGGGCGCAGGTGCTGGGTGATCTGGTCTTTGGGAAGAGCGCCGACAAGCCGGTTCACGAGTTGGCCGTTTTTGAACACAATCATTGTCGGGACACTCATTACCTGGTACTGCGAGGCCAGGCCGGGGCTCTTATCCATGTCGATTTTTGTGAATTTTACGGTCCCCCGGTACTCCATGGCGAGTTCGTCGATAAGCGGCAATAAACGCATACAGTGGCCGCACCATGGCGCCCAGAAAAGCGCCAGCACAGCTCCGGGGAACTTGAGGACTTCGGCCCCGAATGTGCGTTCGTCCACCTGGACGGAGCGTTCGGGATACTCGGCGGTGAAATGAATAGGTGCGCGGCATTTCCCACAAACGGCCCTTTCCTTTGCCCGTGAGCGTGGAATGCGATTTTTTGCGCCGCACCGGCCGCATCTTACTATAAAACTGTCCTGAACCATTGATCTGAAGACTCCAATTAACTTAGAATAAAGAACCTGGATCCGGTGGAGATGACCAACGAATAATCACGATGTTTTTACCGTGCAAGCGACTGCACTGATAAGCCCCGCTCAAGCCCGTTTAATCTTGCTCCCCTCCTTGGATCTAGATCCCGAATAGTCGCGGGATTTCCTACAGGTGTTTCAGACGTTTAACTATTCAACAGAGTGAGGGTTTGCAGTGGCTCGCATAGACGATTACAAAGAATCATTCCGCCTGGCTTCAATCGAACTAAAAAAGAGGGACGCCGCCACGCTCGCCAAAGCAGGCGGCATCGAGTTCTCATTGGACAAGGGCTTGATAGTGCCTTTTCTAGGTGAGAGCTATAGAGTTGAAATCCACCCTGAACCTGATATTCGTAAATACCATTCGAGCGAAGAAGTTCCGCTTACCGACAAAATCCTTATCGCTCACTATTTGCTTGGCGCTACCGGGAAAAAATGCACCGGCAAACTTATCACTTTCCGCCAGATACCGGACGGTCATTTTTACTTTGAAGCATTCCAGAAGCGTGCTAGAGACCCTTTTGTAAACTTCTTCGGCACTAACGGGCACCTTTTTGTAAAATGTGCGGCAACGATAGGTGCGTCACAGGTGGAAAACGGGGATTTCGGAATGGAATTCATCGTCTTTCCCCATGTTTGCGTTCAGCTTGTTTTGTGGAATGCGGATGAGGAGTTTCCTCCCGACGGCACAATTCTGTTCGATGAAAGTGTCAAAGGGTATCTTCCGGCCGAAGACATTGCGGTCATGAGCGGGAGCCTGGTCTATCGGCTTATCGGCCTGGGAAGAAAAATTCAGCCTGAATGCTGATTCACTATATTCGTTGGGGGACTATTTTGAAAATTGCCGTGACGGGAAAAGGGGGAGTTGGGAAGACCACTGTGAGCGCTTTTCTCGCAAGGTGGTTTGCAGAGCAGGGCAGGCGTGTTCTTGCAATCGACGCGGACCCGGACGCCAACCTGGGATACGCCCTGGGAATAAAAAATGCCTCGGAAATCATTCCTATCTCGCAGATGCGG
The DNA here is from genome assembly GCA_050008735.1 of Syntrophobacteraceae bacterium. GTDB lineage: Bacteria > Desulfobacterota > Syntrophobacteria > Syntrophobacterales > Syntrophobacteraceae > SbD1. The sequence continues at coordinate 56,461 of JBEKMB010000016.1, forward strand.
GAACTGATCGCCGAGCGGACCGAGTCCGTGCCGGGCGCTTACGGCGGATTTTTCAAGCTTAATCCGAAGGTTGACGACCTGCCCGAAAAGCTTTCCGTCTCCCAAGGGGAAAACATCCGGCTGATGGTCATGGGCGGAGTCAAAAAAGGCGGAACGGGCTGCGTCTGTCCGGAGAGCATTCTTCTCAAGAACTTGGTCCAGCATCTGATACTGCGACGTGATGAAGTAGTGATAATGGATATGGAGGCCGGGATCGAACACCTTGGTCGAGGCACCTCGAAGTTCGTTGACTGGCTCATCACTGTCGTGGAACCCGGCCGGCGCAGTGTCGATACGGCCTCACGCATACGTGAGCTTGGCAGGGATATCGGGCTGACCAAGGTAGGCCTTGTGGGAAACAAGGTTCGAAATGAGAAGGATCGTTCGTTTTTGAGGAAAGCCCTGAGCGGTCAGTTGATTCTTGGTTTCATCCCTTACGATGACCTCATCATCGAGGCAGACCTGCAGGCTGAGTTCGCGGACAAAGTCAGCGGTCAAACCAGGGCCGCTCTCAACAAAATTGTGAAAAACCTGTTGGAGGTAACTGGCGCAGGCGGTCCGGAGCAGGGTGACTGATCATGATAGATGTCCAGAAACAGTCTGATCACAGGAACATCAGTATTGATAAGGTCGGCGTAAAGGATATTCGCTATCCGGTCACCGTGATGGACAAAGCCAACGGGGTCCAGCACACGGTGGCCTCCGTGAATATGTATGTCGACGTGCCGCGGGAATTCAAGGGCACACATATGAGCCGTTTCATTGAAATCCTGAACGAATTCCACGGCCATCTCGATATAAGGGAGTTCTCCACTATTCTGGCCGCTCTTAAGGAGCGACTCCAGGCCGAATCCGCACACATGGAGATAAGCTTTCCATATTTCATTCGGAAGCTTTCACCCGTTACCGAAAGCGCCGGACTTATGGAGTATCGCTGCCATATAGCCTGCACTCAGGACAGGCTGAAGGGCTATGATCTGGTGCTCGAAGTAAATGTGCCCATTACAACCGTTTGCCCCTGTTCGAAAGAAATCAGCGATTATGGAGCGCATAATCAGAGGGGCACTGTGCGCCTTGCGGTTCGCTTCAAACGTTTTATCTGGATCGAGGACCTCATAGAGCTGGTGGAAAGCGCCGCGTCTTGCGATGTATATTCGGTACTCAAAAGGCCGGACGAAAAATATGTGACCGAGTATGCCTTCGAAAATCCCAAGTTTGTCGAAGATGTCGTTCGGGACATAGCGCGCAGGTTGCAAAACGATCCGAATGTGGGATGGTTTCTGGTAGAAGTCGAAAATTTCGAATCGATTCACAACCACAGTGCTTATGCTTTTATTGAAAGCAAGAAGTGAGGTTCGGACCGATTCCGCGTCGGCGCGCTTTCACCCCCATCCTTTGTCAGATAAGATACCCTTTGTGCATCCAGGCTTTCGAATCCGTTTCGGAGAAATCGCGTGAGCGAACTGGAATTATTTGAGCAGGTATGTCTGGCAATGATCGATCCCGCCTTTTACCCTCACCCGGTGTCAAAACTGGAAAGGCTGGACACGCACATATCGACGGTGTTTCTAACCGGTGATTTTGTCTATAAATTGAAAAAGCCTGTCGATTTCGGTTTTCTCGACTACACCGGGCTGGAGACCAGGCGGCGCATGTGCGAGCTCGAAGTCGGTCTCAACCAGCGGCTGTCCCATGACGTATATATGGGTGTGGTTCCAATAAGCCGGGCGGGGGGGGCGTTTCATCTCGGGGATGGCGGCGAGGTGGTCGAATACGCCGTTAAGATGAGACAGCTTCCGGATGAGCTTTGCCTTTCCAATCTGATAGTGAGCGGGAAAGTCACACCGGATGAAATGTTGTGCCTTGGCAGGCTGCTTGCTGAGTTTTACGCCGGGATCGAGCGCGACGCAAGGATCGACTGCTACGGCGGTCGTGAGGTCATAGAGTTTAACACCGAGGAAAATTTCCGGCAATTGGGGCCGTTCGTTGGAAACTTACTGAGAAAAGACCGGTTTGACTTTGTAATGGAGGCGAGCCGCGGGTTTTTCAGGGATTGTGGAAGCCTTTTTCAACGCAGGATCGCGGATGGGCGAATCCGCGACGCTCATGGAGACCTTAGAGCGGAACACATTTACTTCCTCGAGCGGATACAGATAATCGACTGCATAGAGTTTAACGAGCGTTTCCGGTACGGGGATACCGCCATTGACCTCGCCTTTTTTCACATGGACGTCGAGCGGCTCGGCAGGTCGGACCTGAGTCTGGCGACGTTGAACGGCTACATGGAGTCAAGCGGTGATTACGGGATATACGCGATGCTGGATTTTTACTCCTGCTATCGCGCAATAGTGAAGATGAAGATATCCTGCCTGAGCACGACCGAACTGGAGAAAGGTGCGAAAAAGAGGGTAATGGCGGACCGTGCCGTCCAATATCTGGATCTGGCCTTCCGGTATGCGGTCCAGTTTGCCCGGCCCACGCTCTGGGTTTTGTGCGGATTGCCCGGGACCGGGAAGTCGACCTGTGCGCTACGACTCCATGAGATATTCGGCATGGGCCTTATCAGGTCAGACGATGTGCGAAAGGAGCTTCCGGAATACCACGCACGCGGCGGGCCGGCGTCCTTCGGCACAGGCGTGTACAGGCTCGATATGCGGGGGCTGGTCTATGGGCGGCTGCTCTCGATGGCCCAGGAGGAACTGAAAAACGGGCGCTCGGTGATATTGGACGCTACGTTTTCAAGGCAAAAATGGCGCGAAGAAGCGGTGAGGCTGGCTCAGGACCTGGACGCCAACATTTTGTTCGTCGAATGCACATGCTCGCGGACCGCTATTTTGGATAGACTCGGCCGACGCCGTCAGGGCTATGACGGGCAGTCGGATGCAAGACCCGAACACCTGCCGGGATTTATCGCTGAATTTGAGAACCTGGACGAACTCCGTGAGGACCTGTACATACGGATCGACACGGAAACTGAGATCGAGGCTAACCTCAGGACTATTCTGAGCAGCGCCTATGCGAAAAAACGCGCACAGGTGGAGCGGGTAATCGAGCGGCTGTGAGTGGGTGAATAGGGCAAAGGCAGGTGAATCGGTGAATAGGTGAATAGGTGAATCGGTGAGTGGGTGAGTGGGTGAGTGGGTGAATAGGCAAAGGCAGGTGAATGGGTGAATAGGTGAATAGGTGAATAGGCAAAGGCAGGTAAATGGGTGAATGGGTGAATGGGTGGATGGGTGAAGGGTGGATGGGAGAATGGGAGAATGGGAGAATGGGTGAAGGGGTGAAACAGATGTTCAGTGTTTTTAGCTACTTTTCCATTGCAAGCTCGATCAGCCTGTCTAAAAGCTGTGAGAATCCTATGCCGGCCTTTGCGGCTGCCTGGGGAAAAAGGCTTGTGGCGGTCATCCCCGGTATTGTGTTTGTCTCCAATATGTAGAACTCGTTATCGGAAAGAATCATGTCGGACCGGCTGTAGCCTCTGCAGTAAAGGGCGCTGTGGGCTCGCCGGGCATATTGCTGCGCTTTTTCGGTAAGCTCCGGTGAAATCCGGGCGGGACAGATCTCTTTTGTGGCTCCGGGCGTATATTTGGCCTCGTAATCGAAAAATTCGTACCTCTCATCCGGGCAGATTTCAATCAAAGGAAGGGCCAACAGATCGTCGTTTCCAAGAACTCCGGCAGTGATCTCGATCCCGCTTATATACTTTTCCACGAGGCAGCGGCTGTCGAATCGCCATGCGTTTGCAAATGCGCTCAAAAGGTCTTTGGCTTCCCTTGCGATTGTCAGGCCGATACTGGAGCCCTCGTGTTCGGGTTTGATGACAAGCGGCAGTCCCAGGCTTTCGATAACGGCCGAGACTTCGGGTGGCTTCGACCTGTCAGCTACTATTCCAGGGGGGGTTGGCAGTCCTGCCTGAACGTAAAGCTGCTTGCTGAGAACTTTGTTCATTGCAATTGCGCTCCCGAGGACGCCGCTGCCCTGATAGGGTATTCCCAGGGAATCCAGCATGCCCTGGATAGTGCCGTCTTCGCCCATCCGCCCATGTAGAATTATGAGGGCGGCATCGATCTTTTCTGCCTGAGCGGCAAGCAAGGGCAGCTCCGTTGCCGGATCGTACCTCAAAACCTCGTAGCGCGATTGGTCGAGTGCGCGAAAAACCTGTTCACCGCTCTCCAGAGAGACCGCGCGTTCCTCCGATTTTCCTCCCGCCAGCAAGGCGATTTTCAGCTTTTTGTTTTCCATGATCCCCGGGTCAGGCTCCTTTAAGGACATCTATTGTGATCCCCATAATTTCCTTGCCATGAGGCGCTATAGTCAGGTGAGAAAAAATGGTCCGTTCAAGCTCGACATAGAGAGCGAGCTTCTTGCGCAGGAATTGCTCATGGGACGGCGATTTTGCATAGCGGGCGATGAGGTCCTGATAGCGTTCCTCGATCGAGACCACCTGGTCGTGCCGGACTCTTTTATCCGAGTAGTTCACGAGCAGAGAATCCGTGATCGGCCCTGCAACCTGAGATGTGTTGAGAGATATGTGCTGTCCAACGATACCTGCAATGGCCGGGTCGACAATCCCATCGAGCATTTGGGCCCCGAGCTTAGCGTGGTCCTCACCTGTGCCGAGGCTGGAAAATTTGCCTATGTCATGCAAAAGGGCTGATGCTTCTATGAGACCCGGGTCCAGCCTGGAGCCGTTGCCATTCAACCTGCGTGCCAGGAAAAGAGCCACTTCGGTAACCAGAAGGCTGTGCCTGCGAATGTGTTCAGGCATATCAAATTGCTGGAGCAATTCCAGGCATTCGGCTCGGGACGCGATGGCCATTTTGATTCTTGAGTTCCTCTGGTGAGTTGGTTCTATCCCTTTCTGTAAAACTTGGTCCAGGGTTGGCGTTCGGTTTTCCTGAGGTCGATAAGAGCTACCTGGAGCGCCAGGACTGCCAGTTCAGCGCAGTGCATCTCCGCCTTGGGCAATGTTTCGAGATAGTCGGAAATATGCCGAGGCAAAATGTGCCAGGCCTCCTCAACCGGTTTGCCTTCGATCATGCGAACGACCGTATTGGCACAGGCGACGGTATATACGCAGCCTTCCGTATAAAAATACGCGGAACTGATCCGGCCGTTGCGCGCCGTCAGGAATATTTCCAGGGTATCGCCGCACTCGCGGCTCGACATTCCATATCCGTCCGCTTGCTGTATCTTCCCGCACCTGTTGGTTTCCAGAACCATGGTAAGAAAACTGATCGAGTGCTGCCGCCAGAAAGCAAGAGTTTTTTGATCCATGAATTTTTCTCCGAAAGAAAAGACTTACTTTATTTATACCCTAATTAGCCCGGTTTTTAAATATCGCCGGTAAAAGTCGGGATAATTCTATTCGCTCTTTGGCCCTGCACGAGATCGGGCCTGGAAAGATGCCCTCAGCGACTCGGTGTTTTTGGGGCAGGCTGTTGAGATCGGGGCCGCCGGCTGCTTCTCGCTCATGAATTGACAAGCTTCAAGACAATAAGCCCCACGACATTGGCGAAGGTCCCCGCAAGGATGTCGTCGGCCATTACCCCGGCTCCTCCCGGCAGCTTCCGGTCAATTAATCGAATTGGCCACGGCTTCCAGATGTCGAACAGTCGAAAGAGCAAAAAACCGCTGAGAATTGAAGCGAAGCTTACCGGGTGTCCCAGCATGGCGAAAAGATATCCGCATAATTCATCGATTACGATTTCGCCGGGGTCCGATCTGCCCAGTTCCCTTTCCGTTTTTTCGGATACATACCATCCGATGCCGGATACGATGATGGACAAGGCCAACTGAACCTGCCATGAAAAGCGCCCCGCAACAAGGAAACAGGGTATTCCCGCAATCAGCGTTGCCACGGTACCCTGCCCCGCGGCAACTTCACCCAGCCCGAAAAGGGAGGCAATACGGAAATTGATCGAGCGGCTTATTTGCATTGTTTCCTGGAATAAAAATTCCATGAAGCGGCTTGGACCCGGGACCGGACGGCATCAAAATCCGTTTTGGCGCGGAAAGCCATCTCAAGTTTCATGACTAGGAACAAATGGGCAAACTCGCGGCCCCATTTTCGGCGGGGTTGGCGTCGGCTTCGGTTACTTGCACGCTGACTTTTCGGGCGCACTTCATAAGGATGTCGAAAAGCTGGTCGGCCTGGATTTTCCGCTTCGGTTTAGAGGGGCTAAGAGTCAGTGAGTAAATTCCGCAGATGTGAATCTCTATTGCAAATTTGAGTGGTCTATACTGGAACGATGCGCAATCGTCTCCTTCGGAGTAAAAGAATTCGAGGTAAACGGAACTGCCCTTGTCGGTAGTGAAAAATCCCTGCCCTTCTTTTACAAAGGGCGTGGTTGGGCCTCCCAGCCTTTGTTGAGATTCAGCGGCCATATCGAATTCCAATGAGGTCGGAGCGGCACGGCGCCCAGCCTTGAACCAGTAGTGGGCAAAAAGGCGAAGGGACTCCAGGATAGGCGGCTTAATCCACACTCCGAAGCTTTCCGCGACCTCAGGATAAATCCTGAGGATATTTTCAAGATCAGTCTGAAGACCAGGTGGGAGCTGAAGCATGAGTTCATGGAAATCGGACAGGAGAGGTTCGAGGACGGCTTGTACGGTCTGCGCGGGGACCTTGCCAAGAAGCATCTGGTTTCTAAAGCTCGCGAAAAGGAGGTGTGGAAACCTCTCGAATAATTCGTCAGCGTTCACTTTGCTCTCCGAAAAAATATATTCAACAACCGTCGGCGTCCGATCTAAAAGGCGGCTGGCACCCATCAGCATTAGCGCAATTCCTTCGTGCGGCACTACAGCAGCGTCAACTAAGTTGTGAGGGGTGCAGACGCACAATCCGTCATTCCGGCGCAAGCCAGAATGTAGTGTCTTTTCGATCAGTTAAGATCACTGGACCCCGGCTTTCGAGACTGTGTCGCAAAGGGACTATTTTCCATATTTGCTCTCTTTTCTTAAAAGGGGCAGGGGAGATTTAGAGTCTCCAATGCTATGTAAGCCTTTAAAATCCCCCTCGATCCCCTTTTACGAAAGGGGGAAGCAAAACCTGGTCCCCTGGGATTTGCACCGAGCATTTCTAAATTACGACACAGTCTCTTTCGCCGGGGTGACGATCACTTGCCATGAGATTGAAACTCTGTTGACAATGCACTACAGTTTGCGGCTCGACGATGACGGTAAACTCGACTCAACAAAATATATACTAATTGTTGTTATCTGCAAAACAGTGTCATTATCTGCATCAATACACATTTTCTGTGATCGCTCAGAAGGCACCGATTGGCATGCTCAATCCTGTTTTCAAGGTTGAATTGACGTTTGAGTTTCTGAAGGAATGCCATTCGGTCCTCACCCTGTAGCCAGCCAAAAAGAGTTCGCTCCCACTTTCCGCCTTCGTATCCAGGCATTCTGGATTCTTCGTTGATTATAGTTCCCTCGATCGTACGATCAAGCAAATCCCTGAATTTGTTTTTGAAGTATTCAAAACCTTTGAGGCACACCGACCGTTCGGACAAAATAATGTCGATAGCCAGATAAATGAACCAGACCATGGATCTGAAGCGCATCGTCCTGTCCTGGTCAGGGTGCATTTGCGCTTTTCCCCGGCAGAACAGATGAAGATAGCAGATCACATCTCTTGTATCGGTCGGTTTGGCTTTGCGGAAAAGACATCGCACGAGGATTTTAAGCGCTTCACTCTGATGAGGGATCACGATATTGTCAAGTTCGGCGCCGGGCCTGACCCCGTAAGAGTCTTCCAGAATCACCTGAACGGTTTCCTCCTCCCGGAAGATGGTAAAATGTTCCGACTGAATTCCGCTTGCGGAACGCTCGAGCGCATAACGAAGCAAAAACAGGCGCACTGCATCCCGTCCGTCCTGGCCTTTGGCAAGGCCCTGCTCCGTGAGGGACAGAAGCTGTTCTTCCAGTATCTTTCTGTCCTCCTTGAGGACCTGAGCCAGCGGGGCGAAGGAAGCAATACTCGACCATACATGAATGTGATTGTCGAGTACCGTATTTATCCGGTTTTTCCGGTCGCACATAAACATTCTCGACTCGTCTCTTCTTGGGACAGGGAGAAACTATTTAGTGTCCAAAGTGAAATAAAATGTGGCCCCGGAACCTGGAGTCGCCTCGGCCCAAATTCTCCCGCCATGTCTCATGATGATACGGTAGACGGTGGCAAGGCCGATACCTGTGCCCTTGTAATCGGCATCGGAATGAAGCCGCTGAAAAGGCTCAAACAGTCCGTCGGCAAATTCGGGATCAAAACCGATGCCGTTATCTTTTACATAGAACGCCTTCTCGCCATTAGATTGACTCACGCCGAACTCGACCCGAGGCGCGGGTGCTTTATTGCTGAATTTCAATGCATTGCCGAGCAGGTTTTCCATGGCAACCCGCAAGAGCCCCGCATCGCAAACAGCCCCGGCATTTTCAGGCGCAACAAAATCGACATCGCCTCTGGAACCGTTCTCCTTTAAATCCGAGACGATTTCTCTGGCGAGCGATGCGAGATTGACCGGCTGCCTGTTGAGAATGCCCCTGGTCGTCCTCGACAAAGTGAGAAGATCGTCAATTGTGTTTCTGCACCGCTCGACCGATCGGAAAACGCGCCTTATACAGTCTTGTCCGGTGTCATCGAGGGATGCGGAGTATCTCATGGCAAGCTGGCTGGTGAAGCCTTCAATGCGGCGCAAGGGGGAGCGCAAATCGTGGGAAACGGTGTATGAAAAGGCTTCAAGCTCATTATTGGCGGCCTCGAGTTGAGCGGTCCGGTCTTTTACCCGCTGCTCGAGTTCGGAATAAAGCTGCACGTTTTCCATCGCAACCGAAGTGGTGTCAGCCAGGGCCTGAAGGATTTTCACCACTTCAGGTTCAGGTTTTTTCGCATAGGCCCAATAGTTTCCGATTGCGCCAATAGGGTCGGACCTCCTGATGGGGACCATTACAAGGCTTTTTACAAAGGTCGGGCGGTAGACTTCAGCGGGAATGCGATCATCCGAGTAGATGTCTTCGATGAGCGCCGGCGTCTTGTGATTCATTACCCAGCCGCTGATGCATGCGCTCATTGGAAAACGCTTGCCTTTCCATAGAGGCCTGATCGCGTTTTCCTCGGCATAGTGGCACAAATCTCCATCCCTGAGGACAAACGTTGCGCCGTCGGCGCCCGTGATCTCCCGCGCGGCACGCCTCACAATGGCCATGACAGTCTGCAGGTCCCGGGCAAGGGAAAGCTCCTGCACTACGTTCACGAGCTGTTCCATCGCCCCTCTGCAGTCATATTTTTCAAAGGAACGGCTATCAGGCAAAGGCCCCTCCTCAATCGAGGTCGTTCAGTACGCGGTTAATGATGTTTTTAAGCTGGTACAGATCATTGCGAGACATGGTTGAGAAGTTGGTTGCTTCCACGGCGGCTTCAGCCGCAGTGTCCGGGCGGTCGCCGAGAAGCACAAAGGTGGTCCCTGGTGAAATCTGCTCAGCGATTTGGTAAAGAGACAGCTCGTCTGAGCCTGAACCGGCCGTCTCGGCCCGTTCATCGGCTATGATCAGGCCATATTTTGCTTTGACAAGAGCGGACACATACTCCGCCTGTGTCCTCACAAGCTTAGCCTCGAAATTGACCCCGGACTTGGCAAGTTCGTTAATCAGCCGCTCGGCGTCCGCCGGGTCAGCCCAGATATGCAGAATCGGAATTTTATCCTTCATGGGATGAATAAAGTTCCACCGGTCGTTTGGAGTCGAACAAAGTGATGTTAAAGATAAACGAAAGAGCGAAAAATTTACACAGTTTTATGCATCGGTCAAGGGCCCGCTTTTTCACTTTTGGGGGCAGAACCGCTAAGGGCCTCCGCGGCAGGTTTATAGAACTGTTCCAGGCCGAAAGCCTCCGCCACCGGCTTGAAAGTAATGTAGCCTCCATACATATTCAATCCGTTCATCAACGCAGGTTCTTTTTGGCAGGCGCTTTCCACTCCAAGGCCGGCCAGCCGGAGGCCGTATTTTCCCGTACGGTTGTTGAGGGCGAAGGTTGAGGTTCGGGCGTAGGCGCCCGGCATGTTGGTTACGCAGTAATGGATTACGTTATCAACCGTGTATATCGGATCGCTGTGAGTCGTGGGATGCGATGTCTCGGAGCAGCCCCCCTGGTCTATCGCCACGTCTACGAAAACGGACCCCGGTTTCATTATGTGGAGGTGCTCCCGCCTGATTATCTTGGGCGCCTTGGTGCCGGGCACCAAAACAGCGCCGATAACTATGTCGGCCTCCCTGAGGCCTTTGTCGAGGGTGTAGGCGTCGGCGAAGATTGGGGAGACGTTTGCGGGCATAACGTTGCCGAGATGTTCGAGGGTGTCCAGGTTCAGGTCGAGCAGAGTCACCCTGGCGCCCAGCCCCGCGGCAACTTTTGCCGCATTGCTCCCCACCGTGCCGCCCCCGATTATGAGCACGTTGGCGGGCGAAACTCCTGGAACACCCGTTGCCAAAAGTCCCCTGCCTCCATACATCTTGCCGATGAAGAAGGCGCCCATAAGGGGGGCCATTCTCCCGGCGACCTCGCTCATCGGTTTGAGCAGGGGCAATGAACCGTCGGGTTTCTGGACCGTCTCATATGCAAGGGCGGCTATCCTTTTTTCGAGGCATGCGCGGGTAAGCTTCTCGTTGGCCGCGAAATGGAAAAACGTATAGATGAGCTGCCCTGGTTGCATGAAATCATATTCCACGGCGAGAGGCTCCTTGACTTTTACGATCATCTCGGAAGCGTTCCAGACCTCCCGGGCCGTTGAGCAGATGTGTGCCCCAGCCTGTTCATATTGCTCGTCGGGCAGTCCGGAGCCAGCACCGGCGGCTTCTTGCACAAACACCTGGTGCCCGCTGTCCACGTACGCCTTGACTGCGGCTGGAATAAGTCCGACCCGGAATTCGTGGTCCATGATTTCTTTCGGACAGCCTATTTTCATTGAAAACCTCCTGGGTGGGTATGTATCCGGGGTGATTGCGCGCCCCGGAAATGTCGTAAATCCGGACGTTCAACTTATTATATATCTTTATCGGTTTAAAGGGGTCGCGTAATGAATCGGTGAATCGGTGAATCGGTGAATGGGTGAGTGGGTGAGTGGGTGAATCGGTGAATCGGTGAATCGGTGAATCGGTGAGTGGGTGAGTGGGTGAGTCGGTGAATCGGTGAGTGGGTGAATCGGTGAGTGGGTGAATCGGTGAGTGGGTGAGTGGGTGAATCGGTGAATCGGTGAGTCGGTGAATCGGTGAATCGGTGAATGGGTGAATGGGTGAGTGGGTGAGTGGGTGAATCGGTGAATCGGTGAGTGGGTGAGTCGGTGAATATTTACGAGGAAAAGCCCGTCATTGCGGCGCAAGCCGGAATCCAGTCCTTTGAAATTATTGGATAATTACGGTTTCAGACACTGGACCCCGGCTTTGGAGGCTGTGTCGTAATGTAATTCAGAAATGCTCGGTGCAAATCCCAAGGGACCATGTTTTGCTTCCCCTTTCGCAAAGGGGGATCGATGGAGATTTCAAAGGACTTATATAGTATCGGAGAATCAAAATCCCCCCTGCCCCCCTTTAGCCCTACAACGACATCTGTGCTTGCAGGGTTAAGAGTTTTATTGTAGAGTCTCTCTCGGCATCCAAACTCAAGGGGGGAGACTATGTTGCCAAAATACCGGACCGAGGGAGATCCTTACAGCG
>JBEKMB010000017.1:0-63617 GCA_050008735.1 Syntrophobacteraceae bacterium
GAAAAGACCGTCTATGGAGAGGTCTTCGTACCGAAGACTTACAAAGGCAGAGGCGCATATCTATGGGGGACGGCATCCCCGCTTTTCGACCAGGGCGGGAATGTAATCGGCGCCATCCAGTCAATTCGCGATATCTCGGACCGCAAACAAGCAGAGGAGGCACTCAAGCAGAGCGAGGAAAAATACCGCCAGCTTTTTGAAACTGTGGCGGATGCCATAGTCGTCTTCGATTGGGAGACCCGCCGGTTCATCGACGTCAATGAGAAAGCCTGTTGCCTTTACGGCTATTCACGGGAAGAATTCCTCGAACTGACACATACCGATATTACCGCTGAACCCGACAGTTCGAATGCCTCCCTGGAAGAGACGCTTGCGGGAACACGCACAATGGTTCCGCTTCGTTATCATAAGAAAAAAGAGGGTACGCTTTTTCCGGCCGAAATATCTTCCAGCACCTTCGATCTAGCCGGCCGCAAAGTCTTATGTGGAGTGGTCCGGGACATTACCGAGCGCATGCAGGCCGAGGAGGCCATAACACAGCAGCACAACTTCCAACAGACACTGATCGACACGATTCCAAGCCCGGTTTTCTATAAAGATACCGAAGGCAGGTATCTGGGCTGCAACTCCTCCTTCGAATCATATATAGGCCTGCGCAAGGCCGATATCATCGGGAAAACCGTCTATGAGATTGCTCCCAGGGACCTTGCGGACATATACCGTCAAGCCGACCTCGCCATGTTCCAGGATCCGGGAGTCCAACGGTACGAGGCCTGTGTCCAGTATGCGGACGGTACCCGCCACGATGTTTTATTCACCAAAGGCACCTTCACTGACCTTGCCGGTAAGACCGCCGGGCTTGTCGGAGTGATGCTCGACATTACCGAACGTAAGCTGGTTGAACGCGAGTTGAGCGAATACCGCGATCGCCTCGAGGATTTGGTTAGAGAACGCACTGGGGAATTGGAGCAATCAAACGAGCGGCTTACACTCGAGATAAAGGAGCGCAAGCAGGCGGAGGAGGCACTGCGTGAGTCGCGGCAAATGTTACACCTGGTCCTGGATACCATCCCGGTACGGGTCTTCTGGAAGGATGTCGATTCAAACTACCTGGGCTGCAACCGCCCATTTGCTCTTGATGCCGGTCTCCAATCACCCGAGGAGATCGTAGGTAGAAATGACTTTGAGATGAGTTGGGCAGAACAGGCACAACTGTATATTTCAGATGACCGTATGGTGATAGAAACGGGGAGACCTAAGCTCGGCTATGAAGAACCTCAGACCACACCGAGTGGTGACAAAATCTGGCTTCGCACAAGTAAGATTTCTCTGTCTGACGTGAAGGGCAGAATCAAGGGGGTATTAGGTATATATGAAGATATAACGGCCCATAAGCAAGCAGAGGAGGCGCTTCAAAAGGCTCACGATGGACTTGAGCGCAGGGTGGAGGAGCGGACTGCAGAGTTGGAAAAGGCCAACGAGGACCTCCGGCAGGTTCCCTCAAAACTCATATCAGCTCAGGAAGAGGAGAGGAAAAGGCTTGCTTCCGAACTCCACGACAGTATAGGGCAGACACTGGCCGCTGTTAAGTTCTGGGTAGAGATGTCTTTGAAGCTTAGAGATGAAGGTGATGGCAATGCGGCCTTGAACCACCTGGAGCAGTTCGTTCCGATTCTTCAGCGGTCAATCGAGGAAACCAGAAGTATCTATATGGGTTTGAGACCCTCGATGCTTGACAAAATGGGGGTTTTGGCAACACTTGAGTGGCTGCGTCGGGAATGCATGAAATTTTATCCCGAACGCCACATTGAGCTTGAGGCCGGAATTGCAGAAGAAGAAATTCCGGAAACTCTGAAGATAAACATCTTTAGAATCGCCCAGGAGGCACTTAACAATATCGCCAAGCACAGCCGGGCCGAGTGGGTAGACATTTCGCTCTCAAAGAAGGCGGACAGCATTGAACTGGCCGTTTCTGACGATGGTGTGGGAATGGACCTGGAGTTAATCCTCCGGACAAGCACAGCCATGAGTCTTGGACTTACCAGCATGAGAGAAAGGGCCGAACTTACCGGGGGGAGCTTCGGAATCGAGTCCACTCCAGGTGAAGGCACAACCGTTCGAGCATCCTGGCCCTTTAAGGTTAAGGGTCAGCTTGACCCACTTCGATAACGCAGCGTCCATATCAGCAGGGGGCCCTGTTTACCCTGACCGTCAGGATAGTCATGTTGTCACAGCCGCCGCGCCTGTTGAGTTCAGCTATCAATTGGGCCAACGCCCATTCATAGGGACCCTTTTCCAGGAGGAACGCGTTGAGTTCTTCGGATGTCGCGTGTTCCAAAATCCCGTCGGTTATGAGGCAGAAAAGGTCTCCCGGACGCAGGGCCCCGGAGCTGAAATCCGGCACTGACAGAGGACCTTCGCCAACCGCCCTGAGCAGGATATTTTTATCGGGATGGCCGCGGGCATCCTCTGCCGTTATCAGTCCCAGCCGCAGGAGTTTCCCCGCGAGGTTATGGTCCTTGGTCAATTGAATAATGCGGCCGTCGCGCAAAAGCAGAACTTTGGAGTCGCCGACGTGCGTGATAAAAAAACGGTTTTGTATCAGCAGAAGGGTCGTCAATGTGCATTTCATATTGCGCGCGGAGGCGTGCGAGACCGATAAATCATAGACATGCAATGCCGTACAGTGGAATGCGTTTTTTAACCTCTCCGGCGCTTTTTCGGAATGACGGCTGAAGTAGTATTCCTGGAGCACGACATTTACGGCCTCCGCACTGGCAACTTCCCCGGCAGCGCTTCCACCCACGCCGTCCGAAACGGCGAACAAGCTGCCTCTTTTTTCCTTCAGCCCGACGTCGGCGGGTATGTAATAGCCGAAATAATCCTCGTTATTAGGGCGAACACTCCCCTTGTCGGAAAGTCCGTATGCCTCCAGGCTCTCCGGCGCGTAATGCTTTGCGGGTTTCGAGACGCCCATCCCAACACCTCCAGCGCCAAAATCAGTGAAGAGTGAACAGTGGGCTGAGCAGGCATTCACTGGTCTACTCCGCGTCCTCTGCCCCTTTGTTTCGAAAACTTGCACCTTTTCATGGCGTCCCAATGAGATATGACTTACCGGGGTGATTTTCCTTAATCTGACAATGTCGAGTCATGAAGCTCATCGGGCTCGCAATCCCCCTACCCTTTTACGATGAGGACCGGGCACCTGGCCAAGTGCACGACACGGTGGCTCACGCTTCCGGCAAACACGTTTTTGACTCCGCCGGCACCGCGCGAGCCCATCACGATCAGGTCGTAGCCTCCTTTTTCGGCATAAGCGGAGATCTCCTCGGCCGGGGCGCCAGTCACCACTTCGGTATCCGTCACCAGGCCGGCATCGGCGAAGACCTTTTCGGTCCGGCTCAGGATGAGTTCCTCGGCCTCGCAAATGCGTTTTTTCACCTCATCGCTAAGCGGGACTTCAACCTCGATCCACCGGTACACACGATAAGTGGGCGTGGGCTTCCGGCGAACATGGAGAATGGTCAGCCGGGCAGAAGGATTCATTTTGAGCAGATCGCGCGCGTACCGAGCCGCCGCGAAAGAACAGGGAGACCCATCGGTCGGCATCAATATTTTCGTAAACATCAGCGTCTCGCTGTTTAACCGCGCGGCTCGAGCCGCGCGCGATCCTGCCGCCCCATGGCAATAACGTTTTCAGCCCAGGGCTTTTCTATGCCAGCTGTTCAACCCGCTTGTCCTCGAACCTGGTCCGATAGAGGTACAGGGGAATATAGGAGAGCATGATCAGCCAGCCCAGCCCGTAATATTCCCAACCCCAGAGCGGGCCGCCCCAAACCCACACAACGAAAAATAAGAACGCGAGAAACAGGGCGATGTATTTAAAAAACTCGGGCAGCCTGAAAGGCCGCTCATATTCAGGATGATTCTGCCGCAGCAGGAAGTAGCCGATCAAAACGGGAACGAACGAGACCACGTACCCGACGTTGGAAGCTACCATGATGAAGGCGGGCGTGCCAATACCCATCAGGCCGATGTTCAAAATTACATTGAGACCCATGGAGAAATCGGGAACATTGTGCTTGTTGACATGCGCAAAGATTCGCGGGGTCTGGCCGTCCAGGGACATCTGATATAGAGAGCGGGCGCTGCCCATTATGGCATTGAGGGCCGACAGGAGCAGGGCCGCCAGCAGCATGACCGTAACCACCCAGACGCCGGCCGTGCCGAATATCGGATTCACGAAATCGACAAACATGGCGTAAGGGTCCTGGGCTATCGTCTTTGCACCCAAAACCAGCAGGAAGGACAAGGGGACCATGGTATAGATGAATACACCAAGGACACCCTCCAGGATCATTGCGATAGGGGCATCCTTTTTGGGGTTTTTGCATTCGGCGATGTAGCAGGCCGCGGCTTCCATGGCGATGGAATTCCACGTGGTGAGAAAGGCATACTGCATGAAGAGCATTATGCCCACCCTCGACCACATGGAATCTCCCAGTACATTGACCGGGATGAGGTTCTCCCATTTGAGCAGTTCGGGTTTGAAAAGAAATGGAGCAACGGCAAGAATAACAAGGGGAAGAATACAGAGCCCGGCGAGAACGACAGAGAACATGGCCCCGGGTCTTATTCCCATGTAAGCGATTATAAAAAGCCCAATCGTTAAGATCGTCCCCAGCACAATGGGATTGAATTCATACCCGAAGGGTTTTGCCAGGGCATTTACGTATGTTACGACCAGCAGCATGTTTACTGCGATGACGGGGTTCCATCCCAGCCAGTATGCCCAGGCGGTGGCCCCATTTACGTGTGATGCGGCCCTGGGCCATTTCAGAAACCCCATGTAGGCGTAGCCGGGAGGACCGCCGGTCCTGTCCGGAAACATGGCGGCCAGCTCCGCCAGAAAAAGGCAAAGGAACAAACCGGCAATGGTGGTAATGATAAAATTTGGAATCGCGGCCGAGCCCAGTCCGGCCAAAACAGGGCCGGTAACCCCGGTCACCAGGATAGTCCCGGCCAGACCGATCACGAATGCCCCCTTCCAGTCGATGTGCCGATTCAACTGAGCAGTATGATAGGTAAACTTGCCTTCAGCGTTTAACAGGCTCATTTTCTTACCTCCTTCGCAAAATCATTTCCCACGTTTCACATTTTCGGCACATCGCCTAAAGCATGGTCAGATAACGCTTTATTTCCCAGGGCGTTACCTCGTAGCGCATGAACTCGCTCCACTCGGATTTTTTCAGCCGGATAAATTCGTCGGCAATCGGACCGAGCGCCGATTTGACCACTTCATCCTGCTCGAGCGCCGTTACCGCTTCCAAAAGAGTTTGGGGCAGCAGCGTCATGCCGCGCCGGCGCCGTTCATCGAACGGCATTTCGTAGAGGTTTGTCCCGATACACGGCTCACCGGGATCAATCTCGTTCCTGATGCCGTCCAGCCCCGCGGCCATGTGCACCGCGGTCAGAAGGTAAGGGTTGACCGCGGCGGAGACAGATCTGTCCTCGAACCGGTTGGAGTTGGGGCAGCGGAAGAGTTGGGTCCGATTGTTGTCGCCATAGGATGCAAAGGCAGGGGTCCAGGTGAAGCCCGAAGTGGAGGAAAAGACGAATTCGCCGCTTTGAATGCGCCGGTAGCAATTGACGGTTGGCGAAGCGACGGCGGTAATGGCCCGGATATGCTTGAGCAGCCCACCGACGTAATGGAGGGCCAGCTTGGATAGACCCAGCCCGTTGGCGCCTTTGTCCTCCGAACCCGCCGGGAAAAGATTTTCCCCGGTTTCAACGTCTGCGATATGAAAGTGCAGATGCGCGGCGGAGCCCGTTTTATCATTGAAAGGTTTTGCCATATAGGTGGAGATGCAGCCGCGTTTGGCCGCCACCTGCGACGTCATCATGCGAAAAAGGGTCAAACGGTCGGCCGAATGAAGGGCGTTGGTCCACCCGAAGTTTATTTCATACTGCCCGTTGGCATCTTCGTGATCGCTTTGATAGATCTCAAATCCCAACTGATTACCGTAGCGGATGATATCCTGCAGATAATCCATGGCCTGGCACATGCCTTTGAAGTCGTAACAGGGCTTGGCCTGGGTATCGATTTCGAGGGGGTCCCAGATCCTGATGCCCCCCTCAGCATCTCGGACCACCAGGAAATGTTCGGGTTCGAATCCGCAGTTGAGCACATAACCCTCACGGGCGAACAATTCAGTCATGCGCAGCAGGTTCCCGCGCGGGCAATAGGGATGCGGCTTGCCATCGACATAGAGGTTAGTGTTCAGGACCGCGACGTTCGGCTTCCAGGGGAGCCGGCGATAAGTGGCAACGTCGGCGCGCGCCATCAGATCGTGACTGTGGGGCCCCTGCCCCATGCCCCAGACGGCGGCGCCGGCAAACCCGGCCCCATCCTCCACCACGTCTTTGAGACATTCCGCGGGCACCTGCTTGACCTTCACCGATCCGTTGATGTCGACAAACTGGGCCAGAAGGAATTCAACGCCGTCTGCTTTTATCCTGTTCATGACGCTTTCCTTGGTCGCTTTCGGTTCCACTTCCCTTTCTCCTTTTCTCGGATGGATTCGAGTGTGTCCGAGACTTCAACGTTTAGTTCGGTTTGAGATCCAGGTTTAGCTGCGCTAATTTCTCAAAGCGCGCCCACCGTTTTGACTGACAGTCAATAATTTTGCCATGGAGTAAATTCAAGAAGTATGCCCGAGTTCCACCGAACCGGATCGGACGACGAAGATGCCGGGGCACGGGACGCGGGCAGCCAAAGCGTAGTCGGTCTATCTGTTCGATCCGTGCGGGTAAGTGAGAAAGGAGGTGGAAAAGGGCAGTCCTGGAGGTGAAAAAGTGCGGGAAAAATGCTTCATCCTCGAAAGAACGGGGGCACAATTGGAACATTTTTGTTGATATGACCGTTATTTTCCACAATTGTGAACCGATCTGGAAAAAGGGGAAGGATAACCCTGGCATCTAAAAACGATCCGGATTTTGGTACAAAAATGAACAATTCGTTTGGTTTTTGATTGATTTAACAGCGGCAATGTCTAAAGTTGACCCGCACCACGCTCATGTGTTATTGACCGAAGGTGCGGCACGCAATATCCGTGGAGTTTCCAACACACGGCAAAGCCATTCAAAAAGGATTTTAAGCCTGCTCAGATGTTGAAATCTCACAATGAAGACCCTGCGCAACCATCCCAGGCGAACAATCTGGAACTTCTCACCGGCTCAGGCGCCGGCCAAAGCAGCCTTGAGTCGGCCATCGGCCGTGAAGTAAGGGCTTTTCGAAAAAAACTCGACATTACGGTGATGGAACTCTCAAGGCTTACCGGGCTTTCGGCCGGCATGCTGTCGAAGATCGAGCGCGGCATTGCCTCGCCTTCCCTTGCGACGCTCCAGGCCCTTTCAAACGCCCTCCAGGTCCCCGTTACGGCCTTTTTCCGGCAGTTCGAAGAGCAAAGAGACGCCACTTTCGTTCAAGCCGGACATGGGCTGAAGATCGAGCGCCGCGGAAGCAGGGCCGGGCATCAATACGAACTTCTCGGCCACACCGTCGGCAAGAGCACCGCCGTCGAGCCTTATTTCATTACTCTTACTAATGAATCAGAAGCGTTTCCGATGTTTCACCACGCGGGCACGGAATTCATCTATATGCTTCAGGGCAAAGTCGGCTACCGCCATGGCAGCCGGGTCTACACGATGAGCCCCGGAGACTCCCTTTTCTTCGATGCCGAAGCCTTTCACGGACCGGAAAATCTCATAGAACTGCCCGCGAAATTCCTCTCCATCATCGTCTATCCCCGAATACTCGAAGAATAGACCGGCCCTTCTCCAACGGGTACTTCCCCAAGCGCGAAAGAGCGGGGGAAACTCTTTTCAGTTTGAAGACTGCCCGCGCCAATCCCCCGGCCGCGACGGGCGCCCGCGCGCAAGCGCGTTAGCCCGCCCGCGCCAAACCGCCGCCTTCCAAAAACATATCATCCCGGCCTCAAGGACTCCACCATCCGGAAGATTTTCCTTATTTTCATGGCAGGAACATTATTTGCATTAGGCTCAAGGGCACGCACGATACCCCGTGCCTAGAGCGATCGAGGCTTTTAATGATACAAAAAAGCCGGCTCAGGTGCGGAAACACAAGACTAGAGGAGACTTCAATGTGCAGTATTGCTGGGATCCTGTTTAAGAATGGCAAACGCCCCAACCTGGGCATGACCACCGGTGAGGCGCTGACCGAAATGATGGACGCATGCCGGCACCGGGGTCCTGATTCAGCGGGTTGGGCCATCTACAAAGAACCGCGGGAAGGACGGCTGCGGCTGCGGTTCTTTATCGACCGGGGCGAAGGGCAAAAAGGGGACATGGCGCGGATCCGGGAGGGGCTGGCCAGGCAGGGAGCAAAGATTGTCGAGGATGAAGCTCTCGGCTGCACTTACGGGGCAACTGTCGAATACTCGGGCGACGTCCAGCAGTTTTCTTACGCCTTGGAACGGGTGGGGCAGCTGGTTTCGGTGGGATCGAGCCTCGATATAATCAAGGACGTCGGTCAACCTCGGGGGCTCCAGCAGCTCTACGGCATCGGCCGATTCGACGGCAGCCACGGCATAGGGCATACGCGCCTGGCCACGGAAACCGGGGTCCATCCCGAAACGGCCCATCCCTTTTGGGCAACCGGCTTTGCCGACGTCGCCACGGTGCATAACGGCCAGATCACCAACTACTGGATCATGCGGCGGCGGCTGGAGCGCCGTGGGATGGAGTTTCGCACCGAAAACGATACGGAGCTGATCGCAGTCTACCTGGCCTACAAAATGAGCCGGGGAGTGCTCCTCGAGGACGCGTTGCGCAGTTCGCTCGACGACCTCGATGGGACGTTTTCCTACCTCGTTTCGACAAAAGATTCCATCGGCTACGCAAAAGACAAGCTCGCGGCAAAACCCATGGTCAAATATGAAGATGACGAGCTCATCGCCATCGCATCGGAAGAAGTGGCGTTGAACAGGCTGTTTCCCGGCCGCGCTCTCGACACGACCGAACCACCGCCCCTGACCTGCGGCCTGTGGTCGATGCAGAGCACGGCATGAGTTGGGCACAGGCGGCATTGACCAGACAGTCAGCATGGGAAGGGAACCGAGATGGTAACGCTTGATTTGGCAGAAATGCCCGTTCGAAAACTAAACGAGACGCTCAGAGGTTTCGGGGCCACTCACCAGAACGCCGAGATCATAAATCCGGACGCAAAACACTACATCGGCGTCGGTTTAATCAGCCCGATACTGGTCAGGGTCAGGGGCTCTGCCGGGTACTACTGCGGCGGGCTTTGCGACGGCCCGGAGTTCCAGGTGGACAAAAACGCCAGCTGGGGGGTCGGAGACAACCTGCTGCGCGGCTCCATCGTGGTGGGGGGAAATGCGAGCGCCATTGCCGGGGTGGGCATGCGGGGCGGTGAGATCGTGGTCAAGGGAAACATCGGCTCCAGGGCCGGGCAGGTGATGAAGAAGGGGACCCTGTGCTGCGCTGGGAACGCCAGCTTCATGGCGGGCTATATGATGTACGGCGGCCGGGTCATCATACTCGGAAATTCGGGAGAACGCGTGGGCGAGGACATGATGGGCGGGGAGATCTACATTGGAGGCGCCGTGGATTCCCTGGGCAATGACGCCATGCTCGTCGATCCTTCCTCGACTGAAGTCGAAAGCGTGATGACGTTTTTGGACCGCTATGACCTGCCGTTCCGGGGCACGTTGAAAAAAATCGTCTGCACGGGCAAGACCCTGCGCTACGGCACGGCGGAACCACGACTGCGCAAACCGCCGTTCTACAGCTTCTCTTCGGGCGCCCGGCACGACTACTGGAACGCCAAAGTCCTGGAGGACATTCGCGTAAAGGCCCACATCGGCCGCTACAGGATACGGGGCTACGGCACTTCGCGCCACCTGCCCCACTTTTCGGATATCTCTTTCAAAAAGGACATGAACGATGCGGGACAAAATCCGGAGGTGATCTCGAAGGTCAATTTGCGCACCTTCATCGGAGAAAATCACGGCGGGCGGCCTCTGGACCTGAGCATGCCGGTGATGATCGCCCCGATGAGCTATGGAGCGCTTAGCCCGCAGATGAAAATAGCGCTCGGCATCGCATCCCGGCTTTCGGGGATTTCAGAAAACAGCGGCGAAGGCGGCATGCTGTCCTCCGAGCGTGCGGAAGCCCGGCAGATGATCGCCCAGTGCCTTGCCGGACGCCTGGGCTGGAACGTTCACGACATGAAGCGGGCCGATTGCGTGGAAATCTACATCTCGCAGGGCGCCAAACCCGGGCTCGGCGGCCAGTTGATGGCGGAAAAACTGACCAGGGAAATCGCCGCCGTGCGCGGCATTCCGGAAGGCATGGATTTGCGGTCCCCCTCACGCCATCCAGATATTCTCGGAGGCGACGATCTCATCATGAAGGTCGAGGAATTCAGGGAGGCGACCGGCTGGCGGGTCCCCATCAGCATAAAGATGGGCGCCGGGCGCATACGCGACGACATCAAGATAGCTCTAAAAGACGGCATCGACTTTATCGAACTGGACGGCATGCAGGGGGGGACCGGCGCGGCCGGAAGCGAGGTCGCCGAATATGTCGGCATACCCACGATCGCCGGTCTTCAGGAGGCTTTGGACGGCCTCGAAGAGCTGGAGTGCGCGGGCCGGATGCCCATCGTGCTCATGGGAGGAATAAAAGACGGGGTCGACGCGGCAAAGGCGATTGCGCTCGGTGCTACGGCGGTGGCCTTTGGGAGCACCATGCTCATCGCCGCAGGCTGCATCACCTGTATGCAATGCAGCGTGGGCAGCTGCGTGATAGGGGCGGCCACGCAGGACCCCGAGCACACGAAGCGGTTCGACGTCGAAAAACGGGCCCTCCAGATCCACCGCTTTCTGGAAGCGGTCCGATGGCAACTGGCGGCCATCGTCCACGAGCACGGTTATACGGACGTTCGGCAATTGTCTCGAAACGACCTTGTGGCACTGACACCGGAAGCGGCGGCGCTAACGCGGCTGCCCTATGCCCCAAACCGGGGATAGTTGAAGAGGAGCAGTTCGGTCATGTCAAATTTAAACGCTGAGGCTTTTGTATCTCAGGAACACTACGACGAGCATCACGATTCCGACTACATTCCGGCGCCCTGCCAGCGCGGATGTCCGGTCGGCACGGACATTCCGTCCTACGTGGGGCTCGTCGCCCAGGAGCGCTTCGAGGAAGCCTTCAATGTGATCAGGGCAACTAATCCTTTCGGCGCCGTGTGCGGGCGCGTGTGCGCCATGCCCTGCGAATCGCAGTGCAGGCGCGGGGAGAGCGACGGGGCCGTAACCATCCGCAACTTAAAAAGGTTCGTCACCGACCGGATGGAAGACGGCCCTGCCCTGCCGCCCGTCCCGGTGACCAGGAACAAGACCATCGGCATCGCGGGCGGCGGCCCGGCCGGGCTTACCGCGGCTCAAGACCTGGCTGAAGCGGGCTATGAAGTCCACGTCTACGAAAAGTCGAACCGGCCGGGCGGCATGATGACCCTGGGCATTCCAACCTTCAGGCTTCCGCGCCGGGTCATAGAGCGCGATATCGACCGGATGCTCAAACACTGCCCCGGCATCAAGCTGCACCTGAACTGCGCACTCGGTGAACAGGTGAGCCTGGACGAACTCAAGGAAAGACACGATGCGGTATTGCTGACAATCGGCCTGTGGCAGGACAGGCGCCTCGGGGTGCCGGGCGAGCAACCGGGCCTGAAAGGTCTTTACGGCATCGGATTTCTTGAGGACATGAACGCGGGAAAACCGGTCCGTCTGGAAGGCGACGTGGTAGTGGTCGGGGGCGGAAACGTGGCAATCGACGCCGCAAGGACCGCTCTGCGGGCAGGGGCCGGCCGGGTCGAACTGTTTTGCCTCGAGGGCCGCGAGCAGATGCCGGCGTGGGACCATGAGGTGAAGGAGGCGCTGGCGGAGGGCGTGACGATCCATCCTTCCTGGGGGCCGAAGGCAATCCTTCATGAAGCCGGAAGGGTAACCGGAATCGAGTTCATGCGCTGCACGTCCGTTTTAGACGCAAGCGGGTGTTTCAATCCCACCTACGACACGAAAGTCACACGCAGGGTGGAAACGGGGACCATCCTGCTGGCAATCGGGTTGTACGCTCAAAACCCGGAACTGGAGCGGCTCGGCATCCTGGAACGCGGGCGGGTCAAGGCCGACTTCGAGACCATGCGGACGGGCGACCCCAAAGTCTTCGCCGCGGGCGACGGGGCTTTCGGGCCTTCGGCCATCATCTATGCCGTCCATCACGGCCATCGGGCCGCCTATTACGTCAACGCGTTCCTCGAGGGGCGACAGGACCCGGGGCCCTACCGCGTTTCCTGGAGCACCCGGCGGGTCCCCCTTGTCCAGGACCCGCGATGGGAGAAGCTCGCGCGCGAGGAACAGGTCTGCGATCTTACGAATTCTTTTAGCACGGAGTGCCAGTCGACTTACGACTGGGACGCGGCGAGGCGCCAGGCGGCAAGATGCCTGAGATGCGATGCTGAAACCGGCATGTCGGACTACTCCAGGCGCACCCGCGAGCACATCCACGCCATGGCCCGCACGGAGCCGGGCGACATCGCCAGGCTGAGCGAGGTCCTGAGGGCACGATTAAAACCCCGCGACAATCCATTTCCGCCGGGCAGACCGGCCCAGCTGGACGATCTCGTGTTTTTGCCGGCTGCTTTGACCAGGCTAGTCATCGATCCTTACCGCGAGCACTGCTCCACGGCGACGCAGATAGGCGGCTCGATCACCCTTGGGCTGCCCTATGTTTTCACTGGGTTCGACGAGGCCCCGGACGAGGTCAGAAAAGCCTTGGCCGAGGCGCTTACGGCTTCGGGCTGCGCATATCTGGGCTTCCGCGCTCCGGAAGATGAAACGGCGGGGACGGGGGCGGGGGCGGATCGCGAAAAGGGAAAAATTCCCTGGCTGCAGCTCATTGTTCCCGGAAGGGACGAGCCCAGCGCTGCCGCAGCCGGGCATGTGTACGTAATGGGCGCGCGATTTTGCCCCATCGTCGCGCAAAGGACCCGCGAGGGCCAGCTCCTGGGGCTTTGCGTCGCGGCCGCCGCGCTCCCGGAGGCGGTTCCCTACGCCTTGGAAAACGGCTTCGATCTGCTGCTGCTCGACGGCACGCCCGGGATCGAACTCCCCTGGGCGGAACTCGCCGGCGCACCCGATCTGAGCGGTATTCGCGATGCCCTGAGGACGCTGAGGAAGCTCAACCGCGAAGAGGAGATCGACCTGCTCTACTTCGGCGGACTTCGCTCCGGCACGGACGCGGCCAAAATACTGGCGGCAAACTGCAAAGCCGCCGTGTTCGGCGCCGCAATGGGCATCGCCATGGGAGGCACCATAGATCACGGCATCATGGCGTTCGCAAACGCCCTTTCCGTGGAGGAGCGCAGCTGCGCCGGGCAGAACTGGATCAAGGGTACGGTCCAGGAAACAGCCATCATTGCACGTTGTACGGGAAAGACCAATGTCCACAATCTCGAACCCGAGGACATGCGGACAATCACCCTGGCCACGGCTGAGGCCACGGATATCCCGCTGGCATCCGGGGGGCCGCCAAGGGATTACTTTTAGCAACCACAACCCGGGAAGGAGTCATTGACGCATATGTTCAGGGAACTCACAAGCAGATTTGGGCGCAAGCTCGACAAGCGCCTCTGGCACACTCACCCGCTGCAAAAGAGCTACGATGCGGTCATCATCGGAGGCGGCCTCCACGGCCTCGCCACGGCCTACTACCTGGGGCGGGACCACGGGATGACCAATGTTGCCGTCATCGAGCGCCGCTACGTCGGATACGGGGGCAGCGGACGCAACACTTCGATCGTCCGATCCAACCAGCGCAGCAAGGAAAACATCCCCCTCTATGACGAGGGGCTCAAACTCTGGCCCGAATTGATGCGGGAGCTGGACTTCAACCTGATGTACTTCAACTGCGGCAATCTCAACCTGGTTCACTCGGAGGCCGAGGCCGCGGGCCTCAAAATGACGGTGGCGACCGCTCAATTCATGGGCGTAAAGTCGGAGTTCCTCAACGCGGAGGAATGCAAGAAGCTCGTCCCGCAGCTCGATGTCAGCGACCGGCCCCGTTTTCCGATAATGGGCGGTATGTACCACCCTCCGGGAGGCACCGTCCGGCACGACGCCGTGGTCTGGGCCCTGGCCAAAGGGGCCGACAAGCTGGGAATCCATATCCATCAGCTCACCGAAGTCCAGGGCATCGACGTGGAAAACGGCAAGGTCACCGGCGTCAGAACGGACAGGGGAACCATTCGAGCCCCTATCGTTCTCAACGCGGCAGGCGGCTACAGCCCTACCATCTCGTCTATGGCGGGCATCGATCTGCCGATCAGCGTGCTGCCGCTCCAGGCCATGGTCTCCGAGCCACTGAAGCCGTTTTTGGACCACGTGGTCTCCTCCGGACGCTACCACGCCTACGCCAGCCAGAGCCTCAAAGGCGAGATCGTGACCGGGGCGCACATGGACCCGTGGCCGACGTACAACACGACCTACACAACGGCGCGCTACATCAAGCACCAGGGGGAAGCCCTCATAGACATGCTGCCCTGTCTCAGAGGGACAAGGTTCATGCGGATCTGGGCGGGCCTGACCGACATGACGCCCGATATGGCCCCCATCATAAGCGACAGCCGCATCGAAGGCTACTACATGGATTGCGGCTGGGGGTACTTCGGCTTCAAGTCCGGGCCGATCACCGGGCGATACATGGCCAAATGGCTTGCTTCGCGCGAGTGTCCGGATATCTTGAAACCCTTCGGCCTCGGGCGCTACAGGGATTACAACCTGCAGAGGGAGACGGCCGCTACGATGTACTATACGCCGTGGAACTAAGAGGAGAAAATTCATGTCTTTTCTGATCGAGTGCCCGAACTGCGGGCCGCGCAATATATACGAGTTCAGATTCGGCGGGGAAGTCAAAGCCCGGCCCGACGAGAATACAGTTACCGATGAGGAGTGGGCCGCTTACGTCTACCTGGCAAAAAGCGTTTGCGGGCCTCAAAACGAGTGGTGGTTCCACACGAAGGGCTGCGGCTGCTGGTTCACCGTTACCAGGGACACGCGCACCAACCTGCCGCTCATCCGTGAAGAGGAGAAAGCGTGATGGTTCGATTGCCTGAAGCTCCAACACAGCATGTCGACCGAGAGCGGGAAATCGTATTCAACTACAGAGGCAAGCCCATGAAAGGGCTGGAGGGCGATACGATCGCGACGGCCCTGTTTGCCAACGGCGTACGCATCTTTTCCCGCAGCATGAAATATCACAGGCCGCGAGGCCTTTACAACCTGGACGGCTACAGCTCCAACTGCCTCATGGGCGTGGACGGAGAACCCAATGTCAGGGCGTGCGGGACACCCCTGCGCCAGGGCATGACGGTCAAACCGCAAAACGTCATCGGGAGCCCGGAATTGGACCTGATGTCGGTTTTACAGTGGTTCGGTTTTGCCATGCCCGTGGGTTTTTATTACAAGATGTTCCATAAGCCCGCGTGGCTTTGGAAGTTTGTCGAACCGGCCATCAGGCGGGCCGCCGGGTGCGGTGTCGTCGATCCCGGGATGCCGGACGGCATTTACGAAAACCGCTTCCTGAATGCCGAAGTATGCATAGCGGGCGGCGGCCCGGCCGGGATGAGCGCGGCGCTCGAGGCCGCTAAGAGCGGTGTCCGCGTGGTCCTTCTGGAAACGAAGGGCCGGCTTGGCGGCGCCCTGAACTATCGCACAGTCCGGGTGAACGGCGGCGCTCCGGCGTTTTTGCACGCCGCGCGCCTCGCCGACGAAGTCTTTGCCTGCGAAAATATCCGGGTGCTGCTTTCGACCTCGGCAACCGCAATCCACCAGTCCAACCAGGTCACGGCGGTGCAGCGGGGAGGACCCGGCGATCACTTCCGCGAGTGTTATTACGAGATCCGGGCAAAAAGCGTTATCGCCGCCACGGGCGCCATCGAGCGGCCCCTTATTTTTCAAAATAACGATATGCCCGGAATCATGCAGGGGAGCTGCGCGCACCAGTTGGCAAACACCTATGCGATCAAGCCTGGAAGCCGCGCGGTCTTGAGCGGATTCCACGACGGCATGCTGGAAGTCGCCGTCGACCTGGCTGAACTCGGCGTGGAAATCGCCGCCGTGGCCGACGGACGTCCGGCCGGCTTCGACGCGGGGGCCGTCGACCGTTTGAGCCGCCTGGGCATTCCCTTTTACCGGGGCTTCGCGGCAACCGGGGCCGGCGGATTCCGCTCCGTTTCCAGGGCGACCTTGCAGCCCATTGGAGGAGGCAAGCCACTAAGGTTCGACTGCGATCTGCTCATCGCCTCAGCCGGCGAAACGCCGCTTTCACAACTCCTCCAGGTCGCGGGCGCCAGGATGGCCTACGATTCCCATTCGGCCAAATTCCTGCCGGCACAACTCCCGCCCTGCGTCCATGCGGCCGGGCGGGTCATGGCCCTCGAGGACAGCGCAACCATCGAAGCCCAGGGAAGGCTGGCCGCCCTGTGCGCTTTGAAAGATTGCGGCCTCGACGTGGGTGCTCATATGAAGGCGGCCGGAGAAGCCCTCGAAGCGCTCCCCGGCCCCAAACGGGGCATGGCGATTATCCAGACCCCGGGCAAGGGCCACAAGCGCTTCGTCTGCTTCGATGAAGACGTCACGGTAGGACAGATCGCGGACGCCATGGATGAAGGTTTCGACCAGGCTGAGCTTGTCAAGCGCTATACGACCACCGGAACGGGCCCGTCCCAGAGCTACCTCGCCGGACAAAACCTGCCGCTGGTGCTCGGATCGCTCAAGGGCCTGGT
Organism: Syntrophobacteraceae bacterium; assembly: GCA_050008735.1. Taxonomy (GTDB): domain Bacteria; phylum Desulfobacterota; class Syntrophobacteria; order Syntrophobacterales; family Syntrophobacteraceae; genus SbD1. Next base: position 16,889 of record JBEKMB010000017.1, read on the forward strand.
CCCCGGCTCCGTAATGCCGACGACCGTGCGGCCACCCATCTTCCCGACCGGCATGGCTGTCCTGGGGGGCCGAAGGCACGCACCCGTCAAGCATACCCCGCTCCACGACAGCCAGAAGGCCCTGAACGGGACATTCGTGCTGGCCGGCGTCTGGAAACGCGTCCGGTTCTTCGAGGATGAGGAGGCGCGCGCGGAAGTCGAAAACGTACGCAACAACGTCGGATTTATCGATGTTTCGACCCTGGGGAAGTTCCGCCTGTTCGGGCCGGACTCCCTGAAGCTCCTTCAGAGGGTCTATGCCGGCAACATGAACACTCTGGCCCCCGGCAAGCTCAAGTACGGCGCGATGTGCAACGAACAGGGCGTAATCATCGATGACGGCGTGGTTACCAAAATGGGCGAAAACGATTACTACTTCACCACGAGCACGGTACGGGCCGCCAACACGGCTGAGTGGCTGAGCTTCCACGGCAGGGAGGAAAACTGGCAAACCAGCCTCGTAAACCTCACAGACGCCATGGCGGCCATCAACGTGGCCGGGCCGCGCGCCCGGGAGGTGCTCGCGAAGCTGACCGGCGAAAACTTTAGCAATGAGGCTTTCCCCTACATGGGCATCCGCCGGATGAAGATTTGCGGAAGCATAGAGGCGCTCGTAATGAGGCTTGGGTTCGTCGGAGAGCTTAGCTTCGAGATTCATGCGCCATCCTCATACGGCCCCGCGATCCAAGACGCCGTCATGGAAGCCGGAAAGCCTTTCGGGATCAAACCCTTTGGATTGGCTGGCCAGTTCGTGCTGCGCCTCGAAAAAGGGCACGTCATCATAGGCACCGATACAGACAATCACTCCACGCTCCACGACATCGGAATGAGCTGGGCCTGGGACCGGCGCAAAACCGGGGCGAAGACCGCGGGGGCCCCGGCGCTGCGCGCCACGGAAAAACAGGCGCACCGGCAAAAGCTGGTGGGATTCAGGATGGAAAACCCCCGGAAGACGCCTTCAGACGGTTCCATCATCATTGCCGGGGGCGTGGTCAAGGGCCGCGTGTGCTCTTCGCGCTACAGCGCGACCCTGGGGCAGTCCATAGGCCTGGCACTGGTCGATCCGGAACTGGCCGTTATGGGGGGAATACTGGAGATCCATACGGACGCAAAGCTGGCAAAGGGACAACTGCCCCCTGTCGTTACAGTCAAAGCCGAAATCGTGCCTACGCCTTTCTATGACCCTGAAGGTGGTCGCATGAAAAGCTAGAAGAGTTTTTAGTTTTGAGTTTTTAGTTTGAGTTAACTCAAAACCAAAGGAGCAACGAATGCTGAAACGTGTTTCACCTGTTGATATGGGTTTAAAAGCGGAGCGGGTCCTGGTGCGAAACGGCTGGGAAATTCCCCTGGCCTACGCGGCTGAAAGACCCAAAAGCGCCTTGTTTGCCGCCGACTTGAGCCACGTGCCCAAATGGAACCTGCAGGGACCGGACCTCGACGCGATGCGCCCCGCGGGCTTGAGCATGCCGGCAAAGCCGGGTATGATTGCCTTGGAGCGCGGCCTGCTGCTCGTGCGCTGCATTCCAGGGGAATCCAGGATCATGGCGCTCGGCGATGAGCTCCCGTCCTTCGAGGAAACGGGCTTTACGGATGTCACCGATGCCTATGCGGCCGTTGCCATCGTGGGGACCCGGTGCTTCGACGTGCTTGCCAAGCTCAGCCCTGTCGACCTCGAAGGGCCGTTCAGTCCAAAGGCCGCGCAGGCCCCCGTGGAAGATCTGACGTGCCTCCTGGTGCGCATCGAGGGAACTGGCGGCGTCCCCGGAATTATCCTCGCGGGTGCGCGCGGCTACGGGCACTTCTTTATCGATGCGCTGCTCGACGCCGGAAGGGAGTATTCGATCCAGGCGGCGGGCTGGGAACGCTTCAGCCAATGGATTGCCGGGGCCTCGGTGGCCGTGGAGCCGGCAAGCGATCCGCCGAAAGCGCGAGGAGCGAGAAGCGGCCGCGGTGCCAGTTCACCGCAGAGGCGCGCTTAGAACGCAAAGCAAAAAGATCTTTGACAGGATTTACAGGATTAACAGGAAACAACAGGCCAAAGGAAAAACAGGAGCCGTCTCAATCCTGTTAATCCTGTCTAAATCATCTGTCCTTCGCGGTGACATGTCTCTCCGCACCCCCATGGATTTCGGGGTGCGAAGGCCTAAATTCTAAGGTATACACCGGAAGGGCGGCGGCACATTTTTGAACCGCCGCCCCATTTATCGAAATTATGGCCTACGAAGAAATATTAAATTTTCTCAGGGAAAAAGGCGTCCCTTTCAAAATCCACGTCCATGAGCCGGTCGTAACGATCAGCGAAGCCGAGGAAAAGGCCCCGGGGCTTATTGACGGGCTGCTCAAAACGGTGGCATTCAGGATGAGGGACTCATTCTGGGTGCTTGCCGCCGTCAGGTGCCGGGACCGGATCGACTACCGCAGACTTGCCGCCGCGCTCGGCGTCAACCGGCGGGAGTTGCGAAGCCTTTCGCCCGAAGAGGTGCTCCAGGACCTCGGATATGAGGTGGGAGGGGTTGGGCCGGTCCCACCGCGCGCCGATGTGCTGACTGTCTTCGACGAAGGCCTGCGGGACGCGAAAATAGTCTACTTCGGCAGCGGAAAAAATACCCTCACCCTGGAAGTCGAATTTGACAGGCTGCTTGCAGCCACCGGGGGCAGGTTATGCCCGATCGTGCGCGATCCCGGGCCCGAGCGCGCTTTTTGAAAGCATACCACCAGCCTGCATGAGATCCTTAGAACTTGTTATACGAATCTGCGGACCCACACGGAGGAAGGCATGATAACGGAGCCCCGGCGCAAGGACCGGGCGATGAACACTTCACGGGAAATGGAACTTCTGCTCGAACGCATGCCCGTGGGCCGACTGGCCGTCACGACAGCCGATGGACCGTATGCCGTTGCCGTGAACTACTTATTTGTCGAAGGCGGCATTTACTTCCACAGTGCACAAACGGGCCGAAAGATCGAAGCGCTTCGGGCCGATCCCCGCGTGTGTTTCCTGGTAGACGAGGTGGGGCCGCTGGTCCTTTTCGAACGGGGCTGCGGGATCACGCAGATCTACAAAAGCGTCGTCTGTTTCGGAAAAGCCGAGTTCGTGGAAGACCCTGTTGAAAAAAGGCGCATCCTGGAAAGCATGGTGCAAAAGTTCGTGCCTGAGAATCAGCCCCTGCCCGCCATGAAAGACGACAAGATCGAAAAGACCGCCGTGGTGAAGATTGTCGTCGAATCCATGAGCGGAAAAACAAACACGCCCTCGGAGCAACACACGGTCCTTGCCTGCCGCCGGCACTAATCCAACCTGTTCAAGTGCTCTCCGGACAGCTCCTTCAAAAACGGGCTGATCCCGCTCGACTTGTTTTGCCGCATTGCGGCGTACGAAATGTGAAGGTTTCGCTCGGCCCTGGTGCACGCGACATAGAACAGCCTGCGCTCTTCTTCGACCTTGCCGCCGCTCAGATTTTCAGCATCTTCGCCAACAGAGCGCCAATGAGGGAGTATGTTGTTCTCACACGCTACCAGAAACACGGTATGGAACTCGAGCCCCTTGGCGGCGTGGATCGTGGACAGGCGGACCCCTCGATCTTCGGATTCATCCTCTTCGTCGTCTTCGGTGCGCAGGGCGCAGTCTTCCAGAAACTCCTCTATAGTTGCCCTGCCCTCGGCTATGCTAAGAAGCTCGTCCACATTTTCCAGACGGGACGTAAGGCTGCCCTCGTCGCCATCTCCGGCATAACTTTCCAGGTATTCCTCGTAATGGGTAACGTCGATAAGCTCTTCCAGTGCCTGCCTCGGCGGCATATTCTTTATGCGATCTAGGATGAACAGGACCATTCCGACCCCCTCGGCGGCCTTTTTCAGGCTGACTTTTCTTTGGACCGCGATGGGGCTTTTTTCAAAAAGAGAGCCGCCGGGCAAATCGATCTCCCTGATTTTCTGAATCGATTTTTTGCCGATCCCTCTTTTGGGAACGTTCAGGATTCGTTCAAAGGCGACGTCGTCCCTCGGGTTTACCGCACATGCGAGGTAGCTTGTCAGGTCTTTGATCTCGCGCCGCTCGAAAAAGGACACTCCTCCGACCAGCTTGTACGGGACGCCGAGTTCATTGAATGCCTTCTCAAAGATCCGGCTGACGAAGGTTGTCCTGTAGAGGACCGCCATCTGCTCGAAAGCAAGGCCGTCGTAGCGGTAGGCCCTGCATTTCTCAGCCACCCACCTGGCCTCGAAGTAGGAATTGTCGAAACCTCTCAGGGAGGGCAGGCTGCCAGGTTTGGCGCTGAAGCAGTTCTTTTTTATCTCCTCATTATTCAAGCTGATGATTTCATTTCCCAATTCGACAATCGGGGCGGTCGAGCGGTAGTTCTGCTCCAGCAGGAAGACCTTTGTCCCTTCGTACTCTGCCGGAAACCGCGTGAAATAGCTCGGCTCCGCCCCTCGGAAGCTGTAAATGGACTGTGAAAAGTCACCCACCACGGTGATGTTGCCCTTATTCACCAGGAGCTTGATTATGGCGTTCTGGATAGAATTGGAATCCTGGTGCTCATCCAGAAGAATGTATTGGAACAAATCCTGGTAGGAGGTCCGGATTTGAGGCCCGTTCTTCAGCAAACTGAGGGCATGGAGCAGGATATCGTCGAAGTCCATTGCGTTCGATTCCCGGAGCCTCAGGTTGTAGTGCTCGAAGATCAGGTCGAGTTTTCTGAATTCCCTGACGGAGTGGATGTAGGCATCGGCCCTGATGGAGTTTTTGGCCCTGCTGACATGGCCCCTTATCGCCCTGGCGTACTTACCGTCCATGTCGAATTTATGTTCGATGATATTTTTGATTAGCCCGATCTGATCGGTCCCATCGTAAATGGTGATCGGCGTTTTAAATCCAATGTCCGCCGCATGCGCTTTCAGGATCTGCAACATCGAGGAATGAAAGGTCCTCACCCACGGGAAATCCCTCGTCCCTCGTCCAGTCGATTTTGTGAGCCGGTCCTTTAACTCGTTTGCTGCTTTATTGGTGAAGGTGATGCAGAGGACCCTTTTGGGGTCGTAGCCGGCCTCAATCAGATGCTCGAATTTGGCAACTATGGTTGAGGTCTTACCCGCTCCCGCGCCGGAGCAGATCAGGGCCGGTCCGTCCAGATACTCGACCGCCGCCAGTTGCGCTTCCGATAACGATGGCAATGAGCTACCTCCGAAAAGTTTTCCTCTAAAGAAATTGGATCAAAAATTTTAAGCCGGTCGACCCGGCTGCGTCCCGCAGAGACCTTTATCCCAGATCGGTGAAATTTACCAGTTCGATGGGATTGAGGTCTCCCAGGGAATCCCTGGGATATCCGCCGGAGCGGAGCGCAAAAGAGCCCTTCCGAGCAAAAAATAGCCCCATTTGAATTATCCACAATATTGTAGACTAATATTATCGTACACGCATCTTTATTATAAACGCGTTAGATGCGCTGAATAATTATATTTATGATGATCTAACGAAATTGCGCTCCGTCGGAAAGGAGTACCCAAATGAAAAGTATTCTGGCGGTGTTTCTTGCCGCAAGCCTTTTTGCAGCACCATATGCCATTGCGGCTGAGGCCAGGGGTTCACAATCCGGAGTTCCACCTATCGAACAACCCCTGGTACGGGAAGGCGACTTTGCCGTAGAACTGGCTACCGCCCTCAATTTAGCCTCGTCCCACGATGAAGCGGCGGCGGAAAGAAAACTGGTTTCGATCAACATCATGCCGCGAAACGGATGGATTTCCGACTATCCAGTGACGCCCGATATACTTGCCGAGGTTAGACTAAGTGCTGCAAGGTCGGCGTCTTCGGGAAACCTCAGGATTTCGGGGACCGAGGCTGCCGCCATCGTCGATAAAGTCAGCATCTCTATGAATCTTCCGTTCAGAACGGGCGGCGGAAAATACGCCCGCGAGTCCGGTTCCGAATACCCAGCGGGCCCCGAAGCTTTTCCTCCGGAGGCTTCCGAATATCTGGGGCCCTCTGCTATCGAAGGCTACTACTACGACAACGAGCCTCCCGTCGTGACTTATTATCCTCCCCCCTGGGAATACGCCTATCTCTATGACTGGGTACCAGATCCATTCTGGTGGGGAGGATTCGGGTTCGGAGGCTTCTTCATCCTGAACGATTTTGACAGGCACCATCATGGCCACCACGTTACCAATCATGTAGCAAATGCAAACGGGACGTCGAGCAGGATCAATGCGCGCACGCGCACGGCCGCAACGGCAGGCCGGCAAACCGGGTCAAGGGCAAACGCGGCTGACCCGGCGTCGCGAAACTTCTCGTCTTCAAGGTCCGCGCGAGATGCCGAAAGGGGCACGCGGGATATGGACAGGTCTTCTTCCATTTCCGGGCGGTCGCTGGGCAGCCCCGCGCCTTCGCATTTGTCCACCGGAGGCGGCGGCATGGGCGGCTTCCATGGAGGGGGCTTCGGTGGCGGCCATGGAGGGGGTGGCTTCGGTGGAGGTGGCTTCGGTGGCGGCCATGGAGGGGGCGGCGGACATCGCTGATACGGACCGTTCTCTCATGAACGCTACTTGCCATAAGAAGAAGAGCACTTGAGTTGGTCGGGAAGGCTTTGGGTCCTCTAATTACCGATCCAGCCACACGGGCCGGGACCGCATTCATCAGCCCTGGTAGAGCGAATCGATCACATCACCTACCGAAAAGCAGATCCCGGCCTCCGCAAGCATTCCAAACATCACGGGAAACCACGAGGGATCGTCTATGCCGACCTCGGCCCCAAAGGCCTCCCTGTTTATAACGAGGCCGTTTCGGCCCAGCATCCGGATGGTATCGTCGAGCCTGTCCACAACGAGTCCCATCACGGAATACTCCGACATATAAGACGGTGGCAGAGGGCGGCAATCCGAATATTCGAGATGTTCATTTGCCGCGTGCCGGCCCGTGGTCATCTGGATCACCGGTATCTTCATGACTTCGACTCCGAACTCAGCCGTGTGACATTTCTTGCCAACCGTTTTCACGAACGGAACAGACTCCCGCCCCTTCCCTACTCCGGCACGGTGTCCTCCAGTTCCAGGATCGACTCTACTTCGATTACTTCCCCCTTGTCGCTCTCGGTTATGATCCCGGTCACTTCGACCAGTTTGCCGACCAGCCTGGAGAGGTCCTTTCCTTTCAGGATATAATCTCCATCATCGGCTTCGACCACGAAACGGCCGCCGTGCATCACTACCGCCCCCAACAGGGTCTCTTCCCGGACGGCCGCGACAGTATCCGTAATGCAGGTTGAAAATAGGAGTGCGAGAAAAACAGCGGAAACAAAAATTCCGATGACGCGTTTGGACATAATCGCTCCCGGTGCGGCCGCCCCACAAGCTCCGGCCGCCGTTTCATGGAAAAGATATTTGCCGCATTGCAAATATCGCGGTGCAATATCCAAAATCCCACACACGCACGACTTTTCAATCGATAAAGACAATTTTCGAACCTAATCACCCAGGGGCCGTTCGCAATCCGGTAACACCCGGAAAGTCCCCGGAACAACCGGTGGGCGCATTTGGTTGTCATGATTCCGAAATTCCGCAATTTGGAAAAGTTCGAAAGAGCAGGGGAATGTGTTCTGAAGCTTATATCAAGTTGTGCACAAGATATCTCTTAAAACGGGGGAAAATGTTCTTTCGGTTTAAATATGCCCCGAGGCGATCTGCAGGCCCCGCCCAAGCGCCACTCTGTCCGGATGACCCGTTAGGATTGCGAGGCGGCAACCCGGCCCCCGAAGCCGCCGGCGGCTTTAAATCCACCCAAAACCAGGGGTTTGTCACAATAATAGATCTGAATGGAGAAAAGCAGCATCAGCGCATTTTCCAGCGCTTTTTTCCATCCGAGCGGCTCACCGACCGTATCGTAGCACCCGCAGGCGATCGGAGCGCCCTGGTACAGGTTTATCAGGATCATTACATCGAACATTATCAGAAGCAGTCCTATTACTACAGCCGATGCCTTCGACTTGAAACCGATGATCAAAAAAAGCCCGGTGACGAATTCGATCCATGGCAGTATGACGCTCCCAAGGTTCACGACCATGTAGGGAACCAGCCGGTAATTAGCTATTGCTTCCGCAAACTGGGCGGGATGAGGTATTTTGCTCAGGCTCGCGTAGATGAAAAAACATCCCAGGTAGAGCCTGAGCGCAAACGAGAGATACTCGCTCGTCATGGCCCGTTTAATATTGGAGTTCATCATTTCGAAACCTGTTCCTCAACCGGATACCCGCCGGCCTCCCAGGCCCTCAGGCCACCGTCCATGACTTTTACGTCCGCATATCCCCGGAGAAGCAGTTTGCCTGCTATCTCCTGATCATAGGGCCTGCTAATCGTATTTCCGTACACCACTATCTTCCTGGCTTTGTCCTGCTCGGAAAAGTTCATCAGGTAGACGATATCGAAAAGGGCCACCGGCATGTTGACCGCGCCTTTTACGTGCCGCTTCCGGTAGAAATTGTTCGGCATGGCGTCCACGATGAGCGTCTGTCCCCGCAGGTAGTCCTGCATCGCCGAGGCGGCGCTGACCGAAGGGATGGCCCCCGCGTCGGGGCGCTCCGGTATGAGCGGGATTCCGTAGGGATTGGAGATATTAAATGTTATCGCCAGAAGGATGCTCACCCCGATGATAAGCAAAAAATCGAGCACGGAAACCTTGGCCGCCCTGGATACCACGTCGGCTTTTTCTATGATTTCCCGGTCTTTGAGCAGCCAGCCGCGCATCTCCCTTACGAACTTTCTGGAAAGCTCCGGGTAATCTTGCAACAGCCGGTCAAACCGATCTTTGGGAAACACGATGAGGTGGGTTTCGCCAATGCTTTCGACATTGGCTGTACGCGCCGCCCCGGCCAAAAGGGCTGTCTCGCCGAAATGCTCGCCCGGCCCGCATACGGAAAGCTCCCTTTCGATCCGGTTCTCATGCCTGACAAAAACCCTTACCTGACCCGAATCAATGATATAGAAAGCATCCGCCGGGTCCCCTTCCCGAAAAACCAGCTCGCTCGGCAGCACAACCTTGCTCCCGAGGGTCCGTGAAAGCTCATCGAGTTCACCGGGGGGCAAATCCCGCAAGATCGAGCGTCTCAGCAAATCTTTTCTGTTTTCTGGTTGGGTACACGTCATACCGGCACTGTTTCTATTTGTATTTTAAATACCCGATGCCGTTTTTCTGATTTCAATCCGGTTTTCGTCCGGGTCCTCCTCGAGGAAGGACTTTTTCCAGTGTTTCCTAATGAACAGTGTGCAGAGCTTGCAGGGTCTTTCAATTAAACCGTTAAGCTGGATCAGTCCTCATATGGCTTTTCATATAGCGATATATATAATCTCAAAGAATCACCAGGTAAATAATGTCAACCATGTATTTGCGCAGCGGTTGTGCAGTACGATTTTCTTACATGCCGGTCCCGAGCCGTGAATATATTTATCCAAATAATATAACAGATTAGAGCGCAATGGGCGCGATGATGCCACTCGAACCCCGGGCGAGACCGCTACAGGAAATTAAGTAACGATTCTTACAATTATGCATACTTCACCCCCCCCCGTCACCGCGGCGGAAGAGACTGTGTCGCAAGGGACTGTTTTTCATATTCCCCCCTTTTTATAAAAGGGGGTTAGGAGGGTTAGGGGGGACTTTGAGTCTCCAATGCTATGTAGGACCTGAAAAATCATTCCCCCGCGTTCTTGGAATATCTTGAGCGCAACAGGCATCAGACTTCAGGCGGAATAGCCGGCGGCCGCCCCTCGTACTGCCTGCAAACCGACCGGGCAGATCGTGACACTCACTTCGCTGAGGCGGTTATCTATCGTCTTATGAGTCCACCAAATATCTTTTCGATTGATCTGAAGCTAAACACTTTTCTATAGAGATCGTGATAGCTTTCCTCTCCGCTAAAGACTTTGAGATGATAATCGGCGCATTTGGGAAGTCTTGTGACGATGCACCTGGTGGCCCTGGGGAATTTATAAAATATTGCCATCTTTTCGGCGGCTTTTATTTCTTTTACGAATTCGGATTTGACCATATCGGAATACCGCGGCAAACCTGAAGGCCCATGTTTGATAATCATTTCGGACCCCATCCGTGCTTCCCGTACGGCATAGTAAATGCCCTCCCCTGTTATGGGATCGGCAAAGCCGGCGGCATCCCCTACAACACATCCCTTCATATTTCCAAGAATATTATCCGCATTTGGACGGGTGGGAATCAATCGGATTTTAGTCCTTTCTACTCTATACCCATATTTGATTTTCTTCATTCGCAGGTATTCATCAAAGTATTTTCTGATATGCCTCGCCATCCTGATCGAGGAGAAAACCCCCACCGATAAATGATCTTTTTTGGGGAATACCCACCCATAACCTTCAGGAATGACATTCAGGTCAAAATTAACCTCATGTCTGTACCGTCCGATCCCGTCAACGTCTTCAGGGTAAACTTCCGCGGCAAGGCCCATGTTGTGCCTGCATTCCACGTATAACCCGAGAGCTTTGGCAATCCTGCTATTCACCCCGTCGGCGCCAACCACGAGGCCCGCATGGAATTTTCCCCCGGATGTCGAAACAATAGCCCCGGTCTTTCCATGCTCGATACCGATAACGGTCGTGCCGTCCAGGACCCGCACGCCGGCTGAGCTTGCCTGAGAGCTCAGGAAGTAATCGAACTTATCTCGCATAACCATGTAAATAATCGGATTCGAAGATATGTGTGAATATAAAGGCTCGCCCTGCCAGGATAAGGATACCCGATATGAATAGTCTTCTATTACGCTATCCATATCCAACGGAATAAGAGCCACAGCTCGACGGGTAATTCCACCTCCACATGCTTTATATCTAGGCAGAAACTGCTTATCGATTAAAAGAACATCGAGCCCTGCAGTCCCGAGATAGTAGCTGAGCAGACTGCCGCCCGGCCCTGCCCCCACTACCAGAACGTCGTATTTATCCATAAAGCTGATTCCTTAGCCTCTCACCTCATCATGCTCCCGCCGAAAACATCACAAAAACGAAAAAGACAAAGAAAGCCAACGGCACCATAGCTACATAGGCGCCCAACGCTTCAGTTGAATCATAATTTCTAAGCCCGCAGGATACGATTTTATAGAAAAGGCGTCAATCATGGGATATCTGCAACGATGGGTTTTGTAACGCAGGGATGGATTCTGCGGGGTATTTGCCCGAGCAGGATCGGAAGGAATTTCCCACACGCGAACCAGGCTGATAGCGTTCGCGGGCCATCAGCCCAAGGGATCTCTTAATCCCGATCCCAGACGGTGTGCCGAAAATTCCGGAAATAAATTACGGCTCATCCGGCAAACGAGTACCTCCAATATTTTTCACGCAAAGCTGCGAAGACGCGAAGAAAGAGAGGGCTTCCGGCTGCAAGCCGAGCACGCATGATAGACACATCCTACGGCCGCCCTTCCGCGCTCCGCGAAGTACATCGCTAAAAGGTATGCGCAACGAAATGGTATTCTTTTTCTTAAGTGATGTATATAAATATTGCCAGCTGTATCCTGCTATTTGTTTTTTTTCGCGACTTCGCGGCGCGTGCAAACTATCCAGGTACGCGTTTGGCATGCGGGCACGATCATATCGATTGACAATTCGGCCCCTGCAGGCGACAATACATATCAGAGACATCAGTTCCAGTTACCCCGGAATAAGATGCGGAGTCGTTCGAGAGCGTCAGGATCGGTGAGGCGCTTCTGAGCGCCCTGCAAAGGCTTTTTCCGGTTCTGCAACGATCAGAAACAACAGAGCGATTCGAGCCAGGTTATCTTCGAATAGCTAGAGAGCAGCAAAACAATGATGAAGCCCACTCAGGGCGGGTCGAACTCCTTTCGCAAACCCGCGAGACAGGTAGGCGCGTTGCCTCCGACCACCAAAAGATCCGTTCAAGTCTGGAGACCCAAACTCAACGATCGAGTGCAGATACCCAACGGGGTCGGGACCGTGGTGAAGATATCGGGGGACATGTATTTAGTTGATCTCGAAAACCAGCTTGCAAATATATGGGAGCGGCTGACATCCATCAAACTTCCAAAATAGCATCACTATACTCCGGATGTCGAGATTGTGGTGCATAACCGTGCTTGCGCGGCGCTGTTCTTTCGTAGATTCCCTCTTTTAACCGGGGGTATTCGGGAGGCCTTCGGAAGATTGCATATTCGCAACTCCAGTTCTATTCCTATTCGAACCTTAGCGCACGCTTGATGTACCAAACACCACATGGAAGGATTTGTTATGGAGATTGCGCATGCCTTGGTGAAAGATTTGCGCTCCACCGGGTACTTTTTTGATGAACTGAAGAATTATACTCAATCTCCGGATATGGACATTACAACTTATTGCACCAATTTCGCAATTCCATATCTGGTAAGAGTATCGGAATCCTACGACAGGTCCGGGCACTCCGATAGAAGCAAGATTTTGAGACTGGCAATCGAGCATTTATCGTATCCAAGCGATGACGAGGCAGTGGATTCCATTTTTGGACTCAAGAAAGTAGCTATATCTGAAATTGCCAAAGCACGTAAAGAAGCGACTCTTGAAGAGGAGTTCGATAAATCCAGGCATTTGGCGAATCGCCACAGGTTGGAATCCGCGGAATTCCTTGTTAAGCTGCTCGTCAATATCATCAAGATGTTCAAACTGACCGAACCGAATGCCAGGCAGAAGAAAGCCGATGAGATACCGGACCCGGTTGGTGAGGCCGTAATCAAGAGCTGGGAAACTTTGGAACCCACGGCTGTTTGAAGCTGCCGCGCGGTTCGCGGCTCGCGCGGGAAAGCACAGGCTGAGAGAAAAATATTGTGCCAAGTCTTGCTTTTTTGCGAAGAAAGGCTAATATGGCAGGATTAGAATCAGGAGTCCTGTTAACTTGAGTTATCTGGGGAGTCGGTCTTTCGCCTGATTAGAACGATTCTTAAGTAGCTCCCAAGTGGCAGCAAAAAATCAATAACGAGAAAAGGATCAAAGATGGCGGAAGGTCGAGTAAAGTGGTTTAACGAGAGCAAGGGTTATGGATTTATCGAGAGAGACGGCGGGAGTGATCTGTTTGTTCATTTCTCCGCTATTGAGGGCAGCGGATTTAAGTCCCTTACCGAAGGCGATCTGGTGAGCTTTGTCGAGGAAAAGGGCGCGAAAGGCCCGCAGGCGACGCAGGTTAGAAAGCTTTAGCCTCAATAGGGAAGTTTTCGTCTATTCTACGATGGAATTGAAGAGCCGGAGTAAATCTCCGGCTTTTTATTTGAGCACGCCGGCCATCCGGGCGAGCGGCAATGATTGGCACCTCTCCTGGATACGTCCGCGGCAGTTTTGGGGCGGCCCTGCGGACTGAGGGTTTTCTGCTGCTCTAGACTTAACAGAGGAGAGCGAATATGAATATTTACGTCGGCAATTTAGCCTTCAATGTCACGGAAGATGATCTAAGAGAAATTTTCTCAGGTTTTGGAGACGTATCTGCCGTAAACATAGTAAAAGAAAGGTCTTCAGGACAGTCCAAAGGGTTTGGATTCGTTGAAATGCTAAACAATTCGGAAGCCGATAAAGCTATGAAGGCCCTGAACGGGACAAGGCTTAAAGACCAACCTATAAAGCTGAGCCAGGCAAAACCACCCTCTAAAAGACCCCAGCGCTGGTCAAGATATTAGTGCCTGGCATCACTTTTAAGCATTTTGAAAACCATGTTCCAAGGAGTTAACTAATGGCTCAAAGATCAAAAGCGACCTTTCAGAAACGGGAAAGGGAAAAAGAGAAGCAACAGAAACAAAGGGACAAGGAAGCTCGCCGCGTAGAAGCCAGGAAGGCCAAGGCGGAACGTGAACCGGTCATCAGTAATGAAGACCCTGATATTGCCGGAATCAAGCCGGGGCCCCAGCCCCTGCCTGAGCAATGGCAATTGGCCGCGCGGCGCAACGGCGAGTAGGCTGACCATCGCATGTCATCCAGGGACCGCTCAGCATCGACGACTATAAACCAGGGTTTTGCGAATAGGCGGCCCAAGTCAGGGGCCATATTCAAGCCTGTGGTTCAATTCACCTCTTTGAGACGCCTCGCGCAGACTAGAGACAGCTAACCTCCGTTCAGAGCCGGGCAATCTACGTCATTCCTGAAGCAAAGGCCATCCCGGCCGGTCTTAAACCGGAATAGACTCAGCGAGATTCAGACATCCCCGACGCTTCTCCCATCTCAAGGCCCCCTTGCATTTCATCAAGACCAATCTCTATCCAACAATTCATACCATGTTGAGCTCAAGATATTTCTAAAACGCCGGGGGGGGAATGATTTTTCAGTTTAGAGATGCCCCGCGGCCATCTTCAGGCCCCGCCAGGCGGTGGGAGCGCGCGCGCAGACCGGAGCCCGGCGCCCGCGGCTGTTGCCCCGCGTAACGCAGAGCCAGGCCGCAGCGCCATGCTGAGCCGCGCAAAGGCGAAAGGGACGCGGCGGGGCCTGTTCCCCACTCTTTTGACTTTTCCAGTAAAGACTGTATTCTGATGAACACTGCCTGGTATAAGAAAGGGAAAGGACAAGCAAAGGTGAAGGTGGCTATCGCTTGAGATCGACCAGGAGGCGGGCCAACCCCTATATCATTTCTCCAGGAGGGCTGCTGAGATGTTTGAGCGAAAGCATGAAAAGATAGCTCCGGTAGCGGTTTTCGTCAGAAGGATGGCCGCATCCGTTGCCATGGCAGGTACCCTGGCCTCGGTTGTTTTGTTCTCAGGAATTGCAGGATATCACTGGATAGCCGGGTTTGACTGGACCGATTCCTTGCTGGAGGCATCGATGATTCTCGGCGGAATGGGCCCCGTTAATCCTCTTGCGACGAGAGGAGCAAAGCTGTTTGCTTCAGGATATGCTCTTTTTAGCGGCCTTGTGTTCATAGCAATGATGGGGATTATTCTCGCCCCGATAACTCATCGAATGTTGCATAAATTTCATGTCGATGAGAGGGACATGCCGAAATGATGCCCCAACCGGCCATTTAAGTCCAAAGAGCAAACGGGCCTGCCGGATTTGTCCGGAACACTTCGCGATTCATTGAACCCGCTGGAGCGGCGGGGCTTTCCAACCTCCGTCCAACGCTTCCTTTTTCGGCCAGTAGAGGCGCAGCACCGCCATGAACGCCCCGTTGGGCGCAGGCAGCCAGTTCGACTCCCTGTCCTGGCCGGGGGACTCGTGCTGAATGTAGATTGTCAGGCTGCCATCGGCATCGCGTTTGAGGCCGGACAGCATCGGGGAGTTGATCAGGTAGCGGTTCAGCGGATTGGCCACAAGCAGACTGGACGGCAGTTCATACATCGTCAGCGACCAGAACGCGTTGACCGGCGGCAGCCGGTCCGGCGCAAAACGCAGTGTGTAGCTGTTGCCGGAGGCGTCCAGGTCCCGCCCTTCGGCATCTACCTTGTATATCGGATACATCGCCTCCTGCTTCGAGTTGCCGTAGATTCCAAGGACCGCCCCGGCAAATCGATAGAGATAGTTATTCTTCAGAAATACCCTCGAGCCGAAAAGGTCGCCGCTGGTTACCTTGCCGGTGTCAATGCTCGTCTTCTGGAAGTCGTCGAGCTTCTTCCAGGCATCGGCCATGCCGTCCGCAAAGGCCTTCTTCAACTCCGGCGAGAGCCTGGCGGCGTCGAACTTCTTCCTCATGCCGATTCCTATTTCGGCGAACCGCGCCATGAGTTCCTTTTCCGACGGCTCGGCCGGGCAGAACTGGATGACAAAGTTCAGAATGTTGAAAAACTCCAGCGAGGTCTTCTGGTCAGCCGGACTCAGCGGTTGGATGAAGCTTACAGCCGCCGCGGGCTGAGGCGCGATCTTCCGGAGAAAGGCCGAGAGCGGCTGCGCCTTGTAATCAGCCTGGATCTTCTCCACGTTTTCGAGGTCACCGGGATTGAAAAGTTGCGTGCGGTAAATCACCAGCGCGAAGTCGGTTTCAGAGCGCAACACCCTGGCGATCCCTTTCGGTGTTTCGCCTTTCCAGCCCGGCCCGACGACAAGGAAGCTGCCGCCGCCGTTGCCCGTGGTACGGCTGCCGACGTAATCGAAGTTAAACGTGTAGGCATCTACGAACTGGAGCGAGAAGTAGCGGCCCTTTTCTATCGCCGGCACCGTGAGGACCATGGGTTCGGCGCGCAGGTCCAACCCCAGCAGGGAGTAAGGGGTGTCGGAATTGGGAGTCTGGACGGCCTTGTCCTCGGGCGTGTAGACGCGGGCCATGCTCTTGATGGTATTGAACGGCGCCTTGTATTCCGGGCTTTTGGCGTTTACGAAGTAGTCGTAAATGATGCGGTAGTTATCCACCATCGGGAAGCCGTAGACGTATGCCTGCCTGGCGATAGCGCGCGCCTCGGCCGCACTTGGCGCCTGCGCCCACGAAGCCGTCGAGACGAGAAGGACCGCCGTTAAGACGACGGCGCTTATGAACACCCTGCCGGAGCTTGCAGTTGGTCCGCTCATAATCGTTGCCCCCTTTTCACAGGTTAATTGCGTGCCGACAACCTTTCACAGCCAGTATAAGACAGATCACCGGGCCGCGCCCGCACGCGGGCCGAAATCCCGCGGGATGCCGGGACCTTTAAGAGTGAAAAATCATTCTCCCGCTCTTTTCTCGACGGGCAAAGACCTGATTTCCGTGGCAATCTCGCGGCTCAAGGCCTCGACCGCACGGCTCTGGGCGGAGGCCACCGCCTCGAACCCGGCGCCTTCGACCGGCAGAACCAGTCTTGAGCGCTTCGCGGCCAGCAGCTTATCTCCGTCCAAGACGTTCCAGCGCGCGTCCAGTAACACCTTTTCATCCGGCATCTTCTCCAGATGTGCGATCTCCAGGGTGACCCGGCATCGAACCGCCACGGATTTCGGCCACGGGAAGACGTAGACCCGTTCCGAGGGGACCATGACCGAGAGGTTATCGGCCAGAACACGCGCCAGGTTTTTTTCCAGGGGTTCAGCCCACCTGTCGAACTCGGCGAATTGGAGGCTGCTGTCGGTGGTCCTGGTGACAATCTGGGGCCGGTCCAGGTAGTCAGGGATTGTTACGGGACCTACCCCGATGGCCGGGTCCCGTTCGGTGCCGGCGGCCCCGAGTTCGGGCCCGGGGTTTTGAATGGAATGCAGAATATAATAATTGGCGGCCTTGGAGCCGCCGCACCCACCCAGCAACATGATGACGACAAGGACTGCCGCAAGCCTGGAGACAGGAACTCTAAACATTTGTTTTCTTTCCCTCCAAGGGGTCCAGGAACACAATCGGTCTTTTTGCACCGCTATTTGCCTTTGCCGCGCAAGAGAGCTTCGGGGTGGCTATCGATGTAATCGGTCAGGACGCGGAGCGAGCGAGCCGAGGAGCCAAGCTCCTTCAACGTCTTTATAAGTTCGATACGCACGGGAGAGCTGTCTCCGGTCATTCCGTCAATGGCCTTGTTTGCCCCCTGCAAGGTTACGTCGGCCGTATTAACGGTATGTTCCAGCGCGGACAAAACCTTGGGAATGCGGACATCCAGCTCGCGTGCCAACTGCCCCGCGCTCGCAAACATCTTCCTGGCCTCACCCAGGGTAAGCCCGGCGTTTGACGACAAAGGCTTTACCTGGCTGTCAAGGTTTCGCACGAGCACATAAACGGCTTTTATGCTCTGGTTCAGAGAGACAATCGTATCGGCGAGCTCCGGCGAATTGACCAGCTTTTCAATCCCGTCCAGGGTTTTGGAAACCTTTTCGGCAATCTCTTCGAACGGTATGTTCTGCAGCGTTTTGGCAACTTCAGACAGGCTCGATTCGACCGTGGGAATTTCGGCGTAATCGGGTTCAGCGCCAAGCAGTCTTACAGGCTTGTCGGGAAAAAAATCGAGGTGAATTCCGAGCTGGCCCGTGACAAAGCTCTGCATCACGAGCTGCGCCCTCAGGCCCTTGTTTACCAACATTTCGAGAAAATCTTTCGTGCCTGCTTTTTCCGCCATTTTTTTCAGATCGCTCTGAGAACCGGCAAAGCTGAATCTCTCCGGGCGGATTTCTATAAAAACCGGGATCCGAAGCGAAAGGTCCTCTTTATCGAGCACAATCTTCATGTCGGTAACCGTGCCGACCTTGACACCTCTGAAATCGACCTGCGCACCGACGTTGAGGCCCTTGACCGAGTCAGTGAAAAATAGAACGAATTTCTTTTGATTGGTGAAAAATCTTTCCGATCCGAAAAGCAATATCCCTGCAACCACCAGGAATACCGCGCCGACGACAAAAGCGCCGATAAGTTTCGTATTTGCCTGCTTGCTCATTAGTCCGAGCCTATTTTGAAGTTGGAGTCAATACAAGTGCCGCGGCGCCTTATTTCACCTACTTGCGCCCCGGCGTTTCCGTGCCCGCCTTTTCTCAGTGTCCCCCGCGTCTATCTTTTCTCCGTGTCTCCGCGTCCCCGCGTCTCCGCGTCTGTCTTTTCTCCGTGTCCCCGCGCGGCCCGTCATGATTCGCCCCTGGTCAGAAAACTTCGAATCTTGGGGTCCTTGCTTTCATGGAGGAGTCTGTTGGGATCTCCCACCGCCGTCATCGTCCCGGTTTCCGCATCGAGAAAAACCGAGTTGTTTCCAATTGCGAAGATGCTTGCCAGTTCATGTGTGACGACCACGACCGTGGCCCCGAGGCTGTCCCGAAGCTCGAGTATCAGCTCATCGAGGCGCCGGGCGCTTATCGGGTCCAATCCCGCCGACGGCTCATCGAAAAACAGAATATCCGGATCGAGGGCCATGGCGCGGGCAAGGCCCGCGCGCTTGCGCATCCCGCCGCTTATCTCCGAGGGGTAGAACTCTTCAAACCCCGCCAAGCCGACCAGGGAGAGTTTGAACGAAACCAGCTCCAGTATCTGTGCCGGTTTCAAATCGGTGTATTCCTCCAGGGGAAGCCCCACGTTTTCAGCCAGGGTCATGGAACTCCATAACGCCCCGCCCTGGTAGAGTATTCCAAAGCGCCTCATTATGGCTTGTCTCCGCGCGGGGTCGGCATCCCAGAAGCTCACTCCATCGTAGAACACCTGCCCTTTCGCGGGTTCTTTCAGCCCGACCAGATGCCTCAGCAGAGTGCTCTTGCCGCACCCGCTCCCGCCCATGACTATGAAGATATCTCCGCGCTCCACCGTGAAACTGAGGTTGCGCTGAATCACAAAGCTTCCGTAGGCCATGGTGAGGTCTCGCACTTCGATGCGTGTTTGCTGATTCTCACGGTCTTCCATAAACGACCTACATGCCGATTCTGTCATAGACCACGGTTAGTATGGCATCCGAGACTATGATGGAAACAATTGCGGTAACGACCGCCGAAGTCGCCGCATCCCCGACCGCGGACGCACTGCGCCCGCACTGCATCCCCCGAAGGCACCCGGACAGGGCCACGAGCACGCCGAAGACCGCGGCCTTGATCAGACCGGCCAAAAATTGTGTCAGGTTCAGCGCCGACAAGGTTTCATTGAAGTACTGCATGGGCGAGATATCGAGCATTCCCACCCCGATTATGCCGCCCCCGAGGATTCCCATCAGATCGGCATACAGGCACAGCAGAGGCAGCATAAGCACGAGCGCCAGCATCCTGGGCAAGACGAGAAACTCCATTGGAGACATCCCGAGGGTCTTGAAGGCATCGATTTCCTCGTTCACCTCCATGGTCCCGAGTTGCGCCGCAAACGCCGCCCCGGTCCGTCCGGCCATGACGATCGCAGTCATCATGGCCCCCATCTCTCGCGCCATTCCTATCCCCACGAGGTCCGCGACATAGATCTGCGCCCCGAAGAGTTTGAGCTGCACGGCCCCGACAAAGGCAAGAATCAGCCCCACCAAAACACTTATCAGAGACACTATCGGCAGGGCCTGGGCCCCGCACTCCTGGATCAGCAAAAAAAGGTCCGAGCGCCGGAAGCGGGCCTTACCCCGCAGGAACCTGAGGAACGCCAGAGATGCCTCGCCGATAAATGAGAGCATTTCACCCGCTGATTTGCCGAACTCCAGGGTGGTCTCTCCCACTCGGGACAAAAACGGCGCCCGGCCGCTTTGTTTGCGGGCATCTTTTTTTTCCGGAACGGCGGAAGCCATATCGATGAGCCGCGCCACCCCTTCCGGAAGCCCTTCTTTGGATACCGCAACGGCTTTTTCCGTGCAGAATCCGATCAGCTTGATCAGAAACGTCAGCAGACTGCTGTCCCATGCCCCGAGCCCCCCGGTATCGAAAATAACCCGCGCGGGCCTCGGAGCCGACCCAATCTGATTCTGAAGCTGCTCGGTGGAAGGCAGCCCGTCAGCAATGTTCCAGTTGCCGCCAAGCTTGACGATAAACGTGTCGCCGGGTTGCCGACTGAAGGCGATATCCATTTTTCCGGCCGTCTTTACGGAAGCGTTGCTCACTGTGCCGACTGACCCCCAGCATAACGGTTTGCGATCGTGTGCGCAAAAATCAAAAAATAAAATAGTAAAGTCAACAACTTACGTGCTTACTTAAGCGCTTATGGAGTTGCGCCCCCCACACCCCCTCGCCGCTGCGCGGCTCAGTATGGCGCGTCGGCGGCCTTCGGCCAGCCGCCGAAGCGCCGAGACTCCGGAGGGTGCGGGGGAACTATCCCCGCTCTTTCGAACTTATCCAAAAATTCGGGGCCAAGGGACCCGAACCCGTCCTGCAGACTACATACGCGCAAGCTTTTCGCGCGCCAGTTCCTGCACTTTCCACCCCTTGGCTTCCAAGGCCTTGCGTGCAGCGGGGTCAACTTTCCCCGTGACCCAGAACTCTTTTCCTGAAAACCCGCGCATTTGCTTTACTGCCGCGGCAACCGTCTGAGCCTTTCGCGCGAAGTTCGGAGTCCATGCGATGTAATCGAGGGGAAATATCGCGATAAGCTTCCCGCTGTCCGTCAGGAGCAACGGGACCCCGTCGGCGTCCACAAAACGCTGCACCGAATGAGTCTTACTGCTGTAGAGGTTTATGAGTTGGGCACGCACGCGCAGAAACACAGCCAGGGGCTCTTCAAACGCCGCGGCGGCCGCATCGATGAATATTGCGCGGTCCTTCACGCCCGTCATTTCCGCCAGTGCGCTTACCAGCAGCGCCTGTTCGTAAGGATCGTACGAGGGGTTTTCCATGAAAGCGCGGATCGAAGCATCCGAAACCCCCATGCCGGCAAGACTGCTCTGGTTTATGGCTGCAATTTCGGCTGGGGTCCTGTCACGCAAAAGTGCCGTCGCACTGTCGGCGCTTCCCGCAGCCCCGAGGACGAGGCCCGCTCCACCTGGAATCGCCATCATGGAGGCCTTTACGGTCAATCCTCCGACTGCCGCCGTCCAGGCGAGGTCATTGAGCGCTTTTTGCACGGGCTCATAGCTCGTGTAAGGATCGATGCCGAACTCGGCGGCATATTGCCTTTTATAGGCCGCCTGTCCGAGGGCGGAGTTCAGAAGATTTCCCCCGGATGCGCCGGAACTGACCGCAGTGCTGACGTTAGTGAAAAAACGCCCGATCCCGCTCGCCACGTCCGAAACAGTTCCCGCCGGGTCCTGCACCAGCCCTTCCGCAGTTCTGACAGGGGCCCTTGCCGCCTGCCTGAAAGCGCTCATGTAAACGTCCGACTTCTTCAACTGCTCTATCCGGGCGAGCGCTCTGAGTTCGTCGATACGCTTCAACAGCAGCGCGGTGCTTTCCACCTTGAGCGGCCCGTAATAAGTATCCAGATCATAGGTGTTGATAAAACCATCGCTCATAACGGTTGCTCTTACGGCATAGTCGGGCCCCTGGAGCAGGTCCGCCGGGAGCACATCCGAAGCCTTCAGGACCACCGGCGTTTTTTGAAACTCCTGCGAGAGTGCGGCAGATGCAAAAACACTTCCGCACAGCGCCAGAGCCATAATCGTGCATAAAGCAATACTCCGCAAATTATTAGACACCATCACCCTCCTCTTTTTGTGATTGAAAATGATCCATTCAAATTCAGAGCACAGTACAATAACTTACCGCGTGCCTGCCCCCGGGACGCGGGGCGCGCTTTGATCGGACAGGTCCGGCAACCGGTGCTGAAGCAGGACGAAAACGACAAGGCCCACGGCTATCTTGATTAACGAAGTCAGGCGAACGACTATACCGACGGCCATCGCGGCGGAACGCGGCAGGCCGAGCGCCCAGAAAATCAGGACCTTTCCGCCTTCCTGTACGCCAAGCGAAGCCGGAACGGCGAAGGCCACAAAGGCGACCAACATAGAGAAGGCTTCGATGCCGAGTGCGGCCACCGGATCGAAACCGAGCCCAAGCCATTCGATCATCAGCAGTATCTGCAGGAGGCAGCCGCAAAATGCGCACATATGTGCCGCCGCGGAACGGATCAGGTCTCCGGTCCTGGCTCGGTAGAAGTCGCGCAGGTGAGCATCGATATCATGCGACGAAGATTCGACCATCGCCAGCAAGCGATTCGGGACCCGCAGGCGCCTCAAAATCCTGACCGTGCCGGCGCCAATGCCGCGCATCTGCAAGATCGCAAACGTCGTGATCCCAATCACCATCAGGATGAAGCCCAGGATCAGCGCCAACGAAACGTCCCAGGGCAGCCTCAGCCTCGGCCATACCGCACCCATCCCGACCACGATGAAAATCGCCGTGCTGAAGCAGAATGAAACTTTCGTGGCAAGCAGGCTTGCGGTAGCGGCGGAAGTGGAAATGCGCCCCCTCAGCAAAATGACCTTCGCCGGTTCTCCTCCTACCGAGGCTGCCGGAGTCGATTCATTCAGCGCGCTGCCGGCACACCGTACCCAGAATAACCGGCGGAAGTTCCCAACTCGTTCGGCAACCGGAAACGTATACCACCACCCGAGCGTGTTGAATACATCGATAACGAATTCCAGCGCAAGGATTACGATCAGGCCTGGCCCCACACGCGAGAGGTCGGCAAGAATCGAGCCGATTCCGCTGGACACGGCGAGCCAGACAAGCAGGCCGGCGCCGAGCAGGTACGAGAACGCCCTTTTTGCATTCGAGTTAATGCGGAAGGCGCTCAAATGACCACGCCGTCCGGACCGGAGAATTTTTGAGCTTGAGAGCTGTCTTTCAGCATCGAAACTTTCTATCCCGGGTAGCTTCGAGCGCCCCGGCCCTGTTTGCATTCGGGCTTTTAGAACCAGCGTGCGCCGTGCATTTATTTGCTTGCGCCCTCACTGTTCGAGCGCCCCATCCAGACTTTACGCCAAAGTTCGGCCGACTCGAAAACAAACCCTCGGTGCTCGACCCCGCTCGAACTTCCAATTGCATTTTCACCACCGGCGGCGCTACCGGCCGAACCCGGCCCCCACCGTCTGGTCGTTGCCCGCCACATGCCGAAGGCAAAGATGTAACTACCGAAAGCCGCACCCCAGGCGAAGTAATAAATTCTGTCCAGCAGCGCCAATATGAAAAGCAGGTAGGCGAAGTCGCGCCCCGTAACCTGTTCGACTCTCCCGATCCACTGCCGCTCAGCACCCATCCTCCTGGCCCGCCAGCACGCGGCGACGCTCAGGCCGAAGCCCCCGAGCAAAATAGCGACCAGATACAGGTAGGACAGGCTTCCACTCGCCCGGTAGCAACCTGTCAGAATGGCGCCGAAGATAGCGATATTGACCACGGTATCCCCCACGGTGTCGAGCTGGGCCCCCGAGCGTGACTCGGCCAGCTTGAGCCGCGCCAATTCGCCGTCGACTCCGTCCAGCGTAATGGCGACCATAAGCAGCACCGCGGCCGTCAGGCGGGACCAGTAGCCGGGAAAAGCGAACAGCCATGCGCTCAAAAGCCCAAGCGCCGTGCCTGCCAGGGTCACCTGATTGGGCGTGACCGGAGTGTGTGCGAGCCGGTAGCTGATTCGCCAGGATAGGCGCCGGTCGACCCATCGCGCCAGCGGCGAGTCCTTCCACGCGGACTCTATGCGCAAATCGCGCGCCAGCCGGAGTTCGGCTTCGCGCCTGTCCTCATGGCCTCCACTGAGTGCGAAGGGCAATCCTGCGACGGGCGCCAAAGGGGTCGCCCCGGCGGCGCCTTCGCCGATAAGCAGGCTGAGCGGACCCACAGCCACGATGCCGCCGTGCGCGTCGTCGGTGCTTTGCATTGCGACGACCTTGCCGGGCAGATCCGCCTGACGCGCAATCACATCGCGCAACACGAAGGGTGACACCACGAGGTTACCCCGCGTTGCGACACAGGGCGCCTCGGCGGGCAAGTGATCGAGCACCTCGGCCGCGGAGCCGACGAAGGTAACGTCGGGACTGAGATCGAAAGAGCCCAATGAGACCCGCAATCGGGCGGGGTCGGCACCGGCTGCTTCGATGAAAAACCGCTTCACGCCGGCCCGCCGGCAAACAAGCAACAGGCGTTCGAGAAGAGGCCTTTTATAGATCGGTTCGGCGGCGAGGGGCGGGACCTCGATCAGGGCCGCATCGACCCCGGGGACCTCGTTGGATAAAGGCTCACGGGCAGGTTGCTCCGATGGCGGGTTAGCTCTATAGGCTTCTTTATTTTTCATGATCGGAGGGTTTCCACAGGCTGAGCACAAACGTCTATTACGCTGACTGAGTCCTCATTGGCGCGGTAGGCGAGGCTGATCAGGTTAGAGCACCACACGGCTTCCGTGAGATTGGCGCCTCTGTAACCGGTGTCCAGGATTTCACGTCTAAAATTTTTCACAACCGGTTCCATCCATTCGGGGTGATGAGAGCCGGCCGACAGGGCTTCCGCAAAGTCAAAGCGGACGGGCGCCGAACCGTTCGAGTGCAAAACGAGATGATCATCATTGACAAACAGGCTCCCCCTGTCGCCCACAATGGTTCCGTAGTTGCGGCGGCAGGATGCCTGCCAGGTGAGATGCAAACGTGCTTCCGCCTCATCGAATCGCATCGTCAGGTCTACCGTGTCTTCGCCACAGGCGCCCTCTCCCGATGAAGACCCCATTGTTACAGCCATCGAAGAGGGAACCCCCCGAAGAAGAGAAAGGATCAGGTAGATATTGTGCCAACCATGATCGATCAGAATTCCGCCCTGCGCTATATCGATGCACTTCCTCCAGTTTGAAGACCCCCCGCCGGAATTGGGAGGTCGAAGAACGTTCAGGGAAATGGATTGAATCGTGCCAATCCGGTCTTCCTGAGTCAATTCCGCCACCTTGACCCAAAGAGGCGCATATTTCCAGTTATTGACCGTGAAAATGACACAACGTGTCTGCGCGGCCAGTTGCTGAATTTCCTTCAGCCGTTGCGCGGGCATCGAAAGAGGTTTTTCGCACATGACATGCAATCCCGAGCCGCATGCAGCCAGAACGAGTTCGGCATGAAAGCAGGGGGGAGTGCAAATATCGACGAAGTCCACCGCGTTTTCAGAAAGCAAAGCTTCCATATTCGGGTATATGCGCGCTCGTGGAAGAAGCCTTCTTCCGATCTGGGCCCGCTCGGGCATTGGCTCCACAATCGCTTCGATACTGAAATCCTCACTCCTGTGCCATGCGGGCAAATGAGCATAAACAGCCGCATTGCCCAAGCCGATTATGGCGCCTCGAAGCGGTGCGCGAACATTACCGTTGTTTTCGTTCATCCCTTCCAATCCTACCTGCAGGGAATATTACGGGCCACATATGTAAACACATCGTCAAGAATCGCCAGCCCCTCGTCCGCCTCCTCGCGGCTTAGAACCAGCGGAGGGTTGATACGGAAGTTGGCTTTATAATTCATGCACAGCAAACCCCTCTTAAGGGTCTCGAGAAAAATTCGCCTTGTGACCGTCTTGTCGAGAGGCTCCCTGGTCTTCCTGTCCTTGACCAGCTCGATGCCGATCAAAAGACCACAACCCCGAACGTCGCCGATGAATTCATACTTCTGCTGAAGTCCGCGGAGCCCTTTAAGGAGATGATCGCCCACCACACGGGCATTATCGACCAGCGATTCATCCAGTATGGTTTGGATGGTTGCAAGGGCCGCGGTGCAGGCCAGCGGATTTCCTCCATAACTGCTTGAAGAAGAGCTTGGCTTCGAAAAAGGCTCGCCGGCGGTGATCTCGTCCGTGGACACCAGCCCCGAGACGGGAAATCCGCCACCCATGCCTTTTCCTATGGTCATGATGTCAGGGATGATGCCCGTATGGTTCGAGCCAAACATCATGCCGGTCCGGCCGAATCCCGTAATCATTTCGTCGGCAATCAGAAAGGCATCGTTTTCCCGTGCGATCTCAACCAGACCGGGCAAAAATTCCGGGGGTGGTATGATATTTCCGGCAGTACCCTGCATGGTTTCGACAATAATGGCGGAAAGGCTGCCCGCGGTGTTGTTCTCTATGATTTTGCGAACAAAATCCAGGCAAAACATCCCACATCCCGGATACGCCATCTCGAACGGACAGCGGTAACAATCGGCATAAGGGGCCAGATGCAAACCTGGGTGCAAAATCCCCCAATGCTTCTTGAACCGATCACCGATAAGCCCCAGCACGCCCCCCGTCTTTCCATGGAAGCCACCCCAAAAACTTAGGATTTCAAATTTTTTATTGCAGGATTTTGCCAGCCTGATTGCGGCCTCGACCGCCTCGGCTCCTCCGCTGTAAAGCTGAGTTCTGTTAAGCGCACCGGGGGTCAACGAGGCGATGAGCCGCAGCAGCGCCACCCGGTTTTCCGTCGTAAAACTGCCGACCGTGACGTTGCCCAGCTGTTCTCCAATGGCTGCGACGTAACCCGGGTGGGCATGGCCAATGCTGCAAACCGCGACACCCGCCATAAAGTCCAGATAGGATTTACCCTCCATGTCGAAAAGGCGGCATCCCCTGCCCTTCTTGATCACCAGCCTGGACAGTTGGCTCACCTCCTGCAACCCAGGGGCCATATACCGCCGTTCTTCGTCATATAGCTTTACGGAAAGCGTCTGGCCGACACTTTCAGGTGCGTCCTGATAATGCATAACCCGTCTCTTTTCTTTTTATGAGTGCCTTAAGATGATGGCGCCGAAAGCTCCGGTGGACAAATGTTTCCAGTACACTGAATTTCGGCGTCGAAATATGCGCCGATACTCCTTCCCGCGGAGTCACAGCAGCGCGAAAAGCTAGGCCAGTCGTTAAGATCTATTAAGACCGGCCCGTTTGTTTCAGTCAAAACCGCATCCCCGCCGTAGACTTCCAACCCAACGGCCTTGGCGGCCTGCCTTGCAACGGTCCGAAGCCGCCCGGCTTTTGATGTGAACTCTTCACCACCGGCGGCCAGATATGCCCTGAAGTATTCGCCTTGGCCAACCCCATAGAACTTGACCACGGGCCCGCTCACGTGTCCCTGTACAAGGATGTCCCGTATGCCTTTGCCCAGAAAATGCTTCAAGGCCCTGTCAAGCTCTTCTTTACATGTCACGGAAGCCACATCCCCCGGCTCCATGGCATGCACGTCCCCGCGCTTCAACCAAAGTCCGTCCGCGCAATGCAGGGAAATTTTTTCTTCAGCTCCCTCCACGGCGACTACCCGGCCGGGCGGAATACAAACGCCGGCCTCAGAGAGAAGATAGATCAGCCGCCGGCGATAGCAATTGAGTACTGAAGAAACGGTATTTATGACCCTGGTCCCCTGCCTGCTCCAGTCTTCAAGGATTTTGAGGACCCGGTCCGATTGCGCCATGCTCAAGACATTCGCGGGCCTTGGCAGTGAGCCGCCGATCGACTCCGCATGCCGAGTACAGACTTTCCACCCTCTGCGGGTTAACTCTTCCACCGTCGCATCCATAATGGCCGCGTCATCTTCTATCCTGCCGGGAGAAAAAATCAACTCGCGGTATATGCCGAGCAATGGCGGTGGTTTCATTCCTCGTTAATCTCCTTCAGGTACGCTTCGGCCTTTTCCATATCCTCAGGATGATCGACATCGATGGTTTTGGCCACTGGAACACCGTATATCGGGTAACCTTCATCAATCAGATGGCCCAAAAACTGCCGCAGCGCACTCAATTTTTTCCTGCGCGCCTGAGCAATCTCGGCGAAGATATCGGGAGTAAAATAATAAAAGCCGGCGGTCACAAATTGGCTGCCGCGGGCAGCATCTCCCAACGCTATTATTCTATTGGAGCTGTTTACAGCCGCCCAGAGCGGTTTTTCGTCATCAACAAAGCCGGTTAGCGCGAGGACGCCTTTCGAGTCTGCCAGACCCATGGCTTTTCGAAAAAAATCTCTTACGACCTCTTGCGCACACACTACGTCCACGGTGAAAAGGACAAAGGGTTCGTCCGAGAGCAAAGGGGCCAGGCAAAACAGACTCTCCATTGAACTCGGCGTCGTCCTGACGACGATTTCCACGGGAACCGGCCAGTGACCCGAGCGAAGGAAGCCAGCCACGGAAGGGTCCAGGTCATTTACTATGCAGGCTATGGAATTGACATTCAACTGCGCGCCCGCTTCAATGACCCTCGCAATCAGCGGCTTTCCCCTTATGGGTACGAGCGGCTTGGGAGTTATGACTCCCCCCCTGGCAAGACGCTCTCCCGTTCCGGCGGCGATGATTCCCATTTTCATAGAACAATCGACCCCAGTTCCATGAGGTTAGAAATTTCAAAATCGGCCGGTTCCGCATTTTCGGGCGCGCGCGGCCTGGGTCCTTTGAGCCATATGGTTTTCATACCAAGCTGCCGCGCCGGCGCGATGTCCCGTTCGTACGAATCGCCGATAAAAATAGCTCGAGCCGGGACCAGATCGAGTTTTGTCAGGGCTATCCGGAAGATTTCAGGGTCAGGTTTGCTGACCCCTACTTCGGCGGAATCCACAATCACATCCAGCGAATCCGCCAATACGGCTTCCCTGCAAAGCACAGCGACATTCCCATAAAAATTGGAAATCACGCCCAGCCGGTAAACTGGTTTCAAACGCTTCAGCAGTTGAGCATTCCGTTTAAGCGTGCGCTCGGTTTTCGCGCAGAATCGTTCGATTATTTCTTCCTCTTTTGCGAGGTCTTTCAAATTCAAGGTTGCAAACTGGAGGCGGACATGGTGCCTCATTAGCGATCTCAGGCCCATTGAAACGACTTTTGGGTCATTATAGCACAGTTGATCCGCGGCATAGAAAGCCCGCTTGATTTCGGCCCAGGGAAGGTCGAACCCGGCCTGCACATAAAGATCGTAAAACCGGTCCAGCCAATGTTCCCCATCAGAATCCAGCGTACCTCCGAAATCGAATAAAATTGCCTCGCAATGGGGAAAATCCGGTATTTTCATAAAGCCGCCAAACCCGAGCAATAAAAAAAGCAGTAGCGCCGCATCTGCCAGCGTGCCCACGGCCGCGCGAAGCAGGCGGGATTCTCAGACCCTTCTGCAGACCAGTTCCCCTTGCCCGATCGGAACGATCAAAGCGTCCACTCTTTCGTCCGACAGGGCCCTTTGCGTGAAAGACTCGAGGGATTTCTTATGGCTGATCGCGTTATCGGCTATCAAAAGTCCCCCCTTCACCATTCGAGGGACGATAACTTCGTAGCACTCGAGATAAATCAGCTTTTCAGCATCAAGGAAACAACAGGAGATCTGCTCGTAATCTTTCAGGCGCTCGCGAGCGTCACCTTCCACGCAGTCAACCAGATTTTCCAGGCCGGTCAGCCTGAATGTTTCCCGGGCCAGCCTGGCTTTTTCCTCCGAGAGTTCGAAGGTTGTAACCTTCCTCGCGGTTTCGAGGCAAGCGAGGGCCAGCCAGAGGGTGGAATATCCCGCGCTTGTGCCGATTTCCACGCAGGCGCCCTCCGGAGCACTCGCAGCCAGTATAGAGATGAACCTGCCTGTTTCTCTCGAGATCTGGCGCAACCTTTGTAACTGAGGGGTCCCATCCTTTCGATCCCTGGCGTCAACTTGCTCCAGGTACCGCATCCGGTCCAGAAATGCCTGGGGTATATTATGGAACATCCCTTGTCTCCCGAAAACCAGCGGCTGCTTTCCCTGATACATTATGAAGCAAAGCGGCGTTGCGAGGCCGTATTATCGCGATTCGGGTTCGATCCCGAAAAAATCCGTGTAGAACTCGAAGCTGCGCCTTTCGCTTTCGCGATCCAATCCGAAGTCCTCCAGAGAGTAACGATGCGCTCCATGCCTGTTTTGGGGATTTTTCGCCAAAAAGCACCTCATCGCCGTCTCCGTTTCATTCGTGAGTTCCATGTCGAAATGCCTGTAAATCTGCCGGACCACAGCCATGGGGTCTCTAAGGAGCTCTGCATACAATACGTTGAAAAGACGCCCCCCCGAATTGGCGCTGCTCCGGCAGAACTTAAGTGCAAGGTATGCGCCCCTTTCCCAGTGCCGCGCTATTTCCATACCGAGCAATTTCCTGTCCAGGCAATCGGTAAAAGAGCCTCGCAACACTTCGGTAAAGCTTGCGCACGATGGCAAAACTTTGAGCGGGTCGCGATGGGTAAAGACGATCCTGGCATCGGGATAGACCTGAAGCAGAGTTTCCAGCGTAAACAAGTGGCTTGGGGCCTTGAGCACCCAATGAGTTCCGGGAGCGCGCCACTGCAGATGTTGGAGAAATTGTTCGTGGCATTCATAAGCGGGACGCTTATCCTGGCTCTCATGCCAGGCCCGGTAGGAAAAAACAAAATACATGGATTCAAAAACATAGCTGATAAAGGAATGCCCTGTAATGGCAATACACTCCTGGGGGAGCCGGGCATCGATCATATGGGCCCTTTTGAAGCCGGGCATTATAACGTCGAGCCATCTGAGTTCTCTTGCAGTCGTCGCAATGCGCGGGTCATGGTCGTAGGAAAAACTCTCGGGGGGAGGGGTCGGATGCATCACCTCCCAGGTCTGCGGCGCACGGCATGAAGTATCCAGGGCCAGTAGAGCATGCAAAAGGGTTGAGCCGGTCCTCGGAAGTCCCGTAATAAAAAGCGGACGCCTGATGACCTGATCGGCGATCTGGGGGTAGCGCCTGCGATATTCCTTCAGGAGAAGACGGTTGCAAAGCAGACGCAGGATATCGCTGTGAGCGCAGATCCGCCCGATGAAATTAAGATGCGCATCGGATTCGAGGGACTCCAGAAGGACCTCGAAAGCCCGGTGAAACGACTCATCGCCGGCATCGTCCAGGCCCGTGCGTTTGAAGGCACTGTCAAGAAAAGCTTTTTTATCGAAACTGATCAGGGAAGAGCCGTTTGAGGGCAGAAGCCGGCAAATCGACCCGATCAGTCCCGGAAGTCTCCCGTAACCGGGCGTATTGGGTCCCGGCCGGGGAATTTTTCTTACCGCTTCGGTCTCTGAGCAAAACAGGCTGGAAAATCCGCCCAAATTCAGTCCCTCCCGACACGCTTTCAGATGATTTCTGAAGATTCTGTTAATTGCACCGTTAACATTAATAAGTCAAGCCGCGCAACCCTTCGATTTCCTTAGCAGGAAAAAAGATCCCTTTTTTACATCGAAAAACCTGATGTTGGATTTTTTTCGTCTCAGAAGCACTCTGCCCCGGCTTTCGAGACTGTGTCGCAATTCAGAAATGCTCGGTGCAAATCCCAAGGGACCAGCTTTTGCTTCCCCTTTTGTAAAGCAAGGGGGATCGAGTGTGTTTTTAAAGTGAGTCTTAAACATCCAATGCACCGAGCGCCACTTGATCCCAGCAGGTAACAATCCCGTCCTTCCGGGTGAGGAAGCATATGTTATGGCTATATCCTCAAGTGGTATTGCTCGACACCGATTGATCGTATTCTATCCAGAGAGTATGGCTAACGAGGCCAAAATCGCTGAGGGCGCGACTCAGTGCACATCCGAGCGGGCTCTTGCCCTCCGGTGCTGCCTGGGATATCCACTGAATGCGGATGCTGAGTTCAGTGTTGAAACTGCCGCCGTAGACCTTCAGTTTTGCCGATCTCCCGCTCATCCGGAGAATGCGGATTTTGCCGCAGATCTCCATGACCTTTGCTCTTTCCAGCGGCCCGGCTGTATGAACGCTTATTATTTCAAGCCAGTTCATATTCCATTCCTCTCATTTGGCGGCAGCGATGCCGACCCCTTCGCTTCTTTGGCGCCTGGCGGGACCACGGTTGCGAGAACTGCGGAGGCCATAATCACAATGTATCCATGTTGGAGGTCGTCTTAGCCAAAGTCGTTTCCGAGTGGACACCGGCGATAAATTCTTCCTGTTTAACCCAGGAGGTGTGGCTTATCAGTCCGAGATCATCCAGGGCCGATATCACTTCAAGCCCCAGAATGCTCCCCGGCCCAGGGTCGGACTTCCAGTGGAGGTGAATGCTGATATCGGTCTCATACCTGGCGCTGCGATACACAATCAACTTCAGGAGCTGTCCGGTTGGATTGCATTGGCAGCATTGTCCGCAGATCTCGAAGATCCTTTCAGTCTCAATGGCGCCTGCTGTGCGAATGCTTATTATCTCAAGCCAAATCATGCAGATCTTCCTTATTGTCACCTTCCCATAGGAGCCGTTATCAAGGCAGGAAGCTTAGAGGCATTTGAATAGAGGTCGCGCGAACCGGCCTCAGCACGACAAGCGGGCAGGCTGAGGGACGGGGAGCAAGGGTGAACCTGCCAAAAGGAAACGGCCAGATGCGCACGACCTCGATACTGTACTAGAGCCAGAGTTGTGCCAACGTATTTTTGTATTTGATTTCAGGGAGATAGTGAATTCCTTTGACTATAATTTGTTATATATGGTATATAATTTGTTAAATAGCGTTTAAGTGTTATATGCCGTGAATTTTTTTGGCCGAGCAAAGTGCGCGAGGGGGAGATCCGGGCATGAAGTTGGATGAGAACGAGTTTTTCCGGCAGGCAACTCTGCGAATCTGCAGCAGTCTGGATATCGAAAAGGCTTTGTTTAACTGCCTGCAGTACCTTCGATTGTTTATGCCCGCCTCCGGGATGTCTCTCGGTCTTTTCGAACCAAGTACCGGGGTCCTTCGGAGCCTCGCAATCGTGGATCATACCGGAGGCAAAAAATCCGTACCTCCTACTCAGTTGTCCAGGGAGGCCGTCCAGGAGATTGAATCCAACAGGGACTCAGCCGATGTCAGGGTCATCGACCGGGGCGCAAACCCTTCAGTGGCGAAGGTCCTTCGCCCCTATATCGACCTGTCCAACCATTGTGCTCTTGTCATGAGACTCGAGATCGAAGACAAGCGCCTGGGGACATTCGCCTTACTGGCGCGGGGAAGGGCGAGGTTCACCAAAGCGCATGTCCACATGGTCTCGGTTTTGCGGGAACCCCTTTCGATAGCCATGTCCAATGCCCTGCGCTACGAAGAGGTCGTGAGGCTAAAAGATATAGTCGACGCTGAGAATCGGGAACTCAGCCGGGAACTGCGGCACTTCTCGGGCGACGAAATCGTCGGGGCCGAGTACGGCCTGAAATCAACGATGGAGATGGTGCGGCAGGTAGCCCCGCTCAACAGCCCGGTCCTGCTCCTCGGGGAGACCGGGGTCGGCAAGGAAGTGGTTGCCAATGCGGTTCATTACACTTCATCCAGGAGAGGCGGTCCGTTCATCAAGGTTAACTGCGGCGCCATCCCGGACAATCTTCTGGACAGCGAACTGTTCGGACACGAAAGAGGAGCGTTTACCGGGGCGATTAACCAGAAGAGGGGGCGATTCGAGAGGGCTGATAAAGGGAGCATTTTTCTCGACGAAATAGCGGAATTGCCGCTTCCGGCACAAGTCAGACTCCTTCGCGTGCTGCAACAAAAAGAGATCGAACGGGTCGGCGGGACAAAGAGCATTCCGGTGGATGTCCGCATCATTGCAGCAACCCACAGGGACATGGAAGAATTGGTCGGGTCGGGAACGTTTCGGGAGGACCTTTGGTTTCGGCTCGACGTATTTCCGATCATGATCCCTCCATTGAGGCACCGTAAAGAGGATATTCCCGCCCTGGTCCAATATTTTGTCGAGAAAAAATCAAAGGACCTCAAAATCTACCCCCCGCCCGCGGTATCAGTAGAGGAACTCGACCGCCTGAAGGCTTATCACTGGCCCGGCAATGTAAGAGAGCTGGAGAACCTGATCGAGCGCGAGCTTATTCATAAGCGGGGCAAACAAAAGCATTGGCGGCTGAGGTTCGATCATTTCGATATGCCCAGGAAGACTAAAGGATCGGACATAATCCACGAGATGGACCACAACTTAGTTACTCTTAACGAAGCCATGTCGCGACACATCCGGCAGGCGCTTCAAATTTCCAGTGGCAAAATATGCGGCGCTGCAGGGGCCGCTCAGCTCCTTGGAACCAATCCCAACACCCTCAGAAGCCGAATGCGAAAGTTGGGCATTTCCTTTAAATACTCGGGAAGATGAGCCGGGACGGTCTTCATCGGCGGCAAGAAGCTATCCCGATAAGTATCGATCATGCTCATTTATGTTGGCTGTTCATGACTTATCATCATCAATCGTAAGAGGTGCGCAAAACACCTGCCGGCACCCCTTGATATAAACCGCGACTTTCAAACGGTGGAAAACCAGGATGAAAAAACGCTATTTCAGAGTGCTTCTCATCGAAGACGATGAGGATGACTACATGGTGTTGCGAGACATGCTCTCGGAGATTGGCTCGACAACGTTTCATCTGGAATGGGTGAAAACGTATGAGGCGGGTGTGGAGGGGATTTGTCGTGCTGAGCACGATGTCTATCTGCTTGACTATCGTCTGGGCGCAAAAGACGGTGTGGAGCTTTTGCGCGAGGTAATGGCACGCGGGTGCAGCATGCCGATTATCCTCCTTACCGGCCAGGGAGGCTACGATGTGGATATAGAAGCCATGGAGGCCGGTGCCGCCGACTACCTGGTCAAAGGACAAATCACCGCCCATCTTTTGGAACGTTCCATCCGCTACTCCGTAGTGCAAAAACATGCAGACCTCGAATTGATAAAATACCGCGATTATTTGGAACAGCTTGTACGGGAACGCACCAGGGAACTCGAAGAAACCAACGGTAAGCTTCAGATCGAAATAGATGTGCGCCGCAAAGCGGAAAAGGCGAGCAGACAACTGGCGGCCATTGTGGAAAGCTCTGATGACTCAATTATATCGCAGACACTCGCCGGCATAATCACGAGCTGGAATAAAGCCGCCGAAATCATCTACGGCTATACCGCGGCGGAAGCAATCGGACAACCTGCATCCCTACATATACCGCCCGAACACATTCAAGAAGTACCGGATATGCTTGCAAGAATGTGTCGTGGTGAACGTATTGTCCACCATGAAACCACACGTCGAAGGAAAAATGGTGAGGACATCAAGGTTTCGATAACAATATCTCCTATCAGAGATGACTCCGATTCGATAATCGGCGCATCCACCATTGCAAGAGACATCACGGAGCGGGAGCGAGTGCGCAAAGAGCGTGAGAAGCTTATCATGGAGCTTCGGGAGGCGCTTGCCAAGGTCAAGACCCTGAAAGGCTTGCTCCCTATTTGCGCATGGTGCAAAAAAGTGCGTGACGATCGTGGCTATTGGCAGCAAATCGAAGCCTACATCCGCGATCATTCTGAAGCCGATTTCAGCCATGGTATCTGCCCCACATGCGCACAGAAGGCCCGTGAAGAGTTCCAGGGTTAATCCGTTGGTTTCCATTCCGGAAGAGCGTGGGAAGCGGGACGAAATCCGCGGCTTATCCTTTGACCAATCCGGGTAGGAGCTTGGCGAGGCCCCCGGCAATGATCTCTACGGCTATGGCCGCCAGAAGCAGCCCCATAAGGCGCGTTACGATATTTATGCCCGTCTTGCCGAGCCATGCGCCAATAGGTATGGCCATGCGAAGGGTAATCCACACGACCAGCCCAACCATTACGCAGCTTGCAATGAGAAGGCCCTTATGCGACCAGCTCGAAGACTGGTTGGCAAAAATGATCACAGTGCTGATGGCGCCCGGGCCGGACAAAAGAGGTATGGCGAGCGGCACGACGGCTATGTCGGACTTTTGCTTCGCCTCCCTGGTCTCCTCCGGCGTCGCATTGCTCAAGCTCACCTGAGCGTGAAACATCGCTATGGCAATAAGCATGACCAGGATACCGCCTCCCACGCGAAACGAGGCCATGCTGACGCCGAAAAAACTCAGCAGGGATTCTCCGGCCACGCATGCCGCGCTCAAAACTATGGCGACGGAAAAGGCGGTAAGCCTTGCAATCCCGCGGCGCTCCTGCTGTGACTGGCTACTGGCCATAGTCACAAACAAAGGTACCGCGCCAACCGGATTCACGATGACCAGCACGGCGGTGAACATCTTTACGTATTCAGTCAATGTGAGCATTTATACCAACCGTTATCTATGAGGTCCGTTCGTTTCATCCCTACCTCCGATTAAAATATAGCACAGTCATGCAGGAATTAGTCAAATCCGCTGTCCAGAAAGATCAAAGGGGCGCGTCTTCGTGTGTACCAAGCCCCTTTATTGTGAGACCCACGTTTTTCGGTGAACCATCACCTATTGAGAACCAACCGGATCATAATTAGATTACGCTCACAAATCGGTCACTTGAGACGTAAAGACGGCAGTCGAAACATTGAACGCAACCCAGGGTAGCCGGTCTTAGGAGGGCGTTATGGCGAAAACAGTAGTGATCATAGGGACGCTTGACACCAAAGGAACGGAATTCGCCTTCATCAAAGAAATCATAGAGAAGGAGGGGCTCAAAACCCTGGTTGTCGACTTCGGGGTAATGGGTGCGCCGGTCTTCAAACCGGATATTGCGCGTGACGAAGTCGCCGGGGCAGGCGGCGGCGACCTTGCCGTTATCTCTTCGGGCGATCACAAAGACCTGGCCATGAAGACCATGGCGGCCGGACTTGCCGCGGTTGTGCGCAGGCTCCATGACGAGGGCAAACTTCACGGAGTCATCGGCATGGGGGGGACCGGCGGCACATCCATTGCCACAGCCGCAATGCGCACCCTGCCGGTAGGCGTCCCCAAAGTGATGGTCTCGACGGTGGGCGGCGGTGATGTCAGCGCCTATGCGGGGACCAAAGACATCACATTCATCCCTTCGATTGTAGATGTGGCCGGCATCAACCGAATCAGCCGGAAGATTTTTTCCAACGCGGCAGGCGCCATTGCAGGGATGGTCAAAAGGGACCTCCCCGAGGACGTTTCGGAAAAGCCTTTGGTAGCAGCATCCATGTTCGGCAACACCACCACCTGTGTCGACCACGCCCGCGGCATCCTGGAACAAAGGGGTTTCGAAGTATTGGTCTTCCACGCCACGGGCACCGGCGGCAGGACGATGGAGAGCCTGATCAGTGACGGGTATATAGCCGCCTCAATGGATATCACTACTACCGAGTTGGCTGACCAAGTGTGCGGCGGAGTGTTGAGCGCAGGCCCCGAACGCTGTATGGCGGCATCGAGAGCGGGCATCCCTGCCGTGTTAGTCCCGGGCTGCGTGGACATGGCCAATTTCGGGGGCATCGACACGGTCCCTCAAAAGTATGCGGAACGCAATCTCTACGAATGGAATCCGAACGTCACGTTGCTGCGCACCAATGTCGAGGAGAACATCCGCATGGGCGAAATGATTGCAGCGGCCGCAAACGCTGCCACGGCTCCGGTGGCCGTCATTTTGCCCCTCAAGGGCGTTTCGATGCTCGACAGTCCAGGCAATCGGTTCTGGGACCCTGCAGCCGACCGGGCCTGCTTCGACAGCATCAGGAAAAACTTGAAACCAGGCATAAGGGTGATCGAGATGGACAACAACATCAACGATCCGGCATTTTCCGAAAAAGTGGCCATGACTCTTCTGGACATGCTGAAAAAATGAACGGCGCTTTATGTATCTCACTGAGAGGAGATAATTGCTATGGCTATTCCACGTCAGGAAATACTAAAACGGCTCCGCGCCCTGGCAGAATCCGGTAAACCTATTGTCGGCTGCGGTGCGGGAACAGGAATTTCAGCAAAGTGTGCAGAAGCGGGCGGAGCAGATATCATCATAATCTACAACTCCGGACGCTATCGAATGGCGGGTCGAGGTTCGCTCGCAGGGCTCATGCCCTATGGGGACGCCAACGGCATTGTTGTCGACATGGCTTCCGAGGTGTTGCCCGTTGTAAAAAACACCCCTGTGCTTGCGGGTGTTTGCGGCACCGACCCGTTTCGGCTGATGCCCATTTTTCTTAAACAGCTCAAGGAGATCGGGTTCTCCGGGGTGCAGAACTTCCCCACCGTTGGATTGATTGATGGAAATTTTCGGGCCAACCTCGAAGGCACGGGCATGGGCTACGATAAAGAAATAGAAATGGTGCGGCTGGCCCATGAAATCGACCTTTTTACTTCGCCATACGTCTTTGATGAAAACGATGCAAAGGCAATGGCCGAAGCCGGGGCCGACCAGCTTGTCGCCCACGTGGGACTGACGACGGCCGGCAGTATCGGCGCCGCCGTGGCCTTAACCCTGGACGACGCCATTGCCAAAGTGATGGCCGTTGCCGATGCCGGCCGCAAAGTGCGCAAAGATATCCTGGTGATTTGCCACGGCGGGCCTTTTGACGAACCCGAACACGTCGGCACGGCATTGGCCAGGATGCCGGGAATCCAGGGCTTTTTCGGGGCTTCGTCTATTGAACGGCTGCCTACTGAACGGGCAATCACGGGGCAGGTGAAAGCCTTTAAGACCTTAAAGCTGGCGTAAGCCGGATTATCATTGCTGTTTCGTTTCCCTGCATGGTTGTTATAATGGCGGGCAGAAGGCACAAAACGCGGCAGGGCGGATAAAAGCCCTGCCGGGGCAGCCGAGTTTAACAACCGCACAGAGCCGATGGATGCAGGAGAACAAACAATGCTCGAGACCCGCTATATTCCAAAATTGGGCAGGAGCGTTACGCGCCTGGGACTTGGAGCCCTGCCCATGGGTCCCCTCCAGCGCAAACTCACGCCGCATGATGGCGGCGAAGTCGTGCGCGCGGCAGTGGCAAACGGGATCACCTTCATAGATACCGCTACGATGTACGGCACATACGAACACATAGCCCAGGGGCTTCGCGGGTGGAACGGGACCGTGACCATCGCCACAAAGACTCATGCCGGCAAAGACCGGTCGATGGCCCGTGAACACGTCGAG
Source organism: Syntrophobacteraceae bacterium (assembly GCA_050008735.1). GTDB lineage: Bacteria > Desulfobacterota > Syntrophobacteria > Syntrophobacterales > Syntrophobacteraceae > SbD1. The sequence continues at coordinate 55,967 of JBEKMB010000017.1, forward strand.
AAGGCGTTGAAAGGGCTCGGCCGCGACCGAATCGACATCATGCTCTGCCATTGCGCACGCAGCGCCTTTACAGAGGAACTGTGGGGCCCGAGCCTGGAAGCCCTTGTTTCGGCGCGCGAAAAGGGCACCATCGGGATGGTCGGCATCAGCACCCATTCCATTCAGAGCGTCCGCGACGCTGCCCGTCACCCGGAAATAGATGTAATTCACCCCCTTATAAACATAAAGGGCATGGGCATCATTGACGGGACCACGGACCAGATGCTTGAAGCCATAGGAGAAGCGCACGCGGCGGGCAAGTTCATCTACGCCATGAAGTCGCTTGCCGGTGGAAATTTCGTCCCGGACCGGGAAAAGGCGTTTCGGTTTGTTTTCGACCGCAAGGAGATCGATGCCGTCATGGTCGGCATGGTGACGCCGCTCGAAGTCGAATGGAACGTTCGTTTCATGTCCGGACAACTCATCTCCGATGAGTTGTCCCAAAAAACGGCCCTTCAGTCCAAAGCTCTAAGCATTGTGGAAGTAGCCTGCACCGGATGCGGCGAGTGCGTCGAGCACTGTGAGAACGGGGCGCTTTCGATAGTGGACGGAAAGGCCAGGGTAGACCATGGCCTCTGCATTCTTTGCGGCTACTGCGCCCCTCACTGCGAAAGACTTTCGATCCGGATCGTCTAGATTGACCGGCAGGACCGACTGGGCCTTTGTCTCACAGCATGGACTTCCAGGCCGATTTTTGAAATCGGCCTTCCTCCGTCGCATATTTTAGATGAAGTTGCGTCAAGGTTGATAATTCCAGGGCATCCGAACAGAGCGGGGGAATCCTTCCCCCGCGGCGGTTGCCCGGTTAAGACCCTCCTGTGAATGTTTTCGGCGCTAATCCCCCGCCAATAATTCGCAAAGCTGGAACAATGCCGTCTTTACCTGCGCCGATATAGCCCGGGGCAGGCAGCGTGGTTCCCCTTCATGGAGCAGGATGCGGCAGTTTGCCGCAATCGATATTAGAATATTAGCAGGTAATGGTCAGACGCCGCAGACAAACAGGCGCGCGACAATGAGAGGAGGGGCGTATGAAAGACGAGCAGGTGTCAATTCCCGTAGTCGATGGCGTAAAGGTTTCGGGAATTTTCTCCATTCCGGACTCAGGGGCAAAGGACACCGGGGTCATTCTGGCCCATGGCGCCGGAAACGACATGAGCCACCCTATGCTGTCGTTTTTGGCCGAAGGCCTAGCCGATGAGGGGTATCCCGCCCTGCGGTTCAATTTTTTGTACCGCGAGATGGGGAAAAAGGCCCCGGACGGCCAGGATATGTTGTACCTGGCCTGGCAGAGTGCATACCGGTTTTTCGCCGGGCATCCTCAATATCGGCCAAAGCATATCGCGGCGGCGGGAAAATCCCTGGGAGGAAGGATTGCATCGCAGTTGGCGGCCGAAGGAATGCTTGGAGTCGAGCGCCTCATCTTCCTTGGATATCCGCTTCATGCGCCCGGGAGGAAGGACCGGCCCCGAGACGGTCATCTCTATAAGATCGAGGCCCCGATGTTTTTTTTCGCCGGGACGAGGGACCGGTTTTGCGATTTGCAGCTCCTGAAACAGGTGCTGTCAAAGCTGAGCGCGCCATGGGAATTGGAGGTCATCGAAGGCGGCGACCACTCATTTCATGTGCCGAAATCTTACGCAACAGATCCAACGGAAATTTATGAACAGATTCTGTGCAGGACGGTAGAGTGGTTGAAGGGGTAAATAGTTTACGGCATTAAATCCCATTTTCCGGGCGGCTTTTTGCCCGGCAGGCCCGGCAGAAAGAATTTGGCGCGGCAAGAAGGGGGACTGAGGTGAGCAGGCCGGCGAGTTTCAGTTCGAAGACCCGGCTGCTCCGGCGATTGGGTTTGAAGTCATTGTTTGTCTTAAAATCCCCCCTGCCCTCCCTTTAGAAAAGGGAGGAAAGGAGAGGCTTTCCTTTAAGGAAGAGCGACATTCACGCATGCGACGTTGAATCTGTTATCCACGGCATACTCCAACCAACCGCTTTTCCCCCGGTATTATTATTGCCTGCCTGCCTGATTCCTGGGGGGCCCTGTCCTTTTTGGGCGGCGGCCAAAGGTGCGGATGCCGGCGGGGCCGTGTTTTTTCCCTCCGCCGTTATGGCCGGCCTTTGATCCGGCTGAGTCAATGAAGCCGCGAGACGGCTCCAGGCCGGGGATGACGTGAACCGTCAGACTTTGCCCAATGTAGCGTTCGATGCGATCCAGGTATGGGAGATCGGCTCGTGAGGCAAGGGAAATCGCGATGCCCGATTCTTCGGCCCTTCCAGTCCTGCCTATGCGGTTTACGTAATCTTCGGCGCAGTGCGGCAGATCGAAGTTTATGACGTGGCTTACGCCTGTTATGTCAATCCCGCGCCCGGCAACATCGGTGGCCACAAGTATTCTGATCTTGCCCCGCTTCATACTGTCCATGGTACGGTTCCGGGCGCTTTGAGTCATGTCCCCGTGCAAAGCGGCCACGGCGTAGCCCTCGGTGCGCAGTTCCCGGGCCAGGACGTCAGCGTCCCTCTTTGTTCCGGAAAATACAATCGCCCGCGTCATCGCTTTATCGGCGCAAAGATGTCTGAGCAGCCGATTTTTGTGCTGCAACCCGTCAGCTATATGCAGCCGCTGTTCAATCTTGTCGTGAGTAATTTTGCCCTGGGCAACTTCGATGCGATCCGGATCTTTCATGAATTTGCGCGCCAGCCTCGTTGCGGCCTCTCCCATGGTGGCGGCGAAAAGCAGGGTCTGGCAGCCCTCCGGCATGGCGTCGGTTATGAATTCCACATCATCTATAAAGCCCATATCGAGCATGCGGTCGGCTTCGTCGATAACGAGCACCTCCACGTTGGAAAGATTGATCCGACCGCGCCAGATATGGTCGATAAGCCTTCCCGGGGTGGCGACGATCATGGCCGGCAACTGAGACAGCGCCCTGATCTGATCGCCGAACGGCATTCCGCCGTAAATAGCTGTGCTGTGTACGTTCAAAAACCTGGAATAGGTCCGCGTAGCTTCCAGAATCTGTGTGGCAAGTTCGCGCGTCGGTGTGAGTACAAGTGCGCGCAAGCCCTTCACCGGAACGGACTGGGCGGCCGAGAGACGCTGAAGCATCGGCAGAACGAACGCGGCCGTCTTGCCGGTGCCCGTATTGGCCGAAGCGATAATGTCCCGCCCGGCAAGTACTTTGGGGATTGCCTGAGCTTGAATCGGAGTTGGGTTAATGTGACCGCATCGCGACAGAGCTTTCAGGATGGGGTCGGTAAGATTTAAATTGTCAAATGTCATTTAAGCTGAAATCCTTTTAGTTTCCGGATCTTTAGGAGTTGAATCAAGGGTCCTGGCGGCAGCCGTGGACCTAGCGGTAACCGCCATTTCTTGAACCGTGCAGTAAAGCCCGATTCGGAAACTCAGTGAAAATACTCAATTAAGTACGCGCCGCACGACAGAATTCGAGCAAGACACACCTGCACCGCCGCGGCCATAAGCATCGTCGCTAACCGGATGCCGTCGCAGACTTAAACTATACAGGTGCAATTGGTCAGTGACTGATGGGGATTTGATGGTAGGGAAGATCGAAAACATCGAATTCGATCCACCAAATCTTATTTAGATGAGAATATACACCCATAAGTAATTAAATCAAGCCCGTTGACATAATTTAACGGCGCCAGATCGCGGGCCGCCTCTGCCCGAGGGCTGAGCGGACATGGCGTGCCCCTGGGGCGGGCAGTTTTTATGCCGCTGAAGCGTTCATGAGTGTTGGTATAAGAACATTAAGGGACTAATATCTTTTGAGCGCGGATTTCGAAGCAAAGGGGGTTGGTCACCCACATTTTCGAACCGCCTGTTTCAAGACATTTTCTTATCACCGGTGAGATCCGCGCCGATTAAATGGTGACTTCCTTTCTTAGAGACACCCGGCAAGGAGGATAATAATGCAGACCGGAACAAGCGGCACCTCTCTTTATCACGTCACATGGTCGGATCGGTTCGGCATCTGCTGTCTGTATTTCTGGGGCTGCAACCTGCGGTGCCGCGTCTGCCTACTAAAAAAGGAAGTTCTCGACTGCCATCTCGCTGAGACCAGACTGCGTATCTACGATCCATCACATATCAGCGCCGAGCCTCGCCGGTTCTTGGATCTCGAACAGATATTCGAAATACTGAAGCCCCTCCCTATAAAAAGAGTTTTTCTCATGGGGGCCGAGCCCCTTTGCGAACCTTTGCTCCCTCAGGTCCTTGAATTTTTGCGCTATGAGAAATCCTGCGTAATCTCGCTTTTGACCAACGGAAAGCTGATGCCGCCTTTGAATCTGCTCGACGAGGTCATCTTCAGCATAAAGGCGATCACCCATTCGCTACACCGCAACTATACCGGTTTTCCCAACCAGGCTATTCTGAAACATTTCGAGGAACTGGCCGCTATACCCCAGATAAGGCTTCACGCGGAGACAGTCTTCATACCGGATTACGTCGATGAATCCGAGGTCATGAAAATTGCCGCATTTATCGCCTCGGCCGATCCCGATATTCCATTCAGGATAGACGCATATCTGCCGGTCCCGGGCCAGCCGTGGAGAGTGCCCGAAGTCGAGGAAATCGAAGCCCTGAAGGACAAAATTTGTAAAATCCTGCCCCGGACGACCTGTTTTCATGGAAAACAGGGCAATGAACCCCTGGCCTACGAAGTAAAAAGACTATTTTAATCGGCCCGGAGATCACTCAGCGGGGGGCGGCAGCCCGCCAGGGTCTGTATTCCGGCCGCTTATTTATCTTTTCCATCAGTTCCGTGGCGCAAAAACATTTGACACGAAGTTGCGCTCAAGATGGTAATCATTGAAAACCCTAAGCCGTCTAAGCCGTCATTCCGGCGAGCCGGAATCCAGTGCTTCAAAGCACTTCGGGACCCCGGCTTCCGAGACTGTGTCGCAAAGGGACTATTTTCCACATTTGCCCTCTTTTCTTAATAGGGGCAGGGGAGATTTTGAATCTCCAATGCTATGTAAGCCTTTAAAATCCCCCTCGATCCCCCTTTACGAAAGGGGGAAGCAAAACCTGGTCCCTTGGGATTTGCACCGAGCATTTCTGAATTACGACACAGTCTCTTCCGCCGGGGTGACGTTCAGGACAACTCTTGTGGAAAGCCACAGTTGGTACTTTCTTGAACGCAACTTGCGTATGACACGTTCTTACTCAGTGGTAACTTCTTTTTCTTTGAATTGGTTCCGATATTCCACTTTTTCAGGAAACAAGACAGTCATCCATGGCAGCCCCCAGAGTAAAAATATTCCGGATTAAAGACTGCGAAGATGCCATATGGAGTATAGTGTCCGGGACGGGTCTCGAGAGTGCCCGCCATTTTTTCGAGACCCACCTTTTTGGGTGAATCCCAAGAGGCGTGGGGTATGGGGGGAAACTTTGCTCTGCTCTTTCGAGCTTTTCGAAATTGCAGAATTTTGCGCACTCAATCTTTGATTCTCCTTCCATTTGGAGCTGTTCACAGGAAGCGTGCCTTGGAAGTACGAAAACTTGGCAAATCGGGTCTACTTGTGCCAGCGGTTGGCGTTGGCACCTGGCGGACCTTCGATGTTCGAGGAGAGGCCGCCATCGCCGAGACTCACCGCGTTGTAGATGCGGCAATCGAAGCCGGGGCCGGTTTTTTCGACAGCTCCCCGATGTACGGCGAAGCCGAGCGAGTGCTCGGCCTGGCATTGCAAGGGCGCCGCAATGCCGTCCAAATCGCGACAAAGGTCTGGGCCGATACGGCATCTCGAGGGTGGACGCAGGCGAAACGTTCTCTTGCGTTTTTTGAGGGCCGCATCGAACTCTACCAGGTCCACAATCTCCTCAATTGGAAAGAGCACCTGGGGATGATCGACCGGCTGAAAGACGAGGGTAAGCTTCTTGCCCTCGGGGCAACCCACTACAGCTCTAATTCCTTCCTTGAGCTTCGCCGTGTGATGGAAAGCGGCAGAATCGCCGCCGTTCAGATCCCGTACAACGTCGAGCAGCGTGAAGTCGAAAACGATATTTTACCCCTGGCGGCGGACCTCGGCCTGGGGGTGGTCATAATGCGGCCTTTTGGCAGCGGCGCTCTCCTGCGCCGTTCGCCATCGGCCGAGGACCTCATGCCTCTCAGGCCATTAGGTGTAACCACGTGGTCACAGGCCCTTCTAAAATGGATTTTGAGCGATCCCCGCTGCCATGTCGCGATTCCGGCCACATCGAGCACCCAACACATGCAAGAGAACTCGGCAGCAGGTAGCGGGCCCTGGTTTGGAGATGATGAGCGGGAGTATGTTTTGCGGCTTGCCCGGAAGCTTTGAGCGGGTTTGCCTCCGGGTCCTTTGGGCCAAAGGGACACCCCGCTCCCAAGTTCAGCACCGGCGCTCGTCCCAGAGTGGTGTTTCCCTGATGGGCGCCGGCCGGGAGCTTTCGGACGGAAACCGGTTTGCGGATACCTCGCGTTTGAACCTCTTACGCCTTCGCGGTTTTCCCCATGGACGGGTAATATATGGGTGGTTCCAGTTCTTCAAAAGAAAAGCTGTTGAAAACATGGTGGCCATCGATGTCCATTACCCGCAAGTCGTCCGTTTGGGACAGGTCGCCCAGTATTATCGAAAAACGCGCCCCGTAAAGCTTTTTAACCTTATCCACCGATACTTCGTAAGCTATGTACCTGGTGATGCCCCTTGCTCCGAGCTTCTCCGAAAGGGTGGGATCTTCGAGCGAATCGAAGGATGTGAGAATCAATATAGGGCCACTCCCCGTAAAGATCATTGCCGCTTTCATGGCGCCTCCTTTCAGGATGACGGTAGTCATCCCGGACAGCCTCTGCAGCCGGTTTAACAAGCCAAAACAATCGTACCCGCTGCAATCCCTCGCGTCTGAAATTTGAATATTAATCCCAAACCAGACGGCCTCCGCACCAGGATTGGACAATGGCTCACAGTTGATGACGCGCATTAACCGGATGTGAACCGGAGCAATTGGATTTCGGAATGAGATAGGCGAAGGAGACTATTTCGAGCAATTCGGGGCGTTGAAAGTCCGGTCGATACGAAAGCCGTCCGGGAACACACAGCCGCTTCCACAGGCCAGAGTCAATCACTGTCATCAGTGAGGCACATTTTTCGGTAAATGTCAAGAAAAAACAGGCAAGCCCACGACCTATCGCGGATGGTTTGTTCAAACACCAAAAACTCGAAAGGGCGGGGGAAGGTTTTTTCGGTTTAAAGATTCCCCTGACCTGTCTCCAGGCCCCGCCAGGCGGAAGAGACCGTGTCGCAATTCAGCAGTGCCGCCGCGTCCCCGGACGCGGTTTGAACGAGAATGAAACCTCAACCTTACACTGTGAGATGCGTCCCTCTAAAAGGACAGAACTGGGTTGAAGTTTCATAAGAGAAATGCCCGGTGCAAATCCCAAGGGACCAGGTTTTGCTTACCCCCTTGGTTTACATAGCATTGGAGACTCAACGTCCCCCCTGCCCCCCTTTAACCCTACAACGACACTTTTTCACGCGCAATCCTCTTCTTGCGATGAGAGCAATAAGCCCCATGATTTTTCTTCTGAATCCACTCTACTAGCCGAAGAATTGATTCGAGATCTCTTTCCCGGAT
>JBEKMB010000018.1:0-62806 GCA_050008735.1 Syntrophobacteraceae bacterium
CGAATTCACCGATGGGTGAGGGCCTTCCGTAGAAATAGCCCTGAGCATATTCAAAGCCGAGTTGCCGGCACGTTTCGCCTTCACCCTGGCATTCGATGCCCTCGGCAAGCGTTTTTATTCCCATGTCACGGGCGGCCTTCACGAAGGTGAGCACCATCTGATGCAGTCGCTTCGGGGCAAGATGAATGCGACGGATAAGGGAGATGTCGAACTTGAGAAAGTCGGGCGGCGTCTTTGCCAATTCGGCCAGACGGGTCTGCCCAACGCCGAAATCGTCGAATGCCAACGCAATGTCCAGATCAGCCAGTCTATCCCGGAACCGCTTCATCTCATCTGTGGGCGGTACCGCCTTTTCATTAATTTCGAGGACGATTCGATTTGAAGGAGCCATCTCATGGGTTTTTTCCAGTGACTCCACGAGGACATCAAGACGCTCCAGTTCGACGGGGTCTGTATTGGCGAACAAAAGAGGAGATCCCGGCAGCCTCCTTCCCAAATCCACCCCCTTTTCCCGGAAAAGAGCGCTGAGGTCGGTTGTGCAACCCATGTACGCTGCAACGTCAAACAGTTCGACAGGGTCATGGGGCAAAGCGTCCTCATCGATTCGGCCGAGGATTTCGTACCCGATTACATCCATCTCGGGGAAACTCAGGATAGGCTGGAAATGCGGAATTACATTCCGTTCGCGAAGTAATCTCCGCAATATGGGCTCAAGTGAAGCCATGTGGGCCAGACCTTCGGAATCAAAGCTGGCTGTAGCTTCGACGCTGGTGGGCCGGATTGAGTTGATGCTCTTGACGCAGAAATCAGACCTGCCAAAACTTATGATATCCCCAGGCTCAAGCAGCTCTGAATCTTCAATCAACCTGCTGTTTACAAAGGTGCCATTGGTGCTCTCAAGGTCGCGAATCCAGAGCAGTCCGCCGCTTGTTTGGATTTGCGCGTGATGCCTCGATACCCATTTGGACTGAAGTGCCAGGCTGCAGTCTTCATCACGGCCAACCGTAAAAGGAGACGGCTCAATTGAGATCGTCCACTTCTCGGATGCATCCGAAACATGTTCCAGTAGCCATCTGATATGTTGTTTTTTTGGATTCATCGACAGATCCTGCAATCGAACGGCCATCGTCCGCCCGGCAAAAGCAATGTCGCCAGGTTCAAGTAATAAAAGAGCTTGCGTGGACGGAGAGGCTTGCGTCTCTCCACCATTTATTTTTCACGGTAACTTCCTTAGAAAAAAGTTTGCAGATTCTTGATCCGCCTTTCCATCTGTACAAGTTCATTTATAAGTGTCTGAACAAACGAGCCGGCATCGGGTGTACGAATAAAATCATAGGCGATGGCAACCCCGGCAAGTCTGATTTCCAAAGGTGTCCCATCCACATTGAGTGGACTTGCGTGAAGCTTTTTCAGGCATCTATTGAGGGCCAGTTTAGCATTACTTCCATCTGTCATGGGCAGGAGGACAACTATCCTGTTTCTCCCCAATTCGCCGATAATATCCGCATCCCGGACTACCTTTGAGATCGCCTCAAAAGTGGCGGCCATAAACTTTTGATACGAAATCTTCCCGGAGGGTACAGGCGACTTCGGCACAGCCTTAACAAGTGAAAAAGAAAGGGCGGAAAACGGCAGACTGTAACGCCTGGCCCTTGTTATCTCTTTTTCGATGAGCAAGGTCAGCATCGGGGCCTCAATGACCCCCCTTGGCATCCTCTCCTTCATTTCCACAGCACGGCTTGCCTGCTCCCTCGTGATTTCCGCATAGATTTGTGCAAAATTGTCTTTGTCTATTTCGTTAGATTGAACCTTTTTCCGGATTACATCGAGTATCTCGCCAAGCTCATCCCCATCGGCAACGGTTTGTTCCAGGAGTTCCAGCACGCTCAGTTCTTTTCGAACATCCTTTCCACTCCCCGAACGCGAATGAAGCCAGTCCAGCTTTACTTTTTCAAGAATTCCATCTATCTGGTCCTTGAATCTTTTCTCCAGGCGCTCCAGCAGATCGTCCTTAAAATCCATGCCTTTAAGCCGCCCGACAATACCCGCATCGATAGACGTCAAAACCTGACGAAGGTGCTGCTCGCACCCCGCTTTGTTATCCTTGCCAATGTCCGTGGTCAGTTTGGGACCAAGGCGCTCGACGTAATCCACCAGGAGATCGGACAAGGCCTGCTCGTCCCCGGAACCCTTTCGAATTTCTGCGGCCAAATATATTAGTTCCGCTGCCTGCAGCGGATTTTTCTTGATCTCCTCTATCAGGATCTCGCCGTCAACCCCAATTTCTTCGGAACTTTCCTGAAGAATATTGACCAGTTCCTCACTCTCCAGTTCATTCCCGATCTCCCGGACAAAATGCAAATATTCCGCAAGGGCCATCCCCTCCCCAATCAGTGCCGATCTGATTTTAGGCAGGAGACGCTTGAGTTCCGCGGTTTCGGGGACCAGCCTACGTACGATCTGGGCAAGACGCACGGTGGAGGTCTTGCCCGTTTTGTATTCATCTCTTACTATTCGCAGCACGACGTTGTCTGTAATTTCGTTTACCTTATCAAGAATCATATCCTCATTTGAGTACTTGATATTTAACGCCTTTTCGGCCTCAATGCCCTGCAGAAGCCGTTTTTTCATCTCGAAGAGCGCTCCGGTGATTTCGGGCAGATTGGTGTTTTGGTCTTCGAGGAGATTTTTTTCCAATTCTTCGCCGAGCATTTCAAGCTGATGCACCAAGACCACTCCGGGCCGCGTGCCTTCCGCCTCACCTCCACGGATACCGGCAAGATCTATTTCGGTCATTTTCTTGGATAGCGCAGCCGGGTCTTTCAAGAGGTTCTCTATCGTAAGAACCCCCCTGAGTTCTTCGCCCAGGAGACGTTCCATCATCATTTCGATGAATAATTTCTTGGACTTGCGCTCGTCCTCATTCGTTTGCGGTGCGAGGTCCTTCAGCGCTTCACGCGAAATGATCTCGTCGTCCTCGGTGACTTTTCTGAACATGACGTGGTTTATTTTCATATGCTTCACCCCCCGGGCCGCCAGTGCCTTTTTCATTTCATTGGCATTGGGATACTCGTCCAGGGAAGTGAAGACGTCCAGAAAAGTCCTGAGTTCACTCTTTGCGAGGCCGCTTTCGAATGTAATCGATTGTATTTCGGCCTTATTGAAGTGGGCCACTATCCTGCTGACATTGGCGCCGGCATGCAAAGGCTCCTTATCGATAAAGAATTGATCGCGGTTCATCAGAAAAACAAGAGGAGAAATAGTCTTAAGGATATGTTCAACGCCCGAATGGAAATCGTCGATAGTCTGTTTCACATAGGGATGGTTCGACTGATACATTGTCGCGCGGTTGAACAACAGGGCAACGACGCGGCTAAATGTGACAAGTTCTTTCTGCAGGGTGCTCATCATGTTCTTCCACGAAGTGTTCCTGGTAACTTTTAAGACTGTTTATGAATTCCCGGCATGATTCATACCGATTCTCCGGATCATAAGCTACTGCCCTGGACACTATCGCGTCCATTTCCGGGGCGATCCGCGGATTCATCGCAGAGGGTTTATTTTGAAACAGCTGATCCTTCAGCACGATCTTCATCTTTAGCAAATCCAGGGCCATATCGTAGTTTGGCAGCGGCAAATTTGTCACGAGCAATTCAAAAAGTGTAACCCCCACGCTGTAAATGTCGGCCCTGCCATCGACCGGGGCGCCCCTTATCTGCTCCGGAGCCATATATACCGGGGTCCCGGTAACCTTAGGGGCATTTACCTCAGGGCCGTACAGCACTTTGGCAATGCCAAAGTCCGTTATAAGCGGGCGATTCGAATGGGTTTCAATCAAAATATTGGCCGGCTTGATATCCCGGTGAATGATACCCTGCCGGTGCGCGTAATCCAGGGCGTCCAGAACACCAGTGAGGATTCTTATGGCCTCTGCCGTGCGGAAAAAACGCCTCGAAGGCAGTGGGTGCCGCTTCATCCTTTCGATTACACGGGAAAGCGGCAGACCTCTCACCAATTGCATTGTAAAGAACAGGAAACTCTCAGTTTCGCCAACTTCATATATCGGAATAATGTTGGGATGAGACAAGATAGCCGCGGATTCGGCCTCCTGCTGGAAAAGCTCGGCTGACGAGTGAGCCAGGAGCGATTTGGGCAGGATCTTTATCGCGATCTGGCGCTTCAAAGTTTTCTGATAAGCAGTGAAAATAACCGCCATCCCGCCGCGTGCAAGCTCTTCGAGAAGCACGGCCGTCCCGACTTCCCGGCCAACCAGGTGATCGAATGTCATTTCATCGATAGATGCCATGGTGGTGAATTCCGCACCGCCTCATCAAAGCCGGAGTATTGTTTAGATTGAACGGCATATAACCTGAGAATCAGGTTTGTCTCCGGTCCGAACCGAAAAACGATGTCCAATAACGAAAGGGTCCATTACCCAATTAATCGGCAGGTCCCGCGATCCAGTTTACCTAAAATTGCAGAATGCAGTCGAACCTGTTCGCCACAGCTTTCTTTGAACTTCACTTATGGGGATAGTGACCCAGCCGCGACCAGCTCTTGGCCGGCCAGTATATGTAATCAAGCCTGCCTTGAATGTCCGTCATCTGGATGGGACCAAAATTCCGGCTGTCAACGCTTTGGCTGCGATTGTCGCCCAGAAGATAACAGTGTCCGTGGGGCACGGTGATTTTATCCATGTTCTGAGGCGTGGCCGAATCCACGATAATTGGATAGACGGCGGCGGCATTTTCCTCCATCAGGATGATCCGCGTGCCCTCAGTCTTGAAATCCAAAGCGAATGCCTGGTCAATGGGAACATCCAGCGGCCGGTCGTTGACCAGGAGGACGTTGTCCCGAATTTCAACGGTGTCACCAGGCATGGCCACAATGCGTTTGACATAGTTGAGGCGGCGGTCGTCGGGGTAGGTGAAGATCACCACCTCGCCGGGTTGCGGCGCTTGAGTCTTATAGATAGTCTTGTTGAGAAGAATGTGATCGCCGGGCAAAATGCCGGGACTCATTGAGACGCTGGGCACTTTGAATGCCTGCAGTACATGGCTGCGAATGCTGTGGGCGTAGTTTGTCGGGTAGCTTGCCGCAACCACTATCAATAGGAGATAGAGATACCAGCGGTTGTAATCTTTAAGCTGATAGGTCCTCAACTTACGTGCGAGCAGACCGGAATCGACCACCGCATATACGTAAAGGACAAGCATGAACAGCAGCGAACCAATTACGATTGCCAACATAAGGTTTGAGGCGCCGCTGTTTGCGGCGGCAACTATGATTGGGCCAAAGGCGAAGCTGGCAAAAAAGAGTATCAATCCCTTAACCAGCCGGCCGCAATAGATGTGGCCAAGGCCCGTCGCAGCCATGGAAAGCAGACATGCTATCAGTGGACTGCGGCCGGATGTTTTGCAATCGGGCATCATTTCTTCCACGACGAACTCCTTCTAGGGGCTCAAAAGCACAGTGGTGATATAGGAAAGCCGGAAAAGCCCGAGCGACAGCGCTCCCAATGCCGCCGCCCACTGCACTGGATGGCTGGAAAGGATACGGTATGCAACGGGAAGATCAAACCGGCCCCTGGCCGGCTGTTTTGCGATTTTGCTCATCACCCGTTCCGAAATACCTTCCGGCACCGGCACGAATTGCCGACGGCGTATCCATTCATTGTAGATCTTTTCTTGTTCATTCTTCATGGCTCAGCCCACATACGATTCAAGAAGACTTCTCAACCTGGCCCGCGCTCGTGCAAGCCTCGACTTGACCGTGCCAATGCGGAGCCCCTCGATTCGGGCGACTTCCGCATAGGAAAGTCCTTCCAGTTCGGTCAGCACAAAAACGACCCGATCCTGAAAACGCAATTCCTCCAACGCTTGATCCAGACGCCGGAAAATCTCATTGTTTTGCACATCATCAGCCGGCGTGCGCTCGTCCGCAATAACCAGATCTTCCGGTAAAGGCTGGTCACGCCTTTTCTTCCGGGCATTCAGGGCAAGGTTGCGGGCTATACGATAGAGCCAGGTGCAAAAGCTCCCACGCTCAGGATCGAAACTACAGATGTGTGTGAAGGCGGCGATGAAGGTGTCCTGCACCACATCTTCCACCTGCGCCGAATCGACCAGGTTGCCGACGATCCGGAACAGCCCGCTCTTATAACGGTGTACAATATACGTGAAATCACCCGTGCGGCCGGCCTGCACCTGACCTATTATCTTCGCCTCATCCAACACATCCATATCGTGGGCCCGGATCCCTCCTGTGATATTGCGATTATTGCAGCCTCTCACCTATTATGTACATTCGAAACCGGAAAAAGTTCCCGAAAAAAGCCGGACAGGGGACTACGTTGCGGCGGGCACAGGTCCATCGAGGCCACAACCGGGGACAGTGGATCACTGACAGGCATACAACCGGTCCTTATCTTGATGTTTCAATCGAAGGGATCGGGTTATGGAAAATATCCAGCATCTTGGGCAATTTTTTGCCGCTTTTTGTTCCGGCGTTTTTGCAGGGGCCGCCGTCTACATAAATGTCGTGGAACACCCGGCGAGAATGGCGTGCGGAACCGTGACAGCCGCTACCGAGTTTGCGCCGAGCTACAAACGGGCAGCGATAATGCAAGCCTCATTGGCGGCCTTGAGCTTTATCGCCTCAGTCCTGGCCTGGCTGGCAGGGGCGGGAGGCTGGTGGCTGACAGGCGGCATCCTGCAGGGATCGGTCATTCCCTTCACCCTGCTTTTCATTATGCCGACAAATAATGAGTTGCTGGATCCATCATTGGACAAAGGATCTGCCAGGGCCAATCAACTGCTCTTGCGATGGGGGCATTTGCATGCCGTGCGTTCCGTGCTCGGCACGACGGCACTGCTGATCTTCCTTTTCCGTCTCATCAGCCATTAAACTCTTCAACTGGATAGATCGCCCGACCCAGCGCATGGGATTCGGGTGAGATTATGAATCCCTTCGACGATATTTCCTTCAATTTCGATGGATGCCAACAAAATCTTTCGCCTCGGCTCCAAAGCTGCTATAATTTTTTTCAACTTATTCTCAGGGCGGGGTGCAAATCCCCACCGGCGGTGTCCCAGGTTGCTCTGGGGAGCCCGCGAGCGCTCCTTTCGTCGTGAAGGGGGGTCAGCAGATCTGGTGAGAGGCCAGGGCCGACGGTAACAGTCCGGATGGAAGAGGATAAGGCAGTCAGCAACCCACCGCAGGCGCCATACCCGGTGCGGAGCTACCCCATGTGAGCCGAGGGAGCTTTCTGTCTTTTCGCCCTGATTCTGGTAAATCGATAATTCTTTGGGAGGATTGCCATGAATCAGAACCTGTTAACTCGTTTCGGAGATTGTTTTGAACGGGTGGAAAACGCCTTGAACGCCCTGCGTGCAGGCAAGGGCGTCCTGGTAACCGATGATGAAAAGCGCGAGAACGAAGGGGACCTGATTTTCCCTGCACAGTCCATCACCGAAACACAGATGGCCATGCTGATCCGGGAATGCAGCGGGATCGTGTGCCTGTGCCTTTCCGGGCAAATGGTGCGCGCCCTGAAGCTGCCGATGATGGTGCAGAACAATTCCAGCCGGTTTCGAACAGCCTTCACGGTATCCATCGACGCCGCGGACGGTGTCACCACGGGGGTGTCCGCCAATGACCGTATCACCACAATCAAGACAGCCGTTGCCGATAACGCCAAACCCGAACATCTTAACCGGCCGGGACATATTTTCCCGCTGAAGTCCCGTCCCGGTGGAGTTCTGGAGCGCTCAGGGCATACCGAGGCAACCGTAGACTTGATGTCCCTGGCCGGACTCAAGCCCTGCGGCGTTCTGTGCGAGCTAACCAATACCGACGGTACAATGGCGCGCCTTCCTCAAATAGTGGATTTTGCCGAAAAATACGATTTCCCGGTGCTTACGGTAGAGGACCTCAAGGGCTACCGTAAGGCAGCGCAACAGCAGACAGGTTGACGGGCCCGACCGGGACATCGGTCCCCTCCGGTATAGAAAGGACAAATCAGATAAAGCAACCGAGGCTTTTCTGCTTCAACCAAATCGGAGGTCTCAGCGCATGAATGGTTACCAGGAGTTTCTGGATCGCCGGGATTGCATTCTACTGTTGGTGGATATTCAGAAGGTCCTCCTGGACCTTTGCGTCGATCCGGACCGCACGGTTTTGAATGCCGCCGCTCTTATCGAAGTCTGTGAGGTCTTTGAGATTCCGGTTTTGTGCACGGCGCAAAATGCCGGCCGATTGGGCGTCTTCCTGCCCCAACTGGCCAACAAGATTTCCCGGCCCAGGATATGGGACAAGTTGGAATTCAACTGTTTTGAAAACGAAGAGATCGCGCGAGCAATCGAGGCAACAGGGCGCAAGACCCTGCTTATTGCGGGTATGGAAGGACATGTGTGCATTTTCCACACGGGGGTCGGCGCGTTGCGTCACGGGTACCGCGTTCACATCGCT
Source organism: Syntrophobacteraceae bacterium (assembly GCA_050008735.1). GTDB lineage: Bacteria > Desulfobacterota > Syntrophobacteria > Syntrophobacterales > Syntrophobacteraceae > SbD1. The sequence continues at coordinate 8,470 of JBEKMB010000018.1, forward strand.
CATGACGCCGTTACATCAAGAAGCGCCTCTGACAGGCAAATCGGCCTAAATCGCCTCGACAGGGCCGGCGCCGTGATAAGTTCCACGGAGATGATCCTTTTTGAATTGCTGCACCGGGCCGGCACGAAAGAATTCCGGGCACTTCTGCCGCTGCTCAAAAGACTTCAATCGAGCTGAAATTTGACCGCATCGCACGGGGGTGTTTCAGCTCCGTCCTGAGAGATGTTCTCGGTGGGGTTTTCGCGCCGGCAATATTCCCATCTGCTTCCGGCAGGGGTGTCGATAACTCGGACGCCGCATCCCAGCAGGTCGTTTCTGATTCTGTCCGAAGCAGCCCAGTTTTTCTCTTTGCGTGCAATCTCGCGGTCCCGAATAAGGTTTTCCTCCGCCGGACTGAGCAGACGAGAACTCAGATCGAAAAACCCCAGGATGGAGTTAGCCCTGTTGAAAATCTCCAGTATCCACAGTTTTTGCGAGTGCTCCATCCCTGCTTGACCAATTATCGGGTTTGCCTGGCGGATGAAACGGAATATAGCCGCAAGAGCGCGCGGAACATTCAGATCGTCGGCAAGCGAATCGAGGAAACCCTGTTCGAGAGTGCAAGTCATTTCGGAGACCAGCCTGTTTTCTATAACCGGTCCTTCGGAGGCCCGCACCTTCACGATGAATTCGTCGATGCGCTTCAGTCCGCGGGCGGCGTTTGAGATATTGTCCAAAGTAGCCTGGATCGGCTTTCGATAATGAGTGCTCAGGAGCCAATATCTTACCTCGCGCGCCGAGAACCCCATTTCTAAAAGCTCCCGCACGGGCTTGCCTTCGTCCACCCGGTCGGTCTCTTTTGCCTTCTTTGCCGACCACACACGTTCGGCGGTCATCCAGATGTTGGCGAAGGGCTTGTTTGTAAGGGCTTCACCAATAACCCTCACATTCTCCAGGTGCGGGAAAAGAAAATCCATGCTGCTGACCGCGATGTCTATCTGCGGTCCCAGATCGTGAATAGCCGCCGAAGCCGCTGATATGTGCCAGGTCGGGATTACGTTTCCCCAGTCCGTTTTGACGCACGCACCCCTTTTCAACTCCGATAGAGTTGCCCGCTTGAGCAGAGCGAAATCGCTCGGGTTCAGCTTCTCATAGGAGTTCAGGTCAACCGTCTTACCCGCGCGAACCTTTTTGGGATCGATCCCTGAGAGTTTCCCATAACTTTCGCTCCTGGAGAGATCGAAGTACACCGAACGGAGCTTTTCGTAGGCAAACTGACCGGAGATAAGGCTCCGGGTAAATTCTATTATGGTGTCGAGATGTTCGGTCGTGCGTGGATATCGATATGCCCTGGTTATTCCGAGCGAATCCAGATCGCCGAGAAACGATTCGAATCTCTGTTGCGTGTACGGCCCCAGACACATTCCGGCGGCAATCGAGCTGTTTATCGTACGGGTATCGAAATCCGGAATGAGAACGACTTCATCGACCGAAAAGTTTTTAGCCTGGAAAAACCTTGACAGAATATCGGCAAGCAGAAACCGTCGCGCATCCGCGATCGAAAGCGGCTGGTCAAGGGGAGGCCCGGTAACGCAAATGCGCGCCTTACCGTCCCTAACCGGCTTGAATTCCACTTTCTGCCTCTCCAGCAGATTGTAGAACCTGAAGTCCGGCTCCAGCAAGGGTGTAAACAGGTTCGTGCTCAGATAACGGTCCCCTCCGTCCGGCAGGATTACAACCAGCGTACCTTCCTTCATACCGGACGCCGCCTCCATGCCGGCCGCCATCGCGGCCCCCGAACTCATGCCGGCAAATATCCCCTCTTCTCTCGCCAGCCTTCGGGCGGCATCGAAAGCATCCTCGTCCTTCACGTTGACGATCTCGTCCAGAGCTTGCCGGTCAAAAATCTCCGGGACATAGGATTCTTTCATGTTCTTGAGTCCCTGGATCTTGTGGCCGGGAAGAGGCTCTACGGCAACGACCCTTATGGCCGGGTTTCTTTCTTTCATCGCCCGGAGAATTCCCATGGCCGTTCCCGTCGTGCCGAGCGTGGCAACGACGACGCTAACCTTGCCGTCCGTCTGTTCGTAAATCTCCGGTCCTGTTCCGTAATAATGAGCAGCCGGGTTGGCCGGGTTGTTGAACTGGTCCGTTATGAAATATCGGTCGGGGTTTTCCCGGACCAGATTGTAAGCCTCTTCGATTGAGCCGTCGGTGCCCAGCGATCCCGGGGTTAAGAGGAGTTCGGCGCCGAAGGCCTTGAGGATTTTCTGCCTCTCCAGGCTCGCTGTTTCCGGCATGGTAAAAAGGACCCGATAGCCCTTTACCGCGGCAACCATTGCCAGCCCGATGCCTGTATTGCCGCTCGTCGCCTCGACGATAATCTTTCCGGGAAACAGTAGCCCATCGCGCTCCGCCGCCTCGACCATCGAAAGGGCCGTCCTGTCCTTGACCGAACCAGCGGGGTTTTTCGCCTCGAGTTTTATGTAGAACTTAACATCGGGGTTGGGGTTCATCCGGTTTATGCGTATAAGGGGAGTATTTCCGACGCATTCCAAAACATTGGAGAAGACGTTTTTGCAGTTCACTTTTGTTTCCTGCGCCTCGTGGTCTCAATGAACATAATCTAGCGACTTTAGACAAAGAAAACACTATTATATATTCCTGAATCGTGTTCAATGCTAGTCTCGATTCACTCTTTGACGGATCGGCGGTGCAAAAAGTGCGCTGAGCAAACACGGATTCAAGTCTGATCGATATGACCAACCAGGACCTTCAGAATAAGCTGCTCCCGCTTCTCGAAAACGGCTATACGGTTTTGGCCGAGACCGAGAAATTCGTCCACCAGGTGCAGCGTCAATTTCGCTTGAGGCAATTGGAAGAGGGAAAATCCGGCTGGGATGCACCGAAAATCTTCACCCTGAATCATTGGATGGAGAACTTTTGGACGGGGCTGTTGCCGGAGGAATTGCCGGCCTCATCCTGCCTGCTCAGATGGAAATATCTGAAAGAGTGCCTCGATGAGGCCCCCCAGCCCGAACCATTGCCAGCCGACATCGAACTGGTTCATTTGCTCGATGACAGCTTCGAGCAGTGTCTGAGACATGGACTTGACCCGGCGGGAGGCGAAGATTCAAACCGGCTGATCGGATGGAGGCGCAGGGTCTGGCGCTCTTTCAACGACAGGCTCGCCATGAGCGGGCTGTTCCACCCTGCACAGTTGCCGGAGAAATTAGCCCGGCGCCTGAGAATGGGGCGGGCGCCGGATTACGGCAAAATGGCGCTGGTTGGCTTCGAATTTGCGGGCTACTGGGAAAAACACCTTCTGGAGGAGTTGAGAAAAACGGCCGGAGCGATGTCTTTTGCATTGCCTGCCGGCAATGTTGAACCGGAGTTCCTGGTTTACCCGGACCCCGAGCAGGAAATCATCGGACTTATGGAAAACCTGCTGGCATCAGTCAGCAAATGCGCGCCTCACGAAATCGCCGTAGTTGTTTTGGATTCCGAATTCTACAGCCCGGCCGTCTCCAACCTGCTCCGGGATATTTTCGGAGAGCCCCTCACGGGCGAACGGGCAGCATACAATCTTAGCCCGGACCTCGATCTGTCCTGCCAGGGACTTTTCAATGCCGCGTTATTGCCGATCCGCTTCGCCCTTTGCGGCCAAAAGCGAAACGATCTGTTCACTTTTCTGCGCTCTCCCTATTATGGGACATTCTCCCGGTGGAGTTGGACCTTGAGCCGCTGGGACAGGACCTGGCGTGAAAAAAGGATCGAAACCGGAATAGACCTCCTGCTCGGGAGCGTTCGCGACTCCGCCGGGCAAATCTTTCCGGATGCATACAGCGGGATCATGGCCGCCATAGTTCCGTTCCTGGACGGGGACGCGCGAATGGTCTCAGACTGGGCGGGGGCCCTGCGCGGCATTTGGGGGGCACTGGAGTTCCCTCAACTTGCCAACGAACTGGACCAGATCACCTGGGCCAACCTGGTCAAAATGATCTCCGAGTTTGAAACCGCCTTTGCGAAAACCCGCGTCAGCGCGCACGAGTTTTACGATCTGCTGATCACCGCCGCAAAGCGCGTAAGGATCCAAAAAAGCGGGATCGAAGACGCCGGAATCCAGGTACTTGGCAGGCTCGATGCCCGAGGGCTCGCTTTTCAAAAGATCTTTATTCCCGGCATGGTGTCAACGGCCTTTCCGCAGTCCGTGAGACCCCTGCCCCTCCTTAGCTCTTCGGAACGCAAAAAGGTGCTCGGCGGCACGGTCGAGAGCCAGTTCGACTTCGCCCGCCACATATATTCGAATTTTTGTGCCGCGGCCCCGCAAATTATCCTCAGCCGTACCGCGATGGCAAAAGATGGTGAAATCTGCATCTCTTCGCCTTTCTGGACAGGTGAAGGTGAAAAACGAATCGACCCTGTAATACCCTGGAAGCACAGACTTCCGGCGATGCAGCGGGCGCGATGGGTAAGACAGAGTGCATCGGGAATCACGGCTTCGGGTCCTTCGACTGGAAACGCAAAGGCATCTTGCGCGCTTGATCGAACCCATTTCGAAATAGAACCTCTCAGGCCGGCCGATCCGATTTCGGTCAGCGAGTTGGAGTCGGCACTGCTCTGCCCTGCGAGGTATTTCTTCCTCCATATTCTTGGTCTGAAAGAACTTGACGAGTTCGAGCCCGGAATTTCGCCTCTCGATCGTGGTCGAAAGGTCCATTCGATCCTGGCTGCTTTCGTTTTGCTCGCCTCCAGGCGACTCAAAAAAACTGACCCGGTTTTCGAAGATCTGGCCGAGCTTTTGAGAGAGACGACAACCAATGCCATTCGGCCCCGGCTGTCTCAGGCAGTCTGGCAAGTCGAACTCGAACGGCTGATAGGTAAACCAGGCTGTCCGGGTCTTTTGATGAAGTGGCTCGAGGCGGAATGGGAAAGGATTCGCAACGGCTGGTCATGGGTTGGGGTTGAACGGCAATTTGACGGCATGGTAATAGATGGTTGCGCGGCCCGCCTCAAAGGACGCCTCGACAGGATCGATTTTCATTCCGAACTGGGCCTGATTTGCTGGGATTACAAGACCGGCAGGCTTCCCGGCAAAACCGAGGTAATCGATGAGATTGATCAGCCTCAGCTCAAAGCCTATCTTCTCGCGCTGTCAAAAGGAAACGTCACCGGCACACCTGGAGCCGAGGGCGGTTGCGGGGCCGGCTACATCGAACTCAGATCGCCGGCAAACATGAGACACCAGATCATGTTTGACCCTGCCGGGCAACACGGTCCCTTCCTCAAAAACTGGGAAAAAGAGCTCTCAAACGCGCTTAACTCCATATTTGCCGGAGATATCTCACCGCGATGGCTAAAGGAAGACCAGCCCTGCAAAGAAAGGTGCGAATTCAAATATATTTGCGGATCTTCCTGAAAATGGAAATCCGGACTTTAAGCTCTCCTTCCCGCTCCTTATATCAAATACATAAACTAACCAGGGAGGCCAAGATGATCGAAAGAATAGCAATTTTTCTTTTCGCCGCCGCCTTGCTGGCTGCAGGCCCTGCGCCGGCAGCGGCCGAGTTGCGGCTCTCATCCCCCGCATTCAAAGACGGAGCTGAGATTCCCGCGGTCCATGCCCGTTCCGCGGGCAACGTTTCCATCCCGTTGAAATGGACCGGCGCGCCGGAAGGGACAAAATCATTCGCGCTCTCTATCGTGGACCATCACCCGGTTGCCGGAAAATGGGCTCACTGGATGGCGATAAATATTCCACCGGATGTAACTTCCCTCCCCCAGGGCGCATCAGGTAAGAGTATGCCGCCCGGTTCGATCGAGACTCGCAACTCATTCGGCGACCTCGGATATGGCGGACCGCAGCCTCCCAGGGGCACGGGCGCACACCAATACGTTGTGACCCTCTATGCCCTGAAAGACGCCAGGCTGGTCCTCAAACCCGACGCAACCCTGTCCGACTTCCAGGCTGCAATAAAAGGAAAGGTCCTTGGGGAGGCTTCGATCACGGGTCTTTTTGGGAAATAAAAGCGGCGCCGTTCCCTGGGCAGACTTGAATGACTCAAGAGTTTTCCAGTCCTGCCGATCTTAAGAGGTGGAAACACGGAGGGAAGGGAGCATGAATCTCCGTTCAGCTTCTCTCGGTATCACCTTACACTAAGGGCATATCTTGTCCAGGGGCCTCTTTATGAATGCGTCGTGCATCGTTGCTCTGCTTGTCGCCGCGCTGGCGCTCGCCGCCTTTGCGGTTGCGCTCCGTCAGCGCTGGCTTTCCAACCTGAGGCGTGGCTATCTCATTACCCTCAGGATCGCCCTTGTGGGAACCGGCGTGATATCGTCACTGGTGGTGGGCGTCTGGTGTTACGAATCAGCCAGACAGATCGTTTGGCAGGAAACCTTAGAGAAATTGGAAAATGTGGGCCACACTCTTGAAGACGAAATCCAATGCGAGGTGGAGGAGTCTTTTGAACAAATGGAAAGATTGTCGACTATGCTGGCCCCGGCAATGAACAGCGGACCTTCCAAGGGACTGCAGGACAAACTGAATAATATTTTTGAGGTTAACGGCAAATACCTCGAAGTTGACTTGTACGACAAAGGGGGCCGGCTTTTGGCGACAGCCGGCAGCCAAAAAGGGTCCGAGCCTTTTGATCATATTGCAACCGCTTACGGACTCGATGGCCGGAACTTCACATCAGACCCTTACATGTCTCCCGTTTTCAATAAATATGTCCTTTGTCTCAGCGTACCGGTGCAGTCCCCTGATGGAGAAATCCTTGGGGTCCTGAGCACGCGGGCAAGTCTTGATGAAATCAGACACCTTCTCGTCTCGACGCGGTTTGGCGAAAGCGGGCATGCGATGCTGGTCAACCATGACGGGCGTATACTGGGGCATCCGGACCCCGGCAGGATCTCCGAGGACATTTCGGACTACCCTGCCGTGCAACTCGGGATGAAGGGAAATAGCGGGTCAGTGGTTGCACTGAATAAAGCCGGAGAAAAAAGGCTTTTCTTCTACCGGACCTTAAAGGGCCCCGGAACAGTGAACCCAAAACCTATGGTCATGGTGACCGAAATGGACGAAAAAGAAGCCGCGTCGCCGCTGCTCACCCTGAAATACAGATTTCTTTTCGGCATAGGTTTTATCGTCCTCGCCTGCCTGGTTATTGCCCAGCAGCTCTCGAGTTATATCAAAGCGCCGTTTCAAACCCTGCAGCACATGTTCGAACGTGTCCAGGCCGGAGACCTGTCGGTACAGCCGCAGATTCGGGCCCGCGACGAGATAGGGCAACTCGAGGCCGGTTTGGACAGGATGGTCGAAGGCCTTCGCGAGCGAAACATGGTCAAGGAACTCTTCGGCCGTTACGTAACGACCCAGGTTTCGGAGCAGGTCTTGAATGGAAGGGTGAAGCTTGGAGGAGAAAGCCGCAGAGTTACGATTCTTTTCTCGGACATTCGCGACTTCACCTCTACGGCCGAGCAAATGGAGCCAATCGAGGTTGTAGCCTTTCTGAACGAATATTTTTCCGAAATGGTTGAGGCCGTCTTCGAATACGGAGGGGTGTTGGACAAATTCCTCGGAGACGGAATGATGGCCGTATTCGGCTCCTTCGATGATGAATCGGACCACCCGCGTATGGCCATTATGGCTGCTCTTCGCATGCAGGCCCTTCTTGGCAAAATTAACGGAAAAAGGAGCATAACCGGCCAACCGCCCATAAAAATCGGAGTAGGAATTCACACCGACGAGGTGATCGCAGGCAACATCGGGTCTCAAAAACGGCTGGAGTACACCGTTATTGGAGATGGAGTCAATACATGTGCGCGCGTGGAATCTCTCAACAAAGAATTCGGCACCACAATCCTGATTACCTCTACGACGTATGAGGAAGTCAAAGACATCTTCGAATGCCGGTTGATGCCGGAAATGCAGATTAAAGGGAAAGCCCGGACGCTCAAATTCTATGAAGTAGTCTGTTTAAAACCAACAGTTCTCAGTTCAAAAAATCAGGACAAAACCGGCTAGAGCAGCTTCTCTATCGAACTCAACAGCTTGTCCCAACTCAGGGGCTTTGCGAGCATCAGGTCCACACCCCGGCTCGCGAGTTCCACATCTTCATACTGCGCGCCCCAACCGGTTATCATCACTACCGGAGTCTTGGGATCTTTTGCCTTGGCGCGCTTGGCTATTTCCCAGCCGCTCACCACCGGCATTCCCAAATCCGTCAAAACCAGATCGAAATGGCTGGTATCCAGCAGTTCCAGGGCCTTTTCACCGTCGCTCATCGCCACGACACGGTGCCCTTTGAGACGCAGCATATCCCGGAGCAGGTTCAGGATCTCGGGTTCGTCTTCTACCAGCAGCAGTCTATAGGAACTTATACCTTCGCCTGCTTTGATACCAGGAGGCGCTTTTGTCGCCTCCGCCCTGGTGAGCTTAATGATAAAGGTGGTGCCTTTGCCCGGTTTGCTCTTTACCTGGATATCTCCTCCATAGCGGCCTATGAGGCTCCAGGACACGCTCAACCCAAGCCCGGAGTTCCCGACGCCTTTCGTCGTGAAAAAGGGGTCGAATATCTTTTCCGCGACCTCCTTGGTCATGCCGATACCGGTGTCGCTGACCTCAAGAAAAACCTGCTCGCCCGCGCAGCGCGACCTGAAGGTGATGAGCCCTCCCTGTGGCATTGCATCGATAGCATTGAGAAGAAGATTGGTAAGGACTTCCCTCAAATCGGATGCGTTGATCGCGGCCATGCAACTCGACTGGAGGTTCATCTGTATGTCTATGGTTCGGCCGGACCGCTCCATGAGGTTTTTCCAGCGAGGCCGGGTAAGCTCTATAACATCTTTTACCGCTTCTTCTATATCGATTGTCGATGCGATCGCTTTGGGGTCCCGTTCACGCTCGGTGAACCTCTGGAGCCTGCGGACGGTATTTGAGCCGTCGTAGACCGCCTTTTCAATATTCTGAAGCCTTCGCCGGATTTCGTCATCTTCGATTCGAGGCAGAATCAGTTGAATGTGCCCGAGGATAGCCATCAAAAGATTGTTGAAATCATGCGAAACACCTCCGGCCATTGTTCCAAGCGCGGCAAGCTTTTCCGATTGGATGATCTTGTCGGAAAAGGCTTTCTTTCTGGTTGTATCTTCAATGACGAGCAGGTAGCCGACCAGCGTTTCCGCATCGAGCAGCCGCACGAGGTTGACATCGGCCAGATAGCTCTCCCCGGCTGAGTTCATAAGGTTTACGTCTGTTTTTTCCACCTGCCCCACATCGGATGTCGATACCCTTGCAAACAGCTTTTCAAAACCGGCCGGGTCCTGGAAAAGCACCCCCGGCGAGCGGCCCGTGATTTCCGGGAGCTTTTCGCCCTGCATTCTTTCGATGCTCTGGTTGATTCGGACGACCTTGCCTTTCGTGTCGAGAATGCAGATCCCCTGGGGCATGAAATCCAGGATCAGGTCGGGGATATTACTGGTCAGGTGAACCGGGGGCGCCGGCGCAACGATCTGCTCTCCCTCCGCCAGTGCCGTCATGCGTTGGCCGGCCTCCCTGGCGCATTGCAGCCCGACCGTAAGATAACCGATCAGATTGCCGATCATCTTCCAGTTTCGCTTGATATGGTGAGGAAATTCCTGCGGGTGATAAGCGCTCAGGTTAATTACGCCCAAATCCAGAATCGGAACGCAGGCCAGAGAAATCGGGGCTACAACCGCGTCCTGTATTTCAGGGATTGGATGCTCGGCGGTGTTCTCAATGAAAGCAGCCTCTCCGGAGGCAAAAACCCGGCCCGCGACGAATTGACCGGATCCAAAGCACAGATTCTGTTTGTAGCGTCGGGAAGCCACCTCGAGCTGATCCTCCAGGCCGTAAGCGGCGACCAGAGAAAGAGTGCCCGTATGCTTGTTCCAGAAAAGAATCGAGCAGTTCTCGAATGATGTTTCCTCTATTATAATCCTGACGAAATGCTTGCATGCCCTGGCTGTTTCCTGGTCCTGGGACACTGCCTCCGCAAAACGCTGAACCATGGCCAGAAACCGGCTCACTTCATCGCTCTGCCCCTTTGCGCCAAGGAGGCCCATTTTCACCACTTCATTAACCAGGTTGTCCATCCTCATTCCTCTTTATTTCAGCAAATTCCATAACTCGTCAACTTCATACCAAATCAGCTCGACCTTCTCCTGATACTCCTGCCACTCCTCCTCGCAAACATAGAGTTCCCGGCAATGGCATATTGTGACTTCATCATTGACCAGCTCGGGAAACTCATGCGAATGGCTGAGAACATTGGCCAGGTAAATCAACCTGACCTCCGTCTTGAAAGTTTTGCTTTTTTCAGGAAAATGATGGAATTCGATGGCCGCCTTCAGTACTTCCGGGAAAGCCCATCGCGATGCCAGGTACTTGCCGATTTGGGTATGCGTGAGACCGTACTGCATATCGACATACCAGGGGGGGATATTTCTTTTTGCAGCGGTTTCAAAAATGGCCGTGAACTGATCTTTGAAGTGCGCTGCCATCACAATCCAGCCCAGATCGTGAAGGAGGCCAAGTATGGACGCTTCGTCCCTGTCCAGCCAGGGGCGCTTTTTGGTCATCTCGGTAAGGATTCTGGAGGTGACAAAAGAATGTTTCCAGAGCATTTCCCGGTAAACCGCACTGATTGGATGCCCACTCACGAGCAGGTTCATGATCAGGGCACAAATACAGATGGCCTTTACCTGGTAGAGTCCTATAACGTTTATCGCTTTTGAGAGTGTGTTTACCCTTCCCCCGTATCCATACCAGGCTGAATTGCCAACCATCACCAGCTTGGCCACGAGCGATGGATCGTAGCTGATAATGCTTTCGAGTTCTCCGGGCGAATCGATTTCGGATCGAATTATTTCAATCAGCTTCTCGAAGGCCTGAGGCAAAGAGGGCAGCTCTTTTATTTGTGAAACCTGGTATCGGATTTCCTGCTCATTCAGTGGAATAATGGACATCTCCCCCCCATCCTCCCAAATCGAGAGTCGTTCGCGGGTCCGAACTATTTGAATACGCTATATACCACGAAGGCCTTTGCCTGTAATTAAGAATCAAAAGCCTGTCTTCGGCGCTACGATTTCATTATTTCTGTCGAAATGGCCCCATGTCCGCGCATACACTACTTAAACAAAGCGGCGGCCTCAAATCCGCTACAATACTTAACGGCAGCCGAAGCAAAAGAGATAAAGGTATTTATTTTTGGTCTCCAGCGGGCACCAATGATCGGCCTGCGTTCGAATCCTCCCGCCCCACCGGATGAATTCTCCTCGAAGGGCCAATTCCCGACCGCGTCGGCCTGCATTAAAGCAATACATTCAAATGACGCATGGGAAATCACGGATAATCATGGACCCGAGCCACTTTTCAATCTTTTTGTTTTTTTGCGGCCTTCGGTATATATTTAATTTTTTTAAGCAACGGCTCGGCGCGGCTCGCGCACGCTCAATCGATGAACGCCTGGAGCGCAACGGCGATTGGTTAACGACACCTCTAAGCATAATCGCAATCCTGAAAACATGCATGGCCGCGCCCTTTCGCGGTTGGGCGAAAAGCTCGGCGTGCTCCTTTACCAACCGGAAATACCGCAGAACACCGGCAACATTGCGCGGACTTGCGCAGCCACCCATACCCCGCTCTACCTTGTCGGTCCACTCGGTTTTCGAATTACGGACAAGCAACTCAAACGGGCTGGCCTCGATTACTGGCCCTATGTCCGCATGAAGCTCTATGCCGATTTCGAAGCCGCCAATATGGATATGAAGCCTGCGCGCCTGGTCTATTTTTCGGCCCACGCTCCCAGGCCGTACTATGATTTTTCTTTTCAGGCCGGAGACTGCCTGGTTTTCGGACCGGAAACTACAGGCCTGCCTCAAGAGTTACTTGCTTCCTACCCAGGAGATGTGGTACAAGTACCTATTGACAGGCTCAGGGTTCGGAGTCTGAACCTTGCCACTACCGTTGGAATTGCTCTTTTTGAAGCTTTGCGCCAGTTGCGTTACTGAAGATTGCCGGCTCCCGTTCCGGCGCCGGAAGTCCCGGCGTCAATTCGGAACCTGTTTCTCCACCTCCTTCTCGACTGGAACATCCATGCCCCGAACCGACGAAATAGAGTCAAGACTGTATGAACTTTGCCCTGAGATCAAGAAATTAGGAATTTACCCGGTTGTGCTGCAGAAAGGCGATCGCTTCTGAATCCTGCTCTTCGAAAGCAGGGACTGCTTGAAACATAATCCTCCTCTTAGCTCTTGTGTCGTCGTTCAGAGAGAACAAAGCGATATCTGCCATTTGAATCCGGCATGGACGCCGAAGTTGCGGCGAGCGCTGTCGGAAGCCCAAAGTAAGATGAGCGACCCTGTTCCGGGAGTTACCCCCGGGAAATTTTCGACCCGAATTGCCGGAGCTGGTTCACATGGCAAGTATCGACTGGAAAGAGGCCAAATGGGAGGCATACCGCAGTAGCCTCTCAGTTCCCGAATTGCTCACCGTCCTGAAGGGCTTCGGGTCCATGGAGATCCTCAGGTTTGTGGTTCCCGGCCGTTTTACGGGGCACCTGAGCCTCTGCCTCACCGATGATGGGACTAAGGAGGTTACGCTCTATCATCTGGAACTCTTGTGCCAAAGACGCCACGGCATGGGAAGGAAGGCCCTCGGGTGGCTCAAAGAAATATTCCGGGGCCCTGTATTTCTAGAATTTCCCGATTCTGCCGACCCCGAGATCGGTTTCCACCCTTCGATGCCTTTCTGGCTTAAGATGTACCGGGAAGGGTTAATTGACGCCATTGATTGTGAAACTTTTTACTTACAGCCGGGGGCGACAAGCGATCAGGTCGATGAGTTCCAGTGCCGTGTCGTGTCCGCCTTGGGCAAAGGTCTGAAGGTCCTTTAAAAGTCATGGGCGTTCCAAGCCCGTGTCGCGCAAAGTCCCCCATCTGAGGCTTTTTCCAAATCCTGAAGTTTCCTTTTCACTCTTGACCTCCCCTGGGCTCCCTGTTAAGTTGCCGTCCGATTTTCTTTTCCGACACTCATCCGAGAAAGCCGTTTTGTGGGCGAACGAAAAATTCTTTTAGGCAACGAGGCCATCGCGCTTGGGCTTGCCGAGTCCGGCTGTGCCGTGGCGGCGTCATATCCCGGAACGCCTGCATCGGAAATTCTTGAAGCACTGTTCCGCTTTAGAAAAGAAAACGCCATCGATATACACCTGGAATGGTCGATAAACGAAAAAGTGGCCTATGAGGTGGCGCTGGCAAACAGCTTCACGGGAAGGCGTTCGGCCGCGATCATGAAGCAGGTCGGATTGAACGTTGCAGCCGACCCGCTCATGAGTTCCGCTTACACCGGTGTAAAAGGCGGCTTCGTTGTCGTCTCGGCTGACGACCCTGGGCCTCATAGTTCTCAAACCGAGCAGGACAGCCGATTTTTCGCTATGTTGGCAAAAATTCCCGTGCTGGACCCAATCTCCCCAGCCGATGCCCGCCGGATCGCCCCACTTGCCTACACACTGTCCGAGCGCTACGAGATTCCCGTGATGCTCCGGCCCACGACCCGCATATGTCATGCGCGTCAGGATATCGAAATCAGCCCAATATCCCGGAAGCCTCGGTTTCCGGTTTTCGAGAAAAACCCGGCGCGGTGGGCGGCGACCCCCAAATTCAGGCTCATTTTGCACCGGGAACTAAATGAAAAAATCAGAAAGATTTCCGAAGATCACGATCTTCTGCCGACTCTTCTCAATCCGGCTTGCGCCGGCAAAACTACCAGGACATGCATAACGGGATCGGGCGCCGTACTGACGTATCTCCAGGATATCCTTGCAGACCTTGGTATCCGTGACATGGTCCCGGTCTATCGGGTATCGATGCCCTACCCGCTTTCGCTCGCCTTCAGCGATGAACTGCTCGCCCGATACGATCGCATTCTCGTACTGGAAGAAAGCGGACCGGTTATCGAGATGCAGTTTCGAGACCGTGAAAAAGTGTTCGGCCGCTTGTCGGGTCATGTGACGTCGACCGGAGAACTTTTGCCGGAACTGGTCGAGGAAATTGTACGTTCGTTTCTCGCTCTTCCTCCCCCGATGCCCGTGAATAAGCCGTCGTTTCCGGGCAGAAGGCCGACGCTTTGCGCCGGGTGTCCGCACAGGGCCGCCTTTTTTGCGATCAAAAAAGTCTTTCCAAAAGGGATTTATCCCGGCGATATAGGTTGCTACACCCTGGGGGCAAACCTGGCCGCGGTCGACACAGTGCTTTGCATGGGCGCCTCAATCAGCCAGGCCGCCGGGTTCTATCACGCATTCAAGGGAGGTCGCGAGGATTATCCGGCCCTGTGTGCCACTATCGGGGACTCCACCTTTTTCCACTCCGGAATTCCCGCCCTGATCAACGCCGTCGTCCAGGGAGCGCGATTCGTTCTGGTCATCATGGACAACAGCACGACCGCCATGACCGGACACCAGCCCACCCCGGCGCTGGGCTGCAACCTTGACGGGGTGGCCGTGCCCAAGCTTTCCATTCCGGAAATCGTAAGAGCATGCGGGGTAAAATTCATTGAAGAAGCCGACCCCTACGAGCTGAAAGAATTCACCGCGCTCCTTCGCTCGGCAGGGAAATATGCGGCTGGGGAAAATGGCGCAATAGCGGTTGTCATATCAAGGCGGCCCTGCCTGATGGATCGCACTCAACCAAAGAAGCAAATCCTGCGTAAGGTCCGCGTGAGCGAGAAATGCAAGGGCTGCGATTTTTGCTGCAAACAGTTCGAATGCCCGGCCATACAACCCCAGGGCGAAAAAGAACCGGTCCGCATAGATGAGGCATTGTGCACCGGCTGCGGTGTATGCGCATCGGTTTGCCCGCATCGGGCCCTTGAAATCGTGGAATAATTCATCTCGGAATTTACGGTTGTCATGATCCGGCAACCTGCACTGGACAACCAACTGCCGGATGTCTACAATCCCGCCGAATGGAGCGCCTATGTCGCCTCTCGGCAAATCATTTCCAGCAGACAGAAAGGACACATGCAAACGAATCCCTTTCCAGAAAGACTCGATCGTTTCCGTACCCTGATGTCGCGGCAGGAACTTGACGTTTTCCTGGTGGCGGTCCCGGAAAACCGCTATTACCTGAGCGGGTTCGAAGCCGAGGACCTGCTTTTGACGGAGAGTTCCGGGTACCTGCTCGTTACCCAAACGGCAAAATACCTTTTGACAGACTCACGCTATGAAGAGGCCGCAAGGCTGGAAGCGCCGGATTTTGAGCTTGCGGTCTACTCCACGGGGTTGAAGCAGCTTTTGCCCGAACTGCTCTCTCGGATAAAGCCCGAAAGCCTGGGACTGGAAGAACATTTTCTTACCGTAAAGAGGTTTAAGGAGGTGGAGGAAGCGCTCGCGAAAGCCAGCCCCTCCGCAAGAATCGTTTCTTCTGAAGACCTCGTTGAGCGCCTCCGGATAGTAAAAGATGAAGCAGAGATCGAGCAAATCCGAAAATCCGTCAGGCTCACCGAAAAAGCTCTTCATACGGCATGGAACGCCCTCGCCCCCGGCAAGAGCGAAAAGGAGATGGCCTGGCTGATCGAAAAAACGATCCGTGAGGGTGGCGGCCAGGCGGTTTCGTTTCCGCCCATTGTCGCCGCCGGCTCAAACGCCGCGCTTCCACATGCCGTACCCACGGAGCGCAGGATCGGCACGGGCGAAGCGGTAATCCTCGATCTCGGCTCCAAGCTGGACGGCTACTGCTCGGATATGACCAGGACATGGGTCAGCGGGACCCCGGAGCCCAGACTCAAGGAAATATATAAGATCGTCCGTGAGGCCCAGCTGGCCGCGCAGGATAAGATCCGCGCAGGGGTTGATTCCACTGAGGTCGATTCGGCGGCCCGAGACCTGATCGGCAATGCCGGATACGGCGACAATTTCGGCCATGGGCTGGGACACGGAGTCGGGCTTGCGGTTCACGAAAAGCCAGGCCTTAGAAAGGTAGACGCAACACTGCTCGAAGAAAATATGATCGTTACGGTGGAACCTGGGATATACCTGCCTGGATTCGGAGGAGTGCGGCTGGAGAACATGGTACGAGTGACCGGGACCGGGTGCGAGCTTCTCACCAGGGAAGAGCTGTTCTATAACTGGTAAGCCTTTAATACATAACTCTGATTCAAATGCCGGAGTTGAGCCCCAGGGATCAACTGTTTTCGAACGAACCGTTCCTGAGGGAATGAATAATGCGGTTTGTCCTTTCCTCCACTTCGGGGATCATTTCGACGAGCGCTTTAAGAGAGGTCAGGATCTTCTTGGTCTGCTGTTTATGCGGAATCTTCAGGTCGGGATGGTCGAGAAAGTCAAGAATCTTCTCGAGTGTCATCAGCTTGTCGACTGTAAAATCGACATAAGCAAGCTCCGGCCAGATGGACCTCAGATCATCCGGGAGGTGGTCCATCCTGGAGGCCAGGTCCTTGTTGGTCCCCAGCCACATCGCCTCTTTCAGGCGTCCGAGAAGTGAGAGAATCTCCTCGCGGCTTGGCTCCCAAAGATCGCTTTCCACCATCAGTTTCTGCCATTTGGGCCGGATTTTGTTTTCCACCCACTTTTCGCCAAGCCCCGGCATAAGCGAAAGGTCTGAAAGTTCGCGTTGTTCGGCCATGAGCGTTTCGCAAAGCTGCCTGAGCACAGTTGTGCCTTTGGCCACCGGCAGATTGGACTCAATCAGCCTGTTGAGCTTTTCAAGGATTGCGCTCTTGTTCTCGATATCCGGACAGGCAATGGCGATCTGCGACTCCCACTGCTCCCTCAGAAAGCTGATCTCGGCATTTATCGCCGAGAAGATGAACCCAAGCTTAATGAGCGTATTTCTCAACTCGTGGGCCAGCACATTGCAGCTTTGGAGACGTTGTCGCGCAAGATCTTTCTGCGCCTCAGACAGAGTTTCACGAATGTGTAGTGAAAGCAACTGGGTACCCAGGGTACGGGAAAGCTTTTTTATGACTTTTGTAGAGTGGTCCCCCCTTTTTATATGCCCTTTCTTGAAGTGTATCTTTATTACGGCGACGACCAGATTATCACAGTCTTCCCAGATCGAATTTCCCTGCCAGTCGACGGGATATTCGAAATTATCAGCCAGATCCCCGTACAAATAGGATTTCTTTATCAGTACGGGTTCCATGTGATGATAATCTTCAGGTTCATTACTGAGCTGCTTCCGCACGCTGCGACGATCTTCCTGGGGATCGTCGGCGGTCCAGCTCTTGGCATTCTCGACGCACCAGGCCATTGCCTCGAGGGGGCGTCCGGGCCTGTCTTTGAAGTCCTCCCAGCATTTCCCCGGATAATTGTAGTCCGAATATTCGTTGAAACCCCAGAAGATTTCGCCCGTGGTTTCGTTACGCACGCCGGATGTAACACGAATAGTACGCAACTCGGGCATAGGGCCGATTCTATAAATTGTTCCCTTGGTAGCGTCACTGAGGCAAAATAGAATAGTTTCAATCATATCCTTGCATGTTCGTTCAAGGATATCATCGCTTATAACCATTACAGACCCTCTAAACCCTTTCTTTTATAAACCTTGTATCCCGAAACCGGCATAGGGTCAACTGCCTTTTTGCTGCGCCCAAAAGCCCCTGGCGCCCCCTAAAAATGCTCGGTGAAAAAGGCGCGGCCATTTGCCATCGGCGTGGTAAAAGCGTAGAATCGATACGTACGATCAGGCCTGAATCGATGGAGGGAAGAGTATGGGGTTAATCAATAAGGTTTCATATTTGGCGCCGGCACTGGTCTTTTTGTTCCTGTCAATCTGCCTGGCGGCGCCCGGACCTCAAACGGAAAGCCATGACTCACGGATACTCTGGGCTTTTGGAGCGATCCGCGCCTCGTCCAACCCGCCGAAGGTCGAGCCGGTGGGCACACAGATGGTGCTTTCCTCCGGGGACAAGCTAAAGATGATGATCCAGATCAGGAAGAAATGCTTTATCTATGTGATTCACAAGGACACTCAGGGGAATTTGACCCTGCTTTTCCCATACAGTATCAAGCAGTTCGATACGGATTATCAGACCGCACGTAAATACTACGCGCCTAAAGACGGGTGGTTCCAACTCGACAACAGGACCGGCAGCGAGACTTTCTACCTTATCGGGTCCGACCAGCGTTTGCTCGATATCGAATATACATACCAGCAGTATGCATCTTCAGTGTCGTCAAACAAGCAGGACCTCGCCGCGAAGATGATCTCTGAACTCGACGGCATCACGAAAGCTCACATGGCCTCATCAGCTGAAGTCGATATGCCGGCCGACGAGCACTACGCCCTGCGGGGGTTCGAAAGGGCAACCGGCGCGGACCCCATGGATATTACACAACTGGCCAGGGAGATTTCATTCGATACAACTTACTCTAAAACATTCGTAATCGACCACAGGTAGACGGAAAGATGATGCCGGGGCACATCGTATGTTGCCCCGCTCTTTTGGCTTTTTCAGGAGGACTGTACTTTTTTGAACGCTAATTGGTATTAGAGCAGTTTCCCGCCCAGTTCAGCCACTTTCGAACGTTCCCCTTTGACCAAAACGACGTGACCGGATATCTCCTCGCTCTTGATCCTTTCAACCAGGTAGGTCAGTCCATTGCTGCTGGCGTCGAGGTAGGGATTGTCGATCTGCTCGGGGTCGCCCGTAAGGACTATTTTGGTGTCCTCGCCGACACGGGTGATAAGGGTCTTGATCATATGAGGAGAGAGGTTCTGGGCCTCATCGCAGATTATAAACTGCCTCGGGATGCTGCGCCCGCGGATATAGGTGAGCGCCTCCAGATCGAGTACTCCTTTGCGGATAAGGTCCTGGAGGACCTCGAAAGGCTCGGAGCAGTTTTTGAAGAGAAATTCGAGATTGTCATAAATCGGCTGCATCCACGGCCGGAGTTTGTCTTCTTTTGTTCCCGGCAGAAACCCGATGTCATCTCCCATGGGAATGACCGGACGTGTTACCAGAAGCCTGCTGTATGCGTTTTCTTCAAGCACTTTTTCGAGTCCGACCGCCAGGGCCAGCAGAGTCTTCCCCGTCCCTGCCCTGCCGACCAGGGTAACGATCTTTATCTGGTCGTTGAGCAGAAGTTCGAACGCGAATTTCTGTTCCTTGTTCAGCGCCCTTACCCCCCAGCAACTCGCCTCGCCATAGCTCAGAGGCAGAAGCGATCCCTGATGATAACGCGCGAGTGCCGACTGGGAGGGATTCCCGCTGGATCTCACAATCATGAACTGGTTGGGAAGAGCGCCATGAGAATCGAAGTTGAGCTTGCCTTCCTTGTAGAACCTGTCGAGTTCCACGGCTGTCAGATATTTTTCGCCGACCCCCGTGTAGAGTTGCTCGTAATCGACCTTATCATTGTAGAAATCCTCAGCCCGCACGCCAAGTACGTCGGCTTTAATCCGCAGGTTCAGGTCCTTGGTCACAAGCGTGACCGGTCCACTTCCGGAAACGCTCAGATTGTATGCAACGGCTAAAATCCGGTTGTCATATTTGTCAGGGTCCAGGCCCGGCGGGAAACCGAGCACGCCTGAATGATTCAGTTCGATGGTCAGCCGGCCGCCCTGCGGCAGGTCGACGCCCTCGGACAGCCTGCTCGTTTCCCTGAGCGCGTCCAACTCCCTGGAAACAACTCGAGCGTTTCTTCCTATCTCGTCCTGTCTTTTTTTCTGATTGTCTATTTCTTCGATTACCGCGAAAGGAATCACCACGTTGTTGTCTTCAAACGCAAAAAGCGCGTTCGGATTGTGCAGGAGAACATTTGTGTCGAGCACATAGGTCTTAGGCATCTGAACTCTCCAGGACTTTCCTTGGACTATCCCCACCTCGCGGAACCTCGAGATCGAACACCGCCAGGGCCCCTTCCCGCGCGGAAGCGAGACGAAGGCGAAATGTTTTTCAGTATGTAAACTTTTTTGGGGTAAAAATGGAAGGGGAATTCAATGAAGTTGGGGCCATTGCAATCCTGGTAATGAAATCGTAACCTTTGAGATGCCTCATGGCCGAAACGGACGCAGCAGTTTCCTCGGAAGGACCCGGTGCAGTTTTAGATTGAATTCCGGGGAGTTAGCTGATAAAAATAATGTCGCATTGGGGGGGCTTTCCAAAGTGTTGTTCCCATCCGGTTGTTTGATATGCCATCTTAGTCTCTGCGAATCCCGTTCAACAGCAGATTTGTTTCCGCACGGTCTGCTCAGCCATTCTAAGATTTATTCGGCCTGAGATTGCGAGCATGAATCTAAAACTCGGAATAGTAACCGAATACTATTACCCCCTGCTTGGAGGCATATCCGAACACGTGCACAATACCGCGGTGCGGCTTCGAAAGAAAGGCCACTGCGTCAAGATAATCACCTCGAAACTGCAGGGGGCCCAAGACGGCACAAGCTCGCCCGGCATCATAAGAGTTGGGCAAAGCGCATCGATCCTCAGCAATGGATCGGTTGCACGAGTCACAATAGGAAAGCACCTCATCAGTGAAATAAAACATATACTGGAACGTGAAAGATTCGACCTGCTCCACCTCCATTCGCCGCTTGTTCCGACCTTGCCGCTGCTTTTTCTGCGCAAGGCAAAATGCCCCACAGTCGGCACCTTCCACACCTATTTCGACAGGAGCTTGTGGTATTGGCTGCTGAAAAGTGCCGTCCAAAAGAAGCTCATCGATAAGCTGGACGGGCAGATAGCCGTTTCACGAAGCTGCATAGACGCCCTCAGCCGATTTTTCAAAATAGATGCCCGGATAATACCAAACGGGGTAGACATTTCCGAATTCAGACCGGATATACCCAAATTACCTCAATTCGACGACGGCAGGAAAAATCTGCTGTTCCTTGGCAGGCTCGATCCGCGAAATGGTTTTTCGATGATGATGAAATCCTTTGAGTTGATCAAGTCCAGGTTTTCTGAAATCAGGCTGATCATCGTGGGAGGAGGCCCTTTTATTCACTACTACAGCAGGCTCGTTCCCGAGCATTTGCGCGCCGACATACATCTGGTCGGTCCCGTACTCGAAGAACGCAACCGCTACTATGCTACAAGCGACATCTTCTGTTCCCCGGTTGAAAAGGCATCCTTCGGCGTAACTCTTCTGGAAGCGATGGCTTCAGGCAAGCCGATTGTGGCTATCTGCAACCCGGGCTACCGCGAGGTTTTGGGCAGGGACGAAGGCGTGCTGGTCCCGCCTCATAACCCGGCGGCTTTTGCGGAAGCCGTTTTGGAGCTTCTGCACAACCCGGGGCTGGGAAAGGCAATGGGCATGAACGGCAGACAAAAAGCCATTGGATATTCATGGGATAAGGTGACGGACTTGATAGACGGATTTTATGAGGAAATTCTGAACGGCCCATGATTTTAAGGATAATTGCAGCCATAACGTTCATTTCCTTCATTTCGGCCTCCCTGGCCGCGGCCCTTTTTGCCGGCCTGGAGCATTTTTCTTCAGGGCAAAGCGCTCTTATCTGGCTTTGCGCCTTCCTGATCTGCGAGGGCATTCTTGCTTTTGGTGTCTTTGAGCGTCGCTCACCTGTATTCGGACCGGTGTTCTGGAAAGGCAGGGCGGGCGGCAACCGGGTGGCCCTTACCTTCGACGATGGCCCCAACGAACCTTTTACATCGCAGATACTGGATATTTTGAAAGAGCGCCGGGTCCGGGCGACTTTCTTTGTGACGGGGTCCAATTGCCTGAGGTTTCCGGGTGCGCTCGAAAGGCTTGCACGGGATGGGCACGAAACAGGCAATCACACCTGGACCCATGAAGTCCTCCCCCTGAAGTCTCCCTCCCGGATAGAGGAAGAAATAAGAAAAACCTCCGACATCATTGAAAAGCTCACCGGCAGAAGGCCGGGTCTTTTTCGCGCCCCGCACGGCTGGAGAAATCCATGGACGAACGCGGTTTCCCTAAGATGCGGCTGCGTTCCGGTTGCATGGACGCTTGGCGTCTGGGACACAGATCGACCAGGAGCGGAGGCAATCGTGCGCAGGACCCTGAAAGGGGTGCGGGACGGCTGCATCATCCTGCTGCATGACGGGCGCGGGGTTGAAGATGGCCCCGATTCAAGCCAACTGGTCGAGGCTCTCCCCTTAATCATCGATGAAATCCAACGCCGCGGTTTTCGCATGGTTGCTCTTTCGCAAATGATGGAGACAGCCCCGTGAACAAGTGGCTCAAAGCTGCGCGCATCGGTTCGTTTATCCTGATCCTCGCCCTGTTCGGGACAATTCTGGCATTCACGGACCTTGAAAAAACGGCAAAGGCTCTCACCGGCATCAAATGGAGGTGGGCGATATGGGTCCCGGTGCTCAACGTGGCGAACACGTTTGTCGAGGGCCTCAGGCTGGCGATAATTCTGCTGCCCGTGACCAGGAGGTTCGAAGTTCGCAACTGCTTTAACTCGGCCCTGGTGGCGATCATGGGCAATATTGCGCTTCCATTGCGATTCGGAGATGGAGCAAGGACATATTATATTGCAAAGACCGCAAAAATATCTCTTTCCAGCTCTTTTTCCGCCCTCATGCTCGACCGTATCGCGGATTTTCTGCTCTTTTTCGCCTTGATGGCGATCACCGCCATCCTTTACCCCTTTCCTCCATCGGTTACCAGGATAGGGTTGACAGCCGGATTTATTTTCGCGCTGTCTATAGGAATGATTTTTGCCCTGGCAGGCATTGCAAGCCATATGGGACAGGGCCCGGTCGGGAAAATTCGACGAAGGCTCGCCCGGGAGGTAAGCAATTTCATGAGCGGGCTTTCAGTCATGCGAAACGCGGGGCTCCTTTTCCCCATAATTCTCAGTTCCGCCGTCTCGTGGCTGCTGCGCTCATCGATGCTCTGGTTTATGTTCAAGGCCTTCTCTCTTGACTTGCCCCTGGTGGCCGCGCCGATAGTTCTCATTCTGCTCAACTTCGGGATCGCAATAGTGAGCACGCCGGCCAATCTGGGAGGGTTCGAACTTGCCATTGTCGCTTCTTTGAACCGGCTTTTTTCAGTCAAGATGGAGATAGCGCTGAGCTACGCGGTCGCGTTGCACGCAATCGAGGTAGTCCCCATGATCGCTTTCGCCATGGGGTTTCTCTGGTATGAAGGGTTCAAGACAACCGAGGTCCTGAAAACCGCAAAAGAAATGGAAAAACAACAGCTGCCCTAGCGTCTCAGTCTACGGGCGCAGCCGGCATGGAGGTCCCGTCGAGCGAACCGAACCTGACCGGTTCACGTCCAGTCGCCGGTGGGGGTCACGGCATTGAGCAGCCATCGCACCATTATCGAGGTCCCCCGGCCTTCACTTGAATCGATATGAAATGAACCGCCCGAGAGTTCCGCCCTTCTTTTCATGCTCATCAGCCCGAGTCCACAGTTTGAGCATGCAGTGGACATGACGCCGGATACGTCAAACCCGGTCCCATTGTCCCCGATGTCCAGCCTGATGGACACGTTTTCACCGGTAAGCGAGATGCTGGCTGAATCGGCTCTGCTGTGTGCCGCCACGTTTTTCAGGGCGTCCTGTGCGATTCGAAAGATCACCAGCCTCAAATCGGCGGATATCTCATGCTCGTTCGCATCGAATTTTCGTTCCAAATGGATCGTTGGGTGGTCTTTTTGAAATTCTCTGCAAAACCAGCTCAGGGTCGCCATAATCCCCAGGTCGTCAAGGACTGTCGGCATCAGTTCCGTATACATTTTGCGGACCTGCTCGACCGCCGCCTGGATATTTGGTATCAGCGCATTCAGGTCCCTCGTGGAGCTTTCGCTGGGGGCCATGCGCGCCAGAACGCCTTCGATGTTGAACTTAATGGCCGTCAAAAGCTGGCCAAGGTTGTCGTGCAGTTCGGCTGCCAGCATTCTTCGCTCATTTTCCTGCACCTTCAGCAGCGCCGAAGATAAGCGCTTCAGCTGCCTCTCCGACTCCCTCAGCGCATCTTCGGACTTCTTTCTCTCCATCGCGTAGCGGATCGCTCTTTCGAGCGTGTGTCCCGTCATCTCGTCCTTGAGCAGATAATCCGCTGCCCCGTATTGCATCGCTTTCAGGTCGACGTGATAATCTCCCTGACCGGTAAGGACGATTATGGGCGGCCTCATCGGGGATTCCTCCAGCGTGCTGAGAATCTCCAGCCCGTTCCTGACCCCCAGGAGGTAGTCGAGAAGACATACGTCATAGTCGCCCTTTTTAAGCTCCCGCAGGCCTTCTTCATAGGTTTGAGTCCAGGTAATCTTGTAGCGGGCGGCTGGCACTTCGGTCAGGAGATTAAATAGCAGGACATAGTCGTCCTCATCGTCTTCGATGAGAAGTACTCTAATGTCGCCAATATCGCATTCGTCCATCTGTTCTTTTCCTGGTACTATCTGGAAAGCTATAGTAATTTCGAAGACCTTATAGGCAGGCGAACCACAAGTGGAGTACGCCTCGCAAGGAACCCTCTTTGATTCCTTCAGCCAAGATTTGCCTGACGTCCTGACCGGGCATACTCCGGCCAGGAGAAACTTTGGTCTTTATAGCAGCAGATTCAGATACATTCCATCAATTTCTTTTCAGCAAAAAGCGTCTCGTCCGCACGACCAGGCAAAGCCTGCCAATACCGCCGAAGACCGGTTGCCGGCCCGAAAAGGGCCTCCTTCCGCCCCCGGATCTCGTCCGGGACAGGCTCTGGCGACGTCATTTTTTATGCCCGGCGAGGTGGGTTTTTTCACGCCCCCTCATCGCTTGCCGAATCGAAATCCGCCGCGTCTCACCGGGTGTTTTCGGATGGATACCGATCAGGTAACGGCAAAACGGCCCCAGACTATTTAAATTGCACAAAACCGCAATGCATAATAGTTTGACAGGTCGTTGGAACCGCAAAACGTTAAATGCGGTCCTGGTTGGCGATGTATGGTTCAGGCGGGTTTATCGTCATGAATTTCATTTTTTTCGCTCTAGCACTCATCGGATTCATCACGGCCGGCTGGCGCCAGCTCTTCTGGGCGCACACAACCGATGCCGCCGCTCCAATGGAAGTATTAACCAAAGCCATTGTCGACTCGGCGGGCAGTTCCGTGGAACTGGCTATAAGCCTTATCGGCGTCCTGACACTTTTTCTGGGATTGATGAAGGTTGCCGAAGAAGGCGGCCTGCTCGTCATGATCGCCCGGCTTATACGCCCGCTCATGGAGTGGCTCTTCCCCGAGGTACCCCGGAACCACCCCGCAACCGGCGCAATTGTCCTGAATTTTTCGGCTAACCTGATGGGTCTTGGCAACGCTGCCACTCCTTTCGGGATACGAGCCATGCAGGAACTTGAAAAGCTCAACCCCTGCCCCGGCACAGCCACCAACGCAATGGTTCTTTTCGTTGCCATAAATACCGCGGGCATAACCCTTGCCCCCACCTCAGTCATTGCGCTTCGGGCAGCGGCCGGCTCGGCCAATCCGGCCGGAATTCTCCCCACGACCCTTTTTGCAAGCTTTTGCGCGACCCTGTTCACTGTGTTGGCCATCAAAGCGTACCAGAGATTTTTCACTTCCCCCGGCTCCACTGGACACCCGGCCGACATCGGCGCGGGCACGCAACACCGTGAAACAGCCCACGAGGACGACTCAAGCGAAGCTTATCCTGTTTGGGCCAGCTTCCTGGCCCTCGGCGCACTGTTTGCGATTATTCCTCTGGCGGCAATCTTCGGAAGGGTTATATCACCCTGGCTCATCCCCGGCCTCACAATCGGCTCTCTTGCCTTCGGTGTGGCCAGGAGGGTTCGCATATACGAAGTCTTCGTTGAGGGTGCAAAGGAAGGCTTTCAGGTTGCCGTGAAGATCATTCCTTACCTTGTCGCCATCCTTGTGGCCACGGGAATGTTGAGGGCAAGTGGGGTAATCGATGTGGCCGCGAAGACGCTGGGCGCGTGGACCGCAACAGTGGGACTCCCCCCCGAAGGCCTTCTAATGGCGATTATACGTCCCCTCTCGGGCTCCGGCGCATATGGCGTCCTGGCCTCCATTATCAAGGACCCGGCCATCGGCCCTGACAGCTACACGGGCTATCTGGTTTCCACACTGCAGGGATCGAGCGAAACCACTTTCTATGTTTTGGCCGTCTACTTCGGCGCCGTACAAATAAGACGAATGCGCCAGGCCCTTGCCGCCGGTCTAACCGCCGAACTCATCGCAGTCATAGCCGCTGTAGCCATTTGCCGGTATCTGTACGGATGAAACACCCGATCACTTCTCGCTCATCTTTTTCAGATACATCCGTATGGATTCGAAAGAACCCTCGGGAACCGCTATGAGGTGATCCTCTATACGCTGCCCGCTCAAATAATCGCTCAGGTGAAACTCCCGGCCGTCCATCCGGTGTATCTTGCCGCCGGCAGCCATCAGGATAATCTGGGCCGCCGCCAGGTCGCGATACGAGACATTTGCCAGAAGCGCCCCTTCCGCCCGCCCCATGGCCACGTATAATACGTGCGCGGCGGTCGATCCCAGGTTGCGGATCTTGCCCGGGAAAGTCGACTGATATTGATTATGGAACCGGGAATAGGTAAGCAACACGCTTTCATTGCTGATCTCACCCGTGTCCGGAATTTTTATTTCCTTTTGTCCCAGGTGGGCCTTCTGTCCGACAACGGCGTAGAAGAGGTCCCCGGTCACCGGCATGTAGGTAACCCCGAAAACCGGCCAGAAATTTTCGAGCAGCGCCAGAGATATGCACCATATAGGAATTCCTGCCTGAAAATTGGCTACTCCATCCATCGGATCGTATATCCACAGATATCTTCGTTCTCCATGGACGTAGTCTTCAGCGGGAAGCGGGTCTCCGAAGACGCCGTGCCCCGGGAAAATGGAATTGAGACGGTCCCTGAAAAAATTCGTCAGCACCAACTCGGCCGAGGTCACAAGCTCTTCGTCGAATTTGACCCCGGGATTGCCTTTCCCATAAAGCTCCAGGGCTTTATTACCGGCGCTCGAAATCGTATCTCTAGCAAAATCGAGCAACTCTTCGATCCCGGGATTTCCTTCCCGAAACGTCATTGGCGACCTCCTCAATCGGACATAAATGTAAGTATCAGCAGTGCAGCTACAAACTCTACTATTGACTCCTTTTACAAATCATTAGCAAAATATCGAGGATTTTGCATTATTTCTTTAAAGCGCAATCCCGCGGAAGAGGCCACGGCCACGGAGACCGGGGATGACGCGGCAGACCGGGAAGATGAATTCCACGTGCGGTGAACGTCTGTGTACCGGAGGTTTAATGATTTGAGTCCGCCCCTGATCACCCTTTTGACCGATTTCGGACTCCAGGACGGATATGTCGCCAGCATGAAAGGGGTCATCCTCGGGATCTGCCCCGATGCGAGGCTGGTTGATATATCTCACCTCATAGCCCCCCACAATGTTCGCTCCGCGGCTTTTGTTTTGTGTTCTTCCTATGGATATTTTCCGCCGGGAACCATACATCTGGCCGTGGTCGACCCCGGCGTCGGCACAGAGCGCGGAGCCATAGCCATTCGCACCGGGTCCTGCTTTTTTGTCGGTCCGGATAACGGGGTTTTTTCGCTTGTACTAAAAAAAGAGGCCCGGTGGGAGGCGCGAAAGCTCGAGAACAGGCAAATTCGAAAAAATCCGCTCAGCAGTACTTTTCACGGCCGCGACCTCTTCGCTCCTGCCGCGGCGCATATAGCTCGCGGCGTCCGGTTTGACACTCTCGGACCTCCCTGCGACCCGGCATTTGCAGAATGGGGCGAACCAATTATTGGTCAGGGAGAAGTGAAAGGCGAGGTTATTCACATCGACCGGTTCGGAAATGCGATTACCAATGTCATGGGCGAAACGTTGGAGACACAGGGGCCTGCCGAGGAATGGATAATTTACGCGGGGGAAACGATGATCAATTCAATAGAGCCGACTTATGGCCGGGTCGGTGCCGGGGAAGTACTGGCCTTGACCGGAAGCAGCGGTTTTATTGAAATCGCGATCAACCAGGGCAATGCGGCATACAAACTTGGGTTGGCCCAGGGGACGAAGGCAACTTTTCGGCTTTCAAAAACCCGGCACTCATCCGGTTAAGTCTTCCAGACGTTACCCCGCCCCGGTTTGCACCTCTAATCCGGCCCTCAGCTCCGGTCGGCGAAGTTCTTCGATTGCGAAAGCATTTGCTTGGAATTATCCAATATTCCGGGATAAGGCTTTGTTTTTCGCCTGAAGGTCCGGTTTATTGCTTCAGGAATTCTGTTACTTTATATGGAGGTTGTCGCTTTTTAAGGAATTTCGGAGGCAGAACGCCCCGCTAAACTATTAGAATTCGGAGGACAAAACTGTATGGCTACTCGCATAGCGCTAAATGGGTTCGGACGTATCGGACGCACTATTTTCAAAATCATAAACGATCGGAAGCTCCCGCTGGAAATCGTCGCTTTAAACGATTTGTCAAATCCCTCGGAATTGGCCTATCTTCTGAAGTACGACTCCATTCATGGTGTCTGGCCTCACGACGTCCAGGGAACCGAGGATCAATTGATCGTCGAAGGCAAGTCGGTTAAATGCCTCAAGATAACCGATCCGGCCCAGATGCCCTGGCGCGAGCTGAAAATTGACGTGGTCCTGGAAAGTACCGGCCGTTTCACCAGTCGCGAGGGAACTGAGAAGCATCTGAGCGCCGGGGCGAAAAAAGTGATCGTAACTGCCCCCGGCAAGGGCATGGACGTCACTTTCGTAATCGGCGTAAATGACGGCACCTATGACCCGCGCACCCACAATATCATCTCAAACGCCTCCTGCACCACCAACTGCCTTGCCCCGATCGCGGCGTTGCTCCACGACAAGTTCATAATAGAGCACGGGCTCATGACGACCATTCACTCCTACACGATGGACCAGCGCCTGCACGATTCGATGCACACCGACCGCCGAAGGTCAAGGGCCGCCGCGCTCTCCATGATTCCGACCACCACCGGCGCGGCTCGTGCCGTCGCCGAGGTAATTCCGGACCTCAATGGCAAGCTTGACGGTCTGGCCATTCGCGTGCCGACCCCGAACGTTTCCCTCGTGGACCTCGTGTGCAGGGTGGGCCGGGACGTAACGAAGGAGGAAGTAAACAGTGTTTTCGAGCAGGCCGCAAATGGGCCGCTCAAAGGCATCCTCCAGTACGTGACCGAAGAACTGGTCTCAGTTGATTTTAACCACACCTATTTTTCATCGAGTGTGGATTCGAGGCTCACCAATGTCATGGCCGGCCGAATGGTTAAAGTCATGAGCTGGTACGACAATGAATACGGTTATTCGAGCAGAGTGGCCGATCTGGCCGTCATGATAGGCAACTCGCTGGACTAGCCGCATATTTTCGGTCCCGGCCTCTGTGCTGCGAGCGCATAAGGAGAAACCACGAGGATGAAAACTCTCGATGATATCGATGTCAAAGGGAAACGAGTCTTCATGCGAGTCGATTTCAATGTGCCCCTGGATAAAGAGCGGCACATACAGGACGATCTTCGCATCCATGCCGTTCTACCGAGCATTCTCAAGGTTCTGAACTCGGCAGGCAGGCTCATCCTTGCTTCACATCTGGGGAGGCCGAAGGGCAAGGTGGTTGAGGAGTTTTCGCTAAGGCCCGTAGCGGACTATCTTTCCAAACTGCTCGGAAAACCAGTGCCTCTTGCCCCGGACTGCACGGGTCCGGAAGTCAGGAAACAGGTTTCAATGTTAAATGAGGGCGAAGCGCTCATGCTTGAAAACCTGCGTTTTCATCCGGAGGAGGAAAAAAACGATCCTGAATTTTCACGGCAATTGGCCGAACTTGCAGACATTTACGTAAACGATGCTTTTGCCGCCTCTCACCGCGCTCATGCATCTATTGAGGGGATTACCCGGTTTGTGCCCGTATGCGCCGCCGGGTATCAGCTCCAAAAAGAGATCGAGTATTTCAAAAAGGCCCTGGACAAGCCTCAAAGGCCGCTAGCGGTTGTGGTCGGGGGCGCGAAAATATCCACCAAGCTGGGGTTGCTCGAAAATCTCATTCCCAAAATAGACTACCTGATTATCGGCGGCGCGATGGCGAATACTTTTTTTAAGGCACAGGGAAAGGAAGTCGGCAAATCCCTGGTCGAAAATGACTATGTCGAGGCTGCCGCAAGGGTGATCGAGGCGGCGAACAAAAAAGGAGTAAAACTCTTCCTGCCGGTCGATGCGGTCGTCGCCGCCAATGTGGACAGCTGCGGGGACGTGCGGCAGGTCTCGATCGACAAGATACCTGCGGATGTGCAAGTCCTGGACATTGGCACACAGTCTGTTCAGGTCTTCGAGGCGGTGCTTCAAAACTGCAATACGATTGTCTGGAATGGTCCGATGGGTGTCTTCGAGGTCCCTCCGTTTAACAAAGGCACCTTTGCTCTCGCCGAATTCCTGGGGTCGCTCGACGCGCTCACTGTTATCGGCGGCGGCGATTCAGCCGCCGCCGTAAGGCAGGCCAAGGTTGAATACAAGATGAGCTATGTGTCGACCGGGGGCGGCGCTTTTCTGGAGCTGCTGGAGGGCAGGGATCTGCCCGGCGTATCGGCCCTGGAGAAGTGCTGAAACAGGTCCGCGATTTTGCCGGTGGTTTTTTGCTCAGAACTTAAAACTATGGAGTATCCGAATTGAACCCGAATAGAAAACCTCTCATCGCCGCCAACTGGAAAATGTTCAAAACCATATCGGAGGCGATTTCTTTCGTTAGATCGATTCAGGAGGAGACCGGCCCATGCGATGACCGGGAAATCATAATTGCGCCCCCGTTCACCGCGCTCAAACCTGTCCGGGATATTCTTAAACAGCGGGGTTACAGCCTGGCGGCCCAGAATTGCCACTGGGAGGAAAAGGGCGCCTTCACGGGGGAAGTTTCACCGGTCATGCTAAAAGAGCTTGGTTGCGACTGTGTGATCGTTGGCCATTCAGAGCGGCGCCAGCTTTTCGGCGAAACTGATGAAACAGTGCGATTGAAAGCGGCTTCGGTCTTCAGGGCCGGAATGCTTCCCGTCATCTGCGTCGGCGAGGTCCTTGACCAGCGGGTCCAGGGCAAAACATTTCAAGTCGTGGGCAGCCAGGTGGATGGGGCGCTTGCGGGCTTGAGCGCAGCCCAGGCGGAGCAGATGGTCCTTGCCTACGAACCGGTTTGGGCAATCGGTACCGGCAAGACCGCGACACCAGGCCAGGCGCAGGAGGTTCACGCTTTCATTCGTCAGAGGATCGGATCTTTGTTCAACAAAGAGGTTGAAAAAAAGACAAGGATATTGTATGGTGGTTCGGTTAAGCCTGATAACATAGACACGCTCATGGCGGAGCCGGATATAGACGGAGCGCTCGTTGGCGGAGCGAGTCTCGAAGTGGGCTCTTTCAAACGCATAATTCAGTTCAACTCCTAGGGGAAGATTTTAAAACCAATGAGTGTCCTGGTCATACTTATCCATTTAGTTGCCTGCGTCGCACTGATTGCAATTGTTTTGCTCCAGACCGGCAAGGGCGCCGAAATGGGAGCCGCATTCGGTGGAGCCTCTCAAACCCTGTTCGGTGGAACAGGCGGCAGTTCCTTCATGAGCAAACTTACAACGGGAGCGGCCGTGGTGTTCATGATAACATGCCTGCTCCTCTCATACATGTACAGGCCCGGCGCAGGCAGGAGCCGCTCGGTAATGACCGATATTCCCACCGAGCAGACCGAACCTCAACCACCAGTGCAACAGCAGCCGGCAGTGCCTGAAGCCCGCCCGGTGCAGCCCGAAACCCCGGCGCCGGCCCCCGAGGCTTCCCGGAAAACCACAGAAACTCCTCAGCCACCACCGGCGGACATGTCCCAACAACAGGCAAAACCCGCGCCTGATACCGGCGTAAAGCCGCCCGCGGCAAAAGCAAAGCCTCAGCAGGGACAAAAAAAACAGGATAAGACGCCAGCCAAAAACCAATAGCGTCCCCAATCGCGGTTTTCTTTCGCCGGAAAGCGGCACTGCCGCTTTCCGGCTTTTCTATTTTCCGCAAATGATGAAAAGCGATTCCCACCGGCAGTCTACCTTTGCGCGCAAAAATCCAAGAAATTTTCAATAAACCTGCTCAAATCGCTTGACTTAAGAGCCGCAGGGGAGTTCCATTCAACACGTCGGGAATCTATCAACTAATACCAAGCGATCGTTCATGAGAATACAGTCTCTCTTAGAAAGGCCAAAAGAGCGGTGGGCAGTGCAGCCCCGCGCGCCGACATCTCGCGCTTTCGCGCGTGGCCGACAGCTTGGGGTGTGCGGAAGAATCATTGCCCCGCGGTCTTGGAGACATCTTGAACACAACTTGGCATAACATCCGGTTGGAACCGCTTCAGTGCCGTCAGTAGACATTTTGGATGGATAAAGTCGGCACGGCCTTTTTTGATTCGAGGATCAGTTGAAGCTCAATTGTCCGGCCTTCCTTATCCTACCCACTTGCGCTGTCCGGCCTCCCCGGAAATCCGTCACTTTTTACAAAGCAATTTTGACCAGATCGTTCTTACAACCTATGGCAACCGGAAGGAGATCTTAATGAACGCGCTGACCCTTGTCTTCGTTGCCCTGTGCGTCTTTGCCCTGGCCTACCGTTTCTATGGCATGTTCATAGCCTACAAGGTCCTGGGAATAGACCCCAACAGGCCCACTCCCGCTCATACTCTCGAGGACGGCATCGACTACCACCCGACTAACAAGTATGTCATTTTCGGACATCATTTTGCAGCCATCGCGGCGGCAGGTCCCCTGCTCGGGCCGGTTTTGGCAGCCCAGTTCGGCTATCTGCCGGGCGCCCTCTGGATCATCGTTGGAGCCGTAGTTGCGGGGGCCGTGCATGACATGGTAATTCTTTTCGCTTCGATACGCCATGAAGGCAAAAGTATCTCGCTCATCGCCGAATCGGAGATAGGAAAGACAGCCGGGGTCGTCGCCAGCTTCGCAGTATTGTTCATTCTTATCCTGACCCTTGCCGGACTTTCCCTGGCTGTAGTAAATGCCATGATGAAGAGCCCCTGGAGCGCTTACACCGTCATCTGCACTCTGCCTATCGCCTTTATCATGGGTGTCTGGATGCACATGATCAGACCGGGAGACGTGGTTGGAGGAAGTATCATCGGCGTTGTGCTCCTGGGTCTGGTTATTCTTACCGGCCCTTTTATAGCCGCTCATCCCGTGCTCTCAAAATTGTTCTATCTGTCCCAAGATCAATGTGCCATTTTCATTCCCGTTTATGGTTTCGTGGCCTCAGCCCTGCCCGTGTGGCTGCTCCTGTGCCCACGCGATTACCTTTCAACATATCTTAAGCTGGGAACCATCGGGGCACTTGCAATAGGTATTCTCATAGTCCATCCATACCTCGAGATGGCGCCTTTAACAAAGTTTATCAGCGGCGGAGGCCCCCTTGTTAGTGCTCCCGGTTCGGTTTTCCCATTCCTTTTCATTACTATTGCGTGCGGCGCCTTGTCGGGCTTTCACTCAATAATCGGCACCGGGACAACGCCGAAAATGCTGAACAACGAGAAGGACATCCTCTTCGTAGGGTATGGAGCGATGCTTGTCGAAGGCTTCGTGGCGATAATGGCCCTTATTGCCGCCTGCGTGCTCGTTCCTTCCGATTATTTCGCGATCAATGCCACCGCTGATGCCTATAAGACCCTTGGCATGACGCCTGTACACCTTCCACAGTTGGCCGAGGCGGTCCAGGAAAATATCCAGGGCAGACCTGGAGGCGCTGTTTCGCTGGCGGTAGGCATGGCTTATATATTCAGCTCCCTTTCCTTCATGAAAGGGCTCATGTCTTACTGGTATCATTTTGCCATCATGTTCGAGGCCGTATTCATCCTGACCGCCGTTGACACCGGAACGCGGGTGGGAAGATATCTTCTCCAGGAAATTATCGGGAGGGTCATTCCCAAGTTTTCCGAAAAAAGATGGATACCCGGCATTGTCTTCACAAGCGCCCTGTTCACCTTAATGTGGGGCTACCTGGTCTATACCGGCGATATCAGAACGATCTGGCCTCTGTTCGGCATGAGCAACCAACTGCTTGCCGCGTGCGCCCTGATTGTAGGAACGACCATGATTATGGGCATGGGAAAACTAAAATACGCATGGATTACCGGCGTTCCAGGCGTTCTTATGCTGCCCGTCACGCTGACGGCCGGCTATTACCTGATACAGAGCAACTTCAACCAAGGAAAATACCTTCTGGTCGGCCTTGCGGTCGCACTCACGACTCTGATGTTGATCGTTTTTGTTTTGGCTTTCAGAAAATGGTATCTGCTCGCGCAGGAACAGCCTAAGATAATCAAAAAGCTGATGGCAACAGCCCGATAGTCCAAAAAGCCCCGGCGCGAAGCTTTTGGCTTCGGCCGGGGCCCTTCCTGCATTAAAAGCCGCGGGCAAATATTCCGGCCCCGGTCCTTCCCGGCTTCTTCCCCAACAAGTGAGCCCGGTTATTTTCCTTATATCCCGGCAGTTTTGGCAATGAGCCTCACCTCCACGGTTTGTCCTAATTTCGCGTCACTCTAAAATCATATTGCAGTTTGAAGCCGGGCATCATAAGAGTGGAAATCAGCAGCAGGAAGTTGCAATCAACCTCCCGTGTTTACCTGATTGAAATTACGGTTTATACTGGCGGCGGTTGAGAAGTTGAGCAAAGCTGTGCTCACTTGCTAAAGGACCGGCAACTCCATAGCCCAACTCCAATGAGAGGAAATTTAGATGAGTCTGATCGTTTATAAGGCCATGGCTGGCCTTTTCTGCGTCGGGGTCATATCATTTCTGAGCTATTTAATCGGATACAGATTGCATTTCCGGAAGTTTAAAGTCCAGGCGGCCTCCGAGCGCGAGGAGATGCTCACTATTGAACGGGCCCTCAAGGCCTTTTGGGATGATGAGAAACAAAATCTCGAAAACGCGAAGAAGGAGCTTGCTCAGCGCATCGAGTTTCTCGAAAGCAAGTTGGAACAGTACAGGAGAAAGGCCGCCGGAGTAGGAATGATGGGGCTTCGGAAAAACAAGCTCAGTGATATGCTGATAACATTACTTATCGAAAACGAATCTCTGGAGGAAAAACTCTTCCTCCAGAATCTGAAACTCAAACAGGAGAGGGACGAATTTCTGGAAAACGAACTGCGCAGCATCAGCTACAAACGGATCCTGCTGTCCGAACTCCTGGCTCAGACCGAAGTTCGCCGCGAGATGGAAAAGGTCGTAAACGACAGGTCCCGTCTCAAACGTTTGGACCTCAAGCAAAGAGACCTGGAGCCTCAGGTCTACGATCCGGCCGCAGCTGAAGATGAAGACGAAGAAAAGACCGCACTGTCCTGACCCGTGGAAACATAATCTGCTGCATATCAATCTGCTGGACCTAAATGCATTCGACCTTCAGTGTTATTGTCCCGGCCACCTTTTCGAGGCTATCGCAATCCCGCGGCGACTCCCATCTTGGCCGCCTTTTCCAAACCGGCAAGTGGATTTATAATAAGATCGGCGTATACATTGCGGCTCACGCAGAACCGGAGGGCAAACCCCATTTCATATGAGACCTTTCCTGCTCCAAAGCCAGTTTCAGCCAACAGGCGATCAACCCGAAGCCATTGACAAGCTGGCGTCCAATATACTTGGCGGAGCGGACCGGCAGACCCTGCTTGGTGTGACGGGATCGGGCAAGACTTTTACCATGGCTCACGTAATCGCCAAGATCCAGAGGCCGACCCTGGTCATAGCGCCCAACAAAACGCTTGGAGCACAGCTCTACGGTGAGTTCAGATCGTTTTTTCCGGAAAACGCCGTGGAATATTTCGTGTCTTATTATGATTATTATCAGCCCGAAGCCTATGTCCCTCAGACCGACACATATATCGCAAAAGATTCCTCGATAAACGAGACTATCGACAAGATGCGCCATTCGGCGACCCGTTCGCTGCTGGAGCGCCGGGACGTCATAATAGTTGCCAGCGTTTCCTGCATATACGGCCTTGGTTCTCCCGAAACGTACCAGGAGATGCTGCTGCAGCTCAAAGCAGGGCAGCAAATCCAGCGGGAAGACGTTTTGCGCAAGCTGGTCGACATCCAGTATGAACGAAACGACTACGATTTTCATCGCGGCGTTTTTCGCGTCAGGGGTGACGTGATCGAGGTCTTTCCCGCCTACGAGGAAGACCGGGCCGTACGTATAGAGTTTTTTGGAGATGAAGTCGACTCGATCAAGGAAATCGATCCGCTGACCGGCAGGACCCTTCGGCGAATGGAAAGAACGGACATTTACCCGGGCACCCATTATGTCACCGCCCCGGATACTCTCGAGCACGCGGTAACCGCCATTAAGCAGGAGCTGTCCCAAAGGCTCGAGTTCTTCTATCGGGAGGGCAAGCTTCTAGAGGTGCAACGGCTCGAAGAACGGACCCGTTTCGATCTTGAAATGCTGGTTGAACTCGGCTACTGCAGCGGAATTGAAAACTACTCCAGGCACCTCGACGGCCGGGCCCCTGGAACCCCCCCATACACACTGCTCGATTACTTCCCGCGGGACTGGCTCCTGTTTATCGACGAAAGCCATATATCGCTGCCTCAGATTCGCGGTATGTACAATGGCGACAAGGCAAGAAAAGAGACCCTTGTGCGCTACGGGTTCAGGCTGCCTTCGGCGCTCGACAACAGGCCGCTCAATTTCGATGAGTTCGAAAGCCGCGTAAAACAGGTCGTGTATGTATCGGCGACTCCCGGTCCCTACGAGCTTGCCAATACGAGAGGACGGGTCATAGAGCAGATCATCAGGCCCACCGGTCTTGTCGACCCGCGGATCGAAGTACGCCCGGCCGACTTCCAGGTTGATGACCTCATAGGCGAAATCCGAAAGCAGGTAAAGGCCGGCCATCGCATCCTGGTTACCACGCTCACCAAGAGGATGGCCGAGGACCTGACCGAATACCTTGCCGAACTCAATATACGGGTCCGCTATATGCACTCGGACATCAACACCATCGAGCGGATCGAAACGGTGCGCGATCTGAGGCTCGGCAATTTTGACGTATTGATTGGGATAAACCTGCTGCGGGAGGGCCTGGATATCCCTGAAGTTTCGCTCGTAGCCGTTTTGGATGCGGACAACGAAGGCTTTTTGAGGTCGGACCGATCCCTTATCCAGACCGCGGGCCGCGCCGCGCGCAATGTGAACGGAACGGTCATTCTCTACGCAAATAAGGTGACCGACTCTATGCGCCGCGCTATCCAGGAAACGGACCGGCGGCGAAAAAAGCAGCTCGCCCACAACGCCGAAAACAATATAGTGCCGCGTTCAATAGAGAAAGAGGTCGGCGACATTCTGGCCGACTACCGCATGAGGCCTCGTGAATCGGAGTTTATTTTCGAACCGCAGGCCCCATTGGATCAGGAGGGCGGCCTCGTTTCCCCCGACGAACGGATCCAGGCGATTGAGAAAGAAATGAAAGAGGCCGCCTCCCGGCTCGAATTCGAAAGGGCCGCTGCCCTGCGCGACGAAATCAAGAGGCTTCGACAGATGCAGCTGCTGTTGCAGTAGGCTCGTATCCGCAAACAGATCGAACGAACACGAAGAACAAGACCAGCCGCCGCATTGGCACTCCTGTTCCACCGGCGCCCCCCAAGGGCTTTTGCGGCAGCCGGTGAATTCCCACGGGGTTAAGAAAGTTCAAAACCTCTTGCCTGATGGCCGATAGTACGGTATTGAGGAAGCTACTCAACGGGCTCTCTCGACAGAAGGACCTCTAAACTGAAGGCGAATTTCGTGGCCAGCAAACTGCCGGTGGTTGTAATTTTGGGGATGCACAGAAGCGGGACTTCCCTGATCGCCAATCTCATGCATGGCGTTGGGGTGGAATTTGGAGAAGAGCTGCTCCCTGCTGATTCATTCAATGCCGCGGGATACTGGGAATCAAAGATAATTTGTGAAACTCACGCAAAAATCCTGGGGGAATTGAACTGTGACTGGCACAACCCCCCGCTGTCTTTTCCCGCCGATTGGTGGCGCAAATCCAGCATTCAGGAATTGAAAAAGATCCTTGTCGATTACGTCGCCTCCAACTGCAAGGCTAACGATAAAATATGGGGTTTCAAGGACCCCCGGACAGCGATTCTTTTGCCCTTGTGGCTGGAAATATTCGACGAACTGCAACTGGAGCCTCTATACATATTATCAGTGCGCCACCCGGGACCTGTAGCCGCATCTTTGGCCACTCGAGACCGTTTAGGTTTTGCCCTTTCACAGGCGCTTTGGCTCAAGACCAACCTGGACGTGCTTTCACATGCTGGAAACAAGCTGCGGGCAATTGTCGATTATGATCGCTGGTTTGATTCCGGAATGGACCAGGCAAGGACCGTAGTAAAATCCTTGAATCTTCCTCGATCCATAAGTGAGGAACAAATAATAAACGCCGTCGAACAGACCATCCATTCCGGATTGCGACATCACTCTTCCAAGCAGGATGAAATACTTTCACCCATCGTAGCAAAATTTTATTCCCTGCTGCGGCAGGCGGCAACGGACGGTAAGATGCCCGATGAAATCTGGACCCTCACGGAAAACTTCAAAAATACGAAGGATCTCTGGGCCATCTGGGATGGCCTCGTTGCGGAACGTGATGCGGTAATTAAGGCTACCAGAACGCGTTTGAGGAAACAAAAGCAGTCGTATACATATATAATTATTTCGATTCTCGTCGTTTTCTTGCTGATATCCTCGTTCGTGCTGCTTGGTGCTCACAACTGGTTCAAATAAAATCTGCTCAGACTACCCTCGATCAGACATAAGCCCGTTTCAAGGTATCGGCATCTAAGGAGATGTACGGTCGCGGCTGAAAACTCCCCCCTCAGCGCCACGCTGAATGAAGTTCATTTTCCTCACGATTTATAGCCATATCGGCCCAGAAGCTCTTTCAACTTCCTGAGGCGCCGTTTGAAAGCCAACTTCTTGAATATCCCATGCGGCATCAGGGACTGGATCTCTCTGATCCGGTTGGATATTCTGTATTGCACCTCGGCTGAAAAACCTTCACGAATGTTACGACCACAACCCTCCAGGTAACCCTCGATCACACTTAATTGTCTCTGCCTTGGATGGCAATGTTGGAGGCGGAAGGAGT
The DNA here is from genome assembly GCA_050008735.1 of Syntrophobacteraceae bacterium. GTDB lineage: Bacteria > Desulfobacterota > Syntrophobacteria > Syntrophobacterales > Syntrophobacteraceae > SbD1. The sequence continues at coordinate 47,572 of JBEKMB010000018.1, forward strand.
ATTTACTTTCCAGTTTCTTGCGGTTTTGCTTCATTATTTCTCGGGTACCATGCGTAAGCCGGTTGAACGAAGCCCCTCCCCTGTGATAGACGAACACGTCTTCGGCGCATATAAGCCTATACCCGGCATGACGCACGCGCATGCAGTAATCGTCATCTTCGTAAAAGCCCAGCCCGAAAGCCTCATCCAGCGTTCCGACCCGGTCGAGTACATCCCGGCGCAGGGCCACGCAGAAAAAGGACAGCATCTCCGTCTCAAACCTTGCGCCACGGCTGTTGGAAACCCAGATCAGCCCCTCCTCGATAATTTCCTCGGGCGTTATCCCGCTGGTGAAGATTCTCTGCTCATTGCCCACCGAGTTCGAAACGGGTCCTGCCAGCCCGACGAGTGGGTCCTGCCTCAGAGGAGCACTCAGGCCCTCGATCCAGTGCCTCGTTACGATGCAGTCACTGTTTAAAAGGATCAGAAGCGCACCGGAGGCAATCTTGAGTCCGTCATTGTTGCCGCCGGCAAATCCCCGGTTCGATCTGTTAAAAACGCACCTGAGCCTGGGTTCCCGCTCCGTCATGTCTCTCAGGTAAGCCGGCGTTTCATCGGATGAACTGTTGTCGACGACGATAACTTCGAAATCGCCTCGGGCGCCATGCTTGAAAATACTTTCAACGCAGGGCGCCGTAGTTTGGCGCAACCCGTTATGACTGACGATTATGATGCTTGTCTCAGGCATCTGAATTACAATCCGAAAGGATTTTGACCCGGCTTTCCATATAATTTCTGTTCTTTCTTTCTACCCATCTTGAAGAGCTTCCGAAGAAGTTTATATATAATAAAATTATAATAATAACGTGGCCAGGAGCAGCGTTCACGGATTCTTTTTTTTGCTTGTTCCCTGGAAACTATTCCCTTTATTCCAAATTTGCGAATAAGATAAAGTGTATCGAATTCAAGGTAGAATCGTCTGATGAAGTTTATTCGAGAGTATGGTTTATTCAAATATTCACTTAACAGTAGATATCGATCATCGATGTTCTTCAATTGGGCCGCATTTTCATTTGTTGTTTGGCCGGGATGAATCCTGAAGCATGCAAGAGGCTTAGCTATAAATGCGAACCGGCCTTTTTCGAGAAGGTCAAACCACATCTTCAGATCTACCAACTGATGGTATCTTTTATCAAATCCCATCAAGCCGTCCGCTCTTCTGAACATTACTGCGGTCGGTTCGCCTATCAGATTCATATACTCTTTTAGACAGCGGTTGATGACATCCGTCCCGTCGGCGACAAAGTCCGGAGGAAAATGTGATGCAACGCCTATAACTCTGGATTCGGAATCTATAAGATGCCTTGCCGAGGCCACAAGCGTGACGGACGGGTCCGAGTCCAAGATGCCGGCCATCAGGCCCAAAACTTCCTGGGACGCCAACATATCGTCCGCAAATACAAATTTTATGTATTCTCCCCTTGCCATCGAAATGCATTTGTTCCAATTGGCGACAAGGCCAAGGTTCCGTTCATTTTTTTCAAACAAAACCCTCTTATCGTTTAGGAACCGGCTGACTGCTTCCTCAGTGTTGTCCTTGGAACAATCATCCAAGATGATCAGTTCAAAATCCGTAAGCCGCTGATTCAAAACGGATTCTATTGCCGGGGCAATATAATGTGCATAATTATAAGTGGGTATGCAAACGCTGATTTTGGGCGCCATCGCACTCTTTTCATTCTCCCGATTTACCGGCGGGCAGTTCATAGAGTCTGTTCATCAGGTTCGAAAGACTCTTCTCCCATGGAGGCGGTACTATTCCGAAACTCTCCCTGATCTTGCCGCAATCGAGCGCGGAGTATTGAGGCCTCACGGCAACGGTAGGGTAGGAACTGCTCGGCACGGGCAACACTCTGGCGATCCGTGACGATTCCCTTTCCCGTGCCTCTTCCAGAATGGCCGCGGCAAAACTATACCAGGTCGTAACACCTTCCCCGCAAAAGTGATAGACCCCAAAGGGAACCGGGGCCGGACCGAAGAGTGCGCGCCCGGCAATTTTGACCAGACATCCGGCAAGGTCAAAAGCCCATGTGGGGCATCCGTACTGGTCCGATACCACTTTTAATTCCTCCCGCTCCCTGCCCAGCCTGAGCATCGTCTTTACGAAATTGAGACCCCTTGATCCGTAAAGCCATGAAGTCCGCACTATTATGTGCCGGGCAAGCCTGGACCGCACAGCCTCTTCTCCCTCCCACTTACTCCGGCCGTAGACGCCCAGCGGATCGGCGGCATCCTGTTCTCCATAGGGGTGATCGGCTTTGCCGTTAAAAACGTAATCCGTTGAAATATGGATGAGCGGTATACCCAGTTTTTCGCACGCCTCAGCCAGATTTGCCGGCCCATCCCGATTAACGGCAAAAGCAGCCTCCTGTTCCGATTCCGCCTTATCGACGGCGGTATAGGCCGCACAGTTTATCAGCAGGCCGGGCGAATCCATGCGGCTCATGGCCGAACAAACGCTTTCCCATTTCGTTATATCGACAAGAGGAAAGTCCAGGGCGGCAACTTCGAACCCGGCATTCTTCAAGGACTCGACGACCTCCGAGCCAAGCATTCCGCCGCTTCCGACGACAATGACGCCACGTTTTCCTTTGTCTTCAGGAGTCATCTTCAAGGATCCTGAGCATATATTGTCCATACCCCGTCTGTTTCAATGGCTGGGCAAGAGTGCGTATCTGGGCGGCATCGATGTATCCCATCCGATATGCGATCTCTTCGATACAGGCGATTTTCAAATTCTGGCGCTTTTCGATGGTCTCAATAAAGCAACCGGCATCGATCAGGGATTCGTGCGTTCCCATGTCCAGCCAGGCAAAGCCCCTGCCCAGCACTTCCACCCTCAGTTTGCCCTGCAGCCGATAATGATTGTTGAGATCCGTTATCTCCAGCTCGCCTCTCGCCGAAGGCCTAAGCCCGGACGCTATCTCAACCACCTTGTTGTCATAGAAATAAATACCGGGGACGGCATAGAAGGACCGTGGCTTAGCCGGCTTTTCCTCCAGGCTCAAAACATTGCCGGCCTCATCGAACTCCACCACCCCATATTTTTCCGGGTCTCTGACCCGGTAGCAAAAAATAAGCCCCCCCGACTCAATCTTGACCGACCTTCTCAGTGCCTGCTGCAAACCCTGGCCATAGAAAACATTGTCGCCCAGGACCAGGCAGACGCGGTCGTCTCCTATGAACTCCCTGCCGATAATGAACGCCTGGGCAAGTCCATCCGGGCTGGGCTGCTCCGCGTATGAAACACGCAGGCCCAGTTGGGCTCCATCGCCGAAAAGTGTTATGAATCTCGGCAGGTCGACCGGCGTGGAAATAATGAGGATGTCCCTGATACCTGCCAGCATGAGGACCGAAAGAGGGTAATATATCATCGGCTTGTCATAGACCGGCAGAAGCTGCTTGCAAACAGCTTTGGTCAGCGGATAAAGCCGGGTCCCGCTGCCTCCGGCCAGGATGATGCCCTTCCATTTGCCTGAAGCTGGAACATCCTGAGCGCTGTTGTCTTCGGCACCGCCCAAAGACATTTGACACCTCCTGAATCAGTTAGCAGACGACAATTCAAGGTCCCCCCGGGTGGACAAATCACGCTTAACGCTCACCACTCTTCGGACAATTCAGCCTCGCGAAAAAAGCTGCCCTTGGCATCCTTTTCGGAAATGACCCTCTCGCCGTCCAGAGGCCAGTCAATAGCCAGGTCCGGGTCATCCCACCTTATGCACCTTTCATGTTCCGGAGCATAAAAGTCGCCTGCCTTATAAAGCACTTCAGCCGTATCCGAAAGGGCCAGAAAGCCATGGCCAAAACCGGAAGGAATATAGATTTGCAGCTTGTTAAACGCTGAAAGATTCAAGCCGAACCAGCGGCCAAAAGTCGGTGAGGACTTTCTGAGGTCCACCGCCACATCGAAGATCTCTCCACTGACAACGCGAACCAGTTTCGCCTGGGAATTTCTTAACTGGTAATGAATACCTCTGAGTGTGCCGCGGCAGGACCGGGAGTGATTATCCTGCACAAATGCGCCCTCGATACCGAGTGCGGCAAAGGTTTTCTCGTTATAGCTCTCGAAGAAAAAACCCCTCTCGTCGGCAAAGACACGCGGCTCCAGGACTATGATTCCCTGAATAAACACGCAAGAAGCTCTCACTTTTCCCCTCTCGTAATTGGTCAACCCGGATGAACCACTTTTATCACTATCCCATCAGAAATGAAAGCTCAGGAAAGTTCGCGAATTAGAGGAAGACCTTCGTAGAGAAATACCGGCCTCGATCCGGGGGAAACTTCCCCCACGCTCTTTCGAGCTTTTCGAAATTTGCAGAATTTTGCGTACACAAGCCTTTATTGGGGTCCCAGCCAAGCCCCGGACCCTGATTCCGTGGCTGATTTCGGGTGATGCTAACTCGCCGTATCGATTCCAATATGTATTCAATAAAAAAGGGATTTTTTAAAAGTGCCACATTGTTCGACGGCCTCTGAGACGGCTGAAATGACTTGCCAGTCCAAGGCCGATGGAGTAAAGAACAGTTCTCAAATTGTTTCCATGCAAGCTTTTCCGCCTGGAAGTCCGACTTCCGACAAGGTATTGAACAAGATCGTTATAGGTGCGGATGTGTGCGGTCCCTCTAATTCCCGGCGTTTTGCAAATGGGGGCTAGTGTTATTGCGAGGGCATGGGTGGCATTTCAAATTAGTATGAGCCTATGTAAGATATTCACGGTGCGAACTGGAAAATACATGGCCCTGTCCGGGTTGCTAGCCGGATTGATGATGGCCGCGCTGTGGCCGCTTCAACGCTATTTCAACGGCAGTATCCTCAGAGATGAGGGTTTCCTCTGGTATGGCGTTCAGCGGACATTACTGGGAGAGGTGCCCATCAGGGACTTCATGGCCTATGACTTGGGCAGGTACTACTGGTCTGCCGCCATAATGCACTTAATCGGCAATAACGGGATAATGGCTCTGAGACTGACGCTCATTATCTTCGCGGGACTCGGACTATTTATCGCTCTCGTAGTCACCGCCCGCTCGTGCCGTGAACCCGATATCCTGACGATAATACTTCCTGCCGCGGCGATATTGACCCTCTGGATGTTCCCACCGCACAAACTATTTGAAATCACGACGTCAATTGCTCTCGTCGGCGTACTCGCCTACCTGATCGAGCGGCCCTCACCTCGCCTCTGTTTTATCAGCGGACTGGTCCTCGGGCTTGCCGCGGTGTTTGGACGTAATCACGGGCTGTATGGGCTTATCGGCAGTTTGGCCGTTATCGTCTGCCTGGCTGCTTTCAATCGTGGAGGTCTAAGGCTTCTTTCGGCCCTGAAATGGTGGGTGGGCGGCATAGTAGTCGGCTATGTGCCGATACTCCTTGCTTTGGTTTTTGTACCCGGATTTGCAGGAGCATACCTGGAGGGCATCCGGTTCACGTTAGAAACCGGGTCCGTGAACCTGCCACTTCCGACCCCATGGCCCTGGAAGCCGCCAATCAACGTGCGAAGCCTTATCATAGGTACATTATTTATCGTGTTGCCCTTGACGGGTATCGCGGGCGTCGTATATGCCATTTATGCGCGCTTCAAAAATGACGTCATACCTCCTGCCGCCGCGGCATCGGCTTTTCTGATTCTGCCTTACGCGCATCACGCCTTTTCTCGCGCGGATGTTTCGCATCTGGCGCAGGCGATATTTCCATTTCTGATAGGGGTCCTGGCAATCTCGGCGGCAAGTTCCAGAAAGGTCAAAATAACGGTAATCGCATTGCTTCTTTCCGTGAGCCTGGTCGTCATGTTACCATCGCACCGCGCCCGGCACGGGCTAAAGGACTGGGAAAACGTCCGGTTGGGTGAAGATATAATCAAGACAGACCCGGAAACAGCACGGGATATAGCACTGCTAAAGTCTCTCGACATGAAATACTGCGACGATGGGCGCACTTTTCTAGCTACGCCTTCCTGGCCTGGGGCCTATGCGATCATGGAACGCAAAGCGCCCATCTGGGAGATCTATGCGCTGTTTCCCAGAAACGCCCCGTTTCAAGAAAGGGAGATTCAACGCATCGAGCGCGCCGGACCAGGCTTTGCGCTAGTTGGCGATCAGGCTCTTGACGGACACGAGGAGCTGCGATTCCAAAACACGCATCCGCTGATCGACCAATACATCAGGCAGAATTTCGAACAGATAGATGAACCGCTCGCTCCTGGAGGATTCAGGATCCACAGGTCCGGGAAGGTCTCGCGGTGAAAAAAGTCGCCATTATCCAATCCAACTATATTCCATGGAAAGGCTACTTCGATCTGATTGCTGCCGTCGATGAATTCATTATCTACGACGATATGCAGTACACGCGCCGTGACTGGCGAAACCGAAACCGGATAAAGACCGCCCGAGGGGTGCAATGGCTGACCGTTCCCGTCAAGGTCAAGGGCAAATATCACCAGAAGATTCGGGAGACGGAAATAGACGGTGCCGCATGGGCGCAGGATCACTGGAGAACTCTTTGCCTGAACTACCGCAGAGCACCGCACTTTGCTGCAATCGCCGACTGGATCGAGCCGTATTACCGGCGGGCCCACAGCCATCTGTCGGACCTCAACCGAGCGCTTATCGAGGCGGTTTGCGGGTTCCTGGGAATCAGGACTAAGCTTAGCAACTCGTGGGACTACCAATTGATGGACGGCAAAACGGAGCGGCTCGCAAACCTTTGTATCCAGGCTGGGGCAGCGGAATACATTTCCGGGCCGGCGGCAAGGGATTATATCGACCCGGAAGTCTTTAACGCGGCAGGGATCAAGCTAACCTGGTTTGATTACTCCGGCTATCCGGAATACACCCAGCTTTGGGGGGGATTCGACCATGGTGTCTCGATTCTGGATCTTTTGTTCAATTGCGGCCATGATGCGCCGCGTTACACGAAATATGTTCGACCATGAAACTTTCCGTTGTCTCTACCCTATACCGGTCTGCACCCTACATCGACGACTTTCACCGCCGCGTCACGAGCGCCGCGCAAAAGTTGACCGACGACTACGAGATTATCCTCGTGAACGACGGGTCGCCTGATGATTCCCTGGATCGTGCCATTCGGCTCTCGGAACTCGACGATCATGTCATCGTGGTGGATCTATCGCGCAACTTCGGCCACCACAAGGCCATGATGGCCGGGCTGGAGCATGCGCTGGGGGAGCAGATATTCCTGATTGACAGCGACCTGGAAGAAGAGCCGGAGTGGCTGCTGGATTTTTCCACTTTAATGGCTGCTGAGAAAGCCGACGTGGTGTATGGCAAGCAGCAGGAACGCAAGGGTGGCTGGTTCGAAAGATGGAGCGGTGAAATCTATTACTCAGTTTTCAACTGGCTGTGTAATATCGACCACCCACGAAACATCGTCACCGCGCGGTTGATGACTCACCGCTACGTGAAAGCCCTGTTACAATACCGGGAGCGGGAGGTGGTCATTTCCTGCCTGTGGGTGAGCACCGGGTTCAAACAGTGCGAAAAAGTCGTCAAGAAACATATGACCAGCAGCACTACTTACAGCCTGCCGAAGAGAATCGAGCACGCCGTAAATGCCATCACCTCCTTCAGCGAAGTCCCCCTGAGGCTGATCTTCTATCTGGGCATCAGTGTATTGGCCTGTGCGTTGGGGTATGCCGGCTATCTCAGCTTCAACCGCGTGTTCCTATCCCAGCCGGTTGACGGCTGGACTTCCGTCATGGTGTCCATCTGGGTGTTTGGCGGCATGATCATTTCTTTTGTCGGCGTTATAGGAATCTATCTCGCGAAAGTCTTTTCGGAAACGAAACAACGGCCTTATACGATTGTCAGGGAAGTCCATGGTCGATCAAAATCGCAAAATTGATTACAGCTACGAGCATTATTACGCGAAAAGAAAGGGGATAAAGGTTTATCCCACAGAATTCGTTGTCCGTACTTTCCTTGCGAATTATCCGGGCCTGACTTTCAAAAAACCCGTCGCGGGAGACCGCATACTTGATGTCGGTTTTGGCGATGGCCGCAATACTGCTTTTCTCTGCGACCAGGGCCTCGCCGTCAGCGGCATTGAGATCACCCAGGGCATCGTGGATCAGACCTGCGACCGTCTGGCAAAGCTGGGGCACACTGCGGATTTGCGCGTGGGCAGGAACACCAGCATTCCGTTCGATAGCGGCTATTTCGACTACATCCTCGCCTGCCACTGTTGTTATTACTGCGATGAAAACGAGTCCTTTGCCGACAATCTGGCCGAATACGCCAGGGTATTGAAAAAGGGCGGTCATCTGGTGGCCTCGGTGGCATGCAAAACTTCCTATATTTTCAGGAACGCGGTCGAATTGCCGGATGGCTCGTTCATAATCAATTCCGATCCCTATGGCAACCGCAACGGCTATCGTCTGCATGCCCTTTCCGAAACACGGGAAATCGAGGAATATTTCTCCCCCCGTTTTTCGAATTTTTCTTTCGGTTTCGCCAATAACGATTATTACGGCATCTCAGAACGTGTGTTCTGGGTCGTTTGCCAGAAGCGTTGAACCATGGCTGATCAACCGGCTTATTACTGTACGGAAGCGCGATGCAATCGGGCACGGCTGATTCCTATTGTGGAAGGCCTATCCTGCCCCAACGGACATTTCTTTCCCTTCGCGCCCGGCACCAATGTGCCCGTTTTCGCAAAGGAGCCGGAGGACGCTAACGAATACACGCGGCAGAATGCGGCGGTCGTGCACGACAACGCGCTGCGTTGGGTGTTCGCCACTTTTGAAACCGACGAAGCCAGCCTGCGGGAGAACCTGGTGGCACGGCTGCAACTGGCCAGGGGCCACAAGGTACTGGTCACCGGCGCAGGTGCCGGTAACGACCTGCCTTATCTGGCCCGCAACCTGGGGGGACAAGGCGAAATCTACGCCCTGGACATCGCCCGGCAGATGCTTTTGGCCGGGGTGGAGCGCCATCAAGCCGAGTTGGGCCGATCCGGTGTGCACTTGCACTTCTCGGTCAGCGATGCGACGAACCTGCCCTTCGCGGACGGCTGCTTCGATGCGGCCTACCATTTCGGGGGCATCAACCTGTTCACGGATATCCGCAGGGGCATTGCCGAAATGGACCGCGTCGTCACGCCCGGCGGGAAGGTAGTGATAGGCGATGAGGGAGTAGCACCCTGGCTCAAGGATACCGAGTACGGGAAAATGCTCATCCGTAACAATCCCTTGTACGCCTGTGAGATTCCCCTGTCGCTGCTGCCCGAATCGGCCAGAGCGGTCCGGCTGAGCTGGGAATTGAGCAATTGTTTCTACGTCATTGAGTTCTCCGTCTCCGATCGGCCGCCGCCCATCAATATCGATGTGCCCCATGTGGGAACGCGGGGCGGCAGCATCCGAACCCGTTATTTCGGCCAGCTTGAAGGGGTGGATCCCGATCTCCGGGATCGTATTTACGCACAGGCGGAACGCTTGGGCATCAGCCGGGTGGAGTATATCGAGTTATTGCTCCGCGGCGGTCTGTCCGGGTGTTGATGCAGGATAAACACCAGATGAAACGCTTCCTGAACGAAAACAGGCCCTTTCCCTGGAAGAAAAGGGGCCTGATTTTTGAGCCCACCGGCACGGATTTCAGCCATGGTTCCCACCCGTGCGTCGTGCATTACAAAGGCGATGTTTTCGTCGTTGCTTTCACGCGGAGGGATTCGAAACAGCGCTCCCATATATTTCTCTCCTACGCCACGGTGGCTGATGGGAGCATGAAATTGCTGGGAGAGCCGAAACTTGCCTTGCGCTATGGCGAGCCCGGATGCTTCGATTGCGATGGCGTGATCAGCGTCTGCTTCGTCGAACACCGGGGCAAAATATATCTGTATTACGTCGGCTGGCAGAACCTGCCGGATACCCTGTGGATCTGCGATACCGGGCGTGCGATTCTGGATCCCCACGAACTTACGCTGACACGGGAGTTTTTCGGACCGGTGCTGGGGCGCGACAAGCTCAATCCCCTTTTTGCCGCGGCAACCGCATTCCACGTGTCCGGCGATGTCTGGCAGACCTGGTACAACTCGGGGGTCAAGTGGGAAATGACGGAACGGGGCTGGCGGCATTATTACGGCATCCATTACGCCGAGTCCGCCGACGGCATCGATTGGGTTTGCCACCCCGGGTTGTGCATTCCGTTCGCGGACGAATACGAGTACGCCTTCGGCCGGCCGAGCGTGTATCGCGTCGATGGCACCTACTTCATGTGGTTCGCCCACCGGGCGACGAAGGAAATAGAGACTTACCGCATCGGTTTCGCGTCATCGCAGGATGGCAGACATTGGCTGCGCAACGATGCCGCCTCCGGTATCGATGTTTCTCCCCATGGCTGGGATAGCGAGATGATCTGCTATCCCTGTATCTTTGAACATCGGGGCCTCATGTACATGCTATACAACGGCAACGGTTATGGAAAAACCGGCTTCGGCCTGGCGGTGATGGAGGTGGCCTCATGGGTAGAATAATCCTGGCAGGCAATGCGATCACCGCCAATATCCTGTACTCCTATCTGGTGAACGACAGCCGATATGAGGTGCATGGCCTCACCGTCGATGATGACTTCCTCGCCAAGGGCGGCGTGGAGGGGCTCACAGCCGTAGGGATGTCGCAGGTACGGGAAACCTTCCCACCGGAAACCTGCCGGGTCATGATGGCGGTCGGCTACAACGATCTCAACCGGGTGCGTGAATCCTTGTTCCAGCGCCTGAAAGCCATGGGCTACACAATGGAAACATATGTCCACCCGGATGCCAGGGTGTACACCGGGTATCCGTTGGGCGAAGGCTGCATGGTTTTTCCCTCCGCGGTCATCGAACCGCATGTCCGGCTGGGGGCCAACACCATGATCTGGGCCAACGTCACTCTGGCTCATAACAGCAGCGTGGCGGAAAACTGCTGGATCGCGGCCGGGACTGTTATTTCAGGTCAGGCCAAGGTGCTTCGCAACAGCTTTGTGGGGGTGAATGCGACTGTGGTCAATGGGGTGACGGTGGGCGAGTACAACATCGTGGGCGCGGCCGCCCTGATTTCCAAGGACACCAAGTCCCATTCCGTGCATCTGGCCCGCTCGGCCGAACCCTTCCGTTATTCGTCGGAAGATTATGTGAATTACTTTTGGGGTTTGACATGAACAAACGTTTGGCGGCGATCCTGGCCGAGATATTTGGACTGCGGGTCTCCGAGATCCATCCCAATCTCAAGAAGGCCGACGTGGGGACTTGGGATTCCCTGAAGCAGATGGACCTGGTGATGACTCTGGAGAGGGAATACGCCATTGCCCTCGAAATTCCGGACATTCTGAGGATGGTGTCGGTGGCCGGTATCACGGAAGTACTGAAAGAAAAGGGAGCGGGCCTTGGAAATTAAAGGGACGGTGGCGCTGGTCACGGGCGGCGCCCAGGGGTTGGGGTTTGCCATCGCGAGCCACCTGTCCGAGTTGGGGGCAACGGTGGTGGTGGCCGACCGCAACGCGGAAGCGCTGGCCGCACTGCCGGAACACCTGGAACACAGGCAGATGGATGTAACCCGGCCGGAGGAAGTCAAGGCGGCCGTGGCGGAGATTATGGCTCGGCACGGCCGGCTCGACATCCTGGTCAATAACGCCGGGGTGATCTTCAGCGAGCCTTTCGTCAATATCCTGAACCCCGCCGGAATGATGCACGACTACGGCCGCTACCGCGATTCCCTGGCCGTCAACCTGGATTCGGTATTTATTGTCACTTCGGCGGTGGTGGAGCAGATGGTCAGGCGCAGGACAAAGGGCGCCATCGTCAACATCAGTTCCATCAGTGCGGGCGGCAACGAGGGGCAGACGGCCTATTCCGCGGCGAAGGCCGGGGTCAACGCCATGACCGTCACCTGGTCGAAGGAACTGGGCCGTTGGGGCATCCGCTGTAATGCCGTGGCGCCGGGGTTCATCGGCACCGAGGCCACCCGCCGCGCCCTGAGCGAATCAGTGTTGAAGCACATCCAGTCCAGTACGCCCCTGCGGCGGCTGGGGGAACCCAACGAAGTGGCGCAGGCGGTGGCCGCCGTGATTGAAAACGACTTCATGAACGGAGTGGTGTTAAACGTCAATGGAGGGCTGACGATCTGAGATGGTCAAACTGGATAAGGCCCATTGCGCCGCCGCGTTCGAACTGTACCGAAGCACCGAGTCGTTTTTCCCTCTGATCGCGGCAGTGCTGCTGGATAAGCAGGATGGCGTTGTCTATGCCGACGATAGCGTGGCGCCGCGGCAGGTGTATGTGGAGCACGCGTTTGGATTCGCTCAGATATTCGGCATTCCCTGCGCGGGTTTCGAGGCGGATCTGGAGCGCTATCTGCTGATCGACAGGCGCTTCTCCGTTCCCAAGGCGCGGCTTTACACGCCCTATCTTCCGCCATTCCTGAACACTGCGAAATGGGACTCCCTGCGCTCCTTTCGGCAGCGCTTCTTCATTGACCCGGACGGTCCATTCAGGGACCAACTTGCCGCCTCGGGACAAGCCGGCAAGATAGAACCGGTCAGTGTCGATGAGATCAATGTCGCGGAAATCGAGCGTGCCTTCGGCGTGATTGGCAGGTTCTGGCGCAATCCAGGGGATTTTATTCATAAAGCCAATGCGGTAGTGGCGCTCTACCACGGCCGTCCCGCATCCATCTGCTACTCCGCCGCGGAAGCGGATCGCCGTGTAGAAATCGACGTGCTCACCGTTCCCGAGTACCGCACACTTGGGGTCGGGAAGTTCGCCGTCATGCACTTTGTGAAGCGCTGTTTCGAGCAGTCCTTGCAGCCGCTGTGGGATTGCTTTTCCAACAACGCTGCCTCCATGCACCTGTGCCGCTCCGTCGGCTTCTATGCGCCTCGCCCCCCCTATCCGTTTTTTACTATCAACCGATAATCGTCTCAGAGGGGTACCTTGTTGTGAACACCTACCATTACAACCTTGGGAGCTGCTTTGAAGAGATCGCCTCAGCCCATTCGCGGCGGCCCGCCTTGCGCTATCCGGACCAGACCTGCTGCTACGAGGACTTGTCCCGCTGGGTGGAGAGCCTGACCGCCCTGCTTTTGACCCGAGGATGCCGTCGGGGCGATGTGATCGCCATCGGCCACAACAAACGACCTCTGTCCTATGCCCTAATGCTCGCCGCGCTACGTCTCGGTGTAGCCTACGTGAACATCGATGTCGCTTCGCCTGTGGCGCGCAGTTCCAGCATCCTCCAGGTAAGCGGCGCCTCCCTGTTGTTTTACGATGACCCGGGCTTTGGCGGCACCATGGAACAACTGGCTTCCGTCCAAGGCTGCGCGTTGCTTCTGCTGGCCGATGAGCAACTGCCGGCCGTGTCCACAAGCGAGCGTGAGGAACAACAGCGGCTCATGGGGTTGGTGGACGGTGCATCCATTGCCTACATCATGTTCACCTCGGGTTCCACCGGCGTTCCCAAGGGAGTGGCGGTTACGCACCAGAATGTGTTGCACTTCATTGCCTGGGGTCGCGATTGCTTTGGCATCACCGATCAGGACAATTTCGCCAACCTGAGCCCGATGTATTTCGATAATTCCGTTTTCGATTTCTATGTCGGGCTATTCTCGGGGGCATCCCTAAGCCCGGTGTATCGGGATTTGTTGGCCAGCCCCTACGAGCTTGTACCCCACGTCGGCAAAATGGGCTGCACCATCTGGTTCTCGGTGCCCTCGCTGCTCATCTACCTCATGGCAATGAAGGCCATGAAGTCCGCCCCATTGCCTTCGTTGCGCGCCATAGTCTTCGGTGGTGAGGGGTACCCCAAGGTGGAACTGCAGAAGTTGTTCGCGCTGTTTTCCGGACAGGCGAGCCTGGTCAATGTCTATGGCCCGACGGAATGCACCTGCATCTGCAGCGCCTACCCGCTCGCCGACGAGGATTTCCATGATCTGGCCGGACTGCCGCCCCTGGGGCGCCTGAATCCCAATTTCGATTACCGCATCCTGGACGATCGGGATCGCGATTCCGCCAGCGGCGAACTCTGCCTGATCGGCCCCAACGTTGCCGCCGGATATTTTAACGATCCGGAGCGTACGGCGGCCGCCTTCCATACCCTCACCGATCCCGGCCGCTTCATGAAACGCATGTACCGCACTGGCGATCTCGTCCGGGAGACCGCTGGCAAACTTCATTTCATCGGCCGCAAGGACAACCAGATCAAGCACATGGGCTATCGGATCGAACTGGAAGAGATCGAGCATGCGCTGGTGAAGCTATCCCAGGTGAACCAGGCTGTCGTGGTGTATCACCGGACCCACACAGCCTACGGCAAGCTGATCGGTTTCGTGGCCTGTGCCGAAGTTGTGGACGAAAAGTCCTTGTTGAAGGATCTGGCAGGGCTCCTGCCGGATTACATGGTGCCGAGCAAGCTCATCGTACTGCCCAAGATACCCAAGAACCCCAATGGCAAGGTGGATCGGCAGCAATTGCGGGCCTCCCTGGAGCAATAACATGTGCCGGAAGGATCGCGGATGGCAGGTACCGGCCCAGATAATCCGCTACGGCGTTGTAGGGGTACTGAACAATCTTCTGGGCTATCTGATTTACCTGGCGCTCACCTGGTTTTGGTTGGAGCCGAAGCTCGCGGTGACGGTGCTCTACCCCATTGGGGCCTTAACCGCCTATTTCGGGCACGCAAAGTATTCCTTCTCCTATCAGGGACGCACCACCCATGGGCTGCTACGCTACGTCATCGCCCATGCCATAGGCTACGGGGCGAATGTGCTCCTGCTGTACATATTCGTAGACAAATTTATGTTGCCGCATCAATTCGTCCAGGCAGCAGCGATCTTTGTAGTGGCCGGTATCCTGTTTTTATTGTTTAGGTATTTCGTCTTTCCGGTCCAGCAGATTAAGGATCAACGGGTAGCAGAAACCGAAAATCCGGAGGCTTGAAGTGAGCAACTACAAAATCCGGTTCAACCGCCCTCACACGCCGGGCAAAGAGCTCTGCTACACCATCCTCATCGTCTTCGTTGACAGGGTCGGTCTCCGCCATCAATTAGACCAAGCCGTTGCGATTGTAATTCTCGCTGTTTTTCTCTTTTTCGTGAGGGGCTGTTTCGTCTTTGCCGGGCGGTCCGCATGGACAAATAGCAGATGAAGCGTTGCCCGGTCTGTGAAACGGTCCACGATGCAGGAGAGCCTGAGTGTCCAGGCTGCGGATTCACTC
>JBEKMB010000019.1:0-77009 GCA_050008735.1 Syntrophobacteraceae bacterium
ATCGTGGCAGTGGTTGTCCCGTCGCCGGCGACATCCGACGTCTTGCTGGCCACTTCCTTAACCATCTGGGCGCCCATGTTCTCGAACCTGTCCTCCAGTTCGATTTCCTTTGCGACCGTCACGCCGTCCTTGGTTATAGTGGGCGATCCCCAGCTTTTCTCCAGCACGACGTTGCGCCCCCTGGGACCAAGGGTCACTCTGACCGCGTTGGCCAGGGTGTCAACACCCTTCAACATCTTCTCTCTTGCCTGAGTGTCATATTTGATTTCTTTGGCTGGCATCTTTTCGGTCCTCCTTTGCCTTTGGGCCTTCTACTCTATAATGCCCAGGATGTCGTCTTCACGCACAACCAGGTGAGTTTCGTCTCCGAACTTGACTTCCGTACCGGCGTACTTGCTAAATAGCACTCGGTCGCCCGGTTTTACCTGCAGCGGGATGGTTTTGCCGTCTTTGAGAACGATTCCGGTCCCAACCGCGACTACCTTACCCTCCTGGGGCTTTTCTTTGGCCGTATCCGGAATGATGATGCCTCCAGCGCTGATTTCCTTTCCCTCGATGGGAGAAATGATGACTCTGTCGTGAAGCGGTCTGTACTTCATTCTGCGACACTCCTTGAATTTTAGGGGTTGTATTTTGCTAAAAAGCCGGTCGAGAGCATCATACTAGCACTCTTTTTACTTGAGTGCTAATCAATATAAAGCGATGACCTGAAAAATCAATACCCAAAATACCCAGAGGGCCGATAGTGTCTAATCAGGTCCCTGGGAGTGATTCCAAAAACCTCATTCGCCGCTGATTATTCTTCGAAAAGATCTCACGGCGCCGGCTATATCGGGCGCCTGTGTCAAGGCTGTCACCACGGCGATCCTTTTTGCCCCCATCGCCAGGACCTGCCCTATATTGGATTCCTTTATTCCGCCCATTACTGAAAAGGGGATCCGAAGCTTCGGGGCTATCCGCGAAATTGCCTCAGGACCGAGGAAGTGCCCAGCGTCTTCTTTGGTTTCGGTTCGGAAGATCGGACCTATATTGACGTAATCGGCGCCTTCTTCCTGTGCGCGAATGGCCTCCTGAAGGCTATGGGAGGACGCTCCGATAAGCAGGCCGGGGGCGATCTTTACGGCTGCCGGAACAGGAAAATCCTCCTGCCCGAGGTGTACCCCGTCGGCCCCCACGGCAATCGCCACGTCCACCCGGTCATTTATGATGAGCAGCATACCGGCCTCTGCGGTGCGCTTTCGAAATTTCTCAGCCAGTCGAAAAAAATTCTTCTCGCACAATCCCTTTTCCCTGAGCTGAACAATCCTTGCCCCGCCTTCGATCAGGCCCTCAAGGACCTCGAGATCGGATCGGCCGTTTGAAAGCCGCTCACAGGTTACCGGATAGATATCAACAGTTTCGAATTGGGATTTTGTTTCTTCTTTTCCCATAAAGTGCACCCCGAATTGAAAGTTTGAGCCACGAGCTTGAAACCGGCGGTGTCTCGTAAGGAGTTTCCGGATGGAGCACAGGTTAAAGAAAACAACCGCTGCTGTAAAGATCACGTTTAACCGACAGCCCACGTTTAATCGATCTTACGAAAAACAATACCTTTTTGTACAAAATTATCAGGACTATGAACTCCTCAACAGACAAGACCTCCGGCTCTGATTAGAATACTCGAAATTTTCCGAAGCAAAACTGGAGTCGAAACGAGTGCGCAATTTGCGCGACTAAAACGGGGAGGGCGAAATGGAATGGTTCTTTAGGACTGGTGGTGCGTGGCAGAACCTGATCATCCGGGTTAGCCTCGGGGCGGTGATGTTCCCGCATGGGGCCATGAAGCTCCTTGGATGGTTCGGCGGCGGCGGCGTTTCGGGCACCCTGGCAGCTTTCGCTCAATATTATCACGTCCCGGCGGCCATGACACTGCTGGTCATCGCCGCCGAATCGCTCGGCGCCCTGGGTCTGATTGTCGGTTTGGCTACCCGGTTTTGCGCCTTTGGGCTTTTCTGCGACATGCTCGGGGCTATTTACCTGGTTCATTGGCCCTACGGTTTTTTCATGAACTGGTTCGGCAAACAGCAGGGGGAGGGATTCGAATACCACCTGCTGGCCATAGGCATAGCCCTTGCGCTCATGATTTCCGGGGGAGGCAGCCTGTCCTTCGACAGGCTGATTGCGCGCAAGCTCTATCGCCCCCGTATTAGCTTATGATGCCGAGTCGCCTCCGCGTGAATAATAAACTATCTCGCCCGCAACGCTGAGACGATATTCATACGGGCTGCCCTGATAGAGGGCAGCGCTCCGCCGATTATTCCCATCACCATGGCAAATATGACGGAGTTGACAATTATCGAGCGGCTCAGCAGAAAGCGGAAGGTCAGTTCAGAAAAGGTAGTCCAGTTCATCGTGGAGATTGTAAACTTGTTCATTAATGACGCGGCCGCAAGACCGATCCCGGCGCCGAGCAGGCTCAAAAATAAGGACTCACCCATAAAGGCAAGCAGGATGAACCTCCTGCGAAACCCGAGCGCCCTGAGGGTCCCGATTTCCGAGGTGCGCGCCGCAACAGCTGCAAACATGGTTATCATCGACCCCGTAATCGCTCCCAGGCTGAAAATAAGCGTGAGGCTTATCCCCAGCATCCGGATAAACCTGGCCATCAGCTCGGATTGAGCCTCGTAGTATTGGTCTTCGCGCCTGGCCTCCTCGACGAGCCGAGGATCGTTCAGCACGGTCTTCTTCAGTTCGCCGATGGCCGACGGGGCCCTCATCCTAACGATCACCGACGAATAAGCCGCCCTTTTGAAAGCGCCCATCAGGGTGTCCACATCACCCCAGATTTCAGAATCGAAAGCTGTTCCGCCGCCATCCATAATGCCTGCAACTGTCCAGGTCCGCCCACTGAAATTGATGGTCCCGCCAAGACCTTTGATTTTGAATTTTTTGACTATATTTCGGCCAATCAGGATTTCCGAGGAACCTGCGTTGAATTCGCGCCCGGCGATTATTTTGACCTGGGGCCGCAATGCGAGAGAGGTCCCGTGAGTTACCCCGCGCACCTGCACATTTGACAGCGAACCGCTCTGCTTTTTGGGCAGGCTTATCAGCACGATCATTTCGCGGGCCGCGAGTATACGCCCGTCCTTGTCCATGGCCACCTGCGGCAGCGACTCTAAAATGGCGGCGTCTTTGCGCTCGATGATGCTCTGCACCTCGGTCTCGGCCGATCTGCGGATGAAAACGGCGTTTTCGGGGCTCCCGGAAGTGATAAGCGTTTGCTGAAAGCCTTCGGCAAACATCAGGACGGTTGCAAAAACGAAAATGACCAGTCCCATGCCCCCGGCCGTTAAAAAGGTGGTGAGCCGCCTTACCAGAAGATTGCGATAGCTGTAGTGGAAAAGAAGCATGCGTTTTAATTGAGCGCTCACAGACCGGCGCACTGTTCTGAGAGATGCGAATTCTACCCGTGCGGGTATCCCGGATCAATCGTTAAAGGAGCTGATCCTGCCGGCGGTCTCCTCGTCAATGATTTCTATCAGCTTATGCAAGAGTTTCAAAGCGCTCAAGTAGTCGGAAATGTCGATTATCGTGTTATGGGTGTGGACGTAGCGCGACGGGACCGCGATGACGACGGTGGGTACCCCGGATGCGTGCAGGTGGATAGGGGCGGCATCGGTCCCCCCTTTTCTCCTGACGGCAACCTGGAAGGGTATGCCGTTTTTTTCCGCCGTCTCGATCACGAATTCCGTAAATCTGCGATTCAAAATCGCGGACAAATCCATAAGCCGGACCTGGGGGCCCAAACCGATGGCGGCCTGGCGCTCCTGGCTGCTCGTGCCCGGCAAATCGTCGGCCGGAGCGCCTTCAATCACAATGGCCAGATCAGGGTTGGCTGACGACGCGGCTGCCTTGGCCCCCCGCGTTCCGACCTCCTCCTGGACCGTGCCGGCAAATATCAGGGTATTCGGATGGGATAGCTTCAAGGTTTCCAACCCCGCCTGAATCACCAGCGAAAGCCCGGCGCGATCGTCGAAGGCTTTCGAGAGCAGCAGGTCAGGGTTGCGCATTCTCACAAAAGGACTGTCCGGAACTATGGCGTCTCCAAGCCGCACACCGAAGGAATGCGCTTCGGTGGCATCGCGGGCGCCTATGTCTATGAACATATCCTCTATTCTCATCACCTTTTCGCGTTCGGCCTCCGAGAGGAAATGAGGAGGCTTTGCACCGATTGCGCCCGGTATCTCAATTCCTTCCCTGGTACGGATTCGAACCCTTTTGGCAAGAAGCGTGTGCGCCCACCAGCCGCCAAGGGTAACAAACCTGATGAGGCCGTCGGCCATTATGGTCTGCACCATGAGGCCAACCTCATCCATGTGAGCGGGAATGAGTATGCGGGGATAAGCTGAAGTGCCTTTGCGCTCGCAGAAGATATTTCCAGCCCTGTCTGTAGTGACCCCATCTCCGAGTTCGCTTCGAAAAATCCGGCGCACTTCGTTTTCCTGCCCTGGCGCGCCGTGTGCCTGGCTCAGCTTTCGGAGAAGCTCAATGCCTTTTTCTTTTGTCGAATCGTCCATTTTCCGGCCTTGGCAAAAAGGTGAATTGTTTTCACCTTTTAAAGTTAATTGCGGGCGGGCACAATAAAAATCGGGAGATTCAGTAAAGGAGGATTTTATGCTCAGGTCGATTCACTATCGAAGTGTAAAAATAGACGTCCGCGGTCTCGTCCGGCCCTTCGGCGCACGCCTCACGGAACGTATAGATTCGAGGCTGCCCCCCCCGGGGCGGCGGCGCCTGGCGCAGACCGCGGATTCGAGAGCGGCCAGGCATCAGTTTGGCCTGCAAGTCTTTCCCTCAGCTCAAATCACGGGTCCTGGTCCGGTTTTCGCGAATAAGCGTGTCCAAACCGAATTTTTTGACTCGATAATTCATCTGCCGGAATGTGAGGCCAAGGTCGTTTGCGGCCTTTCTTCTGATCCACCTGTTGCGCTCCAGGGCCGCCGAAACTTCCTTGCGCTCGATTTGATCCAGCCGTGACAAGGTGCGAATTCCCTCTGTTGAAACGGGATCTCCGGATCGCTTAGGATCGAATACGGAAGCAAGGTCCTCGGCCTCGATCTCCGATCCCTCAGCCATAATCACGAGGCGAATTACCGTATTTTTTATCTCCGCAATATTCCCCGGCCAGTCATGTTCGCATAGCCTTTTAAATACCCTGCCGCTTAATTGAACCTTTCTGCCCTGTTCCCTGCACGCACTCGCAAGAAGATGCCTGATCAGGAAGGGAATGTCTTCTTTTCTCTCCCGGACCGAAGGTACGTGAATGAGCAGGGTGCTGAGTCTGTTGAGAAGGTCCTTTCTGAAAGAACCCGTGGATGCAGCCTCAAAAAGCTCCACGCCTGCAACGGCGACAAGCCTGACGTCCATCCCCTTCGGCCTCTTGGCCCCAACCCCCACCGGACGCAGGCTGTCGAGAATATCCAATAACTTTATCTGGTGAGGGACCGAAAGTTCACCGACATCATCGAGCAACAGTGTGCCGCCTGCGGCTTTGTCGAATGCGTTCGACCTGTCCTCGACTCCGCTGTTGAGGAACCCTTTTTCGCAGCCGAACAAGTCCTTCTCCAGCAGGTCACCGGGCAAGGAACAGTGGACTTTTACAAAAGGAAACGGGGTCCTGCCGCTAAGCTCGTGAACGATCTGCGCGATGGAACTTTTTCCTGTCCCAGGTTCTCCCCAGAGCAGAACAGGCGCCTCAGCCCGCGCCGCCTTCCTGATTTCGGCTTCGAGCTTTCTTGCCGCATCACTTTTTCCCAGGCAAATCAAACCAAGATGTTCTTCAGAAATCTTCGCCCGAAGGGCGACATTTTCTCTTGCCAGGGCCTCCTCGCGCCGTTTTGCCTGAGATTCCAGGCTGAATACCTGGGCAATGAAGGATGCCAATATCGACAGGAACTGCACATCCTCAAAGGCCGGGACCAGATCGCCGAAAAGCCGGTCGACCATAATCGCCCCCAGTACTTCATCGCCCAGGACAACCGGACAACCGAAAAGGCGCACCTGCCCCTTTTGAATGGAATGGAGAGTTTTGCGGTCAAGAAACAGGGGCCTGGGATTGTCCCCGAGAACCACAAAGGGCTGAGGTATGCGGAAAACCAGGTCGAGCCCGGTCTTATAGAGGAGGCGCATCCTTCGTTCCGCCTCGCCGTTTGAATCATCCACCGGCGGAGTGACGAAATAACGAACTTCGGCGCTCTTGAGGACGACGGCCGCCGTCGACAGGGGAACGACCTGCGAAAGGACCCCCAGCAGACCCTCAACCGCCTGTTCCAGGTAAAGCGCCCGATCGATAATTCTGTGCATCCCCGAAAAGATGCTCAGCTTGAGTTCGCATATGTTGTCCATGCGCCGCTTTCCTGTGTTTGTCAAAAAGGTGAGTGTTTAGAAAATTTCCCGAAACCATCTGCTCCATAGCGTAGTCTTCCAGATCCGTGCCAAATTAAAATAAGTTCGTTTTTGAAGCGGAATGCGGCAATCCGAACAAACGCTCCCCGCAAAATGGCACAATTTGGTTTACTCGCCCCTCAATTTGGTACAACCTTGTGCTATTTAAATGTGGATTTCTCACGCATCCCGCCCGTAGATGCCCTTCAAAGCTCACCCCAGGCCTACATTAGAGCGTTTGGCAAACAAATTGCTCTCTTGGACAATCAGCCCGACGACAAAACCAAATTCCCCAGGAAAACGGGAATAAATGGAGGACATGGTTCGATAAGGCCAAAATAGTGGTTCATATCCAAAATGTCCGTCCAATTAGCGAATTCGGATTATGGCGGGAGGAAAGCAAACTAAATAGTCATTTGTAAAACATATCGCGATATTTCTAATAAATATAAATGTCATATAAGTTCCATACAAAAGTCTGGAGTTAAGAGGTGTACTTTTTAGTACCTTTGAGCCGTTGAGCTATTATATGTCAATTTAGTCAGCTTTTATGGCCACGTCTTATTAACCACCATAGTATTTGTCTAATCAATTAATGAGGAAGGTGACTTATGGCAGAACAGGTTGAAATGAAAAAGACACTGGGACTAACCGGGGTTACGATGAATGCAATGGCATTGATCGCGCCGGGAGCTTTTCTATGGTTAACCTACCAGGTGCAGGCGGCGCAGGTGGATTTGAGCGGAGCCAGTACTGCGATGGATATGTTTGCAGGACTGATTGTAGCGTTAATCCTGGCATTCCTGACCGCAATTTCCTACTCCAAACTTTCGGAACTCTATCCGCAGGCCGGGACCGGCAGTTCGTACTATTTTGCCGAACAGGCAATATTGAACGAGGACCGGTTATCGGCCTTCGCCAGGCTGTCCAAGTTTGTCGTTGGATGGTTCTCCCATCTTTACTACTGGGTATACCCTGGGGTAATGGTGGCGATGATGGCCACTCTGATAACCTATATATTCAGCCAGTTCGGCGTCGATCTCTCCGCTTTCTGGCAGATTGTGACCGCGGTAGTATTTGCGTTCCTGATCGGGTATATAGCCTATCGCGGAATCAACGGGTCAACCATGTTTAGTATATTCATCAATGTTATCCAGATCATCACTTTGATAGTGGTAACCATCCTGGCGCTGGCTTACCGGTTTTCCAACCCGGAGCACGTAACGTTCGTTCATTCGTCTCTGTCATCGGTCGTAATGCCGCACAGTCTCACCAACATGATGTTCCAGGCCACCATCGCAATATTGCTGCTGGTTGGTTTCGAATCGGCAACCGCCCTCACGGCAGAGTCCAAATCCCCAAAGCACGTAAGCCGGGGGGTCATCATCTCGTTGGTCGTCCAGGGACTTCTTATGTACCTTTTTGAGTATATCGGCGCTAATGCGTGGTTGAACACGGCCTATACCGGCAAAGACGCAAAAGGCGCAGTGGTCACCGGCATTGACGCCGCCGCCGCCTCAAGCGCTCCTATAGGCGACATGGTGAAAAACCTGGGTGATGTTCTGCTTGGCAACATGGGCTTTACGCTGATGATCCTGGTCGCGATTTCGGTTGCCATTGCGGTGATCGGCACCACTTTAGCCTGCATGAACACCGGCGTGCGCGTTACTTACGCAATGGCGAAGGATAAGGAAGTCCCAAGCTTCCTCGGGTTTTTGCATCCCAAAAATGCGACGCCACATGCCGGCGTATTGGCGATCACCATTGCATCGGCGGTCATCGGAGCTTTTGGAGTTCTGTCGGTCGTAAACCTCACCGCCATTACCCTCTGGTCGAATATCGGCACCTTTATTCTGTACGGAATGACCAACCTCATTGCGCTTGTGGCGTTTTTGCGGCATCCGCAACGGAATGTGTTAACGCACATCGTGGTCCCGGTCCTCGGGGCTATAGCCAATGTCGCCATGCTGGTTGCGGTCCTCTATCTGGGGATCCTTGGTGGAGGCGATACTCAGACCGCCGCAATGTGGTCGATCATTGGCACCGGGGTGTGGCTCATCATTGGTGTTGCCTATCTGTTTGTTCAAAGCACAAAGACCCAGAGAAAAATCATTGGAAGAGCAGTTGAAAACTAACCAAGTCGATCCAACCTGATAAATAATGGGGCAAAAGGACGTTGATGCTGGATACCGCACCGAGGTATCCAGCATCCGGTTTCCGGAATCGCGCGTCCTTTTCGTCCGTTGGAGGTCGCCTTGCAAGCCAGCTCGATTTCAAAACACGACCCCGTACCTGATGCCTTTCAGGTAAACGCTCTTTCCGACAAGGGAAGCATCCGTCAGAACAACGAGGATTATTTCGGCTATTACATGCCCTCCGAAAGGGGCCTGGACCGGTTCGGAAGCTTGTTCGCGGTTTCGGACGGCGTGGGCGGAAGCGCCGCTGGTGAAGTCGCCAGCGCGGAGGCAGTCAATGTGTTGCTCCAGGAATATTATTTCGGCACCCACACGGAAAAAATCCCTGAAAGGTTAAAAAACGCTTTCCGGCATACCGCCCTGCACGTCTACGATCTATCGGTCAGCCATCGCTCGGCGCATAACATGAAGTGCACTCTGTCCACTCTTCTGCTGAAACAAAACCGGTTTTTCATCTCTCACGTGGGCGACTCGAAGGTCATGCTGCTGCGGGACAACGATATGATTCAACTGACAAAGGACCACAACCTCGTCGGCAAGCTCATGCGCCTCGGACTGATAACGGCCGAAGAGGCGCGTACGCACCCCAACAAAAATGTGCTGTTGAAGGCGGTCGGCGAAGGTCCTTTGCTGATGCCGGATTTTTATTCCGGACTCAGCAAACCGGGGGACCTTTTTTGCCTGATGACCGACGGCATGCTGGAACATGCAACTGCCGAAGAGTTGAAACTGTTTTTAAAAGAGCACGGCTCGTCTGAAAAGGACCTGGCCGAGTTGATAGCCGAGCTCAACAGGCGCGGCGGCTATGACAACATGACCATTATGACGGTCAAAGTTAACAGGATACAATGACGATACTCATAACGCACGCCACGGCAGGCTGGGTGGGAGAGTTGTTCGAGTAAAACCCCGCTTTTGTTGCGGCGTGCTGGACGATCTGAAAGACCAATCAAACGGAAGGCGGTGCAAAAATGACTAAAATAGAATGCATCCTGCGACCTGACAAGATTTTGGACATACGGAACGTTCTTGGAAAACTCGGAATAAAAGGGATGACCGTAACGGAAGTAATTGGTTGCGGGCTGCAGAAAGGTCATACGAGAGACGATTGGAATACGGAACTAAACATCAATCTGCTCCCGAAAACTAAAATCGAGATGGTCGTTTCCAACAGTATGGTGGATGAAGTCACAAAAGCTATAATCGAAATTTCCCGTACCGGAGAAATCGGGGATGGAAAAATCTTTACCTACCCAATTGGGAACGCGATCCGGATTCGCACGGGCGAAACCGGCGAAAATGCCATCTGATATGACTATCGTCGCAACAAAAGCAGCAAAAACGCGATCAAGAGGGCAACCAGTACAGCCCCTCCGTAAATCAGCAGGTTGTTTCGTTTGGTAGGGAGCACGGCAGCCAGCGGTGGGTCGGGTTCATCGATCCATCTGAGGTCCGCATTTTCCGGAAAACGCAAGTCGTTGGCCATCTGCTCGGCCGAGTCGTAGCGTTCCTCCTTTCGTCGCCGCAGCGCCCTCAGAATGGTGGCCCAGACCCCCGGAGGCAAACCTTTGATCGATGCAAGGGGCTCGGGATTCTTCGTCATGTGCTGATACATGACCGTCAGCGGGTTATCGCCGGTAAACGGAGGAGATCCGCTCAGAAGATTATAAATCAGGCAGCCCACGGCATAGATATCGCTTTTTGCCGCCCCGCGTTCTCCCTTTATCTGCTCGGGGGCCATGTATTCTGGGGTCCCCATGAGGCCTGAAAAGCCCCGCCAGGTTACCCGAGGCGCCCCTTCCATGAGCGCAATGCCAAAGTCCAGAATTTTCAAATGGCCATCCGGGGCCAGCATGAGGTTCTCCGGTTTTATATCCCGGTGATAGACCCCCCTTTCATGGCAATATTGGAGCGCATCGAGCAGTTTTGCGACCATCTTTACAGCCTCATCGACCGCAAACCTGCCCTTTTCGTTCAAAACCTCCGACAATGGTACGCCTTCAGCATATTTTAAAACCAGATATGGAGGGTTGCCTTCAGAAATCGCCAGCGCCACTGGAACATCGGTGTGATTTAAGAGCTTACCGATCGCCACTTCCCGCCTGAAGCGCTCATATACGGCCGGATCTCCCAACTGTTCAATATGGGGGACCTTCAAAACGACCTTCTCATTGGATTTAACGTCCTGCGCCAGAAAAGCGGTGCCGAACCCCCCCTGGCCAAGTGATTGCAAAATCTTGTATTTGTCCTCAAAAATCGTTCCGATTTCAGGCATTTGTTCCAAAGACCCCTCATTGAGTGCAAAGCACCGTTTTCCCAAACATATTTCACTTATCACGATCGTATCATACGTGCTGATGATTTAGCGCTAAAAAATCGGCGGATCGGGACATTGGCTCGCCTTCAGTCCGCCAGGCCAGTGTCTTTTCCGGTGTCTCATATTATCTAGCCAAACTGGATCACCAAACCGCCTGCCACAATAATGGCAAGGCCCACCCATGTCGAATGCGGCACGCTCTCACCAAAGACAAATCGGCCGCACATTACGCTCACCAGAGCGAACACCGATACATAGACGCCCAACAACCTGGATAAATCCCATCTCACCATGTTGACGAGAAGGCCATAGCACGCCAACATGAGACCACCTACTAAAATAATACCAACACTGGATCCGCGCAGACCTCTGCGAACCGCGACATCGCCTCCGACCTCCAGGAGGGCTGAACCAAGAAAGACCAGCCAGGCTGTAAAGGGCATCTCAAACTTTCCCATTCCGTCACCTTTCCAGATACAAATTTCTTATGCGGTTACCTGCCGGTGCAAATCCTGTGCTCGGATGGTCCGGCTCGGGAGCCCGACGGCCGAGCCGGACCGGGACTCCGGCGGGAATAACCCGACCACGCCCGTTCGATCTTCCGAGAAAAAACGATAACCGTGTAAATTTTGAAATTTTTTCGCCGGTCTTAGGGACAGGCCGAAACATATCGGGCTGCTAAAAGATACAAAATTGTTCCAGGATATCCATGATCCCAGACCTTGGCGCCCAAAATCAGAGGCCTTTTTCCCATTGGATACCAGCGGCTAACTATTAAGCGGGCGAATGAAGAAAAAATTAAGCGCTTTTTCAGAGAGGCGTGAAATAAAAAAATATCATTATCCGTTTCTGCCGGAAGCTTTCCGGAAAAACCGGGTAAGGCTCACTGCATCGAGGAGCTATGTTTCTATTCGTATGAAATAAGGACGACAGAGACCATGGCGAGGACCATCCCGGCGAACTGGACAATACTTATTTTTTCTCTGAGAAAAATCATCGCGAGCGCCAGGCTTACGACCGGGTAAAGGGCTGTAAGAGGCGCGACTATGCAGATCTTTCCTTCACGGATTGCATACATGAAGCAAAGCAGCCCGAGATAGCCCGTCATCCCTGTAAGAAGGGCGGGTATTATCCCCCGGATTTCGGCCCCGCGGAGCTCAGGCCGCATGATGAGAAAAAACGCCAGGCCCGTAATCGCGCCGCCGATCACTTCAAACATGAAAGCTGTTTTTGGCTCAAGGCAACTGATGGCCATTTTGGGCAAAAAGGCCCAAAAGCCCCAAACCAGGAGCGCCATACCGGAATATAAGACCCATTCCTTCATCGTTTCAATCCACGCCCCCACAGGGGTGGCGACGTATCTTGACTATCACTGCCGCTATTAACAAAAGGCGCCTGCCTCGCGGAGCGTCGAGATCCTGCCCTATGCCGCGCCAAAGTGTTTGAGTGGCGAATCTGGCTGGCGGCCCCGCCATCCCCACAGGGGGCGGGGCCGGTAAAAACTCCAGGAGGGCCAGGCGCCGCCTAAGGCAGCGCGGACCCCGGCTGGCGGCCCCTCCGCCCACCGGCTTCGAACCAGGCCACCTCGAGAGGATCTCGCGCAGGCAACCGATGGTACTTGTATTTGGGATAGCCTGCCATCAAGATTCCCGTAATCGACCTGCCCGCCGGGATTTTAAGAAACTCTGAAAGAGCAGGGGACTGCCGGGCGCATATTTGCGTGTATCCGGCCCAGCACGTGCCGATTCCAAACGCCGGGGCGTAGAGTTCGACATATTCCAGGGAAAGCACGGTTGATACGGGAGCTGCAAGCAGCTCTGCCGGGGCATGGGCCACTATTATATGCGGCGCGCCTCGTAAAATCCGGTCCTCACCTTTCTCGTGCGCCCGGATTATGGCAGACATGTGATATTGCCTGGCCATCTCAGGGGAAAGCCTCACGACTTCCCGCATCCACCCTACTACGATGTTGCCCATGGCCGTCAGGTTTTCACGGCCCTCGACAACCAGGTATGATATTCCCTGCGAATTATGCCCCGAAGGAGCGTAACGTGCGATCTCCAGGAGCTTCAGCATGGTCGCCCTGGGGACAGGTTCATCCTTGTAACGGCGGATGGAGCGGCGCGAACGCAAGAAAAGGGCAGCTTGTGCCGGATCGGGTGAAAATTGCGCGGGGATCTCCGAATTTTGTGAAAGAGGATTTTTCACGTTGTCCAATGCCCCTTTCGGACACACCGCGACACAATGGCCGCACCCGATGCAAAGGCGTGCCGCTGCCGGCCGCATCTGCGGCCTTCCCTCCGGATCGACCGAAAGCAGGCCCAAAGGGCAAACCTCAACGCAAATACCGTCACGGCTGCATTTTGTGTTATCAACTCTTATCAGGTTCATCAGCAAATTCCGAATCAGGAGGGAACTGCCTGCCTTCTCAGATCCGGCTGGATGTTTCTGAGCCGGCCGTTGTCACCATCCTGGATTGTTAGTCTGTGTCCATCCAAACACGGGATGAGCCACTGGCGGTTTCGGATTCGGAAAGGAGGCATTTTTCGTCATGGCAAGGAAATCGAGGGGTTGAGCGGAGGCGTACATGCGTACGTCGCACAAGCGACCCCGAAGATTGACACCGCCAGGGCGGAAAAGGACCCTTTCCGTATAGGAAGCCGGCTAAAACAGCTCCGATTTGAAATAGCCCTCACTCGAAGACGGCCGCACCTGCCTTAGCCGGAGCTGGTCGTCGCTTTCCTCGTGTCCGGGAATTGCCGCGGTGCTCTCCTCGCCTTCCAGCTTCGGTCCGGAACCTGGAGCCGGAACGCCGTCTGCAAAGGCAGCGTAGACCGCACCCGGTTCATCCGATTTGGCAACCGCCCCCGAAGCCCCGTTTATCTTGGCGAAAACGACCCCGTCGGGTATCGTAAATGTTTCAATGGGTTTCTCTTTCAGGTACTCTTTCATGAAATAGACCCATATAGGGCAGGCCGCGCGCCCTCCGGTTTCTCCCTTTCCAAGGGAAACGGTATGGTCGTCGTAACCCACCCAGACACCGGTGAGTACCGAGGGAGTATAGCCTATGAACCAGGCATCCTTTAATTCGTTGGTGGTCCCCGTTTTGCCTGCGGCAGGCCGCTTAAGTTCCCTCGCTTTTGTCCCGGTCCCCTCCCTTACGACCCCCTGAAGCAGGTCGGTCATCAGGTAGGCTGTTTTAGCCGATATCACCTGTTCTTTTTTGACCTGGTGTTCCTCTATCAGATTACCGTTTCGGTCGAGGACTTTTTCTATCAGATAGGGCTCGACCCGCTCCCCCAGACCGGGAAAGCTGGAGTAGGCCGTCAGCAGTTCCTGCAGCGTCACGTCGGATGCTCCAAGGGCGAGCGCGAGAGTTGGAGTGAGCTGAGACACAATCCCGAGTTGCCGGGCGTAATTGATCGTGTAGTTTACCCCGATTGCTTCGAGCAGCTTTACCGTTACCACGTTCCGCGAATGGATGAGTGCCTTGCGCAAAAGGATCGGTCCCCAGAACTGGCGATCGTAGTTGGAAGGGGTCCAGGAGCCCCTCAGGCTGTGATCGTTATAGGAGATTGGCGAGTCGATCAGGATGGATGCCTCGCTGTAGCCTTTGTCGAGTGCCGCCGCATAAATTACGGGTTTAAACGACGACCCGGGCTGCCGTAGAGCCTGCGTGCACCTGTTAAACTGGCTCTTTTCGAAATTACGCCCTCCCACCATGCAGATGACCCGCCCGTTAATCGGTGAAATGGTCATCAGGGCCCCCTCCATCCCAGGGTCCTGCTCAACGGCGCCGATCCAGGTGTTTTTTGCCTCCAGCCTCTCCAGTTTCACTCTGAGAACGTCCCCGGTGCGGAAAATTTTTTCCGCGCGCTTGCCGGAAACCTGCACCCATTGCCAGCCCGACTGGGGAATCAATGCTTTATCCGTACCCAGATCCACGGAGATTGTCTTTGATTTGGCGTCGAAATCCTTTATCAGCCCCGCCACCACTTTGCCCGTATCCAACTCCCCGTTGGATTGACCAAGAACTCGAAGAGCGCTGGGCCAGTCATCTTTCGGGACATTTACGTGGAGACCGCGATACTGTTTATGACGTTTATCGAGTTCGCGAAGACCCTGGTCGAGGGCCTTTTCAGCGATTCGCTGCGCTTTGAGGTCCAAAGTCGATTGGATAATGAGCCCTTCTTTATAGAGCATGTCGTGTCCGAAGCGTGCCTCAGCCTGCCTGCGGACTTCCTCGGTAAAATAGTCCATCTCTTTGAAGCCCCAGTGCTTTGGCTTGGCGATCTGAAACGGCTTCGCCAAAGCCTTGCGAGCCTCATCGATAGTTATGAAACCCGAATCCGCCATTCTCTGTAAAACATAGCGCTGTCTTTCACGGGACACCGCGAAGTGATGAATAGGTGAAAAACGGCTTGGAGCTTTGGGCAGGCCTGCAAGAAGAGCGGCTTCCGCAAGGTCCAGATCGCTTGCATGCTTGTCGAAATAGGCCCTGGCGGCCGCTTCTACTCCGTAAGCCCCGGCGCCGAAATAAATCTGATTGAGGTAAAGATACAAAATCTCGTTCTTGCTCAGGCTGTTATCGATCCGATGCGCGAGAACGGCTTCTTTGACCTTGCGCATCATTGTCCGTTCGGGGGTCAGGAGCAGGGACTTCACGACCTGCTGGGTTATTGTGCTTCCTCCCTGTACGATTTCTCCAGCCTGTATGTTCTTGAGCATCGCGCGGAAGATCCCGATCAGGTCCAATCCTCCGTGCTCGTAGAACCGCGAATCCTCCGCTGCGATAAAAGCCTTGATAAGATGCGGCGGAAGCTCGCTGAGCGGGACCAGATATCTTCGCTCGATAAAGAATTCGCTAATCATTTCGCCATCAGCGGAATACACGCTGGTGACCAGTGCAGGGTGGTAGTTTTTCAGGGCCTCAACACTGGGAAGCGATTGGTCGATTTGCATATAGAGGGCGAAAATCGCTATGCCGCCCACCAGGAAAAGGCAGAGGAGAATAGAAAAAAGGCTGAAAACAAGCCATCGAAGTGTTCTCCTTTTTGGCAAGCGCCTCTGTGGAACGGGCTTTTTCATCTCTCACCTCGAATGACAGACTTAGTACAGCACTGAATAAAAAATGGCGTACCCGTCTGAACACCTCTTAATGATGTACCTCGCGTAGCGCGGAAGGCGCCCGCTAAGCAGGGTTTGCAATCGCGTTGGACTTGCAGCGGGAAGCCTTCTTTCCAGTGAACGGTGAGCGGTGAAAACGGACAAAAATGACTCAGGTCCCCTACCACCGCTCGTTGATTTTCCATTGTTTACTGCCCACCGTTCATCGCAATAATAGGCCTCCGGCGATACCTTTTCAATACGAATTGCTCACCACGGCACCCTTGGCGACACTGAGCGGCAAATTAGGGGACGACCCGATAATTCCCCGCTTCGTCTTTCCAGCTCCACTAACGCGGTTTGGGTTCGCTTTTGCGTTTTCTGCGCCGCAACACTTGAAAAACAGCCGATCGGGATTAGCTAGTGTCTATCCTGGGCACCGGATGAGATACAAGCGATTTTTTTAATTTCGCGAAGGCGGCACTGTTCGTCCGGCAAGCGCGGGGCCGCGTGGGTAATAGCCTCCAATTTGAGCACTTACAACGCCAAAAGGAAACAAAATATGAAATCCCTTTGCTACTACCAGCATGGCGGCCTGGATGTTCTCAGGTACGATGATGTTGCCGACCCTGTTCCCGGTAAAGGTCAGGTCCTTGTCAAAGTCAAAGCCTGCGCCCTGAATCACCTCGATATATGGGTCATGCGAGGTTTGCCGGGCCTTGATCTCGAGATGCCGCACTGGGGCGGATCGGACATAGCCGGAGTTATCGCCGGCTTGGGCCCTGAGGTAACCGGGTTGGAAACCGGCCAGCGGGTAGTGATCGATCATGGAATAAATCCGGTCGAAGATGAATTCACCCGCCGGGGCGAGCACAGCATGAGTCCCAGGTATGTGATCATCGGCGAACATACTCGCGGGGGACTTGCGGAGTATATAGTGGTGCCCGAGCAAAACGCCGTGAAAATACCTGATAACGTCGATTTCCCGGAAGCCTGCGCCCCGCTCCTGGTCACCCTTACCGCCTGGCGGATGCTCATAAACAGGGCAAAGCTCCGGGCCGGTGAGACGGTCCTGACAGTCGGCGCCGGGGGAGGGGTAAACAGCGCATCCATTCAGATCGCCAAACTCGCCGGCGCCATCGTCTATGTGGTCGCAAGCAACGCCGGGAAAGCGGAAAGGGCCCGCGAACTGGGCGCCGATTTCGTGATCGACCGCTCACAGGTGGACTGGGGCAGGGAGGTCCAGAGGCTTACGGCAAAGCGCGGCGTGGACCTCGTGGTTGACAATGTGGGCGCGGCCACCCTTAACACCAGCATGGCCGTCGTGGCCAGAGGAGGCCGGATTGTGATCGTCGGAAACACCAGCGGTCAACAGGCTGAAATTGACATCCGCAGGATATTCGGCAAACAGATAAGCCTTATCGGAAGCACAATGGGCTCCCCGCAGGAGTTTCGTGACATTACCGGCTTGCTCTGGAGCGGGAGGATCAAGACCGTGATAGACGAAGTGATTCCTCTAAGCGAGGGCAGGCGCGGCTTTGAGATTTTGCAACGGAGCGAAATGTTCGGAAAAATTGTTCTCGTGCCCTAGAGCGGCCAAACCGTCAGGTTTATTCCTTTCGCGGATCTAATCCGTATGGATCATCATCCGCTCGCGTTCCTTCCCTGAAGGGGCCTTTTGCGCCCCGGATAATACGTCCCCGGGATCGGGTCCGGGGCAACCTTTTGCGCGTCAATCGCCACACCCCCGCAAGACGTGGATTTTTTCACTCCTCCGCCCCCCGGTTTGCCTGTTGGCTCGAAAAACAAATTGAAAATTAGCTCGACAAGAGTGTAATGAGCTTCTCGGTATGAAGACAAGGTTTCGGCCGAACGCGCAAGCGCGTGAGGCCGAGCGCTCGGCGCCAACAGCGGTTGCGCCGACGTGGCGCCGGATTGAGCCGCGCAGCGCTAAAGGGTGTGCGGGGGGATAGCTCCCCGCGCATTTGGAAAGCATCACCGTAATCTTTGCGATGGTGGGTGCGATGGAACATTTTGCTTGCGATGTTCTGGTCTTGGGCAGCGGGGCTGCCGGGCTCAGAGCGGCTATATCGGCACGTGAAGCAGGGCTCGATACTCTTGTGCTCTCCTGTGCCGGCCCCGGCAAATCCACCTGTACCGGCCTTAGCGGCGGCGTCATGCGGGGTGCTCAGATTTCGGAAGGCCCCGAGCACCTGGAGCGCACTCTTCAGGCAGGCCGCGGAATAAATCAGTCCGATCTTGCCGAAATTCTCTGCGAAGAGGCCCCGGCGAGGCTGGCTGAACTTATGAGGTGGGGCATCCGGGCTGAAGTCCGGCATGAATTTCTGTTCGCCAAAGGACGCCCCCCGGTTATGGGTGAAGAGATAGTTCGCTGTCTCATAAGCAAAAACAAGGAGTTGGGAACGCGGTTCATGGGAAACCTGATCGCCACCGACCTGGTGGTGGAAAACGGGGTGGCGGGCGTGGCCGGCTTTGCACGGGCGCCGGCTGAGATGATCGCGTTCAGCTCGGCGGCAGTGGTGCTGGCAACCGGCGGTGCTTCCGCGCTCTTCTTTCGCCACGACAACCCCAGGCGGATGTTGGGGGATGGATGGACATTGGCGCTCCAGGCCGGGGCGCTCCTCCAGGACTTGGAGTTCGTGCAGTTTTACCCCTTGTGCCTGGCCGAACCCGGACATGCGCCCCTGGTAATTCCGCCCAGGCTCGCCGACTGCGGTCTTCTTGTAAATGAGGACGGCGAGGATATTCTCAAAAAGTACGCAATAGATGAACGCCCGGCGGCCGAAAGGGCCCGTGACGGCCTGTCCCAGGCGCTTTTTCAGGAAATCTATCGAAACGGCCGGGGGATTTTCCTGGATCTGCGGGACGTTACCGAGGAAAAATGGCGAAGCGATCCCTTCTCGGCCTCCCTGAGGCACATACTTGGAGAACGCCACGGGGCGCTCAGCCGCCCGCTTCGGGTAGCCCCGGCGGCCCACCATACGATGGGGGGAGTAAGAATCGACGGCAGGGGCGCGACATCCGTTCCGGGACTCTTCGCGGCCGGAGAGGTCACCGGTGGTCTGCACGGCGCCAACAGGATGGGAGGCAATGCGCTTAGCGAAACCATGGTTTTCGGAGCAAGGGCCGGGAATTCGGCGGCCGATTGGGCAAAGGGAAACGGAGCGAAAAAGCGACAATCTGTTGTAAGGCGGCTTGGGGAAGAGTTTCGGGCCCGGCAGAGCATCCGTTATGGTGAAGCCGATTTTCTGGGCAAAATCCGCAAAATTATGTGGGAAAAGGGAGGAATACTTAGAAACGAGACTGGGCTTTATCGAGCATTGAAGAGTATGCGGGAAATTTTTGTGAGTTTGTCCGGGCCGGAAAGCAAAAAAACATCGCCCCCGGCCCAAACCCGCGCGATTGAGCTTCGTTTCGCTGCACAGGCGGCCTGCCTTATTCTGGAAGCTGCAATCAGGAGGCAGGAGACCCGGGGCTCACATTGCAGGGAGGACTACCCGAAACAGAACGATCGGCAATGGCAAGGACATCTTCAAGTTAGAAGAAGCGCCCCGGACGAAGACGAGTGGGAGTTCGTTCCTGTGTAATTCAAGGAGGCCAGTAATGGACAAATACCAGATGGAGTGGAATGAAAAAACCGCCCAGAATATAATTGAAAATCTCGAAAAACGCAGGATGGAGGGCAGTTACGCCTCCACCGCCGCGGAGGCGCTGGACCAAGTCCTTGCGATGATCCCGCGCGGATCGTCTGTCTATCGCTGCGGATCGATCACCACGACCTCGATGGGACTGTGGAAAAAAATGGCCGCGCTGCCCGGAGTTAAGATAATAGATCCTTTCCAGCCGGGGCTTACGCCTCAGGACAGCCTGGCGATGAGGCACAGCGGACACGGCGCGGACATCATGATCGCCAGTTGCAACGCCATCACCCTGGACGGCAGGCTGGTCAACCTGGACGGCGTTGGAAACCGGGTGGCCGCCATGATGTTCGGCCCCACAAAGGTTATTCTGGTGGTGGGAATGAATAAAGTCACCCCCGACCTGGATTGCGCCATTGCCAGGGTCAAACACTTCGCCGCGCCTATAAACGCCATCCGCCTTGGCTACTCAACCCCCTGCACGGCGGAGGGACGTTGCTCCGACTGCCAATCGCCCGAACGCGTCTGCAACATGTGGAGCATTATCGAAGGGCACAGAACAAGGGGCCGCATCCACGTAAAGCTGGTTGCAGAGCAGTTGGGGTATTGAAGGCGGCGCGGTGGGACCGCCGGCCGAGACGATAACACCGGGCGCCGCTGCCTACGGCGGTGGGCGGACTTAGATTAGAACCGGGCGCCCGCCATCCCACATATTTTCTGCGGTTGCAGGCCGGCGCCGTTTCGCTGAGAACTTGCGCCGAGTCGGAGAATGCAGCACCTCGCTATCTCCGATTTCTGATTTCCGTAAGCCAAATGGCCCACCTTGCGGAGCGTGGAGTTTATGGCCCATTCATACACCCAACGGCCCAGCCCTCCAGCCCGCATCGAGGGACTGGCGCAAAGCAGGATCATGGTGCGATACGGAAGGAAGCACCTGGACAAAGGTTTCTTAACATTTCGCAATACCGGCTCCGCCACTCCTTTGAGGTCATGAACCAAAGTCGTTCGCGCATTCCGGACCCCGGCCACTAAAGGGTCAGGGTCGAATGTTATACTCGATGTTCAAGATTTTAACCTTCGGTCTGGAAACCGGTTTCGCGTTGCTGTTTCGAGTTACCGGCTTTGAACCCGAAACCATCAAACCTTGAACCTCCCACTAAAGAATCGGTGCCCTTCTGAATTGCCAGTTACATAAACCGAGAATAACACCTGCCTGTAAATATGTTATGAACCTAAGAAATATATAAACATCTATTACATAAACCCTATCAATTGAAATCAAAGAGAACAAATATACTGCACATACTTCCACGGTACCAATTCCACCGACCGAAATGGGTAGATATCCAACCAACGTAGATATTATCGGAATTATACCTACTTCTGGCCACTTGACTTCCGTTCCAAAAGCAAGGAAAGCAAGGTAGTATGTTAAGCTCAACACAAACCATTTAATAATAGTTAACATAATATTAAGTATTATTGCCTTAAACTTAGTATCCCATAGTAACGCTTCTTTATACATATTTCTTATAAATTGTTTTGTGCGTCCGATTCGCCCAGTATCATAAGGCATATATGCTATGAGCATGATACATACCACAGCGCACATGACACATATTAGTGGAATACTAAATATCCATATTGACCCAGCGAATTCCTTAAGCAGAAACCTGGCACCAATGTATCCCATCGATAGGATAAATAACATAGATACAACTTTATCAACTGCGTACGCCAAGGTAGACCGACTATAATAGACATCATGTTTTTTGAGAAAAAGAGCCAAGCTTACATCTCCAAGCTGGCCAGGAGTAAACAAATTAACAGCATATCCATAACTATAAGCATGCATAAATAATCTTAATGGTATATGGCATATTGAATTTAAAAGCATCCATAAATTTAGTGCACCACTAAAGAATAGCAATAGTGACACAATAAACACTAAACACGCTAAACGGACATTAATACTCGATAAAGTTGATATCAATAGCGAAAGATTACATGAATATAGAAGATACGCGATTAGGCAAACTGTAATTAATAGTTTTACTATGTACGAGTACTTCATCTTTATCGTGTCTTCCGACATAATCTATGTCCGTTGTCAATGAGATGGAACTAAGGCTGGCAACCAATACTAAGGGTGGAAGATTCAGGATCGATGTGAAGTGGAAGGAACAATAACGGGAGATCAGTCCCTCATTCGTATAACCCTGGCAGGCACTCCACCTACGACCGCAAACGGTGGAACATCCTTTGTAACTACCGCACCGGCTGCTACTATCACACCCTCCCCCACCCTGACGCCCGGCAATATGATCGCCTGGGCACCAATCCACACATCCTTTTCAATAGTGATCTTTTTTAAAAAGGCTCCAGAAAACCTCATCGGCTTGCGATCTTTCGGGATTACATGACCGGCAGATATCAGCTTACTCCCGGGGCCGACCATTGAGCGATCACCTATTTCGACACCGCCTACCGCCAGGATCAGCACACCCTTCGCAATCGAAACATCATCACCAATTATAAGGCCCTCAAACCGGTCTACCCAAATTCCTTTCAATAATTTGACTCGATCTCCGATCCTGGCGCCACGCAGAGACATAAGTTTCGATTTGAACCTGTTAGCAACAGGAGCATGCGGGAGATATTCCAAGAACAAATTTGTGAGAAAATCAGACAGATTCCTTCCAATGCTCTGCCTATTAGTTCCCCTTGTATCTTCAAATAAGTCTGAAATCCACGATATATTCATGAGCATCTTTCACAACAAATATTTATGCAGCTAATGGCATATATTGAGTTATCAGCGAACTATTTGCTGCTCGTGTCAACTAACTTTACAAGCCCAATAAATCGCCAAGCATGTATGCCAATAGAACCAAGTCACTGATACTTATTATAGATAACCAAATGTCTTTCGTGCAATTAAGGCAAAAATCCTCCATTCTGGTGCCGGACCAAACCTGTGCTTATTCATCCTCATCTTGACCAGGCATGAAGCAGGCCGGGCTAATACTTTAAGCACCCGAGCCATGGGCTTACCCTTATACCTGTCTTCAAGCCTCGCGAGATAATATATAAACCTCACCATGTAAAATGCGATCTCCATCTTATGCTTCATAGTGGGAGAAAGCCACGGATTATCCGGTTCATACTGGAAGCTCCACTCTCCCCATCGATCGAGCGATTGCGGTGCCTTCAATCCCAGTTCCAGTGCCCTTTTGTAAAGTACCGTGCCCGGGTAAGCATTGAATGGGAATATCCCATTGACCGTAATAAGGGGGTGTGTCGACCAAAGCTGCGGTATGATATCGATTGTACTGTCAAAATCTTCGGATGTTTCTCCCGGAAATCCGCTCATAAAGCTCAATATCGGCCGGATCCCAGCCTCGGCTACCGCCTTCGCTCCCTCTATTGTATCCTTTATCGAAATACCTTTCTGGATCATTTCAAGTACTTTGGGAGAGCCCGATTCAGCCCCGAAGAACATTTGCGTTACGCCGGCTTGTTTCATTTTATTGATCAGGGTAGGAGGAAAGCGGCGTATAGTATCCAACCTGCAAGAGGCCACAAGGCGAAAGCTGCTCCCGCTCGCGAGTATTCCATCGAAAATAGCTTCTGTCCTTTTCAAATCTATAAAGAACTCATCATCTACCAAGCCAAAAGCGGCAACATTGTACTTCCGGTGAAGATGAATGAGTTCCTCGACCACCTTCTGGGACGATTTCTTGCGCCACCGACTGCCACAAAAAATGGTATTGTAGCAGAAACCGCATTTGAACGGGCAACCCCTGGAAGACTGGTAATCGAACTGATGCTCGATCCCGGCATAATCACTCATATTAACCAAATCATACGCCGGAAGGGGCAAGTCATCCAATTCTAGAAATGGTCTCCTGGTGACTGCCGTAACACCTCCGTCCGTCCCTGGAAGATATGTGCCGGGAATACCGGCTATATCGCGCCCGCTAAACGCAGCATCGACCACTTCAAGGAAAGTTTGTTCGCCTTCCCCAATCACAACCACGTCGACAAGAGGATGGGCGGCTGTCTGTTCCGGCAAAAGCGATGGATGGATACCACCCCAGACAATCACTGCGTCGGGGTTGGCCCTTCTGACAATTGAGGCAATTCTTAGCCCATGCTTGACCTGGTAGCCGGTCATAGCAGATATCCCTACCACTCTCGCGTTGGTGAAATCAGACGCTGAGACGTCGCGAACATTTGCATCAAGAACCTTCATTTGCCCTTCATAATTGCCTCTCTCACGAAGCCATGCAGCTAGACAAAGAGCGGCCAGAGGAAGATGCTGCGAGACGCCTATCTGCCTTCTTGGGAATCCCGGCGCCACTAGAATGACTTCCTCGCGAATACGCCTTCTCATTTGTCTAATACCCCGCATTTATCTATTATCGACTTTTACTTCTCAAGGTAAGCTACCAAATGCCATCCCCAAATCTTGCTTAGCTTTTCATAGATCGGCTTTGGCACCTTGCCGTATATTCGGCTCCAGCCTGCTCCATACAGATACTCGGTACATATCTCACATTTAGCAAACACGGAGC
Organism: Syntrophobacteraceae bacterium; assembly: GCA_050008735.1. Classification (GTDB taxonomy): domain Bacteria; phylum Desulfobacterota; class Syntrophobacteria; order Syntrophobacterales; family Syntrophobacteraceae; genus SbD1. Next base: position 24,281 of record JBEKMB010000019.1, read on the forward strand.
ACATATTGCTGAATTCCTTCTTCGTAAACCTGTATGTCACAGGCGCATCGCTGTTTGCCTGGTCTCTCTTCACAGCATTCTCAAAACCTCTCCTCGTAATCCAATGAACAAAGTTATTCAGCGAATTGCGGTTGTAGAGCATAATCACTGCCCTACCTCCCGGCTTCAGCACGCGATGGACTTCCCGAATTGCTTTAGCGGTATTCGGAGTATGATGCAGTACTCCAAAGGAGTAAACACCCCCAAATGCTTCGTCGGGAAAAGGAAGTCTTTCGGCATTTGCCTCGATGAAGCTCCCTTGAGCGCCATAGTGCTCAAAACAGCGGGCGGCCAATTGCAGGTGAGCCGATGCCAGGTCAATTCCTGTAACCTGAAATCCTTTGGACTCGAATACCAAAGTGTCTGTTCCCATGCCACAACCGACTTCAAGAAGGGTCTTAACCGGAATGGTCTCCAGGAACTCGACCATTTTGGGAAGATAGTAGATGTATTTACGCCGGGCAGCCAGGATAATCTCAAAGTACTCTTTGCTGCCGCGTATGACATTTGAGTGATTGCGCAGGAATATCTCATTATTGAGCTGAGCGGACCAAAAGTCGGCAATCTGTTTCAAAATATCTGCATCTTCAATGGCACATATCTTTTCATCGATCACAGGACGTTCCTCTCTCTGCAACCACATAAATCCCGGCACCAAGCTCTTTGGGGCGGGCTCTGGCCCCAAACCATGACAAGGTATTTAAAAAGGGAAAAGCCATAGCATAAAGGTATTTATTCTGCATGCGAGCGCGGGTAATCATATAGCTTGCATTATTGGCTAGGGTTTCCAGAAACCCGTAAGTATACCCATTTTCCAATATGGAAAACCCCGCTCTTTCCACCTTTTGCAAAATATCCCGCAACTCGTATCCGGGTCTCACATGCGTTTCAACGTCAAAATTCAGGCTCTTCTTCCATACGGGATAGCGCCGGTAGAGGGTCGGCACGTGCAGCACCAGCACCCCTCCATCCCGCAGGACCCGGTACAACGCCTGCAGCGCGGCATCGTCATCTTCTATATGTTCCAGAATATCCACACAGACTGCAAGGTCGAATTGCCTCTCCCCCTTCATGTCCGCAATGTCAGCCGCATGGAATCTCACATTGGGGATTCCTGCCTTCTTGGATATGTGCTCCGCACTCTGCACCATACTACCGATCAGATCGATACCCAGCACATTGGCTTGTGGGAAAAGCCTTGCCAGACGAAAAGAAAACACTCCAAGTCCACAGCCTGCATCCAGGATTTCACGATAAGAACGGCCCCGGGGGATCAGCGAGAAGATATTTCGCGCTCGGATGCGCAACCCCACTATGGGAACCCCAAGCAATCGGCTATAGACCCTCTGCATCACAGAATAATCGGGGTGGTAGGCTAACTCACGTCCAATGAACATGTTCCGCTTTCCCTCAATTAACGGAGTGAACCGCCATACATCTCTCTACATCAATGTTCGGCCTGCAACCTTCCAGGGTAATGTTCCGAAACCCTTTTTTCTTGATGAAAATATCATGCCACTGATGAAATCCCAGCATGATCCATATCATGAAGTAGTGCCACCGGAGCCTCGGATGGGGAGGATGTTCCAGGACCTTCTCGATGAATTCATAATTGAAGAACCCGAGATCCTTTACCGTTTGAGGGGTCAACCCTTCCCTTACGGCTATTTTCAGGTCCTTCCGGAACTGATAGTACGGATTGAAAGTGAATCCCCACTTTTTCTTCTTCAGGATCTTTTCGGGCAAGTAGCCGCTCACGGCCTTCCGGAAAAGAGACTTCGTTTCGCTTCCGCGCATCTTGAGCTTGACCGGGATCGAGAACGCAAGCTTCACCAAATCGAGATCGAGGAAGGGCACACGAGATTCGAGGCCATGAGCCATAGAGACCCTGTCTTCCGACAGCAGGAAGTCATCGATCATTTTGGTATTAAACTCGAGCCACAAGGAATCGCTAACGACGTCCGAATGGATCCCATGGCGGAAATAAGGCTCGAAGTGGCGAACCACTGGAAGGTGTTCCCGCGAGGTCATCCGTCCCCCGTAGATGGAGCTGGACACTTCCGGATCATGATCCCAGACGTTTCGCAAAATTGCGTAGAACTTCTCAGGAGCGCCTGCGGCACACAGCAACTGGATTCCCCTCCGGTACTCTTCCCACCTTGAGTCGAAGCGAGATCCCAGGCGGTAAGCCGACCGGGATAGCGGCGCAAGGACAGAATCTTGAAGCCATTTTGGGGTTAATCGTTGCGCCCAAAGAGAACGCTTGAGGTATAGATTGGTAACGTAACCAGCGAAAAGCTCATCTCCGCCCAACCCTCCCAGCACGACCTTGACATGTTTCGCCGCATGTTCGGCCATTGTGTAGCCCTGCAGCATGTTCACCTGAGGCTCCTCTACGTGCCAGAGGACCTTCTCCATGAGCTGCAGTGGTTCAGGGTTGATCACCGAGGGGAAATGGTTCGTTCCAAAATGCTCAGCTACTACGGCCGCATCTCCGAGTTCGTCCGTCGGTTCGTTGAAACCCAGCGAAAACGTCAGAATGTCAGGGACTCCCAACGCATGCATCATCGCAACCAGGGTGCTCGAATCCATTCCTCCCGAGAGGTACACCCCTAACGGAACATCGGACATCAGTTGCCTGTTTACCGCACACCTTACGGCCGATACGATCCGCTCGCACCATTCCCCTTCACTGACACCGGTTTCGACTCGCGGCTCAAAATCGAAATATTTACGGTCCCCGATCCCATGTTCGTCCGCCACAAGCGTGTGCCCTGGTTCAAGTCGGGAAATTCCGTCGAACAGCGTTTTCGTCCCTGGCACGTAGCGAACGTTCATGAAATCATGGAGAGCCTGGTAATCCACCTCCGCCTGTACATCCGGAAGCGAAAGAAGGGATTTGATCTCCGACGCGAAGGCTATCCTATCCTTGTTGATGTGAATATGGAGCGGTTTTACCCCAAATGGATCACGGACAAGGAGCAACCGGCGACGGGCTGAGTCCCATAAGGCAAAAGCGAAAATACCGTTCAGCACCTTGGGGAAATCTACACCCCAGCGATCGTAGGCCGCAAGCAGGACCTCCGTGTCACTCCTGGTCCGAAATGGGTATGACGTGAGTTGGGCGCGTAACTCCCGGTGGTTGTAAATCTCGCCATTATAAATGATCTGAAGGCGGCCATCGGGAGAGGCCATCGGCTGGTTTCCTGTTTGGAGGTCTATGATGGCAAGCCGACGATGCACAAGGCCAATCCCGTCTTGATGAAAGAGCCCCTGGCCGTCTGGTCCCCTGTGCTTCATTAGATCCGACATGCCGTGCAGCAGGCCGGCCGCGTTATCCGGGCTATGCCCCGAAAAATGGAAAAAACCCGCAATCCCGCACATTTCCGTTACCCTTCGACTAAACCGCCCAGAGATCTTGCCATCCAGGCGTTGCACCACCTCATCAAAGAATAATTCCACTTAAACCACTTGCCCCTACGATAGGCAAAGTCACGTGTTCCTTCGCGATAAAGATTAACAATGGCCCAGCGTGCGATCTTCTCGGCTTGGGGCAGGAACCTGGGCTCGTGTCCGGCAGCCTTTTTGAAAGAGATGATCCCCTGAGCCGAACCATGTATATCGAAAGGATACTTCCTGTCGCTCATCCATCTCGGGCTGCCGTCGGATTCGAACAGATTGTCCCGGTAGTATTCAAGACCCTGCCAATAGACTCGTAAATATCTGTCGTCTCCCGTTTGTTCGTAGTACTCGATCAAGCCGTCGAGGATACCGCCCGTGTGGTAATTGTCATGCGTGATTGGGGATTTTTCCTTTGGATGCGTATAATACCATGCATGGTACTCCGTTCGCCGATTGACCGTGTAGTTGATAAGTTGGCGGGCTGCGTCGATTAAGTGGCGTTCACCCGTATGCCTCCAGAGTTTCGCCAAAAATGCCCCGGCAAGGACCTGGTTGTTCAATACAACGGCATCAACCTTTTTTAGTACATAAGCAATCGCTCGCTCATCACCTGAATGGTACAGAACAGGCAAGTCAATGAGTATGAAATCGGCCACGGACCGGGCGCCGCTGAGATATCGATTATTGCCGGTGGTTTCGTAGGCGCACAAAAGCGCCTCACCTGCAAATATGGACACCACCGCGTTAGGTTCATACATGTCCTGAAGGAATATGGTGTTTTGCCAGACATAGTTATAACCCCAGCAAAGATGCCGATATCCGGCACTGGGGTTTTCCAACAGCCATCGGAGAAGCTCCTCGGCCCGGTCGAGGTACTTCGAAATACCCGTTGCCTTATACAAAGACAGATATGCCCTTGCAAATAAAGCTATTCCTTTGGGATTTCTGGATTTCTTCACTCCTAGTAAAGGTCTGAGGTCGATCGGTGATTCTTTTACGAGCTGCGTGAATGCCAGTCGCAGCCATTTGTTGTTGAAAGACAAGGTATTAAGAAAAGGACTATTTAAGGCATCAAACTTGCTGAATCCGCTGTAGTCCTTTTCGTGAGCCGCATCCAACACGCTCGTCAATATTTTGAACACATCGTGCATGGGTTTATCAATTCCAACATCGAGCGGCGTAACGCCACTCGTGCCCAAAGATCCCTGCCAAACCGCACATTCTATAGTAAGCGTCAAAAGACAATGGACGCGCCTCCTCGATCATGAAATGTCTTTCCCCGTTCTTCGACAACCGGCTTCTGACCTCCGTATATCCGGTACCTTTCGAAGGACCCTCTTTGGGCATCCGCCATGCTTCCTGGGTACCCTTCCACAAGGTCGACGAGCCATGAAGTGACATCGATCTTCTCGCTCAACATTTTCCGGCGCTTTTCCTGCCATTCATCATAAAGGTCTCCTTCCGCCCACTCCTCTGCTCTCTGCACGACCTCTTCCCATTGGTCAAGGCGGTAATGCCTGACCAGGTCGTATCTGGTGTCCTGCTCGGTCGTGTAGCCTCGCCCGGTATTGGAGATAAAAATGGCTGGAATTCCCATGCAGGCGGCTTCCGAAGCCATCGTGGCGGATTCTCCCACTATCAATTTGCATGTCGCCATAAAATCATGGATCTCGGATGGATGCATTTTGAAAGCGAATTGAGCCAGGGCATCGGGCAAAGGTGCTTCGGAAGATATGTGGACGGATCCGAATCGGCTCAACATCTGAACCAGTTCAATCTTCGACTCAGCTGACAGGCTCTTTTCCCCGATATCATGCCCAGCCCCCCAACCGACGAAGCGAACAAGAAATCGGTTGAGCGGCCGCTTCACTTCAGGTGCATACTCAGGTGATAAATAAGCCAACTCGTGATACCCCGGATAATGAATCTGGTTGGCCCACGATCCTCCTGCCTCATGGCTGAAGCAAGTGGGGGAGATTACATATTTGCTCAATGAAAAGGATAGTAGATTAGCCCATTTATCATTTTCGGTATCTGAAAACGCCAGCGTGGGAATCCCGTAGCACCTTCCAACAGGAGCATTGAATATGCCGCTTATCTGAAGCATGAGATCTATAGAATTGGTACGTATGATTCTCGATATTTTCAACTGTTGTTCAACCAATTCTTTTATCAGGCCCAGCGGACCTGTTCCTTTCTTAGTCAATGTGGTGTATTCAAATTTAGCTTCATCCAGCAGCCGAAGCGTGAATTCCTTTATCCTTGCACCAACGATCACGCGATGCCCTCTTTGTGAGAGGATCTTCATCGCGTTCTTGAAAAAGTGCATATGTGCAGGATGACTTACATTTACAAATACGTTCATTTAACGAATCCCTGAAGTATCGGCTTCCAGAATCCTGTCGACTTCTCCTCGGTAAAACATCGGAGAAAGATTACAGTCCAGGAGGAACGAGATTGCAAATTCCATACCTTCACTGAAGTAAAATCTTCTATCACCAACTCCGCCGCTCACTCTGGAAAGGTACGACACCTGGTTCATTGAAAAAGCACACTCGGAATCATCCGAGTTCATCTTCAGCGACAAACCAATCCAGACCGCCAGGTTGAAAACGCCTATCGACAAATACGATACTGCCGCACATAACCGTCAAAAAAACCCCTTTTACGAAACTACCCAGCCGGACTCAGATTGGCAGGATTCTTTCGAAAATCCTGAACTTCGGGGCCAAAAGCGAGAGCGGGTGTATCTGTAGTGACCGCCTTGGAGCAGTCAAATGGTTTTGGCATGAGCATTGCTTAGCCAAAAGGCAAACCGTGCAACCTTTCGGGGGTTTACAGTCGTTCCGAAAGGTGGAAAAGCCCCAGGATACCCCGATCTTAAGGGGAATCCCGACCTACTGAATGGAGAGACCCTTTGTATAAGAAGACACTTTTGTACGTAATCGGCACTCTGGTTGTCATTTTCACTCTTTTCGGTGTCATCGAACTGACTACCCGGTTGGCGTCTTTTTTTAACGGAAAAGGATTCGCCCTGGCCCCGCAAGAACTTGAGGCATACGACTCAGCTCTTGAGAACATCTATGCCTGGCACCCCTTTATAGGTCTTACATTCAGGCCGAACATCAAATTGACGGGCGGGCATCCGAACCAGGCAAAAAAGACGGTAATTCAGGTGGACCGTCATGGATTCCTTGCCAAAGACTTATCGCTGGAGCGAGAAAAGCCCGAGGGCGAAATCAGAATCGCTACGATAGGTGCATCGACAACTGCCAATGTGAACCTGTCTTTTGAGGAAAACTGGCCTGGACGACTGGAACAGCTTGTACAGGAAAGGATTCCGGGCAAGAAAATTCGGGTGATCAATGCGTCAGTGCCGGGCTTCGACACCGCTCAGAGCATAGGCAACCTGGCACTTCGGGTCATGCCTTTCAAACCCGATTTGGTAATCATTTATCATGCATACAATGACTTTAAAGCTGCGGCAGACGCATCGACTTTCATGCCCGACTACTCGCACATCCATAAAACACCTTTTGGATATCATGATAAACCCAACGTCTTAATTCGGTGCTTGGATCATAGTATGTTCTACGCGAGGATGCGAAATTCCTACAGAGAATATAAAGAGAAGGCTGCAACTCTTGATTCCAGGGAGAAGATGATCAGCGGCGAAGGCAGATTGTCGCAGATTCCCGCGCAAGCGGCTCGGGCTTTCGAACAGCATGTGAGGACCTTGGTCTCTATTGCCAGAGGGGGTAGGGCGGAGGTGGTGCTCTCCTCTTTTGCAACGCTCTATGATCCCGGGATGGATTATTCCCTACCCAATTTTTACGAAAAGCTTAGCCCACTCCAGAAATCCGATTTGTTCTCACTCCTGCATTTTACGCCGACTCTGACCTTGGAAGCCACAATGTCTGCATTCCGCCAATATAATGGCACCTTGCGCGAGGTAGCCTCCGATGAGCGGACAGGCTGGGTCGATAATGCTTCCCTCATCCCCCATGAAGACAAGTTCTTTGTGGATCGGGTTCATTTTTCCGCTGATGGGGCAAACCGCATGGCTCAAAATTTCCTGCCGGTCGTTCTTGAAAGATTAAGCCGGTAAAACGTTCTCGGAGGTGAATAGAATGATTTTCCCGGAGGACCCCCGGAGTCGGCAAAAAGACACCGGGCTGGCGATTTTGCTGATCCTGCTGCTCGTCACATACTCCCTTAAAGGTGAGAAGCTGCTCTTGCCCGCGATCGGAATACTTGTCGCGGTCATGGCCTTTCCGGCTATCTTTGCGCCTGCCGCGAGAGTCTGGTTTGCCTTGAGCCGACTTCTGGGCAAGTTCTCTTCGAAGCTGATCCTGACCGTAATTTTCGGCGCCGTCGTGACCCCGGTGGCGCTCGTGCGGCGAATAGCGGGCGCCGACTCCATGCGGTTGGGTGACTGGAAAAAGGATCGGCGTTCGTTATTTATAGAGCGTGATCACACCTTTTCCTCAAAGGACCTCGAAAAACCATTCTGAGAAACTACGCGAAAGGTACAGAGCCATGGACTTTCTTAAAGAACTGTGGAGTTTTATGAGGGAGCGGCGAAAATTCTGGTTTATTCCAGTGCTGGCCTCTCTACTGCTTTTCGGTGCGCTCATTTTCTTCACTAGCGGCTCGGCTCTTGCGCCCTTTCTTTATGCACTTTTCTAGTACGGGGACATAGACTTTGGATTCAGCGATCCTTGGCATCTCCGCATACTATCACGACAGCGCTGCCGCCTTGTTGCTGGGGGACTCCGTTGTGGCCGCCGCACAGGAAGAGCGGTTCACCCGAATTAAGCACGATCCCTCCTTTCCCTCCAATGCCGTCGAATATGTGCTATCCGAGGCGGGTCTGGACATATCGGAGCTGGACGCCATAGCCTTCTATGACAAGCCCCTGCTTAAATTCGAAAGACTTATGGAGACCTACCATGCCTTCGCGCCAAGGGGCTTCCAAAGCTTTGTCGCGGCCATGCCGGTTTGGACCAGGGAGAAACTCTTCATGCGAAGTCTTCTCTGGAAGGAGCTTAAAGCCGTTGCCGGCCATGAACTGCAGAAAAAACCCAGCCTCCTTTTCCCGGAACATCATTTGTCACATGCGGCCAGTGCTTTTTTCCCATCCCCTTTCGACCGGGCGGCGATTCTTACGGTTGATGGCGTGGGCGAATGGGCCACAACGGTTCTGGGTATGGGCGAAGCCAACAGTATAACAATCTTGCGTGAACTGCCATTTCCCCATTCATTGGGGCTCCTCTACTCCGCTTTCACCTACTATTGTGGATTCAAGGTCAACAGCGGGGAATATAAGCTGATGGGACTTGCACCCTACGGAAACAGGCAAGGCGAACGGGTGAAAAGGTGGGTAAGCATCATCCTGGATGAACTGATCGATCTTCGGGAGGACGGATCATTTCTTCTCAACATGGATTACTTCGATTTCGCAACCGGCCTGACTATGTGCAAAGATGCCAGATGGGAGGACCTGTTCGGCGTGCCCAGAAGGAAGTCCGAAAGCGAATTGAGTCGCCCTTATATGGATTTGGCCGCCGCGATTCAGGAAATTACCGAAGAAATTGTTATCATGCTGGCCCGCACACTGAGAAACCTTACGGGGTGCGACAACCTGACGCTTGCCGGTGGGGTAGCCCTCAACTGTGTCGCAAACGGCAGGCTTCTGAGATCGGACATCTTCAGAAAAATCTGGATCCAGCCCGCGGCGGGAGACGCTGGTGGCGCTCTGGGCGCTGCATTTGCCGCCCTGCACATCTGGAAAGACGCCTCGCGAAATGCCAATGGCAATGGCTGTGACAAGATGCAGGGCTCTTACCTCGGCCCATGCTTTACAACTGCGGATGTCAAACGCCTCTGCAGGAAAACCGGCGCAGCCTGCACCGAATACGAGGATTTCGATGCTTTATGCCGCACCGTTGCCGAATTGCTGGAGCAGGGAAATGTGATCGGCTGGTTCCAGGGACGCATGGAGTGGGGACCGCGGGCGCTCGGCAACAGAAGCATCCTCGGAGACCCCAGAAACCCTGAGATCCAGAAGAAGATGAATCTAAAGATAAAATACCGGGAAGGCTTCAGGCCTTTCGCTCCGTCAGTCTTGGCGGAAGAATGCGCCGCCTGTTTCGAACTGGATACAGCTTCTCCATACATGCTTCTGGTAAGTCCCGTTCAGGAGTCACGCAGAAGGCCGCTTCCAAATGGCTATCAGGATATGGAGCTTTACGAGCGCCTTTATCACCTCCGTTCCGATCTCCCCGCGATTACGCACGTGGATTATTCGGCACGCGTTCAGACGGTCCACAGGCAAACTAACGAACGGTACTGGCGATTGATAGAAGCATTCAAGGCCAGAACAGGGGTGGGACTGGTTGTAAATACGAGCTTCAATGTAAGAGGCGAGCCGATAGTCTGCACCCCTGAGGATGCCTACAGGTGTTTTATGCGTACGGAAATGGATTACCTGGTGATTGGTGACTGCTTATTCAAAAAGGCCGACCAGCCTGAGGTGAAACCCGAGCTAGGCTGGAAAAAGGAATATTTGCCCGATTAATGCCCAGTGTCTTTTCAACCCGGTATTGAAGTCAAGCCTCGGAAAGTGAAATCCATTGAAATTACTCACCAGACTCTCAAATTGATTTTCTGAACATTGTTGTTCAGACGTTCTCCAAGGTCAACCCAGCCAAAATTTTATCCGAATCCAAACTTGGATAGAAATAAATCTTGCTCCGCTCACATACAGCTGGCGTGCCGGTTTTCTTGAGGCGCTGACAATAATTGTCAATGGGGCTGCGATTAATGCCCTGCAAGAAACATGGTCACCATCCATCATACACGGGGCGATATGCCGGGGACCTAATCCCAGAGCCTCTTTGGCATGATTCTACAAGCAAATTTCGAATCAGGCATCACTTTTGCTCAATCCCTCTCGCGGCATAGGCAGAAGAAAAGACTGAAGAATGATGGACAATTGACGATTAATTCATATGAAACATCAACCATGCGAAATCCGAGGAAGAAATCATAACCCGCAAAACCCGATCAGCGGGAGGAGGACACCATGTTATCAAGGATCAGGAAAAGCAAAGGTTTTACTCTGGTGGAACTTATGATTGTCGTGGCGATTATCGGCATCCTTGCCTCTGTCGCGGTGCCGTACTATCAAAAGTACATTGCGAAATCACGCCTTGCGAGCAAGGTTTTCCCCGGCATACACACAATCGAAACCAACATGGCATCTTATTACGCTTTTCAGCCCACCTTGCCGTTCCCGACAGGTGCGACTTTTGATCTCCTGGTTGGCGACGCCAACACCCAGTACTTTAACGTTACCCCTTTCGGTTCAACGTTGACATTCGTTATTCAGGCCCCGACTGGAACGAATCCGCTCTATGCCCTTAGAAACCAGACCCTAACCGCACATCCCTTCACTGCAGATGGCAAGATTGTTGGATGGCAAATAGGCGGTTCGCTTGCCACAAACCTGGGCTTGTCGGGCGAAAACTGATCGGCATCAATAAGGGACATTCCGATGCCCTCCCGCTGCACACATCTTTGCGCATTCCATCTCCAACCCGCACTGCGGCATATAATACCGGGACGGTTTTTCCCCTCCCTTGGGAGTTCTATCGTGTAAGATGCTCCCTCTGTTTCAGATCTCCATTTTGGGGCTTAAAGAGAGACAGCCCCTCTATTTTTAGCAAGCCCTTTCTTTGGCTTCCTCTTCATTAATCCCAATCAACGGTTAGTGGGATCTCCGACCAGCGAATACACTACCCTTTTCGAACAGGCTAATACCTGATCCCTCTGACGCTTATAGAGGCTCATTTGTCGTTTTTCGTCATTCGTACTGACAAAAATTGTAAGTAAGAGGAGCTATCTCTTAAAGCAGCAACACCTATCATTTTCCTCGGTGATCGTTCGACACGCCGGCGATCTAGTCCCAGAGCCGGCTCACAAAAGCCCAAGAAAAATTTTGGGAAACCGTGAATCACGGCATCGATTTTGCTCATTCCATCTCGCAACACATTAGGAGAAAAAATGCTAAAGGGACAGGAGGGATTTTACGATAGTTCATTATGAATCGAGGGAAACCCAATAGGAAGCATTAGCCCATAAAAACCCAAAAAGGAGAAGGCCATGTTTATCAAGATGAAGGAAAGCAAAGGTTTTACACTGGTGGAATTGATGATCGTCGTGGCGATCATTGGCATCCTGGCTGCGGTCGCGGTCCCGTATTATCAAAAGTATATCCAGAAATCGCGCCTGACCAGCAAGGTCTTCCCCGGCATCCATGCAATCGAAACCAATATCGCCACTTTCTACAGCTTTCAGCAGGCATTCCCGACAGCGGGTACGCAGTTTGATGCTCTTTGCACTGACGCTAACACCTATTACTTTACCCCGTCAATTAACGGCACAGGGGTGACCTTCGTTATTCAAGCCGCCTCCGCTACGAGTCCCCTTTATGCCCTGAGCAAGAACGGCGCGACTTTAACCGCTAGTCCGCAAACGAATAACGGCAAAATTACAGGATGGGTACTTGGCGGTGCGCTTGCCACACAATTGGGGTTGTCGGGCGAAAAGTAATCTGCTAGAAACAATAAGAATAGCACGAGGATGCCAGTATCATACTGGCATTCTTCGTATTTTTTCCAACCCGGAATGGCGGACCGGGGAAATCGGAATGAGGACGGCTACGCGAGTGAAAGCGAAAAAAGCGCTGCCTTATCTTCTTGCTTTTTTCATCGTTTTGATGATCTTTTCCGCCTATTCGAACACTTTCACCTCACCACCCTACCTCGACGATTTTCATTCATTTGTATATGAAAAATCTCTGTATCTGGATTCCGCCTCGCCATCCAGCCTTCTTTCGCTGTCTCAGACAACGTTTGGCCGGACCCGGTTTCTTCCCATAGTCACACTTGCGCTCAATCACTATCTGGGGCATAGCAACCTCATCTATTTTCACGCAGTGAATCTGCTGATCCACCTGCTGGCGTTCCTTGCGGTCCTTTGGCTTGTGAGGCAGATCCTCTTGGCCGCCGGCAAGAACGGGAGCGCAGAGCGGCCACTCTATGAAACAGCGGGCTTTTTCCCGTTATGCGTCGCCGCCATATGGGCCTTAAGCCCCCTTCAGACAAATGCCGTAACGTATCTCGTTCAGCGCATGGCTTCCATGCAGGCGCTCTTTTTTACCCTGAGCGTGGCCTGCTTCATAAAAGCGCGCCTTCTTTCCGGAAAAAAGACCTGGACCGCCTTTATTTTCTATTTTCTTTGCATGCTTGCCGCTGTCTGCAGCTTCCTTTCAAAGGAAAACTCGCTGGTCCTGCCATTTGCGCTGGCTTTAACCGATATCTGGTTTTTCGATTCCGCCTGGCTGAAAAAAGCCTGGGCCGTCTGCCGGAAAACCGGCTGGAAAGTACGCACGGCTGCCGTTGCGGCGTTTCTTTCATGCTCTTTCTACGCCTTCACGGTGATCTTGCCTAACCTTCTCAGCGGGTACGCCAACAGGGATTTCAATCTTGTGGAACGCCTGCTCACGGAAGGACGGGTAGTCGTATTGTACATGTCGATCCTCTTCTGGCCCGACCCGGCCCGATTGTCGATGGAGCATGACGTCGAAATTTCGACTTCACTTTTCAGTCCTCTTACGACCATGCCTGCACTGCTCCTGATTGCCGCCCTCATTTTTCTCACGATCAGGTTCCGAAGGCGATTTCCCGTCATAACCTACGGAATCGCCTGGTTCCTTCTAAATCTTGTAATCGAATCGACGATCATTCCCCTCGAACTGGTCTTCGAACATAGGCTCTACCTGCCATCGATAGGTTTCTACCTTTCAGTGGCGGGCTTTTTCGCGATCTTAATCCGGCGGGCAGCAAAACGACTCCCTGAATCCGAATTCGCGAAGGCCGCCTGCTCTGCCCTGCTAATCGGCGCCGCGTGCCTTGCCCTGCTTACATTTCTGCGCAATGGCGATTGGGAAAATAAGCTAACAATCCAATACGATTCCCTGATGAAGGCGCCAAACAACCCCCGGGCAAATGCGGATTACGCCAACGCACTGTGTGAAATCGGACAGTACGAGGATGCCATAAAGTACGCCGAAAAAGCAGTCGCACTTGGAAGGAAGGGACGCGAGGCCGATGTCCTGGCTTACAATGCCTTGACCATAGCCCTCCTAAAACTGGGTAAAACAGAACAGGCCATCGAACGTGGCGGACAATTTGTAGAATCCAAGGGCAATGAAGTCGAGGCAAGCGCCCTTCCCCATCTATGTTTGAACCTGGCCCGCGCCTGTATTGTCGTAAAGAAGCCCGAGGATGCCTACAGGTGGACGCTCGAAGCCCTCAAGTTCGTGCGACTGACCGATAACTCCCCTTATGCGAAAGGTCTGGTTGAAACGACCGCCTTTACAATCCTTACCGAGTTCGGCCCGCAAGGGGTGGATCTGAACCAGGACGGGTTCAACGATCCGGGAGACCTGCCGCCGGCGCTCTGGGTCGCCATGGAATTTAAAAAACACGGCGAGGAACAGTATGCCCGCCAGATCATCGAGCGGGAATACGCGAAGGACCCCGGTGATCCGCGCCTGAAAACGGAAATTGAGCACCTCCAAGGAGAGGATACACTCAACCGCGCGCAAAAGGAAAAATGGAACTCGTTACAGAAATATGTGCGAAATCCTTTTTCAAAATTCAATTTCAACATGGCTGTGGCATTTTTAGTGCAAGAAAAACATTTGCCGAAGTTCTTCCAGGACTTTGGAGAAAGGCGCCTGGACGCAGCCCTGAATATTTCTCCCGATTCTCCCGACGCCTTGCTGCTCAGAGGATGGTACTATTATAACATGGACGATGCGGAAAACGCTGTGGCAGCGGCAAGAAAAGTCCTCGACGGCGACCCCGAAAGCTCTAACACGTGGCTTGCGCTTGGCTTCTTCCTGGCCAGGGCGGGAGACTCTCAGGGGGCTGTCTCGGCCTTCGAAAAGGTGATCGAGCTTTATCCGGGCTATTCGAAGAGAACTCTCGTCGAAGAGTTATGCAGGCATCTGAGGCTGGGAGAGTCAATCGAATCCGCCTCGAACCAGAATTAAAAAGAGGAAATCGTTTTCGAAATCATTTTATCTATCTGAAGAATCGAGTATTATGCTTCTTACCGTCAGGGGGGCAAGGATCTGGACAGCTTAAAATATGCCATCGAACATGCAATGCCGTTCCAACCTGTGTCGGAAGGTATGACCGTAATTTGTCAGGATATTGACGAGTTTTTTTTCTATCGGGTAAAATTGTGGGGGGGAACTATGAAAGCGCGTCCTGAAAAAAGAGCGTTTGCGCGCCGTTTTTCTCTGATTTTTGTCCTGCTGCTTTCGGCTGCAGCTATTTCCGTTTCCAATTCAGCCGCCCAGCAACAGGCCGAACAGGCCCAACCTGCCCAACCGAGTGCCGAACAGACCAACATTCAGCCATCCCAGCCCCCGCCAGTGGCTCAGTCCGGGCAGGATACAGCTGAGGCGCCACGGCCGGAGGTTAGCCCCGCACAACAACCTGTCGAATCCGTTCCCGCGCCCCCGGAGCAAACGTCGAAAGGGCAGGCCGAGCAACCTGCGCAGGCCCAGGCCCAGACGCCATCCACTTCACCCGAACAGGTCCCGGCGCCTTCCGCGGCCGCCCAGCCTTCAGGACCAATTGAGGTGCATATACCGGATGCGGCGGCCTCACAATCTGAAACGACTGCCGCAGGTTATCCTCCGGAATATTTTCCATTGAAAGAAAAAACGAACTCATCCCTGATGAGCGCCAACTTCACTTTCTATCCGATAAAAGCACTTGACCCCTTTATCCCTTTCCTTGTGCCTGAGACAGCCGGCAATTTGGGTGAAGATGAGGAGGGTCAAAGAGCCGCGCCCCTTACGCCATTGCAAAAAATGACACTCAGTGAAATAGAAAAAGGGCTCAAGGCAATTACCTGGGGTGAACTCGGAAAGAAGGCCGTCATCGAGGACGCCACCGGCAGGGGATATATAGTCGGCATCGGGACACCGGCGGGAGAGCACAGCGGGGTAATCACGCAAATCTCCAGCGACCATCTTGTAATCCAGCAGGAAATCTGGGACAGGAAGGCAAAAAAGAGATTCCCGCAGGAATACACCGTAAAGCTTGTCAAGAAAATGGATAATCAAAAACGATAACTTGTTTTATGGATACCGTCCACGCTTGACCTGCCGCATTCCAGGGTATACGGCAGGGATCATCTCTTCCTTATCAGTGAGACCAGCAACATCACCGCGCCCGTCGAAAGGGCGGCGTCCGCCGCATTGAAGGCCGGCCAGTGCCATTTCCCCGCGTAGACGTCGATAAAGTCCACCACTTCTCCTAACCGAATGCGGTCGATCAGGTTCCCGCAGGCCCCGCCGGCAATGCATATGTATGCTATTCTAGTCCAGTTGTCCTTTTTGCCGACTTTTCCGTAAGCATAAGCGATTGCAGCGATAACTATAATGGCAAGTCCGATGAAAATGTATTTCCGCCAGGGGGACCCCGACCCTGCGAAAACGCTGAAAGCCCCTCCTGTATTGTGAAGATGGACGAGGTTCAGGAAGCCGGGAATTATGGGAATCCCGGTATTCAGCGGGATAGCCCTGGCGAGCATGTATTTTGTCAGCTGGTCGAAAGCGGCCAGAAGGCCGACGAGGCCAATAAATGGAGCTGTTCTCGCGATTTTCAAAGCGGGCATCTCAAATTCCTGTATCATGCTGAATTTGCAGGCTTTTTCCTCAGACAAATCGATCCGGCCTCAAAGATTCACAGTACAGGAGGTCAGATCTAAGAGAAAGCGATAAAATACAGAAAACTTCCTGCCAAAAAAAGACGATAAATAACCCGATAGTGGCGAAAAAG
This sequence comes from Syntrophobacteraceae bacterium, assembly GCA_050008735.1. Classification (GTDB taxonomy): domain Bacteria; phylum Desulfobacterota; class Syntrophobacteria; order Syntrophobacterales; family Syntrophobacteraceae; genus SbD1. The sequence goes on from JBEKMB010000019.1 coordinate 40,651, forward strand.
GTTTCGGAAATATTCCCTCATCGAACGCCTTTACTCGCTTTGTTTTCGCCACGGTTGATTCCCTCGGCCCGGTTCGGAAAACAGGCTGCGAATGTGCGAGAACATAGGTATCACTTTTTGATCGTATTTCATTCAAAAATCTTGATTCCCGCCAACGCACCGGGCCACACCCAACCGACCCCATTTCCCGATGCGATTGGCGTAAATTCCGCGAGGTCCAGCCCATTTACTCAACGCGGAATGATGATTTTATTTTTGCTTGAATCGTTGCCCAAAAATAAAGGATATTTTTTGATTTATTCATAATAATGAACATGAGGAGGAGAAGGTGAGAGGAATTATCAAAGGTGCGCTGCTTTCAGCCCTGATTGCTGGAGTGGTCCTGGCTGGGTGTTCAAGGAAGATCGCCGAAGTCGAGGTAAAAGAGGCTCTGGCTGTCGTGAACCCGACCGAGGGCAGCAAAGTGAACGGCACCGTCAGCTTCGCCAAAGACGGCAAGGGTGTCCGGATTAGCGCAAACATCGAAGGCCTGTCGCCGGGTCTGCACGGGTTTCACATCCATGAATTCGGCAACTGCGGTTCCCCCGACGCCAATTCGGCAGGTGGCCACTTCAATCCCACCGACATGCCCCATGCGGGTCCGAAAGCTGAGAAACGCCACCTCGGCGATCTTGGCAATCTGGAAGTCGACAAGAACGGAATGGCAAAACTCGAAGTAACCGATGATCTTATAAGCCTGGAAGGGCCGAAATCCATAGTCGGCCGTTCCGTAATCATTCACGCACGAGCCGATGATTTTAAAACCCAACCTACAGGCGGGGCGGGCGCGCGGGTGGCTTGCGGCGTGATCGGAATTTCAAAATGAGCTGCGAAATAGCGCGAGAAGGCCGACGCTCAGGCCGGCCTTCTTTTGCCGCCAAACCCTTTTCTTGAAATTATCCCGGTTCCGGCCTTCTTCCATCCGCAAAGCCCGAATCATCCAGGGGTACATGCAAGCCCATTAAAAACGGGGACTTACCGTCCCCGTTTGAATGCTGGAAAATTGAGTCTCCAACCTGCACGCTAGCAACTGCATGAAGACGAACAACCGCCACCGCCGCCGACCGGGATTTCTGATGCCAGCCTAAAGCCGGAGCCCATCCCATAGGAGACATAATCGACGGTAATGTCCTTCGTTTTCTGGTGCAGGTCCTTATCGACCAACATGGTAAAGCTATTAACTTCGTATACATCGTCAGTTTCTTTTGGTTCATCCAGAACCATCGCCAGGGACGGACCAGATCAGCCGCCGGTCTGAAGAAAAATCCGGATCGGGGTGATCTGATTGTCCTTGAAATAATCCTTTAAAACGTCTTCGGCTTTTTCCGACAGGTGAATCATTAAATCAATCTCCTTTCAGCAATTACCGCAATGCGCGGGATACTCTTCCCTTCAGAGCGGCGCCATTATAAACCAAACCGCTGGTTTCCGGAAACATCTCAAAACCATTGGCGGCAGTTTCAGACTCGGGAAGGGGCGCTTTCCGAGTGAAACTGAACCAAGCCGTGCCTGGTCGGATCGAAACTAAAGTAATTCTTCCGGCCCGAAAATAAACCGCCGGCGCACAATATTTAACACCGGCGTTGGCTTAATGCCCCTGGGCCGAACGATTTCCCGGCATCGGCCCGGCCTGTCTTGCGCTCAGTTGAAATAAGTTTGACGGCTTTTCAATTCCAGGTACGCCTCAACTTGTTCTTCCGGGTTGACATATCAGGTTGTCCTCTCCATACTATTATATACTTTCATGCAAGCTAGCTGGCGGTTCAGATTCGTTTCCCCGTAGTCCCAGGCCCTTTCTCAAAGCGATTTAGAATCTGATATCCGGTAATTTACGCAATTCACTCTATCCACGGTTGGAGAAAGGAGGAACAATGGACAATTCGGAAAACAGGGTCCTGCTCGTGGTTGATGGCTCCTACCAGGCTATGGAAACCATTCATTATGTAAGTCAAGCCCTTCCTGCCCATAATACGGAAATTGTGATGCTCCATGTTATGAGCAAGGTCCCGGACGCTTTCTGGGACTTGGAAAAAGACCCGGCCTGGCAGCAAAAGGTCCAGACAGTGCGTTCCTGGGAGGCACAACAGGAAAACAGGATAAACGACTTCATGCAAATGTCCCGCCAGGTTTTCAGCGATGCCGGGTTTCCCGATTCGGCGGTGAAGGTCGACGTAAGACCGGTGCGGGAAGGAATAGCCAGGGACATCAGGGCTGAGTCACACCTCGGATACGCTTCAGTCATTCTTGGCAGGAGGGGGCTCAGCACCATACAGGACCTGTCGCTTGGCGGGATTGCCAGCAAGGTGGTCCTCAAAACATCAGACCTGGCGGTCTGGCTTGTCGGCGGCAAACCAGAGCCGAATAAAGCCATTGTCGGAATCGATTCATCAGATGGCTCCATTCTGGCGGTAAACCATCTGGCCAGGATTGCCAAAGGCCTTGGCAAGGAGGTCCTTCTCCTGCACGTGGTCAGGAAAGTTCCGGAAATGAATAGTCTGAGCGGCCCGGAAACCGAGCAGTTCGAAAAGGACCGCGAGCAAAAGGCGGCCGGAGATATCGAGCCGGTTTTTCAGAAAGCGGTAAAAATTCTTCAAGAGGCAGGCATTTCATCCGGAAAGATATTGACCAAAGTCATCGTAGGGGCAACCACACGGGCTGGGACCATTCTCGAAGAAGCCAGAACAGGCGCTTACGGCACCATCGTAGTGGGAAGGCGGGGTCTTTCTACGGTCGAGGAATTCGATATGGGCCGGGTAACCAATAAACTCGTCCAGATCGCTAAAGACAGAGCGCTATGGGTGGTCGGCTGACCTCATGCAATGAACCGGTGTCGCCTTTAATGCACACGCATCCAGCCCGTCATGGGTCCGGCCCTTTCATTTTTTTACCGGCCCTCTCGTCGTTCAAAAACATGACGATAGCCAGCAAAACCCCACCTATGGCGGCAATGAGGAAACAAATTATGGCCAGCCCCGGATAGCCGAAAAGGGTGAACTGCGTTTGTACACGCATCATGATGGCCGCCCCGACGATGGTTGCTCCGAGTATTATTCCCAGCGCGACACGATTCGCGATCTTTTGAAACCCCCTCATAGGTAGGTTTCGTCGATGGCATTGACGCCGATTTTGAAATCATTGCCGGCAAGCATGGTGGTTATTTTTCCTATATTCCGGGGAAGGTTTTCGGCCAGCTCTTCCAAATCAATTGTCATTTTATAAAGATTTGCAGCGGACAACCCTTTGAGAAGTCTTTGCCTGAAAAGCTTTCCGGCATACCGTCGGATCGCTGCGTTCGGGTCGAACCCCGGGTCAAGAGTTCGGCCGATATTGTCGAGATTCAACATGCATTTGCCCAGCATGGCGAGCTCGCTTGGGAATCGAAACCCGGTTGTCCCCGCCACCTGGAGCATCTCCAGTATGGCACGGCCGACCTCCAGTTGACCGATCGTGGTCCTCTGCCAGTGCGTTACCAGCTCTCTTACGTGCCTGCCGAAGGTCTTCTCGTCGAATGTCGGGCTCTTTTCGCCGATCTCAATCGCATATTCTACCGCATCCTCCGCCTTGCCATCGCTTATGGACAAAGTCAGCCTGAGGAGTTTTTTCTGCATCCCCTCGGAGAGGCGGGCTACCATGCCAAGATCGATCAGCGCTATTCGCCCGTCTTCCGTCAGGAATACGTTTCCCGGGTGCGGATCGGCATGGTAATAGCCGTCAACAAGGATTTGTTTTAGATACGCGCTGAAAAGCTCATCGGCAAGTTCCCATCCATTGATTTCCTGCCTGCGCAGAGGGAGAATGCTCGTGACTTTTTGCCCGCGAATATACTCCATAGTGAGCACCTTCGCCGTTGTGAAAGCATCGATGGGCATGGGCACCACGATTTTGTCGTATTCTCGCAGGTTCTCTGCCAGCAGGACCAGGTTCCGGGCTTCCTGCCTGAAATCGAGTTCCCTCAAAACCGCTTTGCGAAACTCCTCCATGGTCGCCTGAAGCATATATCTTTTCGCCACATCAGTATGCCGGTCCAAAAAACCGGCCAGATCGATCAGAACATCCAGGTCCATGACGATCTGATCGTGAATGCCGGGCCTCTGGACCTTTACGGCCACGGCTCGGCCGTCAAGGAGCACTGCCCGATGGACCTGGGCGAGGGATGCAGCGGCAAGAGGCGTTTTGTCGAAAAAGGAAAAGAGATTGGATACAGGCATTCTCAACTCAGAAGTGAGGATCTCTTCGACTTTCTCGTATGGAAAGCCCTCAGCGCTGTCCTGAAGGCGTGCCAGCGCTTCAATGTACTGGGGGCGCCAGAAGGTCCGAACGGGTGGAAAGAAACTGCCCTAATTTGACGTAGGTGGGGCCCATCTTCTCAAGGTCTTTGCAAAGCTCCTCCGCCTTCGCGCCGATTTCCTCGATGGGATGTTCTTCATCCAATACCTTTTCGAGTCCTGCTCGAAATATTATGTCAGAGCGCCCATATTTGATCAGAAATCGGGCAAGCTCCTTATAATGTCTGAGATGTCCGGGATTTAGGAAGAGGCTCATTGTTTCACCGCCGGCGCGGGAAATCGCAAAATAGTCCTATTGGGAACAACGATAATGGCTGCGCCATCGAAAATAAATGGTCCCGGAAGAAACTCACGGCACAGGACCCGGTGCTAAAACCTGCCCGGGCGTGACGCAGGCTCGATCCGGACCGGCCGGCCGTCGCTGGATCCGGCCGGAGCATGGAAACTCCACCGAAGCAATTTAAAAGGATGCCCAAACCGGGGCATCCTCTTGACAACTTCATCAGGAAAACAGTTTTTCAATGCTGTATAACTATGCAGTCCGCTGTTTAAATCCTGTGGCTTCGGTTATACAACGCTCTTCATCAGGTGAGAATTCGACCCCCACGTGATGATTCTGCACCAGTGTCCACCCGAAATAGCCGGCGCAGACTGTCGAAATAACGCCAAGCAGCGCAAAAATGACGGCACCCCTTGAAACTGGGACCAGGGCGTTCCATTGAGCGGCATTCAAAGACAGGCAAATCAGAAACAAAATGAGCGAGAGCATGTTGAACGACAGATGCTTGACCCCGGTACTCTTCGCGAGCGTACCCGCTGGAATGCCGAAGTTCCAGTCGATGAACCCGAAAACGGCCGCAATCACCGCCATCACGATACCGGCGACATTTGCCGCAATCCCCACCTGGAACCAGAACGCGCTGCCGGAGATACCATGGATAATGAACGCTATCAGGGTCGAGACATAAAAGGCGATCGGAAAAGTTACCAGCATGGGGTGAACGGGGTGTCCCATGATTTTAACTTTACTATACATCGATATATTCTCCTTGGAGGAATGTTTACCCTCCGTTAATGGATTAGGTCCACCTCCTTATACCGTAAAATCCAGCCTCTTCTTTATAAGGTAATGATATGCCGGCAATTGTAAACAACCACCAAGTCCTGTCAAAATGCCTCCGGGCAGCAGCTTCCCAACCCAAAGGCACCTGACCGACCTCACTCCTCTATTCGTAGAGTTGAGTGAAATGATTCCATTTGTCCTGGCAAATGAGCTTGCCGATGAAGGAAGGGTCGAAGACCCCGCGATAGCGCAGCAGGCCGCCGCACTGTATCGCCAGGCGTGGAAAAGCGAGGTGACGACCAGAGTCTGATAGCCCAGGGAAAACCGTGGAGATGAAGCGGGGGGGATCGGGGCGCGTTGGCCCCCGCGCACCCTCCGCACAAATATATGATCCCGGGCACCTCCGATTACCAGATATTCCTGTCTCTCTTCTTCAGCTCAATGTAGCCGATTCTTCCCCTGTCATTGACAAAAGAACTGAGCAACCAACTCACTAAACTTATTATGAGCGAGCCGAAAACCGCCGACAGAAACCCCTGAACGTAGAAGCCGGGAACTACGCCGGAAACCATTTTCAAAAGCAGGGCGTTTATTACGAACGTGAAAAGGCCCAGGGTAAGGATATTGATTGGAAGAGTGATAACGATCAGCAGCGGCCGGAACAGGGCGTTCAGTATGCCGAGGACCGCGGCTGCAAAAAATGCGGAAAAAAAACTGGTCACATGTATACCGTCGACCAGATAGGATGTAACGATAATTGAAATCGTAAGAAGCAGCCATCTTACCAAAAGACCATTCACCTTTTATCCTCCTGTTTAAGATTTTTTGTTCACGCGGAGACGCGGAGGCGCTGAGGAAGAGGGTTGATATTTGTTGACAACTCCGTGGAGACCCTCATCCATGGTTGCGGCGCCAAAGTTGATCGGTAATCCCATACCTCCGCGCCTCCGCCTGAGACACCCGCCGTTATTTAAGCACGATAGCCTTCTCCGGACAGATCTCCTGACAACAAAAACACGTGATGCACATATCCGGATTAACTTCGGGGACGTACTCCCCCATGGAGAGGGCCGAAGCCGGACACTGACCGACACAGGTACCGCAACCCGTACACAAATCCGGGTCAGCCTGGGGACGCAGGACCGTGCGGCTGTGAATCATTGTCTGTATGGCCTCATTATCAATATTGGCTTCACCTCCCAGCGGAGGCAGCTTGAAATCAGGTATGCGTTTCAGCTCCCCGATGATTTCGATGCCTTTTATGTCAAAGTCCCCCAGGCCAACTTCCCTGGCCCTCTGCAAAAATCGCAGCTTTCCCGGCTCACAACCCATCATCGTCGCGATCACGGCATCCAGGGCTACGGCGTTATCGGAAGCCAGAATCAGACCTATGTCCCTGAGCTCCGCTGAAGCCGGACCGTTTCCCTCCATGCCGACTACGGCATCCACCAGAGAAAGGTCCGGGATTCGAAGGCGAAAGACGTCCACGATCATTTCATGAAACCGTTCGGGACTGCCTGCCGCCTTGTGGAGCACCGCTTTTTGGGCGCCGGGCAAGTATCCGTAGCAGTTCTTTATTGCCCCGGTTATGACGGTAAGCCCGTGTGTCTTGAACTTCGGAAGATTTATGACGATGTCGGCTTCCAGCACAGCCCGGGACACACTCACCATGGGCATGAAATCCGGATTGAAATTGACCTGGACCGGATCGGTCCCGATGTTCCGATAATAGCTCCCTGCCGCTTCCATGAGGCCGGTTTTTTTGAAACTCTCCTCGTTGGCGCCGTAGCTGACCACCCCCGGATTGTCCCCCACGATTATGGACGCGGGGCCAAGCGATTCAACTTTAGCGACCACCGCGCGAAGCACACTGGGATGGGTGACGATGCCTTCATTTGCCTCCGAGGTCCTGAGCACATTCGGTTTTATCAAAACCTTCCTGCCTTTGATTTCGAGTGGGAAAAGGTCGAACGCCAGGTCGACAGCTTCACGAACACTTTCGTAGCCGGCAGGATGTATCATCACTTTCGCCATATTCGCATCTCCTTTGCAGACGGCAGCAGGGAGCGAAAAACCATCTCCGCCCTCGCTTCTCCATCAAGTGTGCCAGTTTGGCCGTCTTTTGAGCCAATCGGAAACCGTGTCGTCAATCCAACCTTCAAGCCCCCCGGCAAGATAAAATTTCGGAAACAGGAGATCGTCATCAAATGCAATGACTCCCTCGGCTTTGGCCGCGGAGGCCAAAGCCGTATTCGGATAAATCCGGATTCCAACGGTAAGCTTCATGGCTTCCAGTTCCAGGGAATCCGCAAACTCCAGGCTCTCCTCAACGGTTTCCCTGGTCTCTCCCGGCCCACCGAGCAACAGGAAACCCATTCGCGAGATGCCGTGCCTGTGCAGCATCTCTGAAATCCCGCGGACTTCCTCAGGCTGAAATCTCTTGTTGAGTGAACGCAAGATTTTCCTGGACCCGCTCTCAAACCCGAAGCTAACCTGAATACACCCGGCCCCGGCCAGCCTTTCAACGAGATCTTCATCAACTTTCCAGGGATACAATATACATTGCCATTGGATTCCGGGATTTCTCTCGATCATCCTGTCGCAAAGCTCACGTGCATATGAAGAAGGGAAATTGAAAGTATTGTCGACGAAAAAGAGGTTCCTGAATCCAGCTTCAGCGAACCTGGAAATTGAATCCACAACGATGCCGGGGGACCTTTTGCGTAAAATCCGGCCCTCTATGGTTGCAGTCGAGCAGTAACTGCACCCCATTGGGCAGCCCCTCCGGGTCTGGAAAGGGAGCCAGACTTTCTGATTTTCGAATTCAGCGGGTAATGAAAAAAAGCCGTTGGGAGAAGGCAGCAAAAAGTCATCGAGTCTTTTCACAATATCTAATCTGCTTTCGCGGCCCGAGTCAGGTAGAATCAAATTTGATATGCCCACCAGGCTTTCTTTTCGGGAAAGTCTATCCAACAGCTCTACAAAAGCGGCCTCTCCTTCGCCTCTTATCCCCATGTCGGCTCCCAGGTAGACGAGCGCGCTTCGAGGGTAAATGCTGTATCCGGCCCCTCCCAGAACAATAGGGGCCGGTGTCAGGCCGCGGCAGGAACTCACGATATTTTTGACGGCCTCGAGAAGAAATTTGGGGGAATTCATGCACTGATCGTCAATGTTTCTGACCGAGACCCCGATAAGTTCGGGCTCGAAACTCAAAATAGCCTTCTCGAGTTTGAGTTCCACAAGGTCATCTTTTGTCATGAGGTTCAATAATTCGACCTCATGCCCGGCATGCCTGGCCGCCGCTGCAACGCAGGCCAGGCCCATCGGCAGGACGGGCATTTGGAGTTGTTCCGTGTTTGCCGAAATCAAAAGCGTGCGCATGATGCTTTCCTCTCGTTATGACCCACGCGTTCAATGGTAACATTTTCCCGAATTTTCGAACAAAGATAAATAGCCCGCAAAACCACTGGTTCCCCCGCCGAACCGCCGATTGAAAGATATGACGGTTTCTTGGCAAGTTCAGGGTATCTTGGCTCGGTTATTGCTCATGATTAGTTTTGATCTCCATTTTTGCCCTCAGATGTTTTGCGGATTGAGGCTGTCCGGACCATGGTCGCACTTGCGGCATGTTTTTTTTGAAAACTGCCGGCGGTGTGGTATAAAGCCGGTTCGAACCCGCGAAGAAGAATAATATTTTACAGGAGCGAGACTCTACGGATGAAAATAGCATATTTCAGCATGGAAATCGGCCTCAACGAGAGCATCCCGACCTACAGCGGCGGCCTTGGCATTCTGGCGGGAGATCACATCAAATCCGCTGCCGACCTGAACATACCCCTGGTTGCCTTGACTCTCCTGTATAAGCGCGGCTATTTCATCCAGAATATAAACCCCTTTGGGCAGCAGGAGGAGCTGTACCCCTATTTCGATGCGCGTGCGTTCATGGAACCTCTGCCGCTCAAAGTAAATGTCAGGATCGAAGGCCGGGACGTGAAGGTGGGCGTCTGGAAGCACAACGTGGTCGGAACGCACAACGGGACCGGACAAGGGCGCGTCCCGGTCTATTTCCTTGACTCCGACCTTCCGGAAAACGCCCCGGCAGACCGGCTCATAACACAGTACCTGTACGGCGGAGACCAGCACACCCGGATAGCCCAGGAAGCAATTCTCGGAATCGGCGGATATTTGGCGCTAAAACGGCTGGAGCCGAAAATCACCACGTTCCACATGAACGAAGGACACGCGGTTTTCCTCACTCTCGCCATGCTAAGAGACCTGGGAGGGGATGAGGAGCAGGTTAGGTCCAGGTGCACATTCACGACACATACTCCCGTTGCCGCCGGCCACGATAAATTCAACTACAGCCTCGCGTGGAAATTGATCGGGGAATATTTACCCCCGAATATCAAGAAGCTTGCAGGAGAAGATCTTCTTAACACGACCGTTCTCGCCCTCAATCTGTCGCGCGGCGCAAACGGGGTGAGCCAGCTTCACGGCGAAATATCCCGGCTCATGTTTCCAGGGTTCAATATCGGGCATGTCACAAACGGCGTGCATCATCTGAGCTGGACCGGCCCTGATTTCCGGAAGCTATACGACAAATATATCCCGGGCTGGCGCCAGGACCCTCAGCTCCTTGGCGATATTTCGATCATTCCCGACAGCGACATTGTCGAAGCCAAAAGAAAGGCCAAGAAGCGGCTCATCAGATACATAAATTCCGTATCCGCCGCCGGATTTACCGACGAACTGCTGACCATCTGCTTTGCCCGGCGCGCAGCCGCCTACAAGCGCGCAACCCTCGTTTTCAGCGACCTGGAATTTCTTTTTAATCTTTCCAATGACCGAGTGCAGTTCGTATTCGCGGGCAAAGCCCATCCGCAGGACCAGCCGGGCAAGGAGCTGATCCGGGAGATAGTTAATATAGGGAAGCAATATGAAAAACAGCTTCGGCTGGTGTTTGTTCCAAATTACAATATCTGGGTTGCGGGCCTGATGACCTCAGGGGCCGACGTCTGGCTGAATACCCCGCGCCGTCCCAGAGAAGCGAGCGGCACGAGCGGCATGAAAGTTTGCTTTAACGGCGGGGTCAACATGAGCGTTCTGGACGGCTGGTGGCGCGAAGCATGTAAAAACCGGGTCAACGGGTGGGCCATCGGGGACGACGAAGACCAGGACGACGACGCGGCTGCTGCCGACCTCTACCGGGACTTAGACGACATGGTTGCGACCTATTACGCCAAACCGAAGCAGTGGCTCTCGATAATGAAACGATCTATTTCGGACCTAACCCCTCAGTTCAACACCCACCGGATGGTGCTGGAGTATTTCCACAAGTATTATAAGTAGGTGGAGGCGGAGCCCGATTCTTTCGAAGACGGTCTGCATGCGTCGCGGGCTCACCATCGAAAAGAAACAGGCGCGCGTGCGCCCGCAAACCTCACACTTCATCAAACGAGCGGGATTCAAAGTGCTCTTTTAGCTCCCGGCATACAACCCGGTCCGTTGGAAAGGCCAGCTCCGGCAGATCGTTCAGGCTGAAAAACGCCACTTCGCAGGCATCCGAACCCGGGCACAGCTCCCCCCCTGTCCGAATTCCCCAGAACCAGGTCCCGACGGTCTGTTTTTCGGGGTCGTGGAAATTGGAGTGAACTGCAAACACCCGTCCCACCCTGACCGCTATCCCGGTCTCCTCGAAGAATTCACGACCGGCGGCATCCCGAACCTCCTCGTCCCACTCGACATGACCGCACGGAATACACCACTTTCCCCTGTATGAACCGTTGCGCCTGGCTAAAAGGATTTTCCCTCCTTCGACCAGCAAAACCGCGGCCCCCGCCGTGGGGTTACGATAGAAAACCTCCCCGCAGCCCGGGCACAAAGACCTCACTTTGTTTTCGCACGCCTTCTGCGTCAGCCTCGTCCCGCAATAGGGGCAGAAACGAAATCTCACAGACATTGCCCGCCTTTCCTTTCTGGTCCCCATCCGGACGTAAGTATACTCTTTTTTCAAATGCACAAATCCTTTACTATTCGATTTGTTCATGTCGCGCGGCGAAAGGATCTCACTATGGCCGTCCCGTCAAGACCTCGCCAGAGTACCTGGAAAGTGTACCTGACCTCACCGCGAGAGTTTATGCGGGCGGGCAACGTGTTTCGAACCCGCCGGACCTTGCGTTACCGGACCAACCGCAGCGGAGGCTTCAATAAATGGCTCTGCTGCACTCAGAATGAAGAAGAAAAAAGAGAACTATGAAAATCAACCTCGATAATATAGCCGTAGTCCTAAACGAGCCGCATTATCCGGAAAACATAGGCGCTGCGGTTCGGGCGGCCAGGAACATGGGAATTTCACGGTTCCTGGTGGTAAATCCGGCTGACATGGACCTGACGCGGATCCTAAAGATGGCCACCTATCACGCCGAAGACCTCGTTTTAGGCATAGAAGTCCACGAACGGCTGGAGGAGGCGCTCGAGCCCTTTCAGTACGTGGTTGGAAGTACCGCGCGAGTGGGCTCCCGCCGTCAGTTCGTAAGAAATCCCAGGCAGCTTGCCGTGGAACTGGTGCCCATCAGCCGGAAAAACCGTATCGCGCTGCTATTTGGCCCCGAGGCAAGCGGACTGGCCAATGAGCACCTCAGGTACTGTGACGCCCTGGTTACCATACCGACTGCCGAATTTTCCTCCATAAACCTTGCGCAGGCCGTCATGATAATGGTCTACGAGCTTTTCACAACCGACTCGGAGAAAAAGGAAGGGTTCACGCCCCGTCTCGCAACCAGTGGCGAACTCGAAGCCATGTACGTCAATCTGAAAGATACGCTGACAAAAATTAATTTCATCAACCCGGAGAACCCGGATTATTGGATTACGAGCATCAGGCGGTTTTTCAGCAGAATGATGCTGAGAGGGCGTGATGTTCAACTGATCCGGGGCATTTGCAGGCAGATTGACTGGTACTGTTTCACAAGGACGGCAAAAAAACCGCGAGAAGAAGAATAACGGCTTGCGCTTGTGCGCACACCGCGGCCCCGTGTGCAGTATAATACGCGCCTCAGCAAACCGGGGCTTTACTCTTCGAGCACTATCCTGTGATTCACCAGCGACATGCTGCGGATTCGCCCGAAGACCAATTTCTGCTCGCCGAAAATATTCTCGATCCTGATGTGGTCCCCCTCGTTCTCGACCTTGTCGACCGCCTCCAGGATGAGTTCCTCTTTGCCTTCCTTTAGCAGGTAAGCATTCGCCTCACACATTGTCTAACTCCTGATAAATCGGATTCTTCAACTCGCCTCGCTCAGCTCGCCAAAGATATTCGAAATTTCTATCTCTGAGCGGCCGTGCGATATCTTCCCGCCTGCCCGGCAGACCCCTATTCCTTCAGGGCCGACGCACCTGCGCCAATGGACAGCGGACCGCGCAAAAGCAGTGAAAAGCGGCAGTTCAACATCGTATCGAGATCGTCGATAAGACCTTCAACCCCCTCAATTTTCGAAAACAGCTTCGGGTTCCCGACCCCCTTGCTCACGAACTGGAAAAACAGCGTCTGAAGCTTCCAGGTCTCGGGCCAGATCGCCAGGGTGCCGCATAACGTAAGAAGCCGCCGGAAACGCCCTGCATCAATCTGGTCGTAGGTCCTGAGCAGTTTGGTCAGAAGCCTCACCAGGAACCGCCCCAGCCTTTCAGATATTTCCTCCAGATTGAGGGAAACACCCCATGATCTTGCTTCTTCCCGCAAAGAGTTCAGCCTGGCCATGTGGGCCCGGAAAAAGAAGTCAGTCCAGTCCCAGGGCGAATCCGAAGAGACATGCTGCATCTCGTGCACCAGGATGTCTTCAACCAGCTTCTCCACCTCCTCACTCAGCACGCGCCGGATTGAAACCCGAATATCGCTCGGGATCTTTATGCCCCAATGCCGTAGCGACAGAAGGAGAGGTTTGTACGTATCAAACAGGTTCCGCTGAAGATTTGTGTAGTTGCCAAGCGTTTTGCGGCTGATGTCCACAGCTATCGCGGCCCTCAAGTCCTTGAGGACGTGTTCGAGTCCGAAGTAATCGGGCCCGAATATTTCATCCAGCACGCGCACCATTTTGATCGTATTCTGCTCTTCAATGGCATCCTCGATTACGGCCAGAACGGATTCATAATCATTTTCGCCCGGAGAGGGCTTTACCGAACACCGAAAATCGAGGCCTCCGAAATGCGTTACCGCGTAAAGGAAATCCTCCTTATCAAGCGTCCTGTCGTCCTTTACGGACACAAGACCGTAGATGCACTTCACGGGATTGGAACCTAAATCCTCCTCCTTCTGGGGCAGGATGCTGTATGCGTATATCTGGAACTCCCGTTGAGCGAACCTGGCGAGCGACTGTATCGCGTAATTTGCCGCCACCCTTGCCCGGTCGAACGCCTCGGGCTTTACTTTGCGGAGAAACACGTTTGCGCCGTTTCCCAATTCGGGCACGTTGCTGGGCGCCTGTTCCAACAACTTGAGAAACTGAGGCTCCAGGGCGGGCGAACCGGTCTTTTCGCCCAACTGCAGGGCCATTGCGGCGTACTTGAGGACCAGGGCCGATTCGAGCTGGCTGATTTCATCGAAAAACCAGCCGCACGACGTGAACATCTGCATTGCAAACCGCTGCATCTCCAGCAGTTCCAGGAACCGGGTGATATTGGGCGAGCGCGGCCCACCCCTGAGGTGCTTTTCCAAAAACCCGGCAAGGCGATTCTTTCTGTCCAGGATCAAATCGACATATTCGTCCCTGGTGGCCCAGGGGTCCGTGCAGAGTTTCGACATCTGAGTTTCGAAATGGACCGCAAGGCCGTCTCGAACATATTCGAGCGCCTTGCGCATGGGCGCTCTCCATCTTTGTGTCCAGCCCGGTTCGCCTCCCAGGTGGCAGCCGCAGTCATCGCTCCACCGCCCGAGTCCATGAGCACAGCTCCAGGCAGTTCGTTCGAGGACTTCAACTTCGGCCACAACCGGGAAAGAAGACAAGAACCATCCGTAGTTGACTATTTGAGCCGAAGGATCGCGCTCGAGCTCCTCAAAGGCGGCCGCAAGCGCCATGTCGCCGAATTTGAAGTGATGCCCGTAGGATTCTCCATCTGTTGCCACATTGACCAGCCATGGCTCGCCGTTAAAGGGGCTGCGAAGGGCCCACGTCCTGTCTATTTGCCCGAGGAGCCGGCTGCTGTGCTCCAGCTGATGGTCGAAAGCCACTCCGCGCGCCAGGGCGGGATCGTAGAAAAAAATATGTATGTATTTCCCGCCGCCACAGGAATAACGATAGGCACGCCCGTTGGGAATCGTTCCGCCGGCCGCATCCCTCCATTGGGTGTCGCCTTCCAGAAGACGCCATCGCGCGGCCTGGTAAGGAGATAATATGGTGAACTTTATCCCCTCCTCCGCCATGATCGAAAGGGTGTCCCGGTCGACAGCCGTTTCGGCCAGCCACATGCCCTCAGGCTTTCTGCCGAAGCGGTTTTCGAAATCACGAATCCCCCAGCGGACCTGGGTCAGCTTGTCTCGCTGGTTTGCCAGAGGCATTATGATATGATTGTAGACCTGTGCTATGGCGTTGCCATGGCCGCCCCGCGTCTTCAGGCTCAGCCGGTCGGTGTCCACGATAGTCTGGTAAACCCAGGGATCGTGGCGCTCGAGCCAGTGCATCAAGGTTGGGCCGAAATTGAAGCTGAAATATGAGTAATTGTTCATCAGATCGAGAATTCGATTCTGGTTATCGACAAGGCGTGCCGCCGTGTTTGCCCGGTAACATTCGAGGTTGATGCGTTCGTTCCAGTCATGATAAGGGCTGGCGCTGTCTTCGCGTTCGATCTCCTCGATCCATGGGTTTTCGCGCGGAGGCTGATAGAAATGCCCGTGAATGCAGACGTATTTCTTCTCAGATGGGTTGTTCATCTAGTCCCTGGTTTCAGGCCGGAATGGACCGGGTTTAAGAAAAATTCCACGAAAAATCGCCCTTCAATTCTAAAACCTGTACTATAATTCTATCGCTCGACACCCGCCTTTTCCAGCGAGGTCAGTATAGTTTACGATGCCGGTTGCCTGTTACTCAAATGGTTTCTTCCCGCCTGTTTACAAAACAGGCCGCATCCCTTACATTCATGCACTCCGTAAAGCAGGAAAACCGCTGCGGGCATGAGGCAACGAGCAGCAAATGGGCAATCGATGAACCATAATCTTAATCTTCGCGGAATCTTCTGCAACCGCACGCTCAATCTGAACGCGATCCGCGCGATCGGCTACGATCTGGACTACACTCTCGTACACTATCACATGAGCGCCTGGGAACAACGCGCCTACAATTATATAAAGGATGGCATCCGCCCTGCGGGATGGCCGCTGGGCGCCCTGGTATTCGACCCGGACCTCGCGGTGCGTGGACTTGTGATCGACACGGAACTGGGAAACATCGTCAAGGCCAACCGGTTCGGATACATAAAACGCGCATATCACGGGACTAAACCGCTCGAATTCGAAGAACTGCGTAAAGTCTATCAGCGCACGCTCGTGGACCTCAGCGAACAGCGGTGGCATTTTCTGAATACCCTTTTTTCCATCTCCGAGGCATGCATCTTCATGCAGCTTGTCGATTTGCTGGACTCGGGAAAGCTGGCCGGCTGCATGGGCTACGAAAACCTGTTCAGAGCGGTGCGCCGCTCGGCTGACGAGGCGCACATGGAGGGACGGCTCAAGGCTGAAATTCTCGCCGACCCCGATCAGTTCATCGAACCCGACAAAGAAACGCCTCTGGCTCTTCTCGACCAGAAAAAATCCGGCAAGAAGCTTCTCCTGATAAGCAATTCCGAATGGGCTTACGCGGACCCGGTACTGAGCTACGCCTTCGATCCCTTCCTGCCCAAATCCCTCAGATGGCGCGACCTTTTCGATATAATAATCATCGGGGCGAGAAAGCCTGATTTTTTCACCTTCCCAATGCCTGTCTTCGAGGTTGTGAACGCGGAGGGTTTCCTGCGTGAACACCGAGGCCCGTTGAATCCGGGCCATGTCTACCTGGGCGCAAATGCCCGGATTGTCGAAGAGAGCCTGGGGCTTGCCGGCGAAGAGCTTATGTACGTCGGGGACCACATTTTCACGGACGTAAATATTTCGAAGAGCATTTCAAGGTGGCGAACCGCTCTGGTGCTTCGAGAACTCGAGGACGAAATCGCGGCCGTTGACCAATTCCTGCCCAAACAGGCGAAGCTCGAGGCGCTGATGGAAGAAAAACAGCGGATGGAGTCGAAGTACTGCTTGCTCAGGCTCTCCGCCCAGCGAATTCAGCAGCGCTACGGCCCGCATGAGCGCACAAAGGTCCCGGACCTCCAGCGGAAGATGTCCGGGATGCATGGCAGGCTGGTCGAAATCGATTCCAAAATCTCGCCCATGGCCCAGGCTGCAGTGCAGCTCGTCAACAAAAACTGGGGACTGCTCATGCGCGCCGGCATAGACAAGAGCCACCTGGCAAGACAGATCGAGACCTATGCCGACATATACACGGCACGGGTCTCAAATTTCCTCCACGTAACCCCGTATGCTTTCCTGCGCTCGAGCCGGGGCAGCCTGCCCCACGACCCCGAGTGCCTGTCTGCCTTGGACAGCGAAGCAGGAAAAGAGGACTAAGAACTTTCCGCCCCTGGATCAGGTCCGTAACAGCCCTTCTCTTCTCGCAATTGCTTGACATCCTCGGTGGCCATTTTATGTTTATTAAAGGGGACTGTAACGAAGGAGGTTTTCTTTATGAGCGAGGATTATAAGTTTGAAACGTTTCAAGGCGACTCGAGTTCTTTTGACCGTGAATTCACGAGCTTTCTAAACAGTAAATCGAGCGAATCGTGGAAAGTGAAGTCCTGCTCCTACTGCCATGACGATGCCGCCAAAAGGACATATGCGTCCTGCATATTCAAGAAGAAATAAACGGGAGAAGTCCACCGCCTCTTGTTTTCGTTATTTGTGGCTCCATAATCCGAATAGATCGCCAAAGGCCCCTTTCAGGGGCCTTTTTGGGTTTCCAAAACAATGCTATCTCTCAGGCGGCGATGATGGCGAGTGTGAGATCGGTGCTTTTTTTATCGTTTTTCGGCCGGGTTCGGCAATGGCTTTTGGCAGTTCGACCAGAGCGAACCAGTATTCGCAAAGAGACTGCATCGCTTTGGCCATTTCGTCAAAGGACAGGGGCTTTAACATGAACGAGCTGGCCCCGATGTTATATCCGCGAGAGACATGTTTTTCGTCAACGGAAGAAGTAAGTATTACGACGGGGATTTTTCGGAGGTCCTGGTGGGCTTTCAGGTCCCTGAGCACCTCAAAGCCGTCCTTTCCCGGCATATTCAAATCGAGCAGGATCAGATTTGGGGTTTGTGCATTCGCATACTCGCCGCGGCGAAACAGAAAATTCATTGCCTCATCGCCGTCTTCCGCCCAGTAGAGGTCCACTTTCAGCCCCCTCGATGCCAGGGCCTCTTTTACCAGAGCAAAATCCTCCTCATCGTCGTCGATCATAAGAATGGCGAAAGATCCGTCTATTAGTTCTGAGCCAGGCATCGGTCTTCCCCTCTAATTGCTGAAGTTATTGAGAAAAGAATGCATAGCAAGGCGAATCGAGGCCAAATTGGTGAGCCGCTTGTCGCAAAAGACATCTGGACGCATCAAACCTTCTGGAATGATTTTAAGCAATCAGGCAGGGACCGGCAAGCCTCAAAATCCAAGATGAGCGACAGGCGGCAGGACAGGACCAGGTATTTTTCATCCAGGCATGCAAATCGCGCACAGACCCGAAAACGATCCACACTTCCGGACGCAAAGCGGGTCAGGGACCTTTTTTCTCTTTTTGCTTTTCCGGACTGAAAAACAGATCGGCCAGGGATTCCCACTGCGGCACCGCTGGCAATGTCTTTTTGGCCGCGGTGGAGAAATCCTTGCCCACATCGAGCCACCTTTTGAATTGTTCATCGAAGGCGGTTTTGTAGAGCAGATAGTTCTTGATGGTAAGTTCCAGGTATTTTTCGAAAAACTCTTCCAGCACATTTTGACCGTACCGGATCACCAGATGGAGGAAGGGCGCGGGCAGAAGGATGTTTTTGTTTTTTGCTTCCTCAACGATTATCTGTGAAAGAGTAAAGGCTGTGACGTCCTCCGCGGTTTTGGCGTCGATTACCGAAACCTGCCGTCCGCTCCTTATGAGTTCGCACACCTGATCGAGGGTTATATAGGCGCTCTTTTCGGTGTCGTAGATCCGCCTGTTCGCATATTTTTTGAGCACAATTTTTTCAGCCATCATCTGTCCCGTCAACCGGTTGTCTTGCTGCACTGCACAATACTGACATGACCAATGTAATACATAGCGCTGGTTTCCGCCACCTAAAATTCTTTGTGCACCGCACAATTTTACCCTTGACTCACCGGGATTGGTAATTATACTTCGTTTTAGTCTCAGGCCTGCATTTTAAGCGCAATTTATTTACAAACCAGTGGAGGCTACAATGAACCAGTTCGCACTTGCAAAACAGATGATCGATTTCAACAGGACCACCTTCGAAAACACCTTCGGCGCCATGTGCCTGCTGCAGGAACAGTCGGAAAAGATAATTAACTCCTTCATCGATCAGGCACAGTGGATTCCCGGCGAGGGGAAAAAAGCCATCGCCGATATGACCGCCACGTTAAGAAAAAGCTGCTCGGAATTCAAAAAAGCCGTTGATGAAAACTTCGGCAGGATGGAAGCCTATTTTGATCAGGCGGGCCAGACACCTGGAAATTGAGCGCAGGCGGCCGCGGAATGTCAATCTCCGCCGGACCCGTTCGTTCCATGCCGACGGAGATTGGACACTATGTATAGCCCGATGAATTTTCGCCAGCCGGCGGACCTGCTTCCATACCTGTTCGAGTGGCTCCGGGTCTGGACCCTCGGAATGTGCAAATCATCGCACGTCACGGAGGGCGCGCGGATTTACCGGACAATCCTGTTTAAATACTCATGGGCATTGGCGTTTGCGCCTTCGATCACGATGGGCCTTCTATCCAGGTATGGGCAGGACCGGTCCGGCGGTCCTAAGGCCTGATTCGCGACGGCCGCCGGTGAGGGCTGCGCCGCGGTTATGCCACAGGTTTAAACCGCTCAGCCATTCTTCCCATTTTATCGGGAGCCTAGAGACACAGAGAAGCTTCCGGTTTTTTATCGAAACCCCGAAATAATTTTGGAAGCCCTCTGTAAGCAGTGCTCGACAAGTGTTTGCGACCTGAAGGGCTAGCCTGCAAAGTCTATTTAGAGGGCAGCCGGGGCGGCACCGCACTTAGGGCAGCACATTAATGAGACATTTTGTTCTGATCAGGGTCTATCTGGCAAATCCTGCTCCAGGATCCAAGGCGCGCTGCACAACATAACCAAATGGAGGGTAAGATGGCTTTTCCCACGCTTTGGGCGCAACATGGCTCCTATAGGCCGCGACAGGGCAATGAGGTTGAGATTCTCGTTGACGGACAAGCGGCTTACAACAAGATCGCAGATGCTTTTCACAGCGCGAAGGAATTCATCTATTTGACGATTTCCTTTGGCGATCAGGATTTCTTGTTGGTTCCGGAAACTGGCGAAACGATATTCGATATTTTGAGGTCTCGCCAAAAGGTCGGGGTTGACGTCCGCATGGTTGTGTGGCAGCCCGCAGCCAAAAACACACCGGACACAATTCCTGACCCCCCACACGAAAATTCAGGGGTCAATGAAGGACCCGGAAGCATTCAGGCCCGCTGGGACAAAGCGAAGGGTTATCACGGCTGGTATCGGTCGCCTCATGATCATTTCGAGCCTTTCCGTTTGGATTTTCCTGCGGAATTGGGATGCCACCATCAAAAGACGTATATCATGGACGACGGCGGAGGCAGTGTCGTGGCGTTCCTTGGCGGCATCAATCCGGTTCAGGCTTACTGGGATACTTCGAAACACGACTCCTTGGATGTTCGACGCGTGGCGAGAGGGATAGATGATCAGCTCAAAGAACTTGAGAAGACGCCCCCGCTCCATGACATTTTTTACAGGATTAAGGGACCCGCGGTTGCCGACGTTCTTGCTAATTTCGTCGAACGCTATAATGGCGCGAGCATTCCCCATGCAGACGTGACATCGGATGCCGTATCCCCGGTCACCACAGACCAGATTCCACAAGTGGCCAACGGGATAGAGGTTCAGGTGCTGCGGACCATCGCCCCGAACACTTACCCTGCGACACCGGATGGAGACAGGGGTATCAGAGAGATCTATCTGAACGCGCTGATGGCCACCGGGGAAGGGAGTTTGGTTTACATCGAAAACCAATACTTTTTCGACCACGGGATTATTTCCGAGATTCATGAGGCTGCCAAACGAGGGGCCAAAATTATTGCAATCTTGACATCAAAACCAGATGAGGGAACGCTGACGGGAAATGCGGAAAGCGTACTTGAGGAGATCGCCCATTATCAGGAGGAGTTTCCCTTAGTTGCCGGCCACAGCAATGTGGCGCTGCTCACCTTGGGCAACAGCAGGTCCGACCCTCGCACCTCAGGGAAAATCATCAACAGCGAAACCTATATTCATTCGAAGAATATGGCCGTGTTCGGTCAGGATTGGGCGGTAATGACGGGCGGATCGGGAAACATCGCGTTCACGAGCATGTGGTTTCACTCGGAAATGAACATCGCCTTCGCGGATACGCCCCAAATAAAGAATTGGGTAGCACAGCTTTGGTCGGAACACTTGCAGGTTCAGGTCCAGGAAGCCATGGGACTAATCGGGAAGCCGGACGATGCCCTCAGATTCTTCAAAGGTCAGGCTACCCGTAACCGGGCGGCGTTGGAAGAGGGCACGATGCCTGAGGGGCGTGTATACGATTGGAAGACCGAATTTCCGCCGCGTGAGTTGGATGGTATCGACTTAGGCGCCCTTCCTACGGATTGCAGGAGATAGCCAACGGCTGGACACTCGGCCTCATGGAGTGAGACCTGATCGTCGCGGCGGCCATAAAGGCCGTAGTGCGGGCTGATTCTTGATTGGCCATCCGCTGCCGTTCCTCAAGTATTCCGTAATCCCGGTGGCGCGGAAACTGTGACAGCCGGTTTCGTGCGCATGCCGGTATCCTTGGCCCGCCGAAATAATTTTGGAAGCCCTCTGAAAGCAGTGCTCGACAAGTGTTCGCGGCCTGGAGGGTTAGTATGCAAGGCCTATTGAGAGGGCAACCAGGCCAGGACCGCACTCAGGTCAGATGCCGGTGCATTAATTGTTATGCTTCATGCTTATCAAGTACTATCAAGCGTATACATTATCATTGATGTCCGGTAGAGGGCCTGCGGGGGAACTTTCGCCTACGCGCCATGCGCTTACCCTTCCACATTTTCCGGGCAAATTTGAGGCTAAGGGCTAACCATCTGTCAGGCTTCCAGTGTTCACAAATTTTGAGACTTCTATTCGAAAAAATCCTATACTGCCCGGACCTTAACTTCAGAGTTTTCTTTCCACTGTCAAAGCCAAGCAGGGTCTTCCTCGACTCAGAAGGATGGGTCATGCACGCGCGTAACCATTCTTACCTGTTGTTCATACTGATTCTAAGCATTCTAGCTTTAGTAGCCCTGGCAGCAGAAGCGACTCTGCCACTCACCGAAGGCACACGCACAATTCTCCACTACGCGGATATGCTGGTCTGTCTGGTCTTGGGGCTGGGTAGACCTTGCCTCAAGTGTTCCCATGCTCGTCTTACGGTAGGGTAGAGCGGCACGTATTATGCGCATCTTTCGTATCCTGCGCGGCGTGCGCTCTGCAAAGATTATTACAGATTTCATTCTTGAACGGCGTGCTCATAGTACGATGTTGGCAGCGGCTTTAGTAACAATAACTATCATCATCGTTGCGGCTATTTCTATTCTGCATTTCTAGGTTGGCATCGAGAACAGCACTATCAATACACCAGAGGATGCTTTATGGTGGGCTATCGTTACGATAACTACCGTTGGGTACGGTGATAAGGTCCCTGTAACTTCTGAAGGCAGGTTCGTTGCTGCAATACTGATGATTGCTGGTGTCGGCCTCTTTGGCACATTCTCAGGCTTTGTTGCTTCCTGGTTTCTCAGCGCCGGTGAGGATGCCAGGGAAACCGAATTGCAACAAATCAAACGTGAACTTCAGGCTATAAAGGAAATTATCAGGGACAGCAGCAGAACATAGGCAACCAGAGAGCTTCCGCTTTCACCCGAGGCACGGGAACGTATATAGCTCTTCCTCAGGCAGGAATCCAAGTGGAAAGAGCCCCCGTTCGCAAGCGAGGAGTAAGAGTGTCCAAGCTCCATTGGGTTGAGACTCGAGGTTAAATCATGAAGATTGGGTATAAGGGTAGTTTGCAGCGAACGATGGTCGTTTACTTTTTGTTGATCAGCTTCGCTTCCTTTTTGATTGCGGCGGAATTCATCTTCGATGTCCACAGCAAAGAGCTGCGTACCAAACTAGTCCAAAACTTCGAGAAACTCTCAAGCGGTGAGATACAGCCGGATGCGGCTTTCCAGCCGATTCAGGCGCTCAGAGACAAATCCGTCCTCATGGTCGCTCTATTCCTTGTTGTGGTTTTGATTCTCCTGACGATGTTCATAAGAAACATAACGGAACCCCTGCAGCATATGATAGAGACTTCGAAATTGATAGCTGGCGGCGATCTGAGCCAGACCGTGAGTATTCGCGCCGGAAACGAGCTGGCCGAGATGGGCAACACTGTCAATGAACTGACGAGCAACCTGCAGGAGATGATCTTGCTCTCCAGGGATATGTGTACGGCCCTCGATGAATTCACGGGGGAGATTTTCGATGTCCTGGACTCTCGGGAGATCGATCGGGAAAAGGCCGAAGACCTTCAGAACAAAATGCATCTCCTGGGCTCCAAAACCAAATTGATGAATGGCATCATTCTACACTGCAAATTCTACGGGATGGGGAGGTAACGAAGTGGTTCCCGTCTGGTTGGCCTTTCCTGCAGGTATCTGCATTGCCACGATGGTCACAATCGTTGGGTTCGGCGGCGGAATTCTATGGATGCCTTTCCTGCTGATAGCTCTAAGGATTGAGCCGGCCACCGCCCTGTTGACCTCATTGCTTATCCAGATCGCGGGCACAGCTTCCGGTAGCTTTGCCTTTGTACGCAATAAGAAAGTCGATGTTCGGCTGGCGTTGCTCCTTCTCACGATCGGACTGCCCGGTCTGGCTTTGGGCGCTTACATTGGACCCCGTCTGAGTCTTTCCCACATCGGACTCTTCATTGGTTTGATTTGTCTTGGAACGGCCCTTTTCTTCGTCTCATCCAATCACAAATATGGTGAGGAAGGCAATGAGCGCGTTGAGCTCAGAAGTGCCTGGAGGCACTCATGGATCGCCGGCATCATGGCTCTGATGTGCGGCATGCTCACCGTCAATATCGGCGAATGGTTGGTGCCCGTGATGCAAAAGAAAATGCATCTTAAGATGAGTAATTCGGTGGCGACCTGCGTCATGATTACCTGCGGCATGTCAATACTGGGAGCAGCGGCGCACTTTCTAATGACAAGCAGGCCCAACCTCCCTGCAATGCTTTGGGCCATACCGGGTGTTCTTATCGGCGGTCAAATAGGTCCGCTGGTGATCACCAAGATCGATGAAAGACAGCTAAAAGAGGTTTTTGTCTTCCTGCTTACCCTTATCGGGGTCCATCTTGTTTACAGGTCCTATCCCGGCTAGGGCACAGCAAATCGGATGCGGAAGAAGGGGTGGGAAAAGCCTGATTTGCGCCGCGGTTACGCTACAGGCTCAACCCGCTCAGCCATTCTTCGCATTTTACCGGCAGCTTAGGGGACCAGAAAAGCTTGCGGAAGTGGTAACCGTATATAGACATGGCCACCACTTCGCTGAAAGCATCGCTGTAATTGGAAAGAGCATTCTTCATGAGCTTCCAGTAATAATTTCTGGATTTATTGTCGAGGACCCCGAGGTACCACAGCGAGCGGATAAAGGCCTGCAGGTCATTGTTTTGCAGGTAAGTCCCGGCCTTGGGACGGTAAGAGCGAAGAAATGTAAGTATACGGTTATAGTACATTTCAGGAGAATAGACGCTGTTCATGACCCAGCGGTAGCCCTCGATTATTTTCGTCCGGTCCATCCTGGTAGTGAAGTTGAGCGCCCCGCCAAAATCGGTGTTGTTCCCGGAAGACTTGAACAGCACTCTTCCTTCGCTCTCAAGACGCGAATGCAGCCGAGTTCCCGGGATCGCGGTAAGCAGCCCGACCATGGCGGTTACGATACCGTTTTTCTGGATGAAGTTTACCTGCCTCTGGAAAACGTCCGGCGGGTCGCTGTCGAAGCCGATTATGAACCCTCCCATGACCGCCATGCCGTGGTTATGTATCATGGTGACCGATTCGGAGAGGCTGCGTTTGAGGTTCTGCACCTTGCCGCATTCTTTTAAACCTTCTTCAACGGGCGTCTCCAGGCCAAGAAATACCTTGTTGAACCCCGCCTGCACCATGAGGTCCATCAACTCCGCGTCCTCGGCAAGATTTACGGAAGCTTCCGTAAAGAAGTTCAAGCGCCGCAGCCGGCCTTTCTGCCACTCTATAATGCTTCTAAGAAGGCCTTTTACCTTCTCCTTGTTCCCGATAAAGTTATCATCGACAATAAAGACCGACCCGCGCCAGCCTCGTGAGTAGATCGCGTCCAGTTCGGCTAGCACCTGTTGGTCCGATTTGAGTCTGGGGACCCGCCCATTCATGACTATCACGTCACAAAACTCGCAGTTGAACGGACATCCCCTGGAATACTGGATGGACATCGCCACATAATTGTCCAGATTGATGAGTTCCCACAGGGGAACAGGTACACCGTCCAAAGGAGGCAACACCGAAACCCGGTAAACTTTCTCGGGCCGTCCCATCTCGAGGTCCCTTGCGAGTTCGACCATCATGGCCTCGGCTTCCCCGAAAACCAGGCAGTCCAGGTCGGCGAAGTCGTCCGGATATGCCCGGAAAAGAGGGCCTCCCCCGACCACCCTGACGCCAAGGGCGCGGCAACGGTCCGCGACCTGCCTGGCTGAGCCCCTCTGGGCGATCATCGCGCTGATAAACACATAATCGGCCCACAGCAGGTCCTTGTCTTCAAGCGCGCGAACGTTGATATCGACCAGTCTTTTTTGCCAGGACGCCGGGAGCATTGCGGCAACGGTCAGTGCCCCCAGTGGTGGAAAGGCCGCCTTCCTTCGCACGATTCTTAGCACATGTTTAAAGCTCCAGAATGTTTCTTCGACCAGCGGATACACGAGAAGAATCTTCATGAGGGTCCTCTATGCATGTCGGAAACCGCAAGGGTATTTCCTGGGGTTCATAACCAATAAGTTTAAGCTCTGGCACTTGCCGGGTCAACCGGAGATCCAAGTGATCTCTCCAATCAGATTATACTGCTCCCTCTATTGCTTTTTTGTGGACAATTTCGAACATTTTGGTTACTTGCCTAACATCTTTTTAGCAACCTCAGGGCCTTTTGCAAAATGTTGCGAGGAGACCCGAGTACTGGGCGCGAGCGAAGAAGCGAGGCGTGCATTTGACGCGTTGAGCTTTCGAGCGCACGGCAACGCCGCGGGCCGGCCCCGCTATAGTTTTGCAAGAGGCCCATGGGTCAGCATTTTTTCGCAATCGGGAGGTACTCAGACGGATGGCCCTTGTCGTGCAAAAATACGGAGGAACTTCGGTTGCCGACGCCGAACGGATCAACGCGGTCGCCAAGCGGGTCCTGGCGCGAAACGAGGCGGGTGACCAACTGGTTGTCGTCCTTTCGGCGCGCGCAGGCGAAACCGACCGGCTTATAAAGCTCGGACGCCAGATTGTCGACCACCCCGATGCCCGCGAGATGGACGTTCTGCTTGCGACCGGCGAGCAGGTCACGATAGCCCTGTTTTGCATTGCGGTAAAAGCAATGGGGTCCGAGGCTGTCTCAATGACCGGGTACCAGGCAGGGATCATGACGGACGGCCGATTCGGCCAGGCACGCATAAGCTGGATACAGACCCAACCCATAATCGATAAGCTGCGCGAGGGCAAAATAGTCGTTGTAGCCGGGTTCCAGGGGTATGACGACGAAGGCAACATCACCACCCTCGGACGGGGAGGGTCCGATACAACCGCTGTAGCGCTCGCTGCGACGCTTGAAGCAAGCGTCTGCGAGATATACACGGACGTGGAAGGCGTGTTCACCGCCGACCCCAACATATGCTCAAAGGCGCGCAAGCTCGAAAAGATAAGCTACGAGGAAATGCTGGAGATGGCCAGCATGGGTGCAAAGGTCCTACATCCGCGCTCCGTCGAATTCGGCATGAAGTACGGCGTGCCCATCAAGGTGCTCTCCTCGTTCAGCGACGCTTCAGGCACCCTCGTCACACGGGAGGATGAAACAATGGAAAAAGTTGCGGTATCCGGAATCACCTGCAACAAAAATGAAAGCCGGGTCACAATAACAAACATCCCCGACCAGCCGGGAGTGGCTGCGAAGGTTTTCCGGCCTATCGCGGCCGCCAATATAAACGTCGATCTGATTGTCCAGGGCACAAGCGGTGATCCGGGCAGGGCGGACATATCCTTTACGGTCCCCAACGTCTGTTTCGATCAGACGATCGACATTTTGAAATCAGTTGCGCCCGAGTTGGGCGACTGCCTGGTGCTGGGCGATACCGGGATTGCGAAAATTTCCATAATCGGCCTCGGAATGCGAAGCCACAGCGGCGTGGCGACCAAGATGTTCGAAACGCTTTCCAGAGAAAACATCAATATCAAGATGATCTCCACTTCGGAAATAAAGATCTCCTGTGTAATCGACGAAAAGTATGCCGAACTGGCCGTAAGGGTCCTGCATGACGCCTTCGAGCTGGATAAGAAATCGCGAAAGGGCGCAAACTGCCAGACTCGGGAAGAAAAACAATAGGGCCGGCCCGGAAATTGCCTGAATGGCAAAAACCGCCGGTCCGGACCTACTCAAAGTTCACTGCGTACAGCGGAAGCAATTCCCCTCGCACTGCCCGGTCTTGTTAAGCTCCGCCGCTGTTTATCTCCATCCCCACTGCTTCATCGCTTACCGGGATTGCAAAACTTGCGAAATAATCGGGAGAACCGGCCAATGGAAGTGAAAATTTATGATACCACGCTCCGGGATGGAACGCAGGCCGAGGATTTTTGCTTATCGGCAGAAGATAAGGTCCGCATAGCGCTAAAACTCGATGATGTCGGCATTCACTTCATCGAGGGAGGCTGGCCTGGATCGAACCCGAAGGATGCGGATTTTTTCCGGGAAATCCGAAAATATCATCTCAGGCAGGCAAGAATCGCGGCTTTCGGCTCAACACACCATCCGGCTTCGACGGCCGCCTCCGATCCCAATCTGAAGGCCCTGCTCGAAGCCGATACCGAACTGGTCACGATCTTCGGAAAAAGCTGGACGGTGCATGTCAAAGAAGCCCTGCATACGAGCCTCGAGCGCAACCTTCAGCTCATTTCAGACAGCATCGGCTTTTTGCGGCAGCAAGGCAAAACCGTATTCTACGACGCGGAACATTTTTTTGACGGCTTCAACGCCGATCCCAAATTCGCTCTTGCAACCGTCGCAAAGGCGATGGAAGCCGGCGCTGAATGCGTCATCCTGTGCGACACGAATGGAGGGTCTCTTCCGAGTAGAATCCAGGCCGGCATAAAAGCAGTCAAGGAGACCTTTCCCGATATTGTCTTCGGAATTCACGCCCATAATGACTCGGACCTTGCAGTGGCAAACTCCCTGACTGCTGTCGAGATGGGCGCCACCCAGGTCCAGGGAACGATCAACGGGGTCGGGGAAAGATGCGGAAACGCAGACCTTTGCTCCATAATGCCCAACCTTTGCCTGAAAATGGGACACGCCTGCCTTGGTGCGGAGCAGCTCAAGAAATTGCGCCAGGTAAGCCGGTTCATCCTTGAGCTTGCAAACGTTCCGTCCAACCGCTATCAGCCATTTGTCGGACGATGCGCCTTCGCGCATAAGGGAGGCATACACATCAGCGCGGTCGAAAAAAACCCCGCCACCTACGAACACATAGATCCAAGCCTCGTCGGCAATAAACGCAGGATCCTCGTATCGGACCTCTCCGGGCGCACCGCAATAAAGCGAAAAGCCCAGGAATTCGGACTCGAGCTTCTAAAAAGCGACCCGGTGGCCATGCAGGTGCTCGAAGAGCTGAAGGACCTCGAAAACCAGGGATTTCAATTCGAGGCTGCCGAGGCGAGCTTCGAACTTCTTATCAATAGAATGATGGGCAAGAGCAAGAAGTATTTCGAGCTTGTCGGCTTCCGGGTAATCGATCAGAAGCAGAGCGAGACCAAAGAGCCCATTGCGGAGGCGACCATCCAGGTCCGCGTCGGGGGGCAACTCGAACATACCGCGGCCCTCGGCAATGGACCGGTGAATGCCCTGGATAAAGCCTTGCGAAAATCTCTTGAAAAATTCTACCCCGAGCTGAAGGACATGGAACTCATCGACTATAAGGTGCGCGTTTTGCCCGGCCTTCCCGGCACCTCGGCAAGGGTGCGCGTGCTCATAGAATCGACTGACGGTCAAGACAACTGGGGTACGGTCGGCGTCTCCCACGATATAATCGAAGCAAGCTGGCAGGCCCTGGTCGATAGTATCAACTACAAGATGTACAAAGCCGAAAAAGTCAAAAGCGCGATAAAACCCGGGGGGAAAAAAAAGACACAGTAATGCGGAGACATCTCCTCGAGCGCCTCCCTGGCAGGGCCTGGAGGATTGGTATTAAAACCAGACAGCGCCGGCGTACCCGGTCAGCTCCGCGTAGCCTTCTCCATCCACAGCCCGGCCCTGCGCCCCGGAGCCTTCGGCCCTCACGCTTCCTTCCCAGTAGGTTATGTGCGTGCTGCGGGCGGTTTGCATCTCCTGGTCGGCCAAATTCGGGATAATCTTAATCCGCAGATCGAGCGGAATTACCTCCAGCAGCCATGAGGCCGGGTAGAGCGCCCCCGAGTGAGGGCTCTTCCATGTCTTAAGGGTCAGGAGGCGGAAATCCCCGGAAAAAAGCCTGGCCGGCTTTCCTTCCCTGTCCACGAATGTCCCGCTGGATACCATGCCGTACTTGCCGTTTTTTTCGCGCATCAGGTAGACCATCAGCTCGGTTCCATCCGAAAATTGCAGGCCGAACCAGTCCCAACCGGCAAAACGAGGATTCAGCGGGGCGCTCGAAAACTCGTGATCCATCCATGCGGTCCCGCGAACAGGCCGCTCCCGCCCACCCACGGCCACATTGCCGGACACCTCCAGGCGGGAAATGGAATAATAACAACTCGCCTCTCCAGGGCCTTCTCCCTTCATGCTCCAGCCCGCGTCGCCATGGGCTACGGGCCCTTTGAGGGCAGCGAGATCAAGGCTGAACGAAAAATCGGCGGCTTTTGCCCCAAGATGATGAAGCGCAGGTGTGATTGCCGCATTGCAGCCGTCTATGAATATCTCGAACCGACCATCCGCCTCCCTGGCGCCGGCAAGTCCCAAGGCTGCCCTGGACATCTTGTCGGAATGGAGGAACTCTTTGGATGAAATGTCGGATAGAGCAGCGTGGACGACGATTACCTGATCGGCTCGCCAGGCCGATGGTTTCCCTGTGCTGGGCCTTTCTTTGTTGGCCGGAACTGTTCCAACCCGGAAAAAAGTAAGTTGAAAGCCGTAACGGGAGCCGTCTTCAGCGCATAGATTGCCGGTGTAATACCACCATTCGATTCGATAGTCCGGGTGAGAAGCATGGTCCCGTGGAAAGCTGAAGTTGCAGGGACCGGAGACGGCCGGGTAATCCGCGGCCGAGGCAATTTGGAATTGGCACAGCACGACAGCCGCAAGAAAACACATGGCGAGTATCAAATTGATGTTTTCCCTGTCAGGCTTAATTGTCCGCATTGTCAGCTTTACCGGCTTGAGGTGCAGGCGGGGGCACAAAATTCCGCTCTCCAGGCCCCGCGGGCGCCACACTGAGCCGCACAGCGGCGAAAAGGGCAGGGCGTTTGTCCCCCCACAATGTTGTTGACTTTAAGTCCTATGCTCATGATGCCGAGCCCCGTTCGTCATTCCGGCAAAAGAGACTGTGTCGCAATTCAGCAGCGCCGCCGCGTCCCCGGAAGCGGTTTGAACGAGAATGAAACTTCAACCTTACACTGTGAGATGCGTCCCTCTAAAAGGACAGAACTGGGTTGAAGTTTCATAAGAGAAATGCTCGGTGCAAATCCCAAGGGACCAGGTTTTATTTTAAAGGCTTACATAGCATTGTAGACTCAAGATCCCCCCTGCCCCTGCTCCCTTTACGAGGGGGGCAATATGAAAAATACTCCCTTTGCGACACACTCTCAATTCTCCAGCGGCATCCGCCTGAAAAGCAAGGACAAAAAAAGCGAGCACCGCTCAAAACGCAGGAAAGCGGCGTGCTGTTATTTTTTGCATCTGAAGCTGCCGATGAGCTTGCCCCCTCCATTCCAAATCAGGCCCCCTTTTCACATTTTGACCGCATTGAAAGCTCCCGCCAAATCCTTACCATTTCTATAGAAGATCGAAACATGGATGGATTGAGAGATTTTTTGAAACTGTCAAAGTATTAACCGGGGGTCTGGAATTGAAATCAACGCGCGTTCAGTATGTAGACACGGGCGAACGTTGATCTCGGGCATATCATATTTGATGAAGCTTGGAACTTTAAAAGGACCCAAGAGGAGGCTCAGATGGAAGATGCCTTAATTGAGTGTAGGACGTGCGAATCTCTTGCTCCGGAACTGAAGGAATATTCCAGCAGGTTATGCCGGCTTTGCGGCGCTCTGCATTGCGATGAGTGTCTTAACGAAGCGGGATATTGCACATCGTGCAGCGAAAAAATAGGTTATTTGAAAGAGGATGCAATTCCGGTGTGAGCCGGCCGTCCCGCCTGAAAACCGCATGGGTCGAAAACAGATGGCGCGGACTCCGCGAGGATATCTGCGCCACTGGTTTCGATCTTGCCTGCAAAGACTTTCGGTATTTCCGGTTGATTTAGACCTTTTTTGCTGCAACCAGCCGGCCAAAATGCTCAAAGGAACGATCATAGGTCCTTTCAGCATCCGCGGGAAAACAGCAACCCGGAAGTTGCCTGCTCTTCAGGTGGTACTCGATGCACTCGCAGCACGCACCCCGCCTGGGGCATTTGCTATTGCTGCAGGGGCATTTTTCGATGGTTTGTTCCTTCTTGCATTCCATCAGTGCGCCGCTTGATGAGAATTCGCATCGCCTTTGCCGCCCTTTATAAGCGCTGCCACGAGCAGGCAAAAGAGTATGACTTCCCAGACGATCACCGCGGTATTGCTCTCTGTCAGCCCATAAGTAATCCCACCGCCGATAATAGCCGGAACTCCCGCAAGAACTATCATTCCAAAACGCCATGCCCAGTTCATCAGCATCTCCCCTGAATATATGAATCTATAAATGCCTTCGCGTAAAAACCCCGGATTTTGACTACCTAGCATAAGGCTTTCACGGTTTCAATATTTTTGTATTGCGGTCGGCCTGAAGGTGTGCTTAGCCGGAGGGGGACAAAAGCCCGCAGCGGTCCCGATTGGAATCAATCGCTCTCATCGCCGCTGCCGGAGCGCTTTCCACATTCTATTCCGTATTTTTTTATCTTGTAGTGGATAGCCCTTCGGCTTATTCCAAGCAGATTAGCGGCTTCCTTTTGAACGTAGCCCGCCTGCTGAAGCGCCCGCAAAATAGCATTGCGCTCACTTTCCTCAAGAGACAGCGAGGAAGTGTCGCCCGTGGCCGCCAGGGACTTCTGCGGCGCTTCCGGAAGCCCGGAGAGGCGCAGGTCGCTTTTGCGGAGGACACCGTCCTGGCACAGGACCACGCCGCCCTCTATGGCATTTTTTAGTTCCCTGACATTTCCCGGCCATGGATATTCGAAAAGCCACTTGATCGTTTCGGCAGGCAGCTTGACAGGCTCAAGATTCTGGTTTTTGCAAAAATTTTCCACAAACTGCTGCGCAAGCACAGGTATGTCCTCGCGTCGTTCCCTCAAGGGCGGGATCTTAAGGGTTACTACCCGAAGCCTGTAGTAGAGGTCCTCCCGAAACTCTCCCGCGGCGACTTCCTCCGGAAGGTCGACGTTGGTTGCCGAAATTACACGGCAGTTCACCGGGATTTCCTTAATGTCTCCTATCCTCCTGATAATCCTGTCTTCCAGGAACCTCAGCAGCCTCACCTGCATGTCATGGGATATATTTCCAATCTCGTCCAGAAAAAGGGTCCCCTTGTCGGCCGCCTCGATCAGTCCTTTCTTATCCTTGATCGCATGAGTAAAGGCGCCGCGAACATGGCCGAAAAGCTCGCTTTCCAGCAATCCGGCCGGCGTGGAGCCACAGTCGACAACAAGGAAAGGCTGCGCCCGGCGGGGACCTCTGTGGTGCAGCAGGCGAGCGATCCGTTCTTTACCCACCCCGCTCTCACCCAGGATCAAAACGTTCACGTCGCTTCTGGCAAGGCGATCGACCAGATCGTACAACTCGCGCATTGCCGCGCTTTTCCCACCCCAAAGCGATTCGCTCAAAGGAGGAAGCGTATCGAGCGTGGGCTTGGGACCGCTCCTTTTAAGCACTTCCTGGACCTTCGAGATAAGGTCGCGACCATTGAAAGGTTTGGTCAGGTAATCGATGGCCCCTGCTTTGAGTGCCTTTACGGCATCCGGAATTGTCCCATAAGCCGTCAGGAACATGATCGGCAACCCGGGACGGACCTCCTGCGCCGCGGAAAAAAGGTCCATGCCCCCCATGCCGGGCATTTTTACGTCAGTGATCATCAAATCGACCTGCCGGCTCTTGAGAATCTCCAGGGCTTCCTCACCTCCAGCGGCGGTCAGGACCTGGTAGTCGATCGAGGTAAGCCTCGCCTCGAGAACAGCCAGGATGTTCAGGTCATCGTCGACCACAAGAATTATTGGTTTAACGGCCATCTTCATCTGGGGGGCGCAGGAGATACTGGGGTGGCTTCCTGCTTCTTCTCCTGGTATTTGCGATGTATTTCCTCTAAAGACTCGAGCTGAAGGCGAAGCCGCCGGATTTCACGATCGCGCTGCTCGAGCTTCGACCGAAGACTTTGCATTTCCTTCTCCTTGACCTGGAGAACTCCCCTGGCGTCAGCCTCTTTGGCAGCCCTGCCGCCCTGAGCGCCCGTCGACCGGTTTGCCCAGGCGTCCTTGATTGCGGGTTCGAGCCGCAGCAAAAATGGGGTCAACAGCCTCGGGTCCTCGCATGCCGTCCCGGAATTGAACTGCCCGCTCCATTTTTTCCAGGAGGACAGTGCGTCATCATATTCTTCAGAGGCACTGGCGAGAATGAGCTTGGCGGAAGCAAGCCCGAACATCGCCTGACGGCAGATCTCGGGAGACCGTGCGCTTTCGCTCAGCATACCGAATACGTTTCTGGCCCTCCCATAATCACCCGCACTGAAGGCGCCCATGGCCTCCTCCAGGTATTTTTGCTCGACTTCCCGGCGAATGGAGGCCTGGGTGAGGGCCGATTCTTCTTCGGAGGCCCACGCGAATGCGAACGACCCGGAAATTAATAGGAAAATAGCGATTCTAAGAACAAAAAACCAGCGCCGAATCCCCGTTTTCAGGACCATAGTTCATTCTTTCGGATATACGGGAAGAGTGAAGCTGAAGGTACTTCCCTCACCCGGTTTACTGCGAACGCCAATTTCGCCTCCGTGCGTTTCGACTATATGCTTGGAGATGCTGAGCCCCAGGCCAACCCCGTCGACCTCGTCCCGGGTACCCGAGGCCCTGTAATATTTATGAAAAACGAGCGCCTGCTCTTCCTCGGGAATACCCTGGCCATGGTCCCTGATCGAAAATACCAGATTCGGGCTTTTCCCCGATTCGTCGCGTTTAACCGAAACCAGAATATCGCTCCCCTGTGGAGAAAACTTTATAGCATTTCCGATCAAATTGAGCAAAACCTGCTGCATATTGTCGGGATCACAGTAAAATCCAGATATGGTAGTGTCGATTTCCGAACCGATGGAGATATCCTTCGCCTCCGCGGCCGGAATCAGTCTTGAGATAGTGCTTTGAACGAATTCGTCAAGGTCTATCGATCTTGGATGGATTTCAACTGCTCCGGCCTCCAGGCGTGATATCTGCATCAGATGGTTCAGCAGCGTGGTGATCCGTTCCAGTTCATGGCTGGCAATCAGCAAAAAACGCCTCTGTTTTTCATTTATGTCTCCCATGACCTCTTCGGAAATCAGGTTCACCGATTCGCGGATGGAAGTCAAAGGAGTTCGGATTTCGTGGCTGAGCATCGAGATGAAATCCGACCTCATGCGCTCCTCTTCGGTGAGACGGGCCGCCATGTCGTTAAAAGTGCCCGCAAGCTCGCCGAATTCGTCGTTTGAATAAACCCGGATCGGATCGGTCAGTCCCGAGCGGGACATAGCCTTGATCCCCCGCCGCAGCTCGCGGAGCGGGCGGCTCATGCCCAAGCTGAAACCTATCACCCCGAACAGCCCGATCAACAGAGAAGCCGAAACGCCGACAAGCCCCCATTGGACAGCCTCGCGCCCCTGCCTGTTGAGGTTCTTGACCATGATCTCGATCTGCTGCTCGTTTGCCACCCTGGCTTTTTGTATCTTTTCGACCCACTGGTTTATCAGGTCTTCATTCAGCCACAGCACGCCCGAATGCTCGGCGTCGGCCTGCTTTTGTTCCTCGGCTTCCAACTGTTCCAGGTATTCCCGGTAAAGACCTTCCCAGGGGTTGTCACCAACACTGTTGCCGGTACCCGGGCCCAGCCATACGATTTCATACAAATTGGCTTCATATTCCTTCTGGCCCGAGGCAAGGTATTCCTTATACTCTTCTTTTTTTAGAAGGTCGTATTTTTTTTGACTTTCCGCCATCCACCACAGTGTGTCTATCATCTTCTTGGACGCGGTTGATATTCGGTAATTCCGGTTGGTGATATCCTCTGAGATTTTGCCCAGTGCATGAATGTGGACGAAAAGAGACAGAATGGTCCCATAGAAAATAAGACATGCTAAAAGATACCAGGCAAAAAGCTTGGCCAGTATTCCGAACTTTATCTTCATCGGCATTGGGCTATGTGTCCGCGCTCCGTTTGGAATAGGCCGTGTCCATCCGGAAACACCGGATGTGACACCGGCGGTTTCCAATTCAGGCCCGACCCTGGGCATCAGGTCCTTTAACGCCGGTAATAGTAAATCATCGGAAAAGCATCGAAAAGCGAAAAATAACCAGAAAGCCCGAGAGTGATCCCCCCAGGCGTGGTCGCGTTGAACTGCAATTGCGCACCCACGAGCCGGGCCTGCCCGGTCAGGGCCATTCCGGCGAACCCGGAGCGGGCTCCGCTTTTCTCATCTGCCGGTTTTTTTGTGCCCTTTACCTTTGTTTGCAAACCGGGTTTTACTTGACGAATGGTCAACAACAGGGTTATGGAAATCCGCGTTGAATTACAAGCTCGAAGTTCTCACTCAAGTTGCACCCTCCTGCCGTTCAATTTAAAGCTGGGGCTTGTGTATCCATCCTGAAACACCGGGACGCCGGCGGTTACCTGTCCTTTTCCAGTGGGATTGGGCGTGGATATTGATTAGGGTCTTGATATAATACGACCGGCAACGGACGCAGACTCTCATTTAGCGGTGGCCCTGCTCGACCCTTCGCGTTAAATCGCTTTACCGGCTGTACGGGAAAGATCTGTTGGCGTCGCAAAGCACGCCGGTCGATCAAATCTATATTTCGAGAAGGAAATCGGGAATGAACAAGATCCTTGAAAAAAAAGCTCTGAGTGACGTCACGAAGCTGATGGTGGTCGAAGCGCCGCAGATCGCCCGGAAGGCCAGGGCAGGCCAGTTCGTTATCGT